>JAAEZH010000009.1 GCA_018222965.1 Bacteroidota bacterium
TGATCTTTGCTTCATTTGCATCAAGGCAAAGAAGCCGCCGGAGGCAAATACAATTAAGTCAGAACGGGGGTTCTCCCCCTCAGCCCGCTAAAAGCGGACAGCTCCCCCTCAGAGGTGGAGCAGAGTACTATGAGCAAATAGTGGTACAGGATTATACTAATTATCAATATTAAGAGTGCCCTGAAGTTTGAGTGACAGTACAGCTAGCCAGGTAGTGTTTTGCAAAAAGATTCAGTCATTTTATAATGAATAATTTGAACACTTACCTTGAAAGACCTAATTTAACTTTGAAGTTGTTACACCCAAATAAATCAGTAATGGTCAACAGGCTGCTCCCGCTGTTCCTCCTTCCAATCTTTCTTTTTTCCTGTGGTTCCCCCGAAACGGATACTCCGGAACAAGATCCACCTGTTCCCGAAACCCGGGAAGTCAATCTGCCCAATCAGGATCTCTCCGAAGATATTCTCGATAAGTTTCCACAAATTGAAGGCAGTAAACAATTGATTGTAGTAGCCGCAGCAACCACTACTTCCACTACCGCAAAAATGTCCGCTTACGAAAAACAGGAAGGCAGTTGGGTCGTGCTCCGGGAGAATATCCCGGTCAATATTGGCAAGGCTGGTTTTGCGCCTTTCGGCGAAAAGCGAGAAGGGGACGGCAAAGCACCTTCCGGCTTGTTCCTGCTCGGACCTGCATTTGGATATACAAACGATTTAAAAACCAGCATGGAATTTATCACACTCGATGATTCACACTACTGGATGAGTGACCCGGATTCCAGCAATTACAACCAGCTAATTCGCTACAAGCCGGGGACCAAAGAGATGGAGAAAATGCGGCGTGCAGATGACCTTTACAGCTACGGACTCATCGTTCAATACAATACCGATCCTGTTGTTCCCGGCGCTGGCAGTGCCATTTTTATGCATGTTGAACGCGGTCCTGGGAAACCGACACTGGGTTGCGTTTCGATGGAGCCAAAAGAGATGAAAGCCCTGATCGAATGGCTCGACCCCAACGCCTATCCCCTTATTCTGATGGGTACAGAATCTTACATACATTAATTATATAATCAATTACCAACTCCATGATGCGAAATTTTTACACCTTTTTATTCCTGCTGACCTTGTTTGCCGGACCTCTTCAGGCACAGCTTTCGATCCTGTTTGTAGATGACTCGGCCGACAATTATGCAAACTCGATGTTCCTTACCGATGCTTTTGATGCAGAAGGAATTTCCTACACCTTATTTGACGCTCAAACTGAAGGCTTCTCCCCGGAGCTGGCCACACTGGAACAGTATGATCTGGTCGTTTGGCACACCTCTTCCTGGGGAGACGGATTGTACCTTTGGTACGGCAACGATGAGATCAACACAGACCTTGCTGCCTATCTTTCCGGAGGAGGCAACCTTTGGCTCATCGGGCATGACTTCTTCTTCGACCGCTATGGCAGTCCGCCAGTAGATTTTGCAGCCGGCGATTTTGAATACGACTATCTCGGGGTAGAATCATTCGCGGTGGAGTCTTATACCGACGATGGTGAAACAGGTGTACCTTTTGTTACCCCTGCAACCGACCAGCCCATTCCCGGCCTAAATGACGTTAATTTCATTTTTAGCACCCTGTGGTATGCCGATGGCGTTACGCCACGCACCGAAACCGTGCCGATCTATGAATTTGCCGGCAGCGGTTATGCGTTGGAAGGCGAAGTGTGTGGCACCTGGTATGACGATGGCACCTCCATTGCCCTCACCTACTACTTCGATCTTTCCCTGGCTTCCACCTCGGAGGTTGCCCAGACCAACATTGCGGCTGTAATCGACTTTTTCTCCAGTCAAATCACCACCGGAACGGCTGAGCAGCTTTCGCTGAATGATCTTTCCATTTCTCCGGTACCGGCTTCGGATGTGGCCGACATCTCTTTTAACCTGGCTGAAACCCAGGATTTGAGTATCACGGTATTCGACCTGACCGGAAAAGCAGTTGCCGTTCTGGCAGACCAGCAGCGCTTTGATGCCGGGCAGCAGCAATTGACCTGGAGCATTCCGACCGAACTCTCAAGCGGTTTGTACTTTGTTCAGTTCCGCAGTCAGACAGCTTCTCATAGTGAGCGGATCGAAGTAATTCGATAAGCTTTTGCATTCGCCGGTTGCTGCGCTTTTTTGCCTTCCGGCGAATGCTTTCCTAAAATGCCGTATCTTCATGGTGTAAGGAAAAACCATGTCATGGAAGAACCAATCTACAGGGAAGTACAAAAATTCAACCAACCCTGGATCTGGATCATTTTGATCGGGCTTCAACTGCTCTTTCTGTGGGGAATTGTACAGCAAGTTATCCTCGGAAAGCCCTTTGGCACGAATCCGGCTCCAGACCTCCTGCTTATCTTCTTTGCTCTTTTTCCCTTTGCGCTGATTATCCTGTTTCGGAATATGACCCTGACTACTTCTGTTGAAAAAGATCAGGTCGTTGTCGAATTTGCGCCATTCACTACCCGGATCATCTCAGAAGTTGAAATCTCAAAGTATTACATTCGGGAATACAAGCCCATTAAAGAGTATGGTGGCTGGGGTCTTCGATTTGGCAAGGGAAGAGCTTTTACTGCTACCGGTCACAAAGGCCTCCAACTCGAATTAAGCGATGGGGACCGCATACTAATTGGCACTCAAAATCCCGAAGAACTGGAGAAAGCCATTGTCAGAATGTTTATTGTTTAAACTATCCCTATGAGAATTTTTGCCTGCCTCTTTTTTGCATTTTTTAGCCTCCAAACATTACAAGCACAGGATACATACTCCATTGTTGCCGTTGATGCAGAGACCGAAGAAGTCGGCAGCGCGGGAGCTTCCTGCGTTGATCTCGGCAACTTTGGATTAGATGCCGATTTTCTGGGAGAGCTCTTTCCCGCTCTGGGAGCCATCAATACACAAGCCTGGTATCTGCCCGGCAATCAGGCTTCCGCACGAAACCGTATGGAAGCGGGAGACACGCCACAGCAAATCATCGACTATGTTATTGCCAATGATGTGCAGGGAGATTCCACTTTGCGGCAATACGGTGTGGTCGGGCTTGTAGACGGCATGGCACAGGCAGCTGCGCATACAGGCTCCAATACCGATGATTACAAAAGCCACCGGGTAGGCGATAATTATTCCATCCAGGGAAACATCCTGCTTGGAGATTTCATTCTGGACGCCATGGAAGATAATTTCAACAATACAGACGGGATGCTGGCGGAAAAACTCATGGCGGCGCTGCAGGGCGCAAATGTCATAGGCGCCGATACCCGCTGTGCAAGCAATGGAACTTCAGCCCTTTTTTCTTTTCTCAAAGTTGCTCAGCCTGCCGACGAATTTGGAAGTCCTTCTCTGGTGCTGGGAGTAATCACGGAAGATGGAGACGGTATAGAACCCGTAGACTCCCTGCAAACACTTTTTAACGAATGGCTCGGAACTACTTCATCCACTTCGGAGGTTCAGAATCAAAAGTTGAAAGTATTTCCCAATCCGACGACAAACAACCTGGAAATTTCACTAAACCTGGAAGAAGCTGCTAATCTAAATCTATTCTCCATTTCCGGAGAACTGCTTTACTCGCAGCCATTTTCCGGTCAGGAAAATATAGACCTCAGCTCCTACCCGGCCGGTGTTTACGTCCTACAATTGCGAACCAAATCGGGACGCGTCATGCTGGCACGTGTTGTGAAAGATTAAAGCCTTATCAGGCAGACACCTGACCGGCTTCAGCATAGAGCGGGAATCGCTCCATGTATTGATTTACAGCCTCTCTGACACTTTTGATGGTTGAATCATGCTCCAAATCGGTGATGACGTGATCCATCCAGTCAACCACCTGGCGGCAGTCATCCTCATTGAACCCCCGGGTAGTTATCGCAGCTGTTCCTACCCGTATTCCGGAAGTTACAAAGGGCGACTTATCGTCGAATGGCACCATGTTTTTATTGACCGTAATATCAGCACGAACCAGTGCTTCTTCAGCCTGTTTGCCGCTTACGCCTTTGGAGCGCAGGTCAATCAACATCAAATGATTGTCGGTTCCTCCGGAGATGATTTTGTAGCCTTTCTGTACAAAAGCATCGGCCATGGCCTGAGCGTTTTTGATTACCTGCTCTCCATAGGTTTTGAAAGCCGGTTGGAGGGCTTCTCCAAAAGCTACGGCTTTGGCAGCGATCACATGCTCTAATGGTCCGCCTTGCATGCCTGGAAACACTCCGCTATTGAGAATGGCAGACATCTTAATGGGATTGCCCTTCTTGGTGGTACGGCCCCAGGGGTTGTCAAAATTCTCTCCCATCATGATAATACCTCCACGCGGTCCGCGGAGGGTCTTGTGGGTGGTAGAAGTTACAATATGGCAATGCTTGATCGGATCTTTCAACAAGCCGGTAGCGATCAGGCCGGCCGGATGTGCAATATCTGCCAACAGCAAAGCGCCAACCTCATCGGCAATTTCGCGGAAGCGGGCATAATCCCAGTCGCGAGAGTAAGCAGAAGCACCACAAATGATCAATTTTGGTTGCTCCCGCCGGGCTGTTTCAGCCACTTTGTCCATATCGATCGTGCCGGTATCCGGTTCAACTCCGTAGAAAGAGGGGTTGTACACTTTACCGGAAAAATTTACCGGTGAGCCGTGCGACAGATGGCCTCCGTGCGAAAGATCAAATCCCAGGATCTTATCGCCTGGCTGCAAAACGGCCAGAAAAACAGCGGCATTTGCCTGAGCGCCGGAGTGCGGTTGTACATTCGCGTAAGCGGCACCAAAAAGTTCTTTTAAGCGGTCTATAGCCAGTTGTTCTACCTGATCTACTACCTCACAGCCGCCATAATATCGTTTCCCGGGGTAACCTTCGGCGTATTTGTTCGTCAAACAAGAACCCATGGCTTCCATAACGGAAGAACTGGTAAAGTTTTCACTGGCAATTAATTCGACGCCATGACGCTGGCGGTCGAGTTCTTTGTTGATCAGTTGGGCAATAGTAGTATCCTTGATCATTTTAAACAGACATTTTGGTGCAAATCCCGCACTTTAATAATATGCTAACAAAATAGTGGGTCTAAGGTACAATATTTAGTACTTCTGATACTTTATAAAGACCGCAAAACGAACAGAACAAATCCGGCAGCGACTTTCGCCTTAACCAACTATGTCAATCGCGAATTCAGGGCCGAGGATGAATAGCAACCTATTTTTCCTCTGAAACAAACTCAAAAAATTCGCCGAAAGGCATCAGAATAAAACAATAGTTCTTTACGCTACATTTACCCTATTGATATTCTTAACTTTGTTGGGCAGGCTCAAAAGAGCTACTGCCATAATAGCGACGAACGATATGAAGACCCCTGCTTTTATAATAACACTGTTGATCATATGTGGGAGTTTCGGCCAGATGGAGGCCGCTACGGGTAAATACCGATTGAGTTACAACAACGATCCCTCTACTTCAATTGTCATCGGCTGGGATCAGCTCTCAGGCGATTATCCGGTCGTTTGGTATGATGAGGTCGACCATGGACGCCAGGTAAATGAATACCGCTTTTCAGCGAAGCCTTCTGAATTTAACCAGGAGAAGCAGATGAAGAACTTCTTTGCTTTCATCAGCGGTTTGAAACCGGGTACTACCTATTACTTTGTGATTAAAGACAATGAGGGGGTCAGCGATCGCTATTATTTCCAAACCATTCCAAACGATTCCAATACGCGTCTTTCCATCATTGCCGGAGGAGACTCCCGCAACAATCGGGAAGCACGACGCAGTGCAAACCTGATGGTTTCAAAGCTGCGCCCGCACTTTGTAATGTTTGGGGGCGACATGACTGAATTGAGTACGGCACCACAATGGCAGAGCTGGTTTGATGACTGGCAATTAACTATTTCACCAGATGGCCGTATCACTCCTATTGTTGTAACCCGGGGAAATCACGAAGCCAGCAATCAGGAATTGGTAGATCTGTTTCAGATCCCTTCCAACCAGGCTTATTATGCCCTCAATTTTGGCGGCAACCTCTTGCGTCTTTACACGCTAAACTCCCTGATGCCTTCTGGTGGTGTACAACGCGACTGGCTCGAAAGAGACCTTCGAAACAACGCAGGCGTGATCTGGAAATTTGCCCAGTATCACCATACTATTCGTCCGCACACAACGAAGAAACAGAATCAAAACGACCAATACGAACATTGGGCAAAACTCTTTTACCAGTACGGACTCGACCTCGTTGTTGAATCAGACGCCCACGTGGTAAAGACAACCTGGCCTATCAGTCCAAGCACTGACAGCGATAGCTATGAAGGCTTTATTCGCGATGAAGACCGTGGCACTGTCTATCTGGGGGAAGGATGTTGGGGTGCACCAATCAGGTCTAATAACGACGATAAACCCTGGACCCGAAACAGTGGCAGTTTTAATCAGTTTAAGTGGATTTTTGTTGATCACGAAGGGGTAGAAATCCGTACCATCATGACCGACAATTCAGAAGATATTGCCAGCGTGGATCCCAATGATATATTCACGCCTCCTTTTGGACTGCCGATCTGGAATCCAAGTAATGGCCCAATGGTAAAGATTGATCGCTACCGGGATATTATTCAGGATACAGAAGAAGTTTTCGTTGCTCGTGATATGCCGGAGTCTATGAAAGTAGATCAGGAGCCTGGTTCCGTATCTACCGGATTTGAGCTACGTGATTTCTCTGCCAGCCGATTTGGACAAAACATTGCGATCCAATGGACCGTAATCAACGAGCCAAACAATGCTGATTATGAAGTACAACGATCTGTTGATGGCGGCATCAGCTTTGAGACTATCCATAAGCTAAAAGCGGCCGGTCGCGACAGATGTACTTATGAAAAATACGATGATGGTCTGGCGTTGAGTCCCGGCCAATCGCTGCAGTACCGCCTGGTAAAGATCAATGCCCGGGGTGAAAAGGAGATATACAATCCATCCTCAACGGGTAAAGATGATCCTTCCAATTGGGAAGCCTTTCCAAAACTGGTTCCTGACCAAGCCTCAAAGGGTGTCCAGGTAGCCTATCAACTGGATGAACCCGGCACGGTATCCTTCAAACTGATGAATCCCCGTATGCGGGAGACCAGCCGATTGGAGTTTACCAACCAGGCCCCGGGAAGGTATATGAAAACCATGGACCTTTCGATGGTACCAGCAGGCAGATACCTGCTTGTTATCCGTACAGAGGATGTGATCCTGAGAAGGTATCGGGTGAACCTTAGGTAGGTTTTAATGACCAACACGGGAGAAACGGAACGAACGGAATCAACGGGAAAGATTACACCGTGTTACACCTTTTCACTTTTCACGCTACCGCACAAGCGTAATATCTCCCTTATATATTCCTTCTACTCCATCGAGAAACAGGATTTCTGCGTAATACGCAAACACGCCTGAATTCATAGGTTTTCCCCGGAAAGTGCCATCCCAGCCTAATTTGGGATCGTTTAGCGGAATATTGGTTGCTTCATACAAGAGCTCTCCCCATCGGCTGAAAATTCTAAATTCATTGATCTGCACCGCAGCCGGATTGCCGAAAATGGAGAAGAAATCGTTTACGCCATCGTTATTTGGTGAAAAGGCATTCGGTATATAGATCGGCCGGATAGGATCCACGAAAATAGTTACCGAATCAATAGCCCGACATCCTAAATCGTCTTCAACTTCAATGTAATAGGTAGTGGTCCCCGGTGGAAAGGCCGTTGGGTCGGGGCAATCAATACAATCCAGCGAGTTCGCAGGCATCCAGAAGTATTGCACCAAAGATCCAATGGGAGTAACGGTAGCCAGGAGGTCTGCATCAAAGCCGAGCTGCACCGTTTGATCCTCACCCGCATCAACCAATAAAGGCACGGGGTCCACTAATTCTACTTCCAGGGAATCCCTACAACCTTTTATATCCTGCAGATAGACTGTATACAAGCCCGCCGATTGCTGATTAAACACACCGCTGCTCTGATAAACATTATTGTCTACACTAAACAGGTAAGTCGGTGTTCCACCACTGGCAGCCACTTCAAAAAAGCCGGTTGGGTCACCAAAGCAAATCGGGTTGATCAGGTCTTCGAGATTGATCATTAGTTCGGTATCCGGATCGCAGCATTCTTCGATAAACAGTTCCTGAACATCGTTTACAATACAACCCTCTTCGGTAACGATCTGCAGCAGCACTCCTTTGTCTCCAAAGCTGTTATATACCACATCATGAGGTCCGGGACCGGTAGCTGTTTGCGGGCTTGCACCTTCCCCAAAAGACCACTCATAGCTTGCGGTAAATCCGGGAGGGATTATAGAATTATTGGTAAATGTTATAACGTCGTTGTCGCATTCTGTGCCTGTCGGCGGATCAAATGTAAAATCGGGGCTTGGGCCCAGGAAGGTACCTGTTCCTCCAAACTCAATGGAAAATCCAAAGCCGGTATTACTGAAATTATTGACAACCAGGAGGTAGGTTTTTCCGCTTACCATATCCAGGGCATCAACGAAGTTGTTGTCTCCGTTTTGGCAACCAGCTATTTCTTCAACATCCGGATCCCCAAGAGCCAGTCCGGTCTCGCCGGTACAGGGCTCCCAGTCGGGAAAGGGCGCTCCCACATTCTCGCCAGAGGCCATACAACGCAAAAGAGTCAGGTCAGAGCAATCGTCAATGCCGTTATTCATTTCAAAAACGGCAAAGTCCAGGTCATCTGTCGGATTATCCGGAGTGAGCGTAAAGGTCAGGCTGCCGGGGTCGTCGCAGGTCCATTTATACCACACAGAGCTAAACTCCTGGCCTATACAGGTTCCGTCTACTTCATTGGTTAGCTGTCCGGCACCTTCCAACTGACTTACATTAAAGGAAGATTTATCACAAAGAACCACTCCGTCCGGGCAATCAGATTCCGGATCCGGGATCAGGTTGTAGTTGTTGACACAAAGCTGAAAGGTCCCTTCATCCTCGTCTCGCGCAGCCACTCTTAAATAGTAGTTAGAGCCTGGCAAAAGGCCAGACACCAGGGTACCGGCTACATTATTACCAAAGGCATCCGAAAAACACTGTATCTCTGTAAGAGCCCCACAATCTCCCGAATAAATAGCTACTTCCGGGAAAGTGAGCGTTCCGCCCGGGGCATTGATCACGTCCCCAATAACCGTAACATTCAAATCGGTAGCCTGGGCTGTAAACCGAAACCAGACATCTTTAAAATCTTCTATTGGAAAACAGCTGGGAATGGGTTCCGGGGAGAGCGTAGCATCCTGTGTGGTAAATTCACCTACCGGGGAACACCAATTGTCCAGGTCATTGAGCTCTATGGCATCCAGGCATTTATCATTTATTGGCTGTGCCAAAAGGGTGGATAATGCCAGAAGACTTATTAACAGGCTAAAAGTAAATCTGATTCTCATTCCCTCCGTGATTATTGATTTATTTGCTCTCTTACTTATGTTTCTCACTAAAAAACGGCAAACGCCCTTTAAAAGTACAGGCAGGCTGCGTTTGAACTGACAAAACAACTACATTTGAGATCTATATGCAACATTTGCCTAATAGCATCACCTTACTCAACGCACTGGCTGGCTGTTGTGCTTCCATTTGCCTGTATGAAGGAGCCTGGATCTGGGCAATTGGCTGTATAGCCATCTCCGGATTCGCAGATTTTGCCGACGGCCTTGTCGCTCGTGCCTTGCGGGTTAGTTCTCCTGTAGGCAAAGAACTCGATTCCATGGCCGATATGGTCTCCTTCGGTTTTGTTCCGGGGCTCATCGCATACTGCCTGTTAAATGAAGCACTTCCTCCTTCTGAAGGTCCGATAAACTGGCTGGCACTTCCAGGCTTTCTCTTAACGCTGTTTGCGGCATTAAGGTTGGCAAAATTTAATCTTGATGAACGTCAAACGCAGGATTTTATCGGATTACCTACTCCTTCCTGTACGCTTTTTTTTACCGGATTGCTCGCTGTGTTTGTCACCAATAAATTCGGATTGGGTGAAGTAATAACCATTCCCTGGATTCTATACCTGTTTATCCTTCTTTTCAGTCTGCTTATGGTTGCCGAGCTGCCTATGTTCAGCTTCAAATTTAAGCAATGGAGCTGGAAGGGAAATGAGATGCGTTACACCTTTGCGTTGGCAACCATCATCCTGTTGATTTTGCTCCGGGAAGCTGCATTTTCAATTATTATTCTTTTTTATATACTGCTGGCCTCCTTGCGATTCTTCACTGATCGGGGCAAACCAGACTACTAGATTACCAAACTATATCTACCTTTAAGTAAGAGAGCAAATCTCATTCTGATGTCCATTGTAATTCGTTCATCCAGACTCCTGCCTTTCCTTCTGCTTACCGGGCTATTTTTCTTCGGGGGCTGTAAAGCTATTGAAACAGCTGTAGAACGGGGAATTCGTCAGGCGGGCGAAAGTCTGCAAGAGGAAGAAGCCGGGCTTTCGGAAATCAGTCAATCTATATCGGAGGCAGCCGTGCGTTCGGCAATGGCAACTCTGGCCAACGACAGCTTAAATACGGCTATTCGGGAAGAGTGGGAAGCAACTCTCGACAGCTTACTAAAACATTTCGGCGACAGCCTGCAAACAAACGGAAGTCAACTCATCAGCGAGTTGCTCGGACAAAAAACCGACTCCCTGCTTCAGGCACGTATTCAAACGCTGGGAACCTCGTTTATTGAATCCTATGCCCGGCTGGAGCCGGAAATTCGCGCAAGCTTAAACCGAATCATTCAACAGGATATCAATCAGGGCTTGCAACAGATCCTCGCAAATCTCCGAAATCAGCTCAACAGCGATGAGACCTATGGCAGCCTGGAGCTATTCCGGCAAGAGCTGGCCAGACAAATTGATTCTTTGCTCTATTCCAGTATCAATGCGACCTCTCAGTACACCGAGGTATTAATTGTTCCACAAGTGGATGATATTGCCAGCCGGGTAGAGGGGGTTGGAACTACTACCCAGAAGAAAGCATCTAACATCATTTGGCTTATCGTTCTTGGAGGAGCGGCCTTGCTCTTTTTAGGCGGATTAATCAGGCTCTACCTACAGCAGCAGAAGTACCGCGAAATGGTCAAAGTATTTACTGCGAAAATTGATTCTATCGAGCAACAACCTGTTTACGATAAGCTGGTCGGAAGGATCACCAACGAAATGAAAAACAAAGACCTCGAAGATAATCTGCGGGAGATACTAGAGGAGCAGGATTTAATTATTCAACCGGAATGGGAGGACAAGGACTACCAGGTAAACAGATTGCTTCTTTCTCAACTAAAAGATGCTGCCGAAGGCGAAGCTGTGGATCGGGAAACATGGATTAAAGCCCTGTTCCAAAAAGCCCGCGAATTGGACCTGGAGGATCATTTAAAAAGTGTAATCAACCGGAAAGAATAAGGTTTATTCTATGACCAGGCGCTTTACGGAACGGCCTTCATCTGTTGTAACTTCTACCGTATACACCCCGGCTGCCAAAGAACCGGTATCAAGCTCCAACACCTTACTGCCTGACAGTTGAACATCCCGATACAACATACCGGTAATGTTTTGAACCCGTACGCGGTTTGGATTTAGGGTTCCGAAGTTCAGATAGACAACATCTTCTGCCGGATTTGGGTAGAGCATCCATTGCCTATCCAATGCCTGTTCAGACACATCTGATGTAGTCAGGTTATTGATGATATAAAGAACGGCGGGTTCAACCGCTAAGTCGTAATCCAGTGGATTGCCTTCGCCATCAATAATGCGTAGCCCTTCAATTTGCAGAACAAACGGAATGGTGTTTTCAGATCGTCCGCCAATGATATCACTAACAACGATAAAGTTTGTTTGTCCTACCGGACCATGCCCACTAACGGGCGCATCAGACTTACGACTAAAAACCGCATCAATGCGTTTGTATGAATAGAGATCATGATCTAACACCAGCAACTGTTCTTCCATTCCCAGGAAGCTTTCAGAGTAAGTTACCTCTGCAGAGTGCGGTAAGATAACATCCTGTTGGGGATACATAATCTGGAAAGCCATGCCGTGCATGCCCGAAACAGGAACATCCGTAGATCCAACCATGATACGGGCTGAAACGGCTACTTGTTCCGGAGAATTTTCATCAATGATCAGCGAATCCTGATCAAATTCGAGATATACTTTGGGTTGCCCGGCAACAGGCGGTTGATTTTGCTGTAGCGAAGGAATATAATTGAGAGAAACGGCATCCATATCTCCCGAACTCAATTGTCCGTCACCATTGTAGTCAAGGTGTTTGAAGTCGTTGCCGATCGTAGTGGAAATTCCCCAATCGGGAGAAAACTGTCCCTGCCATTGAATGCTTGCACCCTGGCGGAGGATTCCTGCAGAGCCTATTCCAAGTCCCAGTTCGAGCAGGTCATAGTTATTGGCTTTGCCATTGGCGTCACTGTCGCCCGGCCAAACACAATCGGTGTATTCGCACAAATTAGCCGGCACCCCGATATACACCTTGCGGCAATACTGGGAGGAGCAGGAGGTTGTTTCGTCTTCAACCGTCAAGCAGATCTCATAGATGCCTTCAGTCAGGTTTTCCAACTGCAGTTCTTCTGCATATCCCATTTGCAATCCGTCTACCTCCCAGTTAAAGCTCGTGATATTCCCCTGTGAGAAGTCGGTGCAAAGGGCGGTATAATTACTGGTCTGAGCAAACTCAAAAAAGGCCAGACATTCAACGGGGCCATTACCCGGAGGACAGGGGCCCTGAGAATATGAAGAAACTCCATAGCCATAGAGGGCTTCACAGGCATTGTTGTAGGTAACACCATCACAACCACAAACCGGAGAGTTAACCTCCGGACATTCAATATCCGGATTAATAAGAGTCAGATCGGTACATATGCCTGTTGGCTGCACTTCACGGCAAATTTCACCGCTGCAAATAGAGCCATCATCCATACTTACGAAATAGGAAACACAAATCTGGTCAGCGACCACATCCGGGCTCAATGAAACAGCCAGATTGCTCCCGGTTCCCAGTTCCACATCTTCCGGATAAGCTTTCCAGCTCACGGATTCAAAGGACTGTCCGGGGTTAAGGATATTGTATAATTGGCCGGTAGCTATTCCATTATTAATTTCTGCCTGGGCATTGACGCCACATTTTTGTTGGGAGTTTTGGGTATCGATCGATTTACAAAACTGTGATTCACAGCCGGAAGGGGTTGTTATGGTCAGGCAAACTTCCTGCAGACCGGGTTCGGAAAAAGTATATACCGGATTGGCGGCAGTCGTATTGTTGGTGTCCTCAAAATCCCAGGAATAACTATATAAACCTTCAAACTGAAATTTTGGAAACAGGAGTACGGTATTGGATGTTGCGGAGATTACACTATAATCAAAATCGGCATCGCAGGGATTTCCATTTCCTGCGACTACTTTTTCCATGCAATTTAAATCTACCAGCGTGCCGAGGCAACCGGAACCACTTGCTGATTCCTCAAAATTAAAGCGAATCTGATCTCCTGCCTCCAGGTCATAGGGGTTTGTTGACATTTCATAAACAATACCACCGGGGGTAAGAATAGCTATTTCACAGGTTCCGTAGGCTGATACATCAACCACTGTACCCTGGTAAACACACTGCCCCAGCAGAGATGAAATGCTTAATAAGCAAAAGGCTCCAACCAGAAATATATAAATACTGCGCATCGCTCTCCGTTTGAGATATAGTTAAGGACGCTACTAAATTGCAAAGATTGCATCAGTTAAATAAGTACAAAAAATCAATTTTGTAGTTTAATTCTGTAAAGCAACAAACACAAAAACAATTGATTATCAGCAAAAAAGCTTTATTTTTTTAGCAATTTTGTCGAAAATCTGTTTCTTTTACCAGATACTTGTTACTTACTTAGACCCCCTAAAGGGGAAAAACGTTGGGTCCTATTTAGCGGAGATGAAAAAAAGCAAGGTCATATTACTTCTCCGACAGATCGATTCCCGAGATCGAAGTCGCCTCAGAAAGTTTCTTCATTCGTCTTTTTTTAACGAAAATGAAGACATCTGTAAGTTATATGATTTTTTGGAATCAAACGCTGCATCTACCCCTGACAAAAAGACTTGCTGGCAACATTTATTCCCAAAAACGCCTTTCAGCGATCAAACATTGCGGCACTTAATGTCGGATCTGCACTTGCTCCTGCAATACTTTCTAACCATAAAGCAGCTTCAGGAAAATCCGATTTACGCTCAAAGCCTCTTGCTCGAATCCCTGAATAAAGTAGAATTACACAAGCATTTTCAGGGTGTTGTACGCAATATCAATCGGATCAGCGAGGATATTGATCCGCAGCACCATTATCATCTTTCCAGAGTGGAGACCATTCGTCACCAACATTTGGAGTTGTCTGAAAAGCGGGTACGCACCTTCAAACACCTGGACGAAGCCGATAAGCAACTCGACTGTTTTTACACGGCTCAAAAACTCAAAAACTATTGCGAATTTCTGGGTTACAGCAAAACGCTTTCCCACGAAGCCAGTATCCGACTACCCGGCGGGTTTATGGATTATGTCAAATCATCCGGGTTTATGGAAGTGGACATTGTAAGGGCCTATTACCTGGCCGCCAACATGATGCTTTACCCGGATCAGGAAGATCACTACCAGCAGTTGCGAAAGCTGCTGATACAGGAAGGAAAGAACTTTAGCAAAAAAGAACAGGAGGTTTTATTTATCCACCTGATCAATTACTGTATTGATACCAAGATCAACCTGGGACGCTCTGATTATTTCCAGGAGTTATTTGTGCTTTACAAAGACGGCCTGGCTCAGCGGATCATTTACAACGAAAACGTTCTCGATCCACAACACTACAAAAACATCATTACGGTAGGCCTCTACGCCAAAGCTTTTGACTGGATTGAGCACTTCATTCAAAACTATACCGCTTCCCTGCCCGAGGGCAACCAGAAAAATGCCTACAACTACAACTTAGCAAAAGTGTATTTCCAGCAGGGGGAACACGAAAAGGTTATCGAACAATTGCGGGAGGTTGAATATGAGAATATCACCTATGCTTTGGGCAGCAAATTACTTCTATTGAAAACCTACTTTGAACTGGGTGAATTTTTACCGCTCGATTCGCTCTCGGAAAGCTTTCGAATTTACCTTCGCCGAAACAAGCTCATCAGTAAGACTTTAAAACAACAATACCTGAATGTTATTCGCTTTGTTCGAAAACTGTCAACCGTAGCGCCTTATGATTCGAAATCGCTCGAGCGCATTAGGATACAAATAGAAGAATGCAAGGCACTGGCAGATAAGGCCTGGATTTTGGCAAAGCTGGACGAACTGCAGGGGTCACCGGCCGGGAGCTGACTCAAACGACCAGCTTAGCACATCAGCCTGAAGGTCATGTCGAAACCGGATCCATTTATCGGATGGGGAATCATCTCCCCATCCAGTAGCCAGGTAGTGAAAGTTTGGATTTACTTCCCATTCAAAAGTCTTGGAATATTTACCGATATCCCCGGCAACACACAACACCTGAATGCCATTCAGCGAAAGCTGTTCTAAAAGGGGAAATACCTGGTCATAGAAGTTGTTCCGGTACAGGCAATAGTTTTTATCGCAAATACCAATATTAGAAATTGCTTTTATCCGGGGCTCCAGCTTTGGATGATCCGGCAGCCAAATCAATTTATGGTGCAGCAGGACGAGGTGTTTGCTTTCGCGAATGGTATCCGCTACCGCCTGGACCATTTCCAATTGCCCGCCACTAATATTGCAATCATCCAACTGTGTATCAAGCACCAGAAAAACGATGCCATTGTGCGTAAAACTGTAAAAAGAAGATCTGCCGGTCCATGCATCCAGTCTATCCGGACGCTGGACATCGTGATTACCACGTGCCAACAGGGTGTGCGGACTGGACAAATCCAGCACGGAGTCGACTAATTGGAGGGTTTCTTCTTTGCGGGAAGTGCCGCAGGCTACATCGCCCAATACAAGACGCAGATCAAAAGAATCCGGCCTTAAAAGCGGTAGACGGGGGTCTGGAAAATCAGGCGGTTGCCCGTCGCAAATACGTGTGTGAGCAACCGCCAGATAATAAGCCGTTTTCCCGGCTTTGTTTCCACAAGCCAAAACGGCAAAAATCATTAGAAGGAAAACAACAGGCCGCATTAGATATGCAGGGCTCGATTATCCGTAGCTGCCAGGGCAGCCTCTTTCATAGCTTCTGTATACGTCGGGTGTGCGTGACTCATCCGGGCAGCATCTTCTGCCGAAGCCCGGAATTCCATCAGGGTGACAGCCTCTGCGATCATATCGGCGGTCCGTGCACCAACCATGTGTACACCCAGAATTTCGTCGGTTTCTTTGTGTGCCAGCACTTTTACCATACCATCAACATCCATGCTCGCTCTGGCCCGGCCCAGTGCCTTAAATGGAAACTTACCCACTTTATACGGGGTGCCGGCTTCCTTGAGTTGCTCTTCTGTCTGACCCACTGCCGCAACTTCCGGCCAGGTATAAACGACACCAGGAATGAGGTTGTAATTGATATGCGGCTTTTGTCCGGCCATTATTTCGGCCACCAAAACGCCTTCTTCTTCCGCCTTGTGCGCAAGCATAGCACCTCGAACCACATCTCCGATGGCATAAATGCCGGAGACGCTTGTTTCGAGCTGGTCATTTACATCAATGCGTCCTCTGTCATCGGTTTTAATCCCAACGTTTTCGAGGCCCAAATTATCGGTATATGCCCGTCGGCCGATTGCTACCAGGCAGTAATCGGCATCCATCACAAAAGTATCTTCAGAATCGCGCTTTTGCACTTCTACCTTTACCTTTGTCTTTAGCGCTTCCACCGTATTAACTTTATGCTTCAGGTGGAACTTCATACCCAGCTTTTTGAGGGACCGCTGAAGCTCCCTGGCACAATCCTTATCCATGGTTGGCAGAATACGCTCCTGAAACTCTATCACCTCTACCTCTGTTCCGAGGCGGGCATAGACAGAGCCAAGCTCCAGTCCAATTACGCCTCCGCCGATAACAACCATGCGATCCGGCACTTTATCAATATTTAGTGCTTCGGTAGAAGTTATCACGCGCTTTTTATCGTAATTGAAAGCTTCGGGAACAATGGGCTTAGACCCGGTAGCGATGATCACCTTTTCGGTTTCAATCGTCTTTGTTTTGCCATCGTCTCCTTTTACAGAAATTTTGTGTGCATTCTCAAAGGATCCATGCCCGTGAAAGACATCGATCTTGTTCTTTTTCATCAGGAAGCTGATACCACTTACATTTTGCTCCACTACTTCATTCTTCCGCTTGATCATTTGTGGCATATTCACCTTGAGATCTTTCAGTTGGATCCCATGCTCTTCGAAGCGGTGATGCGCTGCGTGGTAGTGTTCTGAGGAATCTAAAAGGGCTTTGGAAGGGATACAGCCCACATTGAGGCAGGTTCCACCAAGCGTTGGATAGCGTTCTACGATTGCCGTTTTCATCCCTAGTTGTGCACAACGAATGGCTGCCACATAACCACCAGGACCTGAACCGATTACCGTTACATCATATTTCATAAGCTGAAGAGATCTCGAGATTTATTGTCAAATATTGGGAAGTAAAACAAGTTACTTCTTGTCGGAGTTGTCCTTACCTCCCTGATTTTTATTTTGCTTGTTGTTCCTGCGGGGTTTATTCCGCCTTTTGTTCCGTCCGCTCTTTTCGCCGCCATCTTTATTATTGTTGGAGCTACTATTTTTCGGACCATTATTACTTTGCCGGCTTCCGCCACCTTTCTTGTTTCTATTCCCTCCGCGTTTCTTGCGCCGTTTTTTGCGCTCTTCAGGCGGCAGTTCAATCACATCGTTCACACTTTCATAATCGATCTTTGGAGCTTCTGCTTCCAGCATGTGCAAAGCTACCAAATCTGTCGGTTTTTCGCCTTTGGTATTCATTGCCTTTATCTCCTTCACCCTTTCCAGATCGAGTGGGTATGCTTTCCCTCTGCCTCCATCCCGCTCATACGCATAATACATGATGCCTTTAAAGATATCGGTTTTTACCAGTCGGGCTCTTCCGGCCTCCGAAACCAGGACATCCACATCTTCCGGAAACTGTTCCAGTGCATCCATATAAGTGTCGAGCTCGTAGTTGAGACAGCACTTTAAACGGCCGCACTGTCCGGACAATTTAGCCTGATTGATAGCCAGATTCTGGTAGCGGGCTGCCGTTGTTGAAACTGACTTAAAATCAGTCAACCAGGTAGAGCAGCACAACTCCCTGCCGCAGGACCCCATGCCCCCTATCCGGGCAGATTCCTGACGAGCACCGATCTGTCGCATTTCAATTTTTACGCGAAATTCTCTGGCGTAATGGCGGATCAGCTCCCGAAAGTCAACCCGGCCATCGGCGGTATAATAGAATGTAGCTTTTCGTTTATCGGCCTGGTATTCCACATCTCCGATCTTCATATCCAGATCCAGGTTTCGGGCAATGACCCTGGAACGGACCATGGTTTCCATTTCTATACTGCGTGCTTCGCGATGCCGTTCCAAATCCCGCTCATTGGCTTTACGCAACACGGAAAGGTTTACGGAATCCTGCCGTACTTTCTTCTTTTTCATTTGGAGGCGCACCAATTCTCCCGAAAGCGTGATAACGCCGACATCATAACCACTGCCGGTTTCAACAGCAACGGTATCACCCGTGGTGGTTCGCGTATGGTGTGGATTGTGGAAGAAGCCTTTACTGGCTCCGTTTTTAAAACTCACCTCTACAACATCATAACCATCCACATCCTGAACATCCATGACTGTAAGCCAGTCGTATGTATTGAGTCTATTGCAGCCACCGGTCGAACAATTGCCGTTGTTTCGGCAACCCAGGGGCTCTCCGTCTTTAAGTTTGACTGTACATCCTGCGCAACTCATGATCCTCTAATTTAAAAATTTGACAGATACGTATACCCGCATCCAGAAATTGTAATCTGGCATGGGCATTACGCTCAATATGATAGATATTATCGGTAAACAGCACACTCAGGGCTTCCAGTCTTCCCCAGCTTATCACTCTGTCCATTTTTGTGGCTGTTTCCAATTCTGATTGTTGCAATCTGACTGCATCTGCACCACGGGTTTTTAAACTCATCAATTCCCGTAAAAAGTGTAGCCCGTATTGCAATAGTTGTTTTTGATTTTCTCTTCCGAGTCCTCCAATCTTATCGGCCCATTCTGTTAATTCAGCTGGCTTGCCCAGGTAACAGGCCCTCAACCAATCCAAAAACAGACCGGCATTATCGTTTACGCCTTCCTGGAGCATAGAGAGGGCTTCATTTAGATTCCCGTCTGCCAAAAAGGCCAGTGCTTTGGCTTTTTCAGCATCCAGGTTTTGTCTTTCGACTAATGCGGCCTCGACTTCCGAATCCTGAAATCCTTCCACCTGCACCAACTGACAACGCGAAAGAATCGTATTAAGAATCTTATCGGCATCCTCAGCTACCAGAATAAATACCGTTTTCTCGGGTGGTTCCTCAATCAGTTTTAGAAGGCGATTGCCTTCATTTCCCAGGTATTCCGGCAGCCAGATGATCATCACCTTATGGGTGCCTTCAAATACCTTTAATCCGATCTTATGAATAATTCGGCTGCATTCTTCCCGGGTAATATTCCCTTGCCGATTCTCTGCACCAATTAGTTGCAGCCAGTCGAAGGCTGTCATATAGGGGTTTTCAGCCAGTGCTTCCCGCCATTGCGGCAGAAAGGTATCACTGGTAGCTTTAGAACCAACAGTAGGAAAGGAAAAGTGCAGATCGGGATGTATCCAGCGGGAAGATTTGATGCATTGAGAACAGGTACCACAGGAATCTTCACCTGATTTACGGTTGGTACAAAGGACTGCCTGGGCAAAAGCCAGCGCAAGGGAAAGTTTTCCCGAACCCTCCGGCCCCAGAAAAAGCAGCGCATGAGGCATGCGTTCACTGTCCAGCATTTGCCGAACCTGCTTTTGGGTATTTTCCTGTCCTATTAATTCACTAAAGCGCATCGCAGCTTTCTGGCTGTATATAGCGCACACAATCGAGGTTTTAAGCTCCCAACCAATCTAATACGGAATCATCCAAAGGATCAACGGAGGAGGGAATCATTTTGACCAATTGCCCGGCTTCATCCAGAAGATACTTCTGGAAATTCCAGCTAAGCTCACTATCGAGCACGCCGTTTTCAGAGGCATTGGTAAGCCAGTGGTAGACCGGATGTTCATTTACATCAATCTTGGCCGCCATGGGAAACCCCACACCGAACCGGGTCTGGCAAAAATGCTGTATTTCATCATCAGAGCCGGGTTCTTGGCCGCCAAAATTATTGGCCGGAAATCCGACTATGACCAGTTTATCAGAAAATGTCTGATACAACTCCTGGAGTTGTTTGTATTGTGGTGTAAAACCGCACTCTGAGGCTACATTGACCACTATTATCTTCTTTCCTTCAAAAGCTTTGAAATCTATCTCTCCGCCCTTAATATCCGTAACTTTAAATTGGTGTATTGATTGCACGCTTGTTACTGAAATTATACATTATCCCCAAGTCATCCCGGGGGATGTTTCGGGCATATTCTCAGCTAATGTACGGATTTCAATAGTACTCCCTTGCAATTATTTGTCTAAATTCCCATTCGCGGAAGCGGAAAACTTAAACAAAGAGATTCCGGCTGCGTCTCTTCTATTTCCATGATAATCGCCGGCAGGTTAAACAATGGCCGGAGTATTCAGGTTTTCCTGTAAACAACTACCAAAGATCAAATGCGTATTTCCATATACAGACGAGCTCATTTTAACGCAGCACACCGCTTAAACAACCCCAATTGGTCAGCCGAAAAGAACAAGAAGATTTTTGGGGTCTGCAACAATGACAATTACCACGGCCACAATTACGAGTTGGAGGTTCGGCTCACAGGCGAGGTGGATCCGGAAACCGGCTACCTGATAGACCTAAAGGACTTGAAAGAACTGATCGAAGTTCAGATCGAACAACGATTTGATCACAAAAACCTGAACCTGGATACTGAAGAGTTTAAAACCCTCAATCCAACTGCCGAGCACATCTGCTTTGTCATTTGGAAGATCCTGCGCAAACATCTCGATGCCGAGAAGTATGATATTGGCGTAAAATTGTGGGAAACCCCTCGTAATTATGTGGAGTTTCCGGCACCGCCCAGGTTGTAATCAGGAAAAATCTGCTAAATAAAAAGCCCGAAGCGCTTCCACGCTTCGGGCTTTTTCCTGCACAAAAAACAATCAATTTCTTATGGATTGAAACTGCGTTTGCTCAAACGTACAGTTTTCAATGTGCCGGCATCTTCGTTTTGCAAGCCAATCAGGTAAAACCCATCAGGCAAACCAGCCATATCGTATCGGGCACCTTCCTGAGCACGGAAATAACGCACCGGACGACCCAGCAGGTTATAAACCACGATCTGATCAACTACCTGATCACCATCCAACATAAAGAAGTCAGTTGCCGGATTTGGGAAGAGCTGAATATCAGCAATATCCTGGTCAGACACAGAATTATAAGTAGAAACCGCTACTTCATAATCAACCACAACAATCGGATTGTCCAGATCATCCAGATCGTAAATGGACAAGCGAACGGTGCCTACTCCGGGTACATGGCGTGGCAGCACATGCATATCCAGCAGACTTTCTTCGCCTGGCGCTAAAACAACCAGATCTTCAAGTACTGTTTGTGGTGGATTGTGATTGGTATCCATAAAAGTGGGATAGCACTGTGTATTATCACAGGTTCTGTATTCCCATTCTACGGGAGCGTCAATTACTTCGCGCACCCAAACCATGGTAAAGGTCGCATCATCAGAAGTATTGGTGATTGTTGCGTGTGCAACTGGCTCGATATAGTAATCGTTGGCAAGCTCGTTGTTGCCATATTCAAACTCGTAGGACGTCGGGTCCGGCGAGATTTCTACTTCGATCTGAGCGATCGCAAATAGGGGTAAAACAATAGCGGAAAAAAGGAGTACAATTTGCTTCATGTGCAGGATTTTTCGATTGATTTTGATCAAAAGTACGTAATTCGGGCTAATTTCTGGAATTATATACTTGCAATATACATATCTGTCGCCTTGATAGCATGACTTTATCAGTTTCTTAACAAGCTAAAGGCAATTTCAGTTTTCATTCCGACGTAAAAGAGGGTTAAATCTTCCAACGGGTTGCATAAACAACAAAGCCGTTGCAGAAAATCTGCAACGGCTTTGAAGATTAGCGATCAATTGATCGCGGGATATTAGCGCTGAAGAATCAGACGCTCTGTGTGGATTTGACCGTCAACCACTACGCGTACGTGGTAAACACCAGAAGCCTGATTGCTCAGGTCGAGCTGGTAGTTTCCACCAACAGTATTGTTATACTGTGCCGTGTAAACAGTTTGTCCAACATTGTTCAGCACGTCGATGTTTACGTCAACAGCCTCTGTGAAATTCATAGAGAGCTCAGCCAGTCCCTGAGTTGGGTTAGGCATAACGCGAACGTCAGTAAGTGCATCAATATCTTCAACTGCAGAAGGCTCACCAACCAGTTTGTCGTCAGCATTCAGGATTTGACCATTAGTAGCGTCAACCACAAAGAATACAACGTACAGATTGGTTTCGTCCCACTCAGCAGGAACATCGTAAGTACCTTCCCAAACAACTGTCTGGTCAGCAACTACGTCTTCAGTACCTGCATAACCATTCCATCCGTTCAGGATGTCACGAGCAACATCGTCATAAACCATATCAGCAGCAGGAACTACGTCAGGAAGGGTTTCCCATCCACCCATAGTACCGGCACCACCACCTGCGTAGTAGTTAGCCTGGTTGTATCCGCTACCTGTACCTGTAACACCGTTCTCTTCGAGAACAATTACAAGGTTGTAGTCAGAAGCAGCCATTTCAGTAGCAAAAGTAGCTTTTGCATTGATAGACAACTCCCGTGTTCCAGCATCGAAGTCAGCTACAGATACAGTAGCAGCAACAGGAACAGTACGTGTGATGTAGTTGTCATAAGCAGCAGGCATAGCAGAAGGATCAATTACTTCAGCACGCTCAAATACCACTGATGGGAAACCAGTGAAACCCGGGAAGCTTGTCAGACCGTTGTCATAAGCAGTAACTGCCATTGGGTCACCATTGTGAACACCAAGTCCGATGAAGTCGTCACCGTGCTCATCTTCCAGTTGCTCCATGAATACGAAACCACGTGGACACCATCCACACCAGGTACCAGTTGCTTCCTCAGCAACTACTTTCTTAGCAGGAACGAAGCTGATACCAGATACAGACAAAGAAGCATCGTTGTTGCTCATGTCAGGATCATCTGTGCCGTTTACGTTTTCAGCAGTAATGTCAATTACATACTTAACGGCTTCAGAAACAGTTACAGGTGTGCTGTGCGTATAGTCAGCAGATGCACCAGGAGCAATAGACAAGCCAGTAAGGTTTTCTGTGTAGCTATTGGTTCCGTCAGTCCAGGTTACATCAACAGCAGTGATGTCGTTACCACCAACGTTGGTAATGGTAAAGTTGAGGTCAACGTCATTTCCTGTTTGGTAGAACTTCTGACCACCAGCGATAGAAGCATCAAGCTTCACATCGTCACCTGGCAAAGAAGAGTACAATTTAACATTGTCAACACCCAGGCCATACAACCAACCACCATTGTCTTCATAAACAACAGCTACCATCAGGGCTGCATTACCAGTAAGAGAAGAAAGGTCCCAACTTTGTGGGTACCAGCTAACATCACCGGATCCGGCGATCTCACCCGCAACTTCCCAGTTAGCACCACCGTCGATAGAGTATACAACGGAAGCAACCTCAGTTGCACCACCGTAAGTAAATCCACCGAAGTTAACGTCCATATCCAGGTACAACTCAGAAGCACCGGAAACATCAATCGAAGGGAGCATCAATACGTCGTAAGACTTATCACAATTACAAGCATCATCGTTTGTAGCTGCAAAATTGGAGCCATTGTCGTCCGGAGCCCAGAATGAACTTCCGAGATCTTCAGCATCACCAAACAACCAACCACCGTCGGATGCAAGGGATACCTGCGTCCAGCCAGCTGGCATAGATGCGTCATTAAAATCTTCATTTACATAAACCTGCGCCATCAGGCCGGCAGTCGCAAACAAAGCTAAAGTGAGCGTAAAAAGCTTTTTCATGTAGTTATTTTTAATTGAAACGAATATTGGCCAAATAGTCCCTAAATAAAACACAGTTTGGCAGGTCGTCCAAAGGTAAGGAAAATCATTTGATTCCAACCCCCCGGACCCAATTTATGAAACTGTCGTGCAGATGACCTAAAGCTTTACTTTATGCCCAAATTGCCCGTATTTCTGTCTTTATCGGGACAACGTACTTCTGGTTCAATTCCCACATTTGTGCAGCTTGCATTCCACCTCTGGAATTCCACCCGTATATAATCACAACAAAACCCCTGAAAAAAACAACCGGCTTCCGGCTATCAGGCGGATAAATTTTGTGAGGAGTAGCATTCGGCGAAAGCCGGATAAAAAGAGTTCCAACAGAAAATCCTATTTTACAACATTCAACGGTACCAAGACCCAAGATTTTTATGCACATTGTAATCATCGGAAATGGGATCAGCGGAATCACCGCAGCCCGGCACATCCGCAAACTCAGCGACCATAAAATCACTGTCATCTCCGGAGAAAGCGACTACTTTTTCTCCAGGACGGCATTGATGTACATTTATATGGGGCATATGCGCTTTGCTGACACCAAACCCTATCAGGATTTCTTCTGGGAGAAAAACCGGATAAACCTCCTCAATAATTTTGTCGAAGAAGTGAAGCCCGAGCAAAAGAGGCTACTCTTTGCCGATGGCACCGACATGGAATTTGATAAACTCATCATAGCTGTCGGCTCAAAATCAAATAAATTTGGCTGGCCCGGCCAGGATCTCGATGGCGTTCACGGGCTTTACCACTTACAGGACCTGGAGGCCATGGAAAGGCATAGTCAAAAACTGGAACAAGCGGTAATAGTCGGTGGCGGATTAATCGGCATCGAAATGGCTGAAATGTTTCACTCCCGCCATATACCTGTTACCTTCCTGGTACGTGAAAAAAGCTACTGGAACAATGTACTCCCCCCGGAAGAATCGGAAATGGTAAGCCGGGAAATCAGGGAAAACGGAATCGACCTCCAGCTTGAAACAGAGTTAAAGGAGATCTGGGGAGACCGGGAAGGGCGCGTGAAAATGGTATTGACCAGCAAGGGAGAAAAAATCAAATGTGGCTTTGTAGGCCTTACCGCCGGAGTAAGTCCAAATATCGACTTTCTGCAGTTTTCGGGAATCAATCTCGAAAAAGGCGTTCTGGTCAATGCGCATCTGCAAACCAACTTCCCCGATATCTATGCCATTGGCGATTGTGCCCAATTGCAAACCCCCAAAAAGGGTCGACGCCCTATCGAAGCTATCTGGTATACAGGCCGTATGATGGGAGAAACCGTTGCCCATCACATTTGCGGAAATCCGGTCGAATACGATCCGGGTATCTGGTTTAACTCCGCCAAGTTTATGGATATAGAGTATATGGTATATGGCGATGTTCCTCCCAATATGCCTGAAAATTACGACAGCCTGTACTGGGAACACCCCGATGGCAAAAAAAGTATACGCCTCGTGTGGGACCGACAGGGCGGTCATATCCTGGGCTTCAATCTGATGGGGGTCCGATTCAGACATGAAGTCTGCGAAAAATGGATTCGCGAAAAGACAAAGGTTGAAGAGGTGCTGCAGGATCTCAAGCTTGCCAACTTCGATCCGGAATTTCACCGGGAGCATGAATCGGCGGTACTCAATGCCTATGCCGACAAAACCGGTACACGTCTCCATTCGCGAAAGCGCAGAAACCTCAAACAGGTACTCAACTTTCTGCGTCCAGCCTAAATCACCCATCAAACGCTAGCATCTTATATTATGAACGCCAAGTCCACAAAAAAAACGCCGCTTCAAATCATTGGGATTATCCTCTTTTCCCTGGCGCTGATTGTCTTTACGGTTTCGCTGAGCCTAAGCCGGTATAAACTGGACAAAGATGCCCTGAAAGAACAACTCGGCGACGACTATAAATACGGCTTTGTAGAACCGGAGATTGATAAAATTACCAATACGACCTACTCCAACAGTTTTGCTTTTATGCGGGCTTACGCCGAAAGGATGGATGTGGCCCAGGAAGCAATTCTCCAGGATGTAACTGAGAATAAAGGGCTCACGACCAGCGATGGAGAATACTGGAATACCATCCTCAAAGATGACAAGGTCAATTCGATGAAGTTTGCCGTTGCCAAAGCTTCCAGTCTGGGACCGATAAAACAAAACAGCGCGCTTCTATTCTGGGGGAGTTTCGGACTGGGCCTGTTAGGGGCATTCTTGTATATCCTTCCCAAACTCCGCCAGTCAAAAGGCATTAAGAATAATCATATTTACCACAGTTCTATGCATTCGCTGGGATGGCTGGGTATAGCAACCGGTATTTACCTTACCGGTTTTTACGTCTTACTTTACTTCTTTCCGGAGCACATGGTCAGTTGGGTGCTGCTGGTCGATCCAATCAGCGAGGCCTTAAATGGAGGGCCTGCCTCTCAATGGTTTTTATACGGCTTCCTCTATACGCTTTGCATCATCGTAATGGGAATCCGAATGATCATCAAGTATCGGCACAATCGCTACCAGATGATTCGCACGGGCAGTGTCATCTTTTTCCAAACCTGTTTTGCCTTCCTTCTTCCGGAGCTGATGGCTTTTCTAAATAAACCAGCCGTCGACCTGAAAAACATCTGGCCCTTAGACTACTCTTTTTTCTTTGATTATCGGATCGACACCTTACTCGAAAATGGGACATTTGGATTATTCCTGCTTTTCTGGGGACTCATTCTGATTGCCATTGCCGTACCGGTGATCACTTACTTTTATGGCAAGCGCTGGTATTGTTCCTGGGTTTGCGGTTGCGGCGGACTTGCAGAAACACTGGGGGATCCTTATCGTCAACTATCTGACAAGCGCCTCGGTGCCTGGCAGATCGAACGCTGGCTCATTCATTTGGTGCTCGTGTTTGCCGTGGTGATGACCATGGCTGTACTATACACCTATCTGCCTGCTTCGGATGCCTTAATCACCAAAGATCGTTTCCTATGGCTGGCTGTCCTATTGCTGGTTGGAGCGACTGTGTGGATTTACTTCCAGTATCGCAAAAAGAACGGCATGCCCCTTACTGCCGTCATTGTCTCTTCAGCGGTTAGTCTTGCCCTGATTGCCGTGGCTGTCTTCAATGGCATTTTATTTGATGCCGGGAATCTGATGTTTACCGGTTCTTACCAGCTGCGTTCGTGGTATGGTTTTGGGATAGGTGCTATATTCTCCGGCGTGATAGGCGTAGGGTTTTATCCCTTTATGGGCAACCGCGTTTGGTGCCGTTTTGGCTGTCCGCTGGCAGCTTACCTCGGACTGGTACAACGATTCAAGTCTCGATTTAGAATCACCACCAATGGCGGACAGTGTATCTCCTGCGGCAATTGCTCTACCTATTGTGAGATGGGCATTGATGTGCGGGCTTATGCGCAAAAAGGGCAGGACATCGTACGATCTTCCTGTGTGGGTTGCGGCATCTGCTCGGCTGTTTGCCCCAGAGGCGTACTCCGACTCGAAAACGGTCCGGATGTGGATGAGCGGGCACTGGAGCAAAGAGTGATTCACATTTCAGAATCGGAGGTAAAGCTTTTGGCATAAATTCGCCGAAAGGCCATTTCCAAATCTGAAAACTGCCTAAAAAACACAACTGCAGACAATGTTGCAAGAAGTTTGACCAGGCCGGAAATAAGAAAAAATTGCCCCAGATCTCGTATGTCGGTGAAGCTGTTATTGCTCGCGGCTAAAACCAAAACAAAGATCACCATAAGGAAAAAGGCAGAAAACAACATCCACCAGATGAGCAGGGAGCTTTTGGAGAACCTGGTTTTTGTTCTGCCTTGTCGGCGAATAAAATCCTGCATTTCATCCCAGGATTCCGACAGGATCTGCAGGGGTATCACAAAACTGGCAAAAGGCAGCAACCATCCCAACACCGCCCAGGATTGGCCATATTTTAAATAGGGAATGTTAAGCCGGTGCACATTGGCATACATTCGATGCATCCAGGCCAGGAAGTAAACCCCTGTGACGATAAACAGCAACAGGTTTACAAGGAAGAAAATCACTCCAATCACCTCCAGGGATTCAACGCTTATCAGGGGTGGAACGTAATATTCACCATCCAATACGGCATAAACCAACTGGGTTCGGAAATAATTAACAGGGAGTGCAAGGATTGATATACCTAATTGCAAATAGAATAATACGCTAATAACCCGCCTTCGACCACTGTTATCGGTTATCAGGTTTCCGGAAAACATTTGTTCGTCAAGTACCTGCTGGTCCATACTATCTAAAATCGATCTCTGTATTGTCTCCGATGTTAAGTCGCTGTCCCAGTCCCGTAATACTGGTATCATTGCCTATCACAGAAGATTCAAGTACGACCTCTTTCAGTCCGGCGTAATTACCAATAATGGAGTTCTTGATAATTGCCGATTCAATGGTTGCGCAGGCACCGATGGTCACATGCGGACCAATGATGGAGTTTTTGATCACACAATCGGCCCCAATCGTCACCGGATGTATGATGATGGTGTTTTCGTAAGTTGGCAGATCGGTCGATGCATAACCGGCTTTATCCAATAAGAGGGCATTGGTTTCCAGCAACACTTCTTTTTGACCGCAATCAAACCAGCGATCTACACGAAGTACAGAAAGCGGGTTTCCGCGTTCTACCATACCCATCAGGCCATCGGTAAGCGGAAATTCTCCGTCATTACGGATGTTGTTGCGAATATTGTGATCCAGGGCATCCAGCAGCACATCCGGTTTATTGATTTTATAAAAACCGACCATCGCCAAATTTGACATGGGGATTTTGGGTTTTTCTTCAGCCCGAATGACTTGTCCGGAGGCATCAATTTCTACCACCCCAAACTGTCCCGGCTCCGGGACTTCCTGCACGGCGATACAGGATTCCGGGGTATTCAGGAAGGCATCAAAATCGAGGTCGACGATGGTATCGCCAAAGAAAATGACGATTTCATCCGTTCCTCTGATCTCTTCTCTTGCAGTCCATATTGCATGGCCGGAGCCCTCCCGGACCTCCTGATTTACAAAGGTTTTTTTGAGGTCGGGATAAGCTTCTTCAACAAAGTGGCGGATTTTCTCTCCCAGATAACCGATAACAAACACAAAATCGCGGATACCGCAATCGGTCAGTTGATCGATAATAAAGGAAATAATGGGTTTGCCCGCGACCGGTATCAGCGGCTTAGGTTGTGTATAGGTAAGGGGCCTAAGGTTTGTTCCAGCCCCGGCGACGGGAATAATAGCCTTCATGAGGGAAAGCAGTTAAGTTGTTTCTGCAATATAGTTTAAAACTGCTTGCAAATAAAAACAGTCTGGCAAATTACAACCTGACAGTTTAGCGATAAAAAAAGTGCCTGTCGAAGATTCGACAGACACTTTGGTATAAGGTAAAATGGGTGCGGCCGAAGCCGACCCTGATGTTTTATGCAGATTCCAGGGCAGCAGCACCACCAACGATCTCGGAGAGTTCGCGGGTAATTGCTTCCTGGCGTGCTTTATTGTAACTGATCCGAAGGTCGCGGAGCAACTCATCCGCGTTTTCAGATGCTTTATCCATCGCCGTCATCCGGGCACCGTGCTCGGAAGCATGTGTATCCAGGTTGAATTTAAAGAAAGTAGTTTGGAGGATACTCGGTACGAGTTCTTCCAGCAATGCCTCCTGAGAGGGTTCGAAAATGTAATCTGCCTTCATCTGCTTCTCTCCTTCTGCTACCTCTACTTTTTGTACAGGCAACCAGGTTTCGCATTCCGGAAACTGCATCGCAGCATTCTTGAAGCGACCATAAGACACATCAACAGCATCATACTCCCCGCTAAGGAACTGATCCATCAACTTTTGGGATATTTCCGTTACACGCTCAAAGCTCAGATCGTTAAACAAAGCTACGTGATCAGCAATCAGGTTACAGTCAGCGTACCGCTTTTTGAAGTACTCATAGCCCTTCTTGCCAATAAACAACAAGCTCAGGTTTCCGGCAGCACGCACATCGGCATACTCTCCTTCGACTTTAGCTACTGCTGCTTTGATCACGTTTGAATTAAAGGCACCACACAATCCACGATTGGAGGTAACCACTACGATACAGGCTTTCTCCACTTTGCGCTCTACACCGAAAGCAGAAGATGCATCGCCATCCAGATTTGACAGGATATTGCGCAGCATTTCATTTTGCTTATTTGCATAAGGGCGCATCTGAACGATTGCCTGTTGCGCTTTACGCAACTTGGCAGCCGAAACCACTTTCATGGCTTTGGTGATCTGCTGGGTGTTTTTCACCGAGTGGATCCGTTCCCGAACTTCCTTTAGATTGGCAGCCATTTATATCAGATTACTATTCTCTAAAAAATCTATTGCGATTACTTCTTGTACTGAGAGCTAATATCCTTAGCCAGCTTGGTCATCGTATTCAATGCATCCTCAGGAAGCGTACCAGCTGCAAAGGCAGACAACACTTCAGGGTGCTTTTGCTCCAGCGTAGTAAGGAATACGTTTTCAAACTCTTTCACTTTGTTTACAGGAACATTGCTCAACAGTCCTTTCGTACCGAGATAGATCATCGCAACCTGCTTTTCAACAGATACCGGAGAATACTGAGGTTGTTTCAGAATTTCCACGTTGCGCTTTCCTTTCTCCAGTACAGCCTGTGTAGCTGCATCCAGGTCAGAACCGAATTTCGAGAAAGCCTCGAGCTCGCGGTACTGCGCCTGATCCAGTTTCAAGGTACCGGCTACTTTCTTCATCGACTTGATCTGTGCAGCACCACCTACACGAGATACGGAGATACCTACGTTAATCGCCGGACGAACACCTGCGTTAAAGAGGTTGGATTCGAGGAAGATCTGACCGTCGGTAATCGAAATTACGTTGGTCGGGATATATGCAGAAACGTCACCCGCTTGTGTTTCAATGATCGGAAGCGCTGTAAGCGATCCGCCACCTTTCACGAGTGGATTTCCTTTTTCGTCTTTTGCATTTGCCAGAGATTCCGGCAGATCGTTCATGTTGCGAGCGATACCATCGTTGGAAATGATCTTTGCCGCACGCTCAAGAAGGCGCGAGTGCAGGTAGAATACATCACCAGGGTATGCCTCCCGTCCCGGAGGACGACGAAGCAAGAGTGATACCTCCCGGTAAGCTACTGCCTGCTTAGACAGATCATCATAAATGATCAGCGCCGGACGGCCGGTATCGCGGAAGAACTCCCCAATTGCAGCACCTGCAAATGGTGCGTAGAACTGAAGTGGTGCAGGATCAGCAGCAGATGCCGATACGATCACGGTGTAATCCATGGCCCCGTTTTCTTCCAGCGTACGCGCTACCTGTGCTACTGTAGAAGCTTTCTGACCGGAAGCTACGTAGATACAGTAAACAGGTTCTCCTTTTTCGTAAAATTCTTTTTGATTGATAATGGTATCAATCGCGATAGCCGTTTTACCAGTCTGGCGGTCACCAATGATAAGCTCCCGCTGACCACGACCGATTGGAATCATCGCATCGATTGCTTTGATACCCGTTTGGAGTGGTTCGTTTACCGGCTGACGGTAGATTACACCCGGAGCTTTACGCTCGAGAGGCATCTCGTATCTGGTTCCGGTAATTTCACCCTTTCCGTCAATCGGCTGCCCCAATGGGTTAACCACACGACCAACGAAACCTTCGCCTACTTCGAGAGAAGCGATGCGACCGGTACGGGTTACTTTAGATCCTTCTTTGATTCCTTCACCGGAACCGAGGAGTACAACACCGACATTGTCTTCTTCAAGGTTCAGTACGATGGCTTCTACGCCAGATTCAAACTGAACCAATTCACCGGCCTGAGCATTGGTGAGTCCGTATACACGGGCAATACCATCGCCCACTTGAAGTACGGTACCCACTTCCTCCAACTCGGTTGCAGAACTAAAGCCAGAGAGTTGCTGCTTTAGTATTGCCGATATTTCATCAGGTTTTACATCAACCATTTTACCTTGAGTTTATGGTTTAAAATTCCTAGTTGTTATCAATATAAAATCCGGTTGCCCGGAAAAGCGAAACCCTTTTAGCTTGCAATGATCTTAGAAACGTACAGGTTCTCGCTGAAGTCTTTTTTTAACTCATCCAGTTTTGACTTAACACTCGCATCATAACGATTGCCATCAAACTCGAGGATGATTCCGCCTATGATCTCCGGATCAACTTCGGTTATAATTTCCACATTATCATCCGTGGCTTTGCTTTGCAAGAGCTGTTTGCGGATGCTTTCAATAGAAGCATCACTCAATGGCTCTGCGGTAAGCACATGCACGGTCGAAATGTGTTTGATTTGCTTGTACTGGGCCATGAACTCCCTTGCAATCTCCGGCAGCTGCGGTTCGCGGTGCTTTACCAGCAGAATATTCAGGAAAGCCATAGTTAACTCGTCAAACTTCCCTTCGAAGATTTCCTTCAAAATGGATTTCTTCTTGCCAGGAGGAATGATCGGGCTCTTAAGCATCAGATAAAAATCCCGGTTTTTCGTAATGCTCTCAAAAGACTCCATATCACTCTTGATCCGTTCGAGCTTATTTTGCTCTACAGATAAGTCGATGAGACTTTTGGCATATCGGGATGCAATTCGGATTACAGACATTCTCCGAGAATTTTAATGGTCTAGTTCAGATCCAGATCTTTAACCAGATCGTTTACATACTGCTCGTGCTCTGATTGGCTTTTCAGCTCACGGTCGATCACTTTCTCTGCGATTTCAAGCGCAAAGTTACCAATCTGATTTTTCAGATCTATAATAGCCGCTTTCTTCTGGTTTTCGATCTCCGCTTTTGCGTTGGTTACGATCTTCTTAGCTTCTTCCTTCGCTTTGTTTTTCGCTTCGTTGATGATCGATTCCTTAGCAGCTTTTGCTTCTTTCAGAATATTGGAACGCTCTTCCTGAGCCTGAGCCAGCAAAGCTTCGTTCTCCGATTTCAGATTAGCCATTTCCTCGCGAGCTTTCTTCGCTTCGTCGAGTGACCCCTGAATATCGTTTTCCCGTTCTTTAAGGGCTTTGGCAATCGGTTTGAATGCCAGTTTGCTCATCAAAAACCAAAAGATGGCAAAGATGACTGTTGTCCAGAAGATCAAGCCCGGCTCCGGACGGATCACTGTAAAATCTGCTAAAAATAATGATTGCATGAGTCAGATCGTTATATCGTCAATCTTGATTTTTTCTTTAGAAAGCCGGCCGGCAACCAACCGTTGCCGCACCGACTTTTGCTTTTCCTGTCTTAACGCAGCTTACAGAATGTAAGCCAATACCATTGCGATAAGAGCAGCACCCTCAACGAGTGCAGCAGTCAGGATCATGTTCGCACGAATGTCACCTACAGCTTCAGGTTGACGAGCGATAGCATCCATTGCACGGCCACCAATTTGACCGATACCGATTCCGGCACCGATAGCAGCAAGAGCGAGACCGATTGCAGTAATAGAACCTCCCATGATAGGACAGTTTTAGTGCATAACCAGAGAACTTTCTCCGGAAAACACGGTTAAAAAAATCAGTTCAAAAATTCTTTATCTCCCCGCCTCCTTAGTGGTGGGGCTCTTCAATGGCAGCTCCAATATAGGACGCAGCCAGCAGTGTAAATACAAACGCCTGAATGAAGGCTACCAACAACTCAATGGCCATCATAAACATGGTGAGCGGTACAGAAGCCAATACACCTACCGTTGATCCTCCAACGCTTTCGCCGGAATTTCCGAAGATGAAGATCAAACCAACGAAACTGATGATCACAATGTGACCCGCTGTAATGTTTGCAAACAAACGCAGCATGAGTGTAAATGGCTTGATAAACAATCCGAGGAATTCAACAGGTGTCAAAATCGTCTTTACCCAGGCCGGTACACCAGGCATCCAGAATACGTGCTCCCAGTAGTGCTTGTTTCCGCTGAAGTTTACCACAAAGAAGGTAAACAATGCCAGTACGAAAGTAACCCCAAGGTTACCAGTCACGTTGGCACTACCCGGAAAGAATGGTACCTGACCAATCAGGTTCAATCCCAGAATAAAGAAGAAAATGGAAAGCAGGAATGGCAGATAACGGCCGTACTTGGCACCAAGAAATGGCTTGGCAACCTCGTCCTGAATAAACAGAATCACCGGCTCCATCAACCCCTGCATGCCGCGTGGGGCCTGCCCCCGACGCTTTTTATATGCCTTGGCAACACTGGTAAACATCCACAACAATAGGACAAATACCAGGAGCATGGTAAATACATTCTTTGTGATAGAGAAGTCGTAGTAAGAAGTAATGCCTCCTCCAAAAACACCCTGATCGAGTGTCGATTTTGATTCCAGCTGGTAACAGTTCCCGTTGTATCCTACGATCGGATGCTCGCTGCCCTCTTCATCTATTTCGTGGCCAATACATTCGATGGCGACCTCTCCCATCGGGAATGACTCATCTTCGATGCGCATTACTCCACCATGTACAATTACATACCGATCAATAGCCAATGCTCCGTTTCCATGGCCGCCCATGTCAAACTTGCTGGCCATCATCACATTCCAACCGTGATCCGGTGCATAAAGAATACAGGGAAGCGGGATGTATAGATCTCCCCAAACATGGAAAGCATTCGCATCGCCAATGTGGTGGAAAGCGGTTTCCGACACGATAAAACCTTCTTCAGCATGGCCCGAGTCGCAAAAGCAATGACCATGTTCGTGGTCACCATGCTCGGCATGATCAGAATGCTCGTCGTGCGCAGCAGTTCCGTGTTCGTGATCGTCATGAGCTTCATGACTTTCCTCCTGATGCGTTGCATCATCCGAATGATCAGCATGGTCGTGATCCTGTGCAAGGAGCATTCCGCTGGTGCTGAAAATGAGGGCAAAAATGAGAAGTATGTTACGCATATCTTGTCGCCTGTGAAAAAGAGACCGTTTTCAAAATCGCTGCAAAGGTATGCAATCACCCCCTTTTAAAAAAGCAATTTTGAATTTTCTATGCGCCCGAAGAAAGATTGGTTATCAACCATTTAGCCCAAACAGCCTTAAATGGCCTTTCGGCGAAAGCCGGGACAAAAAAAATGGGAAATTTTGTTCCTGACATTTGAATCAAAAACAAATTATTATCTGCCTCCAGGATTAATAGCAATACAATCAAACGAGGAGCTCATCTTCCGGTAAGCCAGACCAGGAAGGTGCCTGCTCCCCGGCAGCCGGAGAAATTTTTACAGGTATTCCTGTTAATTTTACCATACCCGACCAGGCTTCCGCATTTTCGGGTCCGTCGGCAGCTAAAATATTGACATTTACGCCCTTCGTCTTTCGAGCGATTTGCTGATGAGTTGATTGATGTCCCCAGCCATGTGGCAAAGCAACCGTACCCGGCATAAGGTCTTCCAAAAATCGGACCGGCAAACGTACTTTTCCAGTTGCCGAACGAACATCAGCCAGCTCCTTATTTTTCAATCCCAGCTTCAAAGCATCCGCAGGATGGATGTATAAATAATTGCTGTTTCGCTCACCAGACACAAAATCCTCCAGATTGTGCGTCCAGGAGTTGTGGGTGGTCACAGCCCGTTTCGATATCAATCGAAACTCATCGGTCCGCTCCAGTTCCTCCGCAAAAACACCTGCTAATTTTTCCGTTTGATCCATCAGAGATGCCGGAGCCAATTCCACCTTACCACTGTCGGTGAGCACCCGATTGTCCAAAAATGAACCCGGTTCGTGCGGCGCCCGCAACTTTCCGTGTTTTTGCCTGAGCAGCTTCTTAAATCCGGGTTGTCCGGTAAGCCGAAGCAAGCCCGAAAGGATGGACTTTTGCGGAAGTGAAGGTTGCTTCCCCTTGTTTTTCCGCTTCCGCGAATGGTACCAGCGGGTACATTCAAAAAACTTCTGACCGAGCCAGGATCCGAAGAGTGGCGCTCCGGCATATTTTGCCAGATCCAGGTAGATACTGGCCTCGTCTCTTTGTTCGCCATCCGGTTCAATCAGCGCCTCCGTAGCCTGCAAATATGGCTTGGCCTGCAAACCCAGCATCAATGGGAAAATGAAAGGCAGATCGGGACGCTCCATGGGCGATGTGCAAGGCAACATATAATGTGCCAGTGCTCCCGTTTCCGTCGGAAGAATATCCAAAGTCACCAGCAATTCCAGCTTCTGAAATGCTTCCCGCAATCGATTGGAATTGGCCATAGTGATCAGCGGATTACCCCCCGTTACAAACAGGGCCCGTATCTGCTTCTCGCCCGGATTCAGTATCTCGTCTGCCAGAACAGCTCCCGGATAAGCGTCGTTTACCGAAGGAAGATTGCCAATCCGCGATCGGTCTTTTCGCATCAAAATGCCGTTCTTTCGGCCAAATTTGGGGAAGTTCATTATTCCCTTGCCAACCAGGGTCCCTCCCCGGCGATCCAGATTTCCGGAAATCGCATTTATGCATTCCTGAATCCAGAAAGCCAACAAACCGTTTCCGCCCATATTGACTCCGGTAGAGCAATAGAGAGCAGCACCATCTGATTCGGCGTAAGCCCGAACCAATTCTTTCAACTTTTCGGCAGGAATACGGGTTACAGCAGCGGTTTTCTCGGCAGGCCATGCATCTGCAAGCCCTTTCAATTCTTCATAACCCTCCATGTGGTCAGCGATGCGCGATTGATCGACGCCTCCCATTTTTATTAGCTCGTGCAGGAAGGACAAATAGAAAAACACATCGGTTCCCGGACGAATAAACACATGCTCGCCGGCTACCTTGGCACTCTCCGTTTTGCGTGGATCCACAAAAAATATCTTGCAGCCACGGCGCTCCATTTCTTTCAGGTGTAAACTCGGATTAGGGACCTGCAAAAAGCTCCACTTGGAAACAACCGGATTGGCACCTACAACTATGAGGCAGTTGGTGTTGTGTAGGTCCGGGAAAGGCTGGGTAAATGGGAAGCCATAGATCTTTTCGGCTACTGCAAATTTATTGCTGCAGTCCTGTGTGGCCGAAGCAAACATGCTTTTGGAGCCAATCCCCTGCATAAAACCCTGTGCAAAAACAGGATGCAAAACGCCAAAACCCGCAGCTGTACCTACATACATGGCAATGGCATCCGGATCAAAGTCCTTGCGAATCTTTGCTACTTTTTGTCCGATTTCTCTTAACGCCTGTTCCCAGGAAATGCGTTGCCACTCCTTGCCTGACCGTTTCATGGGGTAGCGCAATCGGTCGGGCGAATTAAAGAGTCGATGCTGCTTCAATCCTTTGGGACAGCCAAATCCTCGTGTTGCCACATGCTCATTATCGGGCCGGATTTTTACCACCTTGTTGCCGTCCATCGTTACTTCCAATCCGCAAAGGGATTCACAGATGCGGCAGAAGGTATGCCTGGTAGTCGTTTCATTCATTATCCAACGGGTCTTATTAGCCTGTAAAAAAACGAAAAAGACCCGAAAGATGGGTTTCCAATCTTTCGGGTCTTGCATTTTGGACCTGACAGGTCGCCAACCTGACGGGTCGGCGACCTGTCAGGTTGAAATTTTACCGCTGAATAACCAGCTTCTTCGTTGCCTGACGGCCTGCTACCCATACCTGGACCGTATAGAGGCCAGGGGCATAACCACTGATATCCATCATGTGCTCACCCGATTGAAGCAATCCCTGATGCAGAACTTCCACCAATTGCCCCACGCCATTGTACAGGCGAATCTCGCCCTCAACAGCCTGGTTCAACTCTAAGGATAACCAACAAGCATCTGTTGCCGGATTCGGAAGCAATTCGATTGCCTGCAGGCCGGCAATCTCATTTACAGCTGATGGCCCGCCTACCGTGAAACTCACGGAAGTTGTACAGTTTTTCCCGTCTGTAATTACAACTGAATAGTCGCCGCCTCCAATACCACCGATGTCTTCCGTGGATTCGCCATTACTCCACTGATACGAATAGGGCGGAGTCATTCCGCTTACGGTAATATCAATCGCACCCGGATCAGACATGGTAGCATCTGTTATAGCTGCATCCACATTTGCTGTCGGACAACCAACCAGCAAAATATTGTCTAATCCGATATCGCAGCGGAAGGAATCTCCCTCATCGCTAATTTCACCGGTAAATTGAATCTCTATCTCCTGACCGAAAAAATCTGCCAGGTCAACAAAAACCAGTTCCCAGTCATCATCTGCGGAGGTCTGCAATTCGCCTTCCTGTAAGTGTATATTGGTAATATCTCCGTTCTCTTCCAGCACATCCACACTCAAAAAACCGACACCATTGCCATAAGCATGGTAGGAAAAAGCGAGCTGCAAGCTGCTGATATTAGTTAGATCCAGGCAATTCGTCACCAAAACAGCTTGTGTTCCAGGCGTAAAACCAGATGTTTCCATGTAAATATAGCGTCCTGTACCGTCTACATCTCCCGATGGTCCGGTATTAGAAGAAGGCGTTGCACCCGTATTCACCTGAAACTCAATCTCGCCTTTATTATAGACTTCGGTGAATATGATATCTCCGTCTTCATAAAGGTTAAAGTTCTCCTCCACCGGTGGATATCCAATTTGGCGGGAAGAAATAAATCCGGCACCCGGATCGTCTGAATTATTAATATCCCCATCGACAGAGACTTCGTAGTCAATAAAATAGGTGCCCGGTTCCGACAGATCAACCGGTGTAGAGAAGGTATAATTTAGAACATCCCCGGCAGCCAGGGTAGAATTGTAGGTTTCGGTTGCGATGAACTCATCATTTACATACAGGCTCAGATCAAAATCCGTAAGATCTTCAGAACCCGTATTTTGAATTCTAACTTCCACATTTTCTGAATCGGTAAAATCACAACTGGTTTCCGGCCCCACCACTTCTATGGTACCAAGGTTAATGACCGGCCCCAACTCAAAATCCAGATCATATCCAAACAGGCGATCGGGAGTCGTTTGTAGTACGCCGCCCAGGATCAATCCGCCATCCGGATCCCAACTGTCGGTGATAAACATTCCACCGGCTAAGCCGCCTTCTGTACCCAAATCCAATTCCACATTACGGCCTACCCCTGTTGGGGTTCCCGCCGGCATTTGGAGTTGAGTGATTAGAGCGTCTGTTGGCTCTCCAGCCTGATGGAATACCCAGAGATAAGGGCCACCAGGACTCGTATGATCTATGGCAGCACCATACATACCTCCCAGGGTGTGCGTATCTGCCAGGATTTCATCAATCACATTGCCGTCCATGTCAAAAAGGAAGATTGAAGTACTAAAATTGGCACCCCAAAATCCGCCATTACCACCATCAGCCATTGGATCAAAGGTGATGTAACGGATATCCTCCCCGGCACTTGTAAATATCTGTCCGGTAACCATCTTCGTATCAGGGTCCACCTGATACAACACATCCGTATTATTGGAAACCCAGAGACTGGTACCATCCCAGGTAATCGCCCGGGTGCCCGACAAATTGGGGATGACAAATGTCTCCAATAAGTTGCCGTCATTATCCAGTCGAATCAGGGTATCGCTACTCCATTCGGCTATCCAGAATTCATCGTCAAAATGAATCCCGTTTGACAATCCTGCCTGAGCAGATTCCGTCGAGGCATCGTAGTCAAATTCCAGGTCCCACATGGCTAGTGTGCGCTGGTCGTTGTAATCAGGCGCCGGCACGGTGGGTTTATTTCCCTCCGGAGCTTTTTCAGCATATTTTTGAGCGTAAAGGCCATTCGCCGCAAAGGCAAAAAACAATAAGACGAATGCCTTAATGAAGGTAGAGCTACTGTTCATATCAGGTGAGTTTGTTTATAAAATACACGTTTCACATACTGACAATCAATCAGATACGAACAGTAAGATAAAAAATAAGCACGTGAAAATGAATATGGATCAGAATTGAAGTTTTTCCAACAGGAGATTCCCTTAGGATTTGTCATCCAGTTCCTCTTCGGGAGGGGCGATGCGCAGATCGGGATGCACGTGATTCTTTTCAAAAGCACACCAGCTGCATTCGGGCTTGCGACATCCGTCAAATTCATGTGCCTGAATACCTGCATACACCTGCTGAAGCAGGCTTCCAAGTTGGTCTGCAGCAGCTGTACTCAGATCAACTTCAACTTCGTGAAAATCCCCCTGCTCATCGGGCTCTAAATAGGCTATAACTCCCTTCGTAGCAACAGGTCCTAAAACCCGGTGGTTTTCAAAAAGGATCTTGTAAAACAGCAACTGCCGCCAGTAAGTGCCTCCCTGTGCATTGCGATTGCTCATCGGACGCGTTTTCCTCAAATCGTACCTGCCCGTCTTATAATCCACCAGACGCACTTCATTATCGGCGAGGTATTCCACCTTATCAATCACCCCCTGAATAGGGACCCCGTGGTATTCAGCCTGACGAATCTCCATTTCGACCCTTACCTTCCGCCACCATTTTTTCAGTCCGCGGAAATAATGCTTGCGGAGATATTTTTCGCCCATTTCAAGGCGCTGCTTGAAGTGAACCGGCTCAAACCAGGCCCGCAGTTTCTCCATTTCACCTTTAAAATGACCAACCAACTCCTCTACCGGTGGGAACTCGCGTTTCTTGTGCCCGAGCATGCGCTCAAAAAGCCATTGCAGGCTATTGTGCATCGCAGTACCAAAACTCGCAGCCTCCGATTGCAGGCGGGGCACCCGCAAAACCTGTTCGTAAAAGAAGCTCAAGGGGCAACGTAAATAAGCATTCATGCCCGACACAGACAAGGAAAAATCCTTCAGCAACTCATTGATTCGAGCCGCATCATAAACCGGATCTGCAGACACCTCGGCTTTTTGCATGAGCAAATCGCGGGCTTCTCTAACTTCGTTTTCTTCTGCTTCCGAAGGCTGATTGGCCAAACTGCTTTGAACCACGCAACCCCCTTCTGCAAGCTCATCTAAGAACACGGGCGGTTGTTGTTCTTTTCCTTTTTGATTGTACCGGGGCCAGGAAATATGCAGCCTTTCTTTCGCTCTGGTCACTGCCACATAAAACAACCGCCTGCGGGCCTCCAATGCATCTTCTTCCCCGCTAAAGGTCAGGGTGTCGGGAAAGGAAAATCGATATTGACCACCCTGACGCCGGGGCTCCCAGCTGTCTTTAACACAATCCAGAATGTATACTTCCTGAAACTCCAACCCCTTTGAAGCATGCGCGGTCATTAAATTCACCCCCGGTCCGGCAGGCAGCACTTCCCTTTGTGGCAGAGCCAGATTATTGTGATCCATGCGTTTCAGCAGATCGAGCGCGTCATCCAGGTCTATACGTGGATTTTTTGCTGCCTGTCGGCGAATGAAGTCCTGCAATGCCTGAATATTTCCCAACTCGGAGTCTCGCTCCGGCTCGGAAAACACAAAAGCCAGCAAGCCCGATTCATTGAGCAGAAATTCCAAAAACCGAAGCAGGGGCAAGTGATCCAATTCCAGCAAACAACGATCCAGACAGTCCAGGGCAAACCGAATGCGGTCGGGAGCTTCCAGGGAAAGCGCATTCAGCACCTTTTCCTGCCCCAACCAGTTTCGCAATCCCTGTTCTCCGGCTTTGGGATCTTTATTTCGAGCAAGACTGAGTATCCCCAGGTCTTTCGGTGAAATCTTCCAATGCTTGAAATGGAGCAATCTGTACAGTTGCAAATCCCCACTACCCGGCCGGCTGCGTTCCATCGACAAATATTCCAGCAGCATCCGGACACGCTGAATGACCGGTGCATCAAGAGCATTCGGACGACGCTTCGTTTGGAATGGAATGGCCTTTCGGCGAAGGAGGTCCCGCAACAACTCACCCTGCCGGTGTTTGGCATAGATCACAGCAATTTCTTCCAGCGGGACGCCGCTGGATTGTGCCTTTTCAATAGAGGCAACAATATGAGCTACCTCCTGCAAATGATTTTGGTATTCCGTGATCTCCGGCTGCACTTTAGATTCGGCGAAAGCCCCGGAAGCTTTTAATTTCTTTTCCAGGCCCAGTTCGGAGAGTGCGGTGATGAGTCGTTTTTCATTATTCCGGATAAGCGCCCCTGCCGCATCCAGCACCGCCGGCGTAGATCGGTAGTTTTCCTGTAATACAATGGTCTTTAAATGACCGGCATAAGCCTCATAAAAATCCGTCAAATTTTTCAGACGGGCTCCTTGAAATTCATAGATCGACTGATCGTCGTCACCCACGATGAAAACATTGGGGTTTTCCCAATATTCGATCAATGCCCGGAGTACAGAATTCTGTGCCCCATTCGTATCCTGATACTCATCGACCAGCAGATACAAATACTGCTCCTGGTATGTGCGCAGCAAGGCCGGGTATTTGCGAAAAGCATCCAGCACCCAGAGGATCATATCCTCAAAGTCATACCGTCCACGACGCTCCAGAGCTTCCTGATATTTCTGATACAGAGGAATAGCTGCCCGGAGTCGATTCATACGGAGCTCGGCTTCCTCAAATTTTGCCGTTTTCAGGGCCCCTTTAACCATATCGCCCCGGTTTACCTTGTATTGATATTCCGGACGTTCGGGCAGGGATTCTATATACGCATCGATGCGTTCCAACATCATTTTTTCATCCCAGCCTTCGCTTTTCATGTGCTGAAAAAGATCCTGCAAATGCTGTTCGTAGACATAACTTCCAACAGCCATCCGGCGCATCAAATGATCAGCTGGCAAGTCGTGCAGAACTTCCCGCACAATTTCGATGCGCTCCAGATCGTCGAGCGGTTCCAGATAATGCCTGCCGAAGAGCGACAGATTATCCTGGATGATCTTATTGCAAAAGGAATGGAAGGTAAAAATGTGAATGCGATGGGCGGTCGGACCAATAAACTTCAATAAGCGTTCCCGCATGGCTACCACGCCGGCATCCGTGAACGTCAGGCAAAGAATGTTATTGGGATTCGCATCGGTTTCTCTCAGGATTTTGCCGATCCGGGCGGCCAGAATATGCGTTTTACCGGTTCCCGGGCCGGCTACAACCAGCACAGGGCCTTCGATCTGGTCCACAGCCATACGCTGGGCCGGATTGAGGCCATCGAGGATTTCGGTAAACTGTTGTTCGTGTTTGGCTTCAGCCATATCATGCGACCTCGCCTTCTTTGGCCAGTAATTCCATGTCTCTGACCAGCAGGCGTTTTCGGTTGAACGTCAAGATATTCTTATTTCTTAATTCATTCAAAACCGTTGTAACCGTTTGCCGGGATGTTGCAGTAAGATTAGCTATTTCCTGGTGGGTTAAAAACTTGCGTACCAGCATTTCGTATCCGACCCGCTGTCCGCGTTTCTGAACGAGGTTGATCAAAAACTCAATGATGCGGCTCCGACTGTCTTTAAAAACGAGCGATTCGAGGCGTTGTTCCATTTCCAGCATTCGGGAACCGAGTAATCGCATGAAGAACACGCTGAGTTGGTTGTGCTCGCGCATCATTTCTTTCATATTGTCAACAGGCACCACACAGAGCTTGGTTTTTTCCATCGCTATGGCAAAGTCCCGATGGGTATCTCCCCCCAGCATGGACATCAATCCGAATCCTTCTCCGGGGCCCAAAAGGACCTTCGTAATTTCTTTGCCCGCTTCGGAATAGTTACCAATTTTCACCCGCCCTTCAAACAGAAAATAAATCTTATCTGCCTGTTCTTCCGGCAAATAAATGTATTCCCCTTTTTTAAAGGTCTTTTCCGAATGGAGGGCACCGTGGTCCACTTTCTTAGGACAAAAAATACCGGTGACATCAATATTTTCCAGGTACCAATAGGTTTGTTTCTGCATAAAGGCCAGGTTTTAACAATTTTAGAACATACAGCGAAAGGATCAGTTTGGAACAAGTACTCCAAACTGTCTTTCAACTAACAAAACAGGGCCTGAGAAATCAGTGATTATTCACCGTCTCTTTGTAGATCAAAGCGTTTGCCAAACTCCGAGAGCAATGGATTTTGCTCTTTCATGAGCTTGAGCTTTTCTTTATCATTAAGCAGTTTCTTAGGTTTCGGAGCCTCAACTTCCGGCGCCAGTGATTTATCTATACGGAACTCCCGGATCAGGGTAGGCAGCTTTAGTTCCTCCCGTAAAAAGTCCATCATTCCATCTGCTTGTCGAATCTGATTTTCGGAAAACTTTCGTCCGACGATCACAATCATTTTGCCATCTTCCACATCCAATTCCGTTCCCTGCATAACCGTCTTTAGCGAATCGGACTCTACCTTTTCGGCGAAAGCCTGCCAGGCAGTCTGCACCTCCTCCAATTTCAAATCGGCATGGCTCCGTACATCCGCGCCGTTATCTTTTTTTACATCCGATTCTATCGAAGTGAGATCGATCTTTGGCGTAGAGAAGCGCTTGCTTTTATTCTTTACCGGATTGGGAGCAGCAGCCTTAGATTGAACTTCCTGTTTGGGTTCTTCAACTTGCTGTGGTGTCTGGTCAGAAACCGGCAAATCCTCCGCTTCAGGAATCTGCTTTTCTTCTGTCTTATTTTCCGGCTTTGGAGTTGGATTTTGCTGTGTTACGGATTGGTCAGCCGTTTTTTTTTCCGGTGCAGGAGCTGTGCCCAGAGAAACGCGTATTGCTTTAGGCAGAAAGGCCATTTTCATAAGGCTCATTTCTACATGCAGTCGTTTATTGCGCGCCATCCGGTAATTGATATCGCAATGGTTTGCCAGATCGAGCGCAGAAAGTAGCAAGCTCTCGGGAGCCATGGCTGCCTGGCTTTTATAGCGTTGCTTTAGCTTTTCACCGGCTTCCAGCAAAGGCCAGGTAGCCGGGTCTTTACAAACCAGCAAGTTCCGGAAGTGGGCGGCCAAACCGTTGATAAACACATCGCCTTCAAAGCCTTTGGCAATCACTTCATCAAACAGCAACATCAGGCCGGAATGATCTTCCGAAAGCAGGAAGTCAGTCGCCCGGAAAAAGTAATCGTAATCGAGCACATTGAGGTTCTCGATCACATCGGCATAAGTCAATGCTTTTCCGGAAAAGCTAACTACCCGGTCGAATATCGACAAAGCATCCCGCAGTGCGCCATCGGCTTTTTGAGCTATTACGTGCAGGGCTTCTTTTTCGGCATTGATATTTTCTTCCGCGCAAATCCCCTCCAGGTGTGCCACCATTTGAGGCACCTGAATGCGTTTAAAATCAAATATCTGACAACGGGAGAGGATGGTTGGAATGATCTTGTGTTTCTCGGTCGTTGCCAGGATAAAAATAGCATACGAAGGCGGCTCCTCCAGTGTTTTCAGGAAAGCATTGAATGCCTGCTGTGAAAGCATATGCACCTCATCAATGATAAACACCTTGTATTTACCTTGTTGGGGCTGGAAACGCACTTGTTCGATCAGAGCGCGTATATGCTCTACACTGTTGTTGGAAGCGGCATCGAGTTCGGTGATATTGAAGGAAGCGTTCTGATTAAAAGCTTCGCAACTGGAGCAGGTATTACAAGGCTCGTGATCCTCCGTCAGGTTCTGGCAGTTGAGCACTTTGGCCAGGATCCGGGCACAAGTGGTTTTACCTACCCCTCGTGGACCACAAAATAAAAAAGCATGAGCCAGGTGATCGTTTTGCAGAGCATTTTTCAGTGTCTGTGACACATGCTCCTGCCCTACCACTTCCGAGAAGCGGACAGGTCTGTACTTTCTGGCTGATACGATAAAGTTACTCATGCAATACCTGTTCCATTGATTCCGGGCCAGTTTAGCCCGGGAAACATAAAGGTAAACATTGCTGGATAAAATGCCGTTTTGAAATCGTTAAACGTTTATTTCAACCTGACAGGTCGGCGACCTGACGGGTCGCCGACCTGTCAGGTTGAAAAAGAAGGTACCCGCTTTTTCATTTACACGTCTTACCTTTGCACCCTCGCTAAACTCGATCTATGAAAATCGCAATCGCCCAGCTTAACTTTCACATCGGAAACTTCGAAGGGAACCTCCAAAAAATGCTTCAGGCAGTAGAAGAAGCCAAAGCAAAACAAGCTGATCTGATCTGCTTCAGCGAACTATCCACTTGCGGATATCCACCCCGCGATTTCCTCGAATTTGACGACTTTATCGAACTGGCAGAACAAACAATCGCCAAACTGGCCGATGCAGCCCAGGGGATTGCCATTGTAGCCGGCTCTCCCAGCCGCAACCCGGTCGTTGAAGGCAAAGACCTCTACAACTCTGCTTATTTTATGGCGGACGGAGAAGTCAAACAAGTGCAACACAAAGCCCTCCTGCCTACTTACGATATCTTTGATGAGTATCGCTACTTCGAACCTGCCAACGAATTTCAGGTAGTCGAATACAAAGGCAAACGCATCGCCCTGACCGTCTGCGAAGACATCTGGAACATCGGCAACGAAAACCCGCTTTACACTATTTGCCCGCTGGATGAAATGCAAGCTCAAAACCCCGATTTCATCCTCAACCTTTCGGCCTCGCCTTTCAGCTACAAACAAGCTGAAACCCGTACCAAAATTGTCCAAACTAATGTAAAACGCTACGGCATCCCCATGTTTTATGTCAACCATGCCGGTGCGCAAACAGAGATCATTTTCGATGGAGGATCACTGGTAGCTTCTCCCTCCGGCGACATCTTCGACGAACTGCCCTACTTTAAAGAAGACGTCCGTGTTTATGAATTGGATGCAGTAACTAAAGGCGGGCAAAACAAACTGCAAGCCCGAAATAAAATGCAGCTCATCCACGACGGGCTGGTGACCGGAATCCGCGATTACTTTGGCAAACTGGGCTTCAAAAAAGCTATTTTGGGATTATCAGGTGGAATTGATTCGGCCGTTACGGCTGTATTAGCCTGCCGGGCCCTGGGCCCCGAAAACGTGCATGCACTCCTGCTGCCGTCCCAGTTTTCTTCCGACCATTCAGTAGATGATGCCCGACAGCTCGCCGAGAACCTGGGCATGACTTACGACATCATCGCCATCAAAAACATCTACGACAGCTTTATGGGCGAGTTGGGGCCACACTTTGAAGGATTGCCGTTCAACATTGCTGAAGAAAACATCCAGGCCCGATCCAGAGGGGTTCTCCTCATGGCCTACTCCAATAAATTCGGAAACATCCTGCTCAACACCTCCAACAAAAGCGAAATGGCCGTAGGTTATGGCACGCTCTATGGAGATATGTGCGGCGGACTATCCGTCATCGGAGACGTTTACAAAACCGAAGTTTTTGAGCTCGCCAGATATATGAATAAAGACGGCGAGGTTGTACCGGAAAACACCATCACAAAACCTCCGTCAGCCGAGCTTCGCCCCAATCAAAAAGACAGCGACAGCCTGCCGGATTACGACATTCTGGATGAAATCCTTTTCCACTACATCGAAAAACGGGAAGGACCGCAGGACATTATCGAAATGGGCTACGATGAGAAACTCGTTCGCCGCATCCTGCGCCTGGTAAACATCAACGAATTCAAGCGCCACCAAACAGCTCCTGTCCTCCGCATCTCCCCCAAAGCCTTTGGTATGGGCCGCCGGATGCCGATTGTGGGTAAATATTTGGCTTGATCTCGCATTCCGTTTTAACCGTTTCGAAATTGCTAAACGTTTATTTCAACCTGACAGGTCGGCGACCTGACGGGTCGCCGACCCGTCAGGTCCAAATCAAAAATAGCCAGACCCCGCCAGGCCCGGCTACTACATGAAAAAACTATTTACCATTTATTTTTTGTGATAACACCCTTTTAGTGAACCAACCAAATTATTTCCACAGACTCCACGCCTCCATCCCCTTCGCAGATAAACAGGAATTTCCCGCCCTTTTCACCCGAAAGATCAATTTTGGCCCGTTTCCCAGGTACCTCCTCAGTCAAAAGCAATCGCCCGGATGAATCATAAACCCGAACCTTTCCGCCCGCAGCTATCGTTTCTATCCCGACAATTCCGGTACCTGAATTTGGAGCGTATTGCCAAATACTTTCTCGAAATTCATTCGCTGTCGCAGGACTTCCCTTAATCCGAATACCATCCAAATAGTAATAATCCGCTCTCTCGGCATGAGGACCCCTGATGATACTTTGATTACTCGAATCTACCGCTATCGAGCCTCTAAAAACGTCTGCGAGATCATTAACAGACCTGCCGGGTAGTTTCGATTCATCATTTTCCGTCCTGACATCCTCCTGGTATACATGCATTTGATCATACCCAACCACCTCAACTTCAGCCGCTTGCACCTCAGGAGTAAGAGAAACATCCAAAATGTTTTCGCCATCCGCCCGCACCTCAACCCCTTCTATACGCATTGTCCTATAACCCGTATAATTCAGCTCCAAATCGTATTCTCCCGGTTCCATAAAAGCAAACCGATACCGACCATCAAAATCACTTTGACAGCCTGTTTGAAACACACCATTCTGAAAGAGTTTCAAATTGACAAGCAGAAGCGGTTCGCCATTTTCTGAATCGATTACCAATCCCTGCAATGTGGGCTGAGCCTGCAAGGAGCCCCATAGTCCGGCCAGTATCAGAAATAAAAAATATTTGGTTTTCATGGACTGGGGTTTTGGGGCCTCCCTGCGGGCGCTACGCTACGTGGCTCGCTATTCGCTCGGCTGCCTGCTGGCGCAGGCATCCCCTGCGGGCCACTCCGCATCGCTAGGCCAAATTCGTTATTATATTAATTGGATCAGTCCAATGGAATCCATCCGGTCTTTGCCTTCGTAAACCAACAGGTAGCTTCCCGAAATAAAACGGCTCAAATCCAATAAAACTTCGCTCTGGTTAATCTCTTTTTTCAGCAATAACCGGCCTTTCAGATCATAAAGCGGGATGCTCCCTTTACGGGTTCCCACGCTTACAAAAACCTGATCTCTTGTCGGATTTGGATAATATTTCCAGGCAGGTTCTACCGCATCCAACTCCCTCTCAACGGGAGCCCGCTCATAACTGGTGTGACGTCTTACTGCACAGCCAACAACAACTTCAGGTGGATGATAGTCCAGTACTTCAACAATCGGAAGATTTACCCCCTCTTTAAGTTGAATTTCCCGGGGCAGATCATCAAAAGAAAACGCCTGGGATTGATACCCCACATAACTCACAATCAGAGAGTCAAAATCCAATTCACAAATTGGAAACAAACCCCTTGCATCACTCTGCAACGCCTTAACAATATGACCATTAACAAACAAGCGACATATTGCAAATTCAAGGGGCGCACCCGTAGATTCGCTTTCTACCAGAAACCAATCCCCAGGTCCGTCGACCAGCAAATTCCCACATTCCGAAATGGCTTCAATTCGATTGGCTCCTTCTATCTCGATTAACACATTGTGGCTAATGTACTGGGCTGGCAGGTTCCAAACCATGCCACCCAGCAGCAAAATGAGTATGCTTGTTTTCATTTGTTTTCATTTTCATCACGACTTCCTTCAGCCTTTCGGCGAAAGCCAAAAAACAAAGTCGGAAAAACGGGCTGCCGCAGGAATTCTCCCTGGTATTGTAAGAGAAAAAGTTTGCGGCTTTTAACAGATTATAGTCCCCCGCAGGCAACCCGTCCCAAAAATTGGCATTCGCCAATATGATCCCATGAATTTCTTATTGCTTTATCATTCCCTTTTTGTTCAAAGTAAATGTCATGCCACTTTCACCAGGCTCCATAGTGATAATGGGATCCCGCCAATAGCATGTGATAATCCACCCACAACCAAATGACTCCAGCCTCTCCATAATTTGCGTTATCTCTCCATCTTTTATCACCACTCCCTCAAGTAATTGATCTATATATCCAACATAACTAAAACTCAAATCGTATTTTCCTGCTTCCAGGTTTTCAATGCTGAATGCACCATCAAAATCCGTTTGAGTACCTGCTACCAACATGCCTGATTTGAATACCTTCACATTGGCAAACAACAAAGGCTCCTCCGTATTACCATCCATCAAACTTCCCTTCAACGAGCCCTGGCAAAACAGCACCCCAACAGACAAAACCAAAACAAAAAGACTTATTACTTTCTTCATATCCATATCTTTAGAACGCTCACACTCACACTCACACCCAAACTCAAACTCAAACTAAAAAAAGGGCCCGCCATGCTACATGCGCTATGGCGAACCCTGGCAACCACATTGATTATGAACGCTTACACAACTTCCATAGCTTTATATTGAGGCTGTGAATTTACTTTTGTCAGCTTTTCGTTCGCCCCATCTGATTACAAACTTAGCCGCAGAATAACCACAAATCGAACCGCTTTTTAGAATAAGTCAGGTTTCTGAATGAGAACTTTCTCATTATCATCCTTTCTTCTTTCCTTCTCGCCTTTAATTATCATGCCATTCTGCTTACCTTTGCGCTTTCTTTTGGAAAACCACAATTCTGTATTAATCAGGCCCTTACCACAAAAAATTTCAGATACATGTCAGCCAAAAAGTTGAAGTCAGCACTGATCTCGGTATTTTACAAGGACGGACTGGAGCCGATCGTCCGCGAATTGGACCAGCTTGGAGTGAAAATTTACTCCACCGGAGGTACCCAGGCATTTATCGAAGGGCTAGGTATAGAGGTTACAGCAGTAGAGGATATTACCTCCTATCCGTCAATTCTCGACGGACGAGTAAAAACACTGCACCCGAAAGTGTTTGGGGGCATTCTCGCACGCCGCGAGCCCGCTCACCTCAGCCAACTTACCGATTACGAAATCCCGGAAATTGACCTGGTGATCGTCGATCTCTACCCTTTCGAAGAAACGGTGGCTAACACAAAAGACGAAGACACCATCATCGAAAAAATTGACATTGGAGGTATTGCGCTCATTCGGGCAACCGCCAAAAATTATAAAGACGTTGCAGTCGTTCCCTCCCGCAATGAGTACGATTACATCCTCAATGTCCTCAAAGACGGGAAGGGAAGCACCAGCCTCGAACAACGCAAACACCTCGCCCGCAAAGCATTCGGCGTTTCTTCCCACTACGATACGGCCATTTTCAAGCATTTCAATGGAGCCGGGGAAGAGCAAACTTTCAAGCACTCCATTCCAACAGCCCAGGTACTCCGCTATGGAGAGAATCCACATCAAGCCGGAACCTTCTACGGTAACATGGATGATATGTTTGACACCCTCGGCGGAAAAGCGCTTAGCTACAACAACCTGGTTGATGTAGACGCAGCAGTAGGTATCATGCGCGAACTCGCAGACGGAGAACCAGCCTTCGCCATCCTCAAACACACCAATGCATGTGGCGTCGCTATTCGTCCGAAACTGGTACAAGCCTGGAAGGATGCACTCGCAGGAGATCCCGTTTCCGCATTCGGAGGCATCCTGATCGCCAACAAAACGATCGATCTGGCTACCGCTCAGGAAATCGATAAAATTTTCTACGAAGTACTCATTGCTCCGGACTTTGAAAAAGATGCCCTGGAGCTGCTTTCCAAAAAGAAAAAGCGTATCCTGCTCCGTATAAAAGACTGGTACGCAGCCCCGAAAATGTTTAAAAGCCTCCTCAATGGAGTTATCGAACAGGATACCGATCTCAAAATGGAAAAACCGGCCGACCTGGATACGGTTACCAAAAAACAACCTTCCGTTAAAGAGATCTCAGATATGCTTTTCGCGAATGTTTGTGTAAAACACCTTAAGTCAAATACCATTGTATTGGCCAGAGACAATCAACTCCTCGGCATGGGCTGCGGACAAACAAGTCGCGTTGATGCACTAAAACAAGCTATCACAAAAGCAAAAGCCTTCGGATTTGAACTCGAAGGGGCCGTAATGGCTTCTGATGCTTTCTTTCCATTTCCCGACTGTGTGGAAATTGCCAAAGAAGCAGGCATTACAGCCGTAATACAACCCGGTGGCTCCATCCGCGATCAGGACAGCATCGACTATTGCGATGCCAATGACATGTCTATGGTCGTAACCGGAACACGCCACTTTAAACATTAAAACAATGCGGAATGAAGAATTTTGAATGTTGAATTTTTATACCCCCACTTACCATAATTCAACATTCTTAATGCAACATTCTACATTAACACATGGATTTGTCGAAGCAAAATATGGTCGTAGATGTAGGCAACAGTCGGATTAAATTCGGATTGTTCCAGCAGGACCAATTAATACAAACAGGCATCCTTGATAGCAGCGAAACCGATAATTTGATCGAGACCGCATACAACCATTCCGTAAAAAACATCATCATTTCTACTACCGGAGCGGAAGTGGAAAACCTGCATCGAAAATGGAAAGATGATTTTCGGGTTGTTTTACTCGACCACACAACTCCATTGCCCTTAAAAATCGATTACAAAACTCCGGAAACCCTGGGGCGGGATCGATTGGCAGTAGTGGCTGGAGCACATCAACTCTTTCCAAACAATAACTGTATCATTGCGGATGCGGGCACCTGCATTACTTATGAACTCCTGGTAAATGGGACTTATCTTGGAGGCAATATCGCCCCCGGATTAAAAATGCGCCTGCATTCCATGAACGCTTTTACAGCCAGACTTCCCCTGGTTGAAGCCGGTGACATGGATACCCTTACAGGGAAAAGCACGGAAACAGCTATGAGAAACGGTGCCCAATGGGGCATCTTGTTTGAATTGGAAGGATATATTAAACACTGGGAAGCCGCCTATGGACCGCTGGTCGTGCTGGCGACAGGAGGCGATGCCCCCTTTTTTGAAAAAATGTTGAAAAGAGAGATATTTGTGAATCCTCATTTGGTCCTTATCGGACTAAATAAAATCTTGACCTATAATGCGTAACCTTTGGAGCAGCCTTCTCTGCAGCTTTTTCCTTTTGCTGACCTGTCAGATGATGGCACAGCCTAAAGACAACTCCCCTTATTCCCGACTCGGACTGGGAGATCCGGTGCCACAAGTTTATGCGGCAAATCAGGGAATGGCAGGCCTTTCTGCAGCCTGGCATAATCCTTACCACATGAACCTGAGCAATCCGGCTTCTCTGGGATTCTTAAATACCACCGACTTTGAAGCCGGCGTCTATGCAAAATACGCCTCCCTTAGCGGAGGCAATGAAGCAGCCGATATCTGGAGTGGTAACCTCCAGTACCTCGGTTTGGGCTTCCCAATGAGCAATCCGATAAACGATGTACTGGAACGTCGGGATCGTGATTTCTCCTGGGGCATGGGCTTTGCACTCCAGCCTTTTTCAAGTGTCGGATATGATATCCAGACAACCGAAGTCGTTCCCGCTTTTGATACCACGATCAACATCTTCGAAGGAACAGGAGGTACTTATCGTCTGATGTGGGGCAATGGGATTCGTTATAAAGACCTGGCAGTTGGTATTTCCGCCGGTTACTTTTTCGGGAAGCTGACCAACTCCCGCCGGGTATTTTTCCAGGATCTGGGAGTTGCCTATCAGAACGACTTTGAAGACGACATCAGCCTGCGCGGCTGGACCTGGGATCTCGGTGCTCAATACCGTTTATGGCTAAAAAAAGCAGAAGATGAGCCTGGTAGAGGGGATAAAAGCATCACCTTTGGTATATTTGGGAATCTAGCCCATCCATTTAAGACCAATTCAAGTAAACTTTATGCAGGAGTTAACGGCTCCTACTCGGATATTGACACAATTCTGTACGAAACGGATGCTCCAGGTACCGGTATGCTGCCTTCTTCCCTGAATGCAGGTTTTATGTACGAATCCTTTCAAAAGCTAAAAATCGGTGCAGAAATCGATTTAACGCAGTGGGAACAGTACGAAAACACCGCAAAACCTGAAACACTTAGCAATACCTGGCGTTTAGCCCTGGGTGGCGAATACATCCCGGATATCACTTCCTACAACAACTATGGGAAGCGTATCAGATACCGTTTTGGAGGGTTTTATGGCACCGATGCACGAAGTTTTAATTCAACCTTAACATCATATGGTGTAACATTTGGCATGGGTTTTCCTGTTATACTACAGCGAGGGCAGACTTCTTTTGTAAATGCAGCTCTCGAAGCCGGACGATTTGGATCCGAGGAATTTATTCGGGAAACCTATGTGAAATTAACGCTTGGATTTACTCTTAACGATAACGGCTGGTTCTACAAACGAAAATTCGATTAAAATGCTTGCAAAAAAATCTCATCAGTTGAGCTTTGCGCTTTTGGCTGCAGTTTTACTCTTCTCCCAATCGCTATCTGCCCAGTGTGAAAAATGGGTAGGGGCTCCTAATGAAGAAGAAGCCAAAGAAGCGCACGTGGTTTACCGTCAATTTGTAAAAGCGGAAGATTACGATCAGGCTTTTGAATACTGGACGACAGCCTACGAGCTGGCTCCTGCAGCAGATGGAAAACGTGCCTCACACTATTCTGATGGCCGTACCATTATGATGCATTTCTACCAAAACGAAACCGACGAGGCTAAGAAAAAAGAACATGCGGAAACAATTCTGCGCCTCTACGACGAAGAAATAGAGTGTTATGGCGATAAAGCCCGACTTCTGGGCCGAAAAGCCTATGACATGTACTATACCCTGCGTTCTCCATATGGCGAATTGCTGAAAGTATTGGATGAAGCTATCAATGAAGGAGGCAACGATACCGAATATATCGTTCTCGAGCCCTACGCCAATGTAGCTGTATACGAATACCAGGGCGGGCGCATGGATGCAGCGAAAGTACGTGAGGTGCACGACACACTTTACGCCATCGCAAATCACAACATCGAAAACAACGAGACTTATGGTACGTACTACGAAGCAACTAAAGCTCGTATGGATGCCGCTTTTTCTCCAATTATGTTTGAGGTGTTTGATTGCGAATACTTCAAAGGAAAATTTGAGCCTCAATTCCGCGAGAACCCGGATGATTACGAGAAGACAAAGTACTTCTACAATGTAATGATCCAGCAAGGTTGTGATCCTTCTGATCCACTCGTAAGCGAGATTAAAGCCAAATACGAGGAAGTCGTTGGAGAACTCAATGAAAAAATCCAGGACTCCCTCTTCCAAATCTATCCGGAACAAAAGGCTCGCTGGTGCTACGAAAAAGAAGATTTTGAATGCGCCATCGAAGAATACCAAAAGGCCATCGATAAAGAATCAGCCAAAGGTGATGAGGCAGACAACGAAAAACTGGCCAACTGGAATTTCTCTGTAGCTTCTATCCTGTTCCGTAAGCAAAAGAGATACAGCAGCGCTCGGGATTATGCGCGTCGTGCAGCAAAGATGAAACCAAACTGGGGTAAGCCTTTCATGCTGATTGGCGATATGTATGCCTCCACATCAAGCTCCTGTGGCAATGATGCCTGGGAAAAACAAATCGCTGTATTGGCAGCTCTTGATAAATACGCTTACGCGAAATCTATCGATGGCAGTGTTGCAGAAGATGCAAACAACAAAATTGCCCGTTACAGCTCGTACAAGCCGGAAAAACAAGACGGTTTTATGCGTGGTGTCTCTGAAGGACAAACCGTTCAGGTAAATTGCTGGATCGGTGAGTCTGTAAGGGTGCGATTCAAATAATCAACGGCAGGAACAAATGAACAACTAAAGTTCACCGTCGTTCTAAAAAGAGCATCGTTCCTCAAAGAACGATGCTCTTTTTCTTTCCCCACAATGCCATACCTTAGGACCAATACCAACAATTTAAAACCAACCCCTATGAATACGAATTTGAGTCTAAAAGCCTTGCTCTTTCTAAGCCTCCTGGTTTGGGCCTGTACACCAAAAACAGGATCCAAAACTACGGAGACACAGACCGATGACCAAACCGAAACAGAAGCGCCCGTCACCGAAACAGACCCAAACCTCAGCCCCTGCCCCAACTTCGACGATTCGCCAGACCCACAAACGACACTGGAAAATTTTGTAGTCTACCGAAACCTTATGAAAACAGGCGACTGGAATGAGTCGTTCAAATACTGGAAACAAGTCTACGAAGTCGCTCCTGCAGCTGATGGCAAACGGAATACCGTTTTGGCAGACGGAATCAAATTCTATGAGATTTTCGCTGCCAATCAATCCGACTCCCTGGTACGCGAATCTTACATCGATCGTGTATTCGAACTCTATGACCAGATAGACCAATGTTATCCTGAAGGTGGATATATAAAAGCAAGAAAGGCTTTCGACCTGTATTACAAATACAGCTATCGTTCTACTCCGGAGGATACCTACAACATGTTCAAGGCATCTATTGATCAGGACGGGCTGGAAACGCATGACTTTGCAATCAACCCATTTACTGCGCTGCTCGTCGACCTCCATCAGGCGGAGAAAGTCTCTGATGAGGAAGCCCTGAAATATGCCACCCTCATATTAAACATAGTAGATAACGGCATTGAAAACTGCGAAGGAGAAGCATGTGATCGCTGGCTCACTATCCAGCAATATGCCCCCAGCCGCCTGGAATACTTCGAAACAGTTAAAGACTTTTATGCCTGTGAATACTACGTCGAAAAATACTATCCCGACTTTCAGGAAAACCCGGAAGATTGTGATGTAATCCGAACCGTTTACAGCCGCTTTAAATGGGGAGGTTGTCCGGAAGACAGTCCGGAATTTGCAGCTGTTATTGCCGCCGCGAAAAGCAAATGTATTGAGGAAACCGCTGTGCAATCTGCTTACAAAGCCCTACAGGAAGCAAGATATAGCGAAGCGATTGACCTCTTCAACAAAGCAGCACAAGAAGAAACAGACAACACCAAAAAGGCGAAGTACACACTTCTTATCGCCAAGATTTATTTCAGCCACCTGAAAAACTTCAGTGCTGCTCGTAAATACGCGCGCGATGCCTCCAAGATTCGTCCAAACTGGGGAGAACCCTATCTTCTGATCGGAAGGCTTTACGCTTCCAGTGGCCCCCTTTGTGGTCCCGGCCGTGGGTGGGACAGTCAGATCGTTACCTGGCCGGCCATTGACAAATGGATCAAAGCAAAATCAGTTGATCCGTCAGTAGCTTCAGAGGCCAACAAACTGATCAACACCTATACACAGTACATGCCAAGTGTAGAGGATATTTTCCAGCGCAACCTCAAAGAAGGCCAATCTTTCTACGTAGGCTGCTGGATACAGGAATCTACAACCATCCGCGCAGCACCACGTGGATAACGACTCTTTTTCAAAAATCAAAAAGGCCGCTTCGGGATATCCAAAGCGGCCTTTTTTAATTCCTGCACCTCTTTATTTCCGACCTGTCAGGTCGGCGACCTGACAGGTCGCTTTACGAGATTCGCTGAAAAGCAGCCTAAAAAATGACTCCCAACCCAAACAAACAACCCCATGAAAATCAAGTATTTAAAAACAATAAACAACGCATAAACACAGAAAAACAAGCTAAACCAAACAGCCCTGCCTAACAATTCAACCTGACAGGTCGGCGACCTGACGGGTCGCCGACCTGTCAGGTTGAAAATTTGGGGGTTACCAAAACAAAAAAAATGCGAAACCACTCATCGCAGTTTCGCACTTATAAATTTCTTCGAAATTATATTACTGACACGCGCCGCATTCCCCTTGAATAACCAAATGCGTATTGTGTACTTTAAACCCGGCAGGCAAGCCCACCTTAGGCGCTTCTATTTCTTCAATGCAAATGGTCTTTCCACAACTTTCACAGTGAAAATGAGCATGAGAGTGATGGTGTTCGTGCTCCGGACAACCCGTCTCGCAAAGCGCATATTTTGCCGTCAAAGTACCATCCATCGCCCGATGGATGATCCCCTTTTGCTCGTAAGTCTTCAACGTACGATAAAGGGTGATTCGATCAACATCCTCCAGATTACTCTCTAATTGCTGATGCGCCAATGCAGCATCACTGCTTAAAAACAAATCCAGCACCTGAAGACGCACATGGGTCTTCCGCAATCCGTTTTGTTTCAGTATTTCTGTGGCAGTAGACATGTTTTATTTCTTTGCAATGGCAAATTTATAACTTTTGCCAATTCCCTTCTTCAACAGACCAGTATCACAAAAAGTTTCTGACAGCCTGAAGGGCTTTCGCCGAAAGGCAAGTTATTGCCTGATCAATCGCTTGCTAAAGGAATCTTGCCCGTTGGTAATCGAAATGATATAAATCCCCGCATCCAGATTGCTGAAGTTTAAAACTTTCGTTGCAAAGCCTTCCCCTTCCATCAATACCCGGCCACTGATATCCACCACCTGATAATTCCAGGCACCTTCAAGTTCGGTGCTGATGCTTAGATAATCGACCACCGGATTAGGCTGGATATCAAAAGAACCGGCCAGTATTTCAGATACACTACTCGATGTTCCGATTTCAACGGTATATTCAAATGTCTCCGAACAACAGTAGTTTTCGGTAGTAAGTGTAATGGTGTAAATGCCGTCCTCCGTATAAGTGTGTGGATCCGGATAACGCTCGTCTGATTGATAGCCATCGCCAAAATCCCAATTCCAGGAAGTTGCATAGCGCGATTCGTTGGCAACACTAACGGTATTTCCGTCCTGCTCTACCCCAAAGGAGGTTGGCGGACTCAACAACATGGGCCCACACAAACTCTGAACGCCAATAAAAACGCCCGAATCAAATACCGAATCCCCGGCATCTCCCAATGCAATTTTCACATGATACATACCGTCGCCCATAGCCGTAAAAGTAGCAGGCAAGGCCGTTGTCAATCCGTCGAGTACTATATCCTGTCCATTGGCTCCTAAGTAATCTACAAAGTAGGAAGCATTCGAATCAGCATTTACCGAATTGATAGCAACCGGCTCGGATGTCCCGGGGATCATAGCAATATTTGAAGTCCCCCCACCATCTGTGATGAAAAAACCAAATACATCATTAAACGCACTCCCAACATATTCGGGATACTCCTCCGAACCAAAGATGTAATTGAAGTTTAAGTCGCTGTCTTCTCCAACCAGAATATCAAATTCCAATGAAGCCACATCAAAGGTTCCATATGGTGCTACCAGAGGGTCCAGATCGGGATCACCTCCTGTTAAAGAATATGAGGTACTGGAAAAAGCACTGGAAACATCCGCCAGGGTAGTTACATCACCAGTCGATAATACGATGCCGGCATCAAGGCCCAAATCTGTATTGGCTCCTTCAAAATACCCAAGGCTCACGTCCCCTCCCGTAAAGCTTACATTCGTTGGAGTAACACAGGAGTTGCTGAAAAAGTCCATAACCATCTGCTCAGCCGTATAGGAGGTATCTATAAATAACTGGCCAAAGCCCGGAAGGCTGAAGAAGATAAGGATAAGGGTGTAAAGGGTCGTTTTCATTGTTCTTTTTTTAAGTTGAGTTATTATTGTTTATAATATCCCGCTTTCTATTAAATAAGGCTGAAAAATATATCCTTTTGACAGCCAGAAATCATTATTTGGAGAAAATCGACACAAAATCAAAGCGATTTCCATCAAAAAGCCCCTTATCGCTCAACTTCAAAGAAGGGATTACCAATAAGGCCATAAAGGAAAGGGTCATAAAGGGTGCCCCCAAAGAAGCGCCTAACTCCTCCCGAGCCATGCGATCAATCAGGCTGTAAGCCCGTCCCACTTCATACCCATCTGTTGCTGCCATTATCCCGGCAACGGGCAAAGGCAATACCTCTTCTTTCCCGGCACCAACTGCCGATATACCACCTTTGTTTTCAACGATTAAATTTACCGCCCGACAAAGGCTTTCATCATCCACTCCCACGGCAATGATGTTGTGCGAATCGTGCCCCACGCAAGATGCAATCGCCCCCTCCTTCAATCCTACTCCGTGAATGAGTGCCACAGCCGGCGGTGCATCTGCATACCGATTCACAACGGCAATTTTTAAAATATCCCTTTCCACATCCCCTTCTACTTTTCCATTCCCCGAAAGGGGCATCATCATTTTTTGCTCGGTTATAATCTCTCCATCCAGTGCATGAATGATCCGGGCAGCTCCTTCCCCGGTCTTCAACTCAAAATCAGCAGGGGCTTTAGGGGAGGTATTAAAGTTATTGACCAGTGGAATATCAACTGATTTTATGAGTGGCCTTTCGGCGAAAGCCACCAACTCTCCGTCTATCCAGGTCTCCAACACATCAAATTCTTCCAGATCTTTTACACGAATGAGGTCAGCCGGATCTCCTGGCTGTAAGCCTCCAACATCCATGTTATAATGATCCACCGGATTCAGACAGGCAGCCTGCAATACATCAAAAAGATCATAACCATCCGCAATAGCCCGCGCCGCTAGTTTATTGATATGCCCCTGAATCAAATCATCGGGATGTTTATCGTCGCTGCAAAACATCAGGCGGGGGGCGTGCTCTTTCATCAAACCGATCAAGGCCTCGTAGTTTTTGGCAGCACTGCCTTCTCGAATCAGAATTTTCATGCCATGTGCCAATTTCCCTTCTGCCTCCTCTCGCGTAAAACACTCGTGATCGGTGCTGATTCCGGCTGCAATGTAACGCGCTGCTTCCTCTCCTTTCAAGCCGGGCGCATGACCATCTACTGGTTTTCCCGCCTTTTGGGCAGCTTCAATTTTAGCCATCACTTCCGGGTCATTCATCAGCACTCCCGGAAAGTTCATCATCTCCGATAAATAAGTGATTTCCGGACGATCCAACAGAGCGGCCACTTCTTCTACTTCCAATCGGGCTCCGGCTGTCTCAAAGTTTGTTGCAGGTACGCAGGAAGGTGCCCCAAAGTAAAACTTGAAAGGCACCTTTTTCCCATTTTCAATCATGTACTCAACCCCCTCCATGCCAAGTACATTGGCGATTTCATGCGGATCTGAAACCGTGCCAACGGTGCCATGAACAACCGCCAAACGGGCAAATTCGCTGGGCACCAGCATGCTGCTTTCCACATGCACATGCGCATCGACAAAGCCGGGCATTAAAAAATCGCTCCCCTCTCCTTCAAGGGGAACGATTTCAAGAATTTTTCCAGCCGCAATCCGAACGCAGCCATAATAAATGCGCCGATTGCGGATATCAACGATGTTTCCTTTAATTTCTTTCAACTATATCAGTTTGCTTCCAGCTCAATGCCGTCGATCTGATCCTCCAAAAACCGGAGCAGGAAAGTAAGACGCGGCCCCTCAGCACCTGCTGAGGTTATAAGCTGAATATGTGTGTCGTCTTCCTGCACACCAATCAATTCCAACTTGGGATGATCGGCGTGGATCATCTCAAAGATACCAACTAATCGTTCTTTGGTGTTGCGTTCTACTATGCCTTCCGTAAAATGAGTGTCTATAAAGCTTCCGGCTTTCGCCGAATGGGGGTCCTGCACATTTTCCAAAAATGCCTGCGCGGTTTTCTGACGCGCATCAGCCGGAAAATCCTTTAGATTAACTTCCTGGAGTTCTAAAACCCGGGGCGCTTCCCCGCTCATTACAATGCTCAACACATTCTCACTAATCTCAAACAGAGGAACCCGCGCATCATTGGAGGCAACAAATATGGCACAATCCTCAGAAGGCAACCAGTGGAAATCTGCTCGAAAAATTCCATTCCCGCCATTGTGGGCAATGTGCTGACCGTCGTTCATTACCACCCAGCCATATCCGTAGTAGGAAAATCCACCGCCCTCATCAACATGCGGCATAAACTGTGCTTTGGTTGCTTCGCCGCCTAGCAACAATCCGTTGCTGAGTGCCTTGTACAGCCGAAACATATCAGAGGCCGAACTCAATATGCCGCCATTGCCTCGCAAATGCCAGTAAGGCTGCTCACCGTCCCAATTTTTTTCATGGGGTTTTCCCCAATCACTGCCGTCTTCATTGACGCCGGGCGCTACCGCCATATAATCGATGCCTCTGGGATGGTATCCGGTCATTAGCATTTTGGCCGGAAAGATGACATCTTCGCGCAGGTACTGATCGTAGGATTTCCCGCTGAGATCTTCTATGATCATGGCCAACAGGCTGTAACCCACATTGGAGTAAGCATAAGAAGTACCAGGTTCAAATTCAAACTCAACTTTTGCCACCCGTTGCAAATACTCATCCCGGTCAATGGCTTCAAAGTCGGGACCAAGTGCTCCCGGCAAACCAGCCGAATGCGTAAGAAGCTGATGAATGGTGATTTTGCCTTTCTCCTCCGGCAAGCCTTCAAAATATTGAGAAAGGGGATCCTGTACCGACAACTTACCAGCTTCAGATAACTTCAGAATGGCTGTTGCGGTAAAAGGTTTGGCGATACTTCCAATATCAAATAAGGTGTTGACGTCAATGGCCAGTTCGCTTTCGGCGTCTACCATTCCATACCCTTCCATCACCAGGGGTTTACCTCCCTGAGCGACCATCACAACACCACTAAAGCCCTCTTCTCCGGCCAGGTAATCTTTTACAATTTGCCCCAGGTCAGAGTCAGGAGATTGTGCGATTGCCATAAAGGGCAGAAAAAATAATGCTAAGAATAAGTACTTCAAATCCATTGGTTCTTTTGTTTTTCTTTAAAATACGAAAACATTCGTACTTATAGAGTGTCACACAATTCAAAGGTTGCATGTAGAACGAACAAAGGCCTTAGTATGCACTGCATGCAAACTAAGGCCTGACACCAAAATGGCTTGTCAAATGAGGATTGACTAGCCCTGGGTGTTGTATTTTTTATTCAGGTAAACAGCCTTCAAAACTTCATGACGGCGCTTCACAGAAGGCTTCACGAAATTTTTGCGACGGTTCAACTCCTGACGAAGCTGTGTCTTCTGGTGTTTGCGTTTGTAACGCTTGAGAGCGCGATCAATGCTCTCGTCATCTTTTACATTGATAATTAACATGTACTCTTATTTTGTTGATCAAAGCCCCGGAATATCCGGTATAAAAACACTCTGATCCTCGTTTTTCAATTATCGGAACGCAAAAATAATACAAAAAACCGATTCTGCCAGAAAAAATTTAAAAAAGCCCAACTCCTGCCTGGAGTCGGGCTTTCGGGTGGTCCCACTAGTCCCGATAGCTATCGGGACGAACCTAGGAAATAGCCGTTGAGAATATAATTGTCTATCAGGAATATCGCTCCAAGAGCTTTTCTCGCATCTCCGGGTACTTATTCAAATTCTCTATGTACTTCCGGCTTTTCATTTGCTTGATATGCTGTTCCACATCCATCGCCTGCTGCCTGCTCCCACAAGGCATTTCGACATATAACTTCCAGGGCTTCCCTCGCCTGGTATATTTCTTTTCGTAATAATCCGTGTTATGACGGTGCAGCCGGGTTTCAGCAGTCTCAGAAGTATGCCCAACGTAATACCTATCTATACTTTCACTGTAAAGGATATATACGCAATATGAAGCTGACATCTGTAGCACTTTGTCTACTATAAAATAAAAGCCCAACTCCTGCCTGGAGTCGGGCTTTCGGGTGGTCCCACTAGGGCTCGAACCTAGGACCCACTGATTATGAGTCAGTTGCTCTAACCAACTGAGCTATGGGACCTAAAACTGTAATTGGAACTATTTAACTAAAAATTCATTCCAATGGTTCCGTTGAACCGGACGCAAAGTTACATCTTTGATTCTTCCTTTGCAAAAAACTTTTATGCCGCTCAAAAATATCATCTTCGATCTGGGAAATGTAATCATCGACCTCGATATCCCCGCCACTGAAAACGAACTCAGAAAACTACTGGGCCCCGCTTTCAAAGGCTCTTTTCAAAAAAATGAACAACATGGTATTTTTCGGGACTACGAACTGGGACTGATTACCGAGGATCAGTTTATCCGGGGATTCCGGGAAATACTGGGACAAAACATCCCCGCAAAAGAAATCATTCGCATCTGGAATGCCCTGCTGGCCGGCATTACCAAAGAACGTTTTGAACTACTGGAAAACCTCCGAAATGACTATCGCGTTTTCCTGCTTAGCAATACCAATTACACCCACATACAATGGGTCTATAAGTACCTGAAAGAAACCTGGAATATCACAGACTGGGATAATCGATTCTTCGATAAGCCCTACTACTCCCACGAAATCAATCTCCGAAAACCGGATCGGGAGATATACGAGTATGTTCTGCGGGACAGCAACATGAATCCTTCCGAAACCCTCTTCATCGACGACAATAAACAAAATGTACTGGCTGCCGCCGAATTGGGCATTCACATCCTACATCATCCGGAAGGTGAAATAGCAGACATCCTGCCCGGATATTTGGAGTCATTCCGGTAACTTGGGCAGAGAAGGCTGCAACAAGGCAGAGGGAGAATTAATAATTAAACATTATCGCCTAAAAACCACCTCCCCCATCCATTCGCGCAAGCACATACCGAATAGCATTCCCCGGAGCAAGATGCTTCCTCTCGTAATAAGTCTGTATTCCCAATTCGGGGGCCGGCAGGGGGCTGGCATACAAATCGTCTGTATGCGACAGCAAAACAGCCGATTCATGCAGACTCAAACTGTGTAAGCTAAACCGATACATGGTTGGCGAGTCTGTCTTCAAATGAATCAGGCCACCTTCTTTGAGAATAGTCCGAAATACATTTAAAAAAAAGGGACTGGTCATCCGCCTGTTGGGCTTCTTCAGGAAAGGATCCGGAAAAGTGATCCAAATCTCATCCACCTCACCGGGAGCAAAAAACTGGTCCAAAAACTCGATACGGGTGCGTACAAAAGCCGCATTCTTCAGGCCTTTTTCCAAACACTGGGTAGCGCCTTTCCAAATTCGGGCTCCCTTTACATCAATTCCAATCACATTTAGATCCGGATACATGGATGCCAGGCCCACCGTATACTCTCCCCGGCCACACGCCAGTTCCAGCACCAGTTTGTTGTCGTTTTTAAAATGGTCGGATTTCCATTTACCCATTAAATCGACAGGCACCCCGTCTTTCCCCGTAAGGGAACCTTCCTTACCGGTAAAATTTTCAAAGACGTTTGGGAATTTTAAGATATCGGCAAACTTCTCCAGCTTATTTCTACGGCTCATCGCTTTTTTCGCATATTATTTCAGGATCCAGTCCATTTCTTCCTGATACAAATCAAAATATAACAGATCGTTGTGATTGCCCCCTATTACAGTAAAAAACCGATCGCTATCCTTCAAATAGGGGATCAACCTGCTGGCTACCCGATAGGGCACCACCCAATCGTCTGTTCCGTGGAACAAATATACCGGATATGGCACTTTTTCCAGATTCTGCCGGTTCTCAAACCGAAAATGAAACGGAAAAATCCGGGGAAGAAAGGGGAAATACGCATAAAAAAGATCCTCCATACTGGAAAAAGGTGTTTCCAAAACCAGCGCTCGTGCCGGAAATTTCGCTCCGACATGCAAGGCAAAGGCGGATCCCAGCGATCGTCCATAAATCAGGATTTTTTCCGGCGCATAATGCTTCCGCACAAAATCATAAACGACCTCTGCATCCGCATACATGGCATCACTGCTCTTTTTTCCCTTCGATTTCCCGTATCCCCGATAATCAATGATAAAAAGATCATATCCGTGTCGCTCAAAGAAATTGTACAAATGCCCCCACCGCTTTAAGCTCCCCGCATTGCCGTGGTAGTAAAGCACCACTCCCTTGGAATCCGGGACTTTCCGCCATAAAGCGTGTATTTTTCCGTCTTTTTGCTTGTCCGCATGGCGGGAACCGCCCGTTCGGGGCGAATCCACCCACACTTCTTCCAGTTTTTTCTGGAATTCAAAAGTGTAATCGGCCTTGAGCCTTTCCGGACGGAAAATAAACCACTCCTGCAACCAGGTGGTGCAAATGGATACCAGAATATAAACTCCGGCCAATATCACGGCTAACCAAAGAAAAATGATCATATACGTTGCGAAGATAGCGACTCGGGCAAAATATATATTTTTGCGCGACCAACGATTTTGGCCGTACACTTGTCTATATTTATGTACCTAATATAAAATCCACATGAAGCGTACTTCATTTTTACTGTTTCTACTTTGCCTGGGCTTTTCAGTTGCCGCTCAGGATGTTGGATACGGCTTTAAAGCCGGTCTTAATTTCAACCGGGTTATCGGACCTCTCGAGCAGAATGCCCAGGGTGAGGCACTTGAAGAATATGTAGGAAATACTGGCTTCCATGTCGGAGCGATCTTCAATTTTAAGCTGGATCGCAAATACGGTGTCCGGGCAGAGATTCTCTACTCCCAAAAAGGCGGGCGTTACTTCTACGAAGGGCCTTCCTACTATACACTCTACACCATCGACGCAGAAGAAATTAATACAACGGGTATCCGGGAAGAAACGGTCAATAATACCCTTTCTTATGTAGATATCCCGCTCGGGTTTTACTACCGCCTTACCTCCTGGCTCGAAGTATCTGCAGGCGCCAATGTAGGTGTTCTGGCCGGAGCTAATGGAGCCGGAGAAATTATCTACAGCGGAATAAGCGAAAACAGCGGAAATGTACCCGAATTTTCCATCACCCTGGCGTATGATTACCGCCGCGATGAAACGGGAGATGCTGCTTTCGGCTCTGGTTCGGAATTTATCAAGGTTGATGGAGAAGATATTGAGATCCCATCCTCTGCCGGCGCCTATTACGAAATCCCCAAAACGGAGGAGCCCTGGTTTAGCCTGCTCGATCTTGGTGCTTATGCAGGTGCTTCCCTCTATCTCAACAAAGGTTTCTTTGTCGGTGTGCGTGCAAATTACGGCCTGATCGATATCACCTCGGATGCCTATGATTACTCCCTGCAGTCGCTGGACGAGAACGATGATTTCATTTCGCGCTCTGACAAGGACATCAACTTTTCCGTCCAGGCATCTCTGGGCTTTAGCTTCTAACGGGCAATCCGCTTCCAGCCAAACCGGATCACCACAATAAGTCCAACCAGCATTAGCAGGACATATTGAATCCGTACATAGCTGAATACGACAAGATGTGAGCCGTCAATGATCGATAGAATGGCCAGTGCGGCACCTATAATGGTAATCAGTCCACCCAACTTGTCGAATCCCGGAATCAGATCCAGATCAACATTTTTGCGGACAATCCAAAGTATCAGAATCATCGCAGCAATCGGGAGTACCTGAACCACCAGGTCCGTTTCCATGATGCTCTTTCGCTCAAACAGAAACAGGTATATATTCAAGGCCACGGCAAAAATCCCGGGAATACTGACCAAATACACCAGTAAGGAATACAAATATTTCCAGGGTGAAATATGCCCCTCCCCCTTTGCCATAAACCCGGCCAGTACTGCCGTAAACAAAATGGCAATGTAAAACCAGAGCACAGACATTGGGTTGCCATAAATGTGATCGAAAAAATCCTGTAGTGTCATTGGATCATTTTTTACCTGCCCAAAATTAGCCATCTCTTTCAGAATTCAAATTTTTCAGGAGACTTTGACTGGCCTTTCGGCGAAAGCCAACATAAACCAAAGGCATTTTACGTATCTTATTGCAGGGATTAAATACTTATTAAAACATTTTGTTTATATTTACACGGGTTTAAAACAAGTGTTTATCCCTAATTTTTCAAACAAAAAACAAACGTATGAAAGCCTTAAAGGTCATCTTAGGCATTATTGGCGTACTAATCGCCGTTTACCTCGTCCTCTGCCTGGTAGGACCCAAAGAAGTAGATGCTTCTCAAAGCACAGAAATTGAAGCCCCTGCTTCCGTAGTCTATGAGCAGGTTGCTGATGTTACCAAGTGGAAAAACTGGGGCCCCTGGCAATTGAAAGACACGACCATGGAAATTACCTACGGTGAAAAAACAGAAGGTGAAGGTGCAAGCTACAGCTGGACCTCCGAAAACAGCGGTATAGGAAACCTGGAAATTACGGAAGCTAATGCACCAAACTCCATCTCCACCAGGCTCAACTTTGGCATGGAAAACAACTATGGCTATGGCAAGTGGGAATTCGAAGAATCCGAAGGCACCACAAACGCCACCTGGTCCATGACCAGCGATCCAAATCCATTTTTCTTCAGGGGCATGGCCGCACTCATGGGCATGAACAAAAGACTCGAAAAAGACTTTGCAGCCGGCCTGGCCAATATCAAAAAGATTGCCGAAGAACAGGCCGCAAACATGCCAACCACCTACAATGGTCTGGAGGTCAAATCCATGGATCACCCGGGCGGGGTCTTCGCTGGTGTTCGGGAAACGGTTGAAATGGATAAAATGTCCGATTTTATCGGACAAGCATACGGCACCGTTATGGGAGCCATGGCTGAGAAACAAGTCCCCATGGCGGGTCCGGCCAGTTGCCTCTATTACACCTGGGATGAAGAAACCCAAACATCCGATATGGTAGCAGCTATTCCGATTGGAGAAGTTGCTGATCTCGGAGAAAACGTTGAGGTTATCGAGATTCCCGCCGGTAAAGCAGCTATGATTGACTACTACGGCGCTTATGAAGGACTTGGCTCCGCACATGAAGCTATGGATGCCTACCTCAAAGCCAATGGCCACGCCTTTAAAGCCCCCTGTCTGGAAATGTATGTAACCGATCCAACAACTGAATCAGATACGACCAAATGGCTTACACAGGTCGTCTACTTTTACGAATAAGGTAAAATCAGGTTAAACGTATAGCCCGCTCAGAATGATAAACTTCTGAGCGGGCTTCTTTTTTAAACAACACGCACCAAAAACAATCCGTAAGGCATCTATGTATCTGAGTAAAGCAATACTTTATTAAGCGAAGATCGATTTCCTATCTTTGTTAAAATTGAAAAATCGTCCAGATGCAAAAATATTTGCTCACTACCCTTACTGTTCTGCTGCTTGCTTCCTGTTCTTCAGAAATGCGTGAAAAGCTGGAACCACGGCCAACAGCATTTGGCCCGCTAAACCAATTAGTGGTTATTGCTGATGAAAACCTCTGGGAGGGAGCTGTTGGAGATACCTTCGATTATTACTTTGCTTCCGCATATCCCGTTCTTCCCCAACCAGAACCTATTTACGATCTGAGACATTTCAGTCCGGAAGAGCTCATGTACAAAAAAGAAAGACGCGAACTCCGGAAGTATGTCATCCTGGCAGACTTAAACGATGAGGAGTCAATGGCTACTAAACTTGTCAGACAGGATATCAGCAATGAGCTTATTGAAGAAGCAAGAGAAAAAAACACCTTTAAAACCGCTGTACGCGAAGACCGCTGGGCCAACAATCAATTGGTAGTGTATATGTTTGGCTTTGGCAATGACAAGCTGTTAGAAAGCATTCAAAATAACTTTCCGGGTGTCAACAAACGGATCCGCAAGGCACAATCAAAACAAATTGAAGCAGAGGTCTATCCGGCAGGCACCAACAACATCCTTGTCAATCAGTTGAAAGACAGTATGAATATTGATGTGCGGGTTCCCTCTGAATACTTTTTGGCTATGTACGACGAAATAAATCGTACAGCCTGGGTTCGTCAGGAAACCCCGGAGGTTAGCTTCAACATTATGTTTCAGCGAATCAAGTACACCGATGACGATCAGCTAAAACCCGAATACCTGCAAGCCCGAATCGACTCTTTAGGTGCCTATGTTTCTTCAGATGTAAACAACACCTACCTGGTCGTAAACGACGAAGATCTGCCAATCATAACAGAAGTTTTCCAAAGAGATAATCGATACACCCTTCAAATGCGGGGTATCTGGGAAATGGAAAACGACTTCATGGGAGGTCCCTTCGTGGCGGAAATGGCACTCAACCCCAACACCAATGAGTTGCTGCTCACCTTCGGCTTTATCTTTGCCCCCGGCGAAGACAAGCGCGACAACATGAAATACATGGAATATGTCATGGAATCGGTGCAATTTTAACTGTCTGGCAGGCTTTTTTAAATTTTTTCCCAAACTTTTATAAGAAAAGCCCCGGTTGTTAACGTTTGTGTATCTTTGAATGCAAACACCATCCTTTTCCGTCCCAGACATGCAAATGCCTGACCACAGATCAAATCCATCTTTGGTTCAACAACTCCCTGATGATGAGCTGTTGAACAGATTTCAACATGAAAGCGATCAGTTCTATCTGGGTGTCTTATTTCAAAGATATCGACACCTCGTTTTCAGTATGTCCATGAAATATCTCAAAAGACATAGTGAAGCAGAAGATATGGTCAGTTACATTTTTGCCCTCCTGCTCGAAAAACTACCGGGCAGAGAAATCCAATCTTTTAAACAATATCTCTACGGTACCATTCGCAATGAATGCCTTTCCAGAAGTCGTCAGGAACGCAAGGAAATGCAGCGGCGACAGGAGTTTAAGTACGTTTCCGAAAAAAATTCAACTTTTTTTATGGAAAATGATGCACTTCTGAATCTTATGGACGAACCTTCCGCAGAAGAGCTTGTTCAGGCAGCTATTAAAGAGCTGTCCAGCGAACAGAGGGAGTGTATCCTACAGTTCTTCTTTGAAGGAAAAAGTTATAAGGAAATCGCCGATCTGACGGGCTATCCGCTAAAAAAGGTAAAAAGCTACCTGCAAAACGGAAAACGCAACCTGAAGATCTGGCTGGAGAGCCGCTTGCCGGACTCCGCTAACTAGAATGCAGGAATGCAACCAATTTTTCAGGAACATAATTGCTTGACTCAAATCGAGCTGAAAGCGTATCTCGAAGGGACGCTGAACAACAAGGATCGCTTCCGCGTGGAGAATCACTTGCTGGACTGCCCCTTATGTTCGGATGCGGTGGAAGGCTTTGGCTTGTCTCACACACAAGCACCCCAAAAAGTCAAAGCGTTTAACCCCAATCCATACCGCTGGCTCAGGACTGCTGCTGCAGTTCTACTCGTAGCTGTTAGTCTGTTGAGCCTTCGGTATTTTTTTAGTTCTAATGAAAATCGTTTGTATGAAGCCTACTATGAGGCTTATCCAAACGAATTAAAACAGGATCTAAGATCAGGCGATTCAGAAGGTCAAAAAGTGCAAGCTCCGGAATATATCGTTAAAGCCTTTGAAGCTTATGATAACGGAGATTTTGCAGAAAGCGCCAGACTCTTTAGTGAAGAAAGAACCTCAGATAACTATAGTGCTATCGCCCACTTTTACGGAGGCATTGCTGCCCTCGAAGCCGGTGATACCCCAAAAGCCATTCAACTCCTGCGGGCAGCGGGTCAAAAGGGATTACTCTACGAGACTGAAGCAAGATGGTATCTCGCTTTGGCCCTGCTCAAGGAGGGGAAAATGGAAGAGGCAAGTTCGATACTGAACCAATTTATCAGTGACCCGGACAGCCGCTATCACGAAGAAGCAAAAACATTGCGTAGTAAGTTTTGATGGATTGCTACTGTAGAGGGTGCCGTTTCCCGGAATGGCACCCATTTTCAAACAATCCTGCAACATAAAATACAAAGGCAGCCCGGAATCCGGGCTGCCCTTATTTTATGCACTTCTTATAAGCTTACTTTGACAACATGTCAAGGCTCTTCTTCACAAATGCAGTAAGATCTGATCCCTTGAGCATCTGCTGATTCAGCAAAGCCAGATTGTACAGGTAAGAAGCAATCTCCTCCCGACGTTCTTCACTTTTTGCTCTGACTAGTTTTCCGGAAACCAAAGGATGGTTTGTATTCACAACAACCTGTAAGCTGTCGGGCAAATCCATACCACCTCCCTGAACTGCCTGCATCTCTTTCATCCGACGCATAAACTCAGGACGGGTAATGACCACCGGATCATCTTCCGGAGATAATGGTTTCAATTGGACCATTGTACCCGGGTTCTCGGATACAACCTTCTCAAAATAGGTCTTTACCTTTTCCTGATCTTTTTCAGAAAGCACCGATTCTGTTTCTTCATCTTTCTGCACCAAATTGTCGACAGTATCCGAATCAACGCGCACAAAGGTTACATCACCCAGCTTATGCTCCAAATGCTGCATATAGTGATTGTCGATGATGGTATCAAATTTCAACACATCATACCCACGTTGTTTCGCAGATTGAATAAAGCTGTCGTGGTGATCGGGTTGGTTGGTATACAAAAACACCACCTTATTATGCTTATCTGTTTGAAGCTCCTTCACCTTGTCCTTATACTCTTCAACTGGCGTAAAATCACCATCTACATTTTGCAACAAGGCAAACTTGATAGCCCTTTCATGGAACTTCTCATCTGAGATCATTCCATATTTGATAAACACGCCCAGGTCTTCCCATTTGGACTCAAAGGACTCGCGTTCCTTCTTATACAATTCGTGGAGTTTATCGGCTACCTTTTTGGTAATATATCCCGTAATCTTCCGCACATTACTATCGCTCTGTAAATAAGAGCGAGAAACATTCAACGGAATATCCGGCGAGTCAATCACACCATGCAGTAAGGTCAGGAATTCAGGGACGATCTCTTTTACATCGTCGGTAACATATACCTGATTGCTGTAAAGCTGAATTTTATTCCTTTGTACCTCCAACCCATTATTCAGTTTAGGGAAATACAATATCCCGGTCAGGTTGAAAGGATAATCTATATTCAAATGGATCCAGAAAAGAGGTGGCGGACTAAACGGATACAGCTTGTCATAAAAAGCCTTGTAATCTTCATCAGTAAGGTCTGAAGGTTGCTTTTTCCAGGCTGGCTCTGTTTCGTTGATAATGTTATCAACTTCTACTTCCTTCTGCTCGGCATCCTCGCCTTCCCCCTCACTTACAAATTCTTTCTTTGTGCCAAACCGAATCGGATAAGGGAGGAACTTACAATACTTATTCAGCAGTTCTTCAATCCGGTTTTCTTCCAAAAACTCCGAACTGTCTTCGCTTATGTGCAGGATGATGTCTGTTCCGCGAATTTCTTTGTCTGATTCACCGATTTCATACTCCGGATTTCCGGCACAAATCCACGTGACAGCCTTTTCGCCTTTTTTACACGAACGCGTTTCGACAACCACTTTATCAGCTACCATAAAGGCAGAATAAAAGCCTAGTCCGAAGTGTCCGATTATATTAATATCATCTTTGTACTTCTCCAGGAAATCCGAAGCACTGGAAAAAGCCACCTGATTGAGGTATTTCATCACCTCTTCCTGACTCATCCCGATCCCCTGATCTCTGATGGTAAGTGTTTTCGCGTCTTTATCGATGATAACATCGATGGTTAGGTCACCTAAAGCCCCTTTGTACTCGCCTTTCCGGGCCATAGCCTTGAGCTTGCTGGTCGCATCTATCGCATTGGAAACCAACTCCCGCAGAAAAATCTCCTGGTCGGAGTACAAAAACTTTTTGATGATCGGAAATATATTCTCCGTCTGAACTGATATGTTTCCTTTCTTCATAAGTTATTTACGTTTAGATATGCTTTCCTATCATCAAAGCACATGCCACTGCAAAAAAACTGCCATTTTGACGGCCAAGCCTTCCACTTACTACAAAAACAACCCGAATACCCTGTCACAAAATCGCACACATTACACTCGCGCAATAAGATTTTTCGCTGTATACTTGCTTTGAAAATGTTTCGAGCAACTCTTCCTAATAAGTTTGCTTATTTAATTGAAACGAAAAAAATTCCGACTAGATCGGATTTGTGAGCCTTGGGGACCAGTCAACCGGGGGGTAGGATTGGTCTTCCCAGCTCCACAAAAAGATGTGAGAGGAACCAGTCTATACTGGGGGGTTGGGCTGGTTCCGTTCCTCACTTCCCGAGCAAATCAGCTATCTTTCCAATCTAATCTGATTTGCCAATGTATCTGCTTTCCCTATTACTTGCACTTGTCCCCGGTGGACTGATCGCTTTTTTCATCTGGAATAAAGACCGCAACAATCCGGAACCAAGACTACACCTGTGGCTCTCCTTCATCCTTGGCGCTTTAATTACCATACCTGCATACTTTTTAGAACGCTTTGCTGTACTCCAGGGCTTAGACGATCCAACCCGCATTTTAAGCATCCTCTTTACAGCCTTTATTATCGTATCTCTTACCGAAGAACTCTTCAAGGCTATTTGTCTCCTGGTTTATCCTTACCGCCAAACTTACTTTGATGAACCACTTGATGGCATTGTATATGCAGTAATGATCGCTATGGGATTTGCCACTACCGAAAATGTAATCTATGCCCTTCAGCACGGCCTCGTTACCACTATCGTGCGCGCATTCACCGCGGTACCGGCTCATGGAGCATTTGCAATCATTTTGGGGTATTATGTCGGTCGTTCCAAATTTGAACCTGCCAGAAAATGGCAACTGATCGGTACAGGCTTTGGCTTATCGGTATTTCTGCATGGCATTTACGACCTCTTTCTGGTCCAGGAATTATACGACTGGCTCATTGGATTAGCAATTCCGGTGCTGATCTTTAGCATTTATCTTTCTTTGCGCATGGTCAAAGTTCAACAGGAGGAATCCGACAAACGCCATCACATGGATTCGGATCTGGAAGGTTGATCAACCTTTTAGCTTTTCATTTTTGCTATGTCTCTCGGCATCCCGCCGGGTCTTTTTCTCCAGGTTCTTTTTAAGGGCTTCCGAAAGGTCAACCCCCGTTTGATTGGCGAGACAAACCAACACAAAAAATACATCTGCCATTTCGTCGGCCAGATCATCCTTCGCCTGGAGCGCATCCTCTTCCCTTTTAAATGATTGCTCCCCATACAATCGGGCCATGAGTCGGGCCACCTCTCCCACCTCTTCCATTAAAACCGCAGTATTGGTCAACTCATTAAAATAGCGCACCCCAATGGTTTTGATCCATTGATCCACCTGGTCCTGAACCTGTCGAATACTCAGCTCTTTACTCATTCTTTATTTTTTGTATCCATCCAGATCGTCACCGGACCATCATTTAAAATTCGCACCTCCATATGTGCCCCAAATTCCCCGGTCTCCACCTTTGTACCCGACACTGCTTCCAACTTTTTCACAAAAGCCTCATACATGGGAATTGCTTTTTCCGGCCGTGCAGCCCGGATGTAGGAGGGTCGGTTTCCCTTTTTGGTGTTAGCATGCAGTGTAAACTGGCTAACCACCAGCAACTTTCCTTCGACATCCATCACCGAAAGGTTCATTTTCCCCGCTTCATCAGGAAAAATACGCAACTGAAGGATTTTCTTGACCAACCAGTCTATATCCTCCTGCTCATCTGCATCCTCCACGCCAAGCAGTACCAACAATCCTTTTTCGATGGATCCAATTACTTTTTTTTCAACGGTTACACTGGCTTCTGAGACCAGCTGTATCAATGCACGCATATTGTAGTTTTTAGACAAGCCCTAAAATACAGGAACACTTTTATCTATAAAAACAGGGCGTTCTTTCTAACTAATCAGTAGTATCACCCCCGCCGCATTTTGTACTTTCAGGCGCAAGACTTACTTTTGCCCTGATTAGATTATCCAAATACACCTCATATGTCCGACGAGATAAATAATGCTGGACGCAAAGGATATTGTCTGCTTACCTTCTTCCTGATATTCTTATTTGTACTGAGCGTAGTTCTCTACCTGTACTTTTATAATTTCAAAGGAATAGGTTAATGACAAGCGTTCCTGTCGCATTGCAGGCTGACCTCATAAGCTGATAGCATCTGCTTATGAGGTTTTTTAATTTGCTTTCAAGCCTTTCGGCGAATATAACTTCCTCTCGGGTAAATTAGCCTGGACGGAAGCACCTGCAATGTTCTAATATCCCCTCTCAATTTACTATGTTTGGATTGTGAAAGCCATGATCCTCGCAGCCGGCCTGGGCACCCGCCTCCATCCGCTCACTCTTGACCGCCCCAAAGCGCTGGTCGAAGTAGGTGGCATGCCTTTGCTCGAATTTTCGCTGCGCCACCTCAGCTCCTGCGGATTTACAGACTTCGTGGTCAATGTGCACCATTTTTCGGATCTGATCATCCAGTTCCTGGAAGAAAAAAGAAAGGAAGGATACCGCATCGAAATATCCGATGAGACCGATAAATTGCTCGGCACCGGCGGAGCCCTAAAAAAAGCTCGTCCGCTGCTGGATGGAGACAAACCTTTCCTCGTCTACAATGCCGACATTGTTACAGACCTCGACCTAAAACACCTCTACGAATTTCAGCAAAAAAATAACTTCCTGGCCTCCCTGGCAATTCGAGACAGAACATCCAGCAGGATGCTGCATTTCGACCAACTCTGGGAACTAAAATCCTGGTCCAACACCAAAGATGGTACCTGGAAAGGGCCTTTTCCTGCAGATGCAATGCCCTACAAAAGAGCCTTTAGCGGCATCCACGTTCTCAGTCCGGAAATCTTTAAGCTAATGCCGGAGGAGGATGCATTCTCCATTATTGATGTATACCTCGACCATGCTTACACCCACGAAATCTTTGGCTACGACCACACCGAAACTTTCTGGGCTGATGCCGGAAAAATGGCTTCCTTGCCCATAGCCGCAGAAATCCTGCGTGAAATTTATCCGACTTGAATAAAAAGCAGGCAGCCATATTAACCTACCTGACCTCGCTCGGTTTTTTTATCGCCGGTATGCTCAACCCCATCATGGGATCAAAACTCTTTTTGCAATTCAAACGGGATGATGTGTACCTCTGGTCGTCAGTGAGAGACTTTTACAAAGACGGTGAGTGGTTTATCGCTTCTCTGCTGCTCATTTTCACCTTCCTGCTTCCCCTGGCTAAATATGGGTTCCTTGGAGGGAGATTGTTTCTGCAAAGGGGCAATGAAAGCATCAACTACTGGCTCGAAGTCGTCAATAAATGGGCTATGCTCGATGTATTTGTGCTGGCCGTGATCATTGTGAACCTGAAATTTGACTCCCTGATCATCGTTACCGACATCCGGATCGGCACAACCTTTTTCATATTATCGATCTTGCTTCTCATGCTAACTTCCTTTCTATTGCGCACGCAAAAAACGGAAACGAGATGAAACACCATTTACCCATAGGAACCCTCATCAATATGGCTACGGTAATTGCCGGAAGCCTTTTGGGTATTTGGTTGCAACAGTTTTTCCCCGAACACATTCAGGACATCATCTTCCAGGCCATTGGCTTAGGCACGCTGGTAATTGGCATGAATATGGCTCTCAAAGTTCCGGAAGGCGGTATGATCATCTTCATTTTTTGCCTGATCCTGGGCGGAGTGATCGGGGCCGCCATTCACCTAAAAACAGGACTTGAAACAACCGTTAATCAGCTTTCCTTTGGAGACGCTCAATTTGCAGAAGGCCTCACAACGGCCTTCCTCATTTTTTGCGTGGGTTCAATAACCATTGTCGGAGCCATTGAGGAGGGTATCAATGGTAAGCGGGAATTGCTAATGATTAAATCCACACTCGACGGCATTACCTCCATAGCCCTGGCATCCGTTTTTGGATGGGGCGTTTTCTTTTCCATCATCCCGATGCTGATTTTCCAGGGAGGCCTCACCTTGCTGGCCAGACAATTAAAATCTTTCTTCAACGATCGGCGGGTACGCCTCCTAAGCTCTACCGGTGGCGCCCTGATCATAGCAGTAGGAATAAACCTCCTCCAACTAGGGGAAGTAGCTATAGAAAATCTGCTACCCGCCCTCCTGTTGGCTGGCATCGTTCCCCTGCGGCAACCTGCTACCGGCAACCCCGCCAATCATTAAGTGCTGTCCTACCCGGCAATCCAGACACTTCTTCTTTTTACAATAGACTTTATGTAAATGCATGGCAGCCTGCCCCTCCCCGGCTGTTTTCAGGTCCAGGTGTTTTTTCCAGTTTCGAATGATCTTATTGTTTTCGACAGGCATTTCCTCCAACCACGACAATGCCCGGTTTTGATACTTTTCCTGCCCGGTTTGTCTGCCGTAAAAGAACAGAAAGGGAATAAAAACATTAAGCAACATGACGCGAACCCATTCGCCCCCCGGATTGCCAACCCCTTTCTCTGAGTACTTCCCGAATCTATAGTGGTGTTGCCAATAAGGGCTAACGGGCGGCACCAGCAATTTGGTAAATGCCTTTGGCTCCAAAGGTTCTAACATGGTCCGCATCAGATAGGGCTCCTGATGATAAAGGCCGGCCAATCGCACCAGCCTGACTTCCGGAAAGGCAGCAGGACGCAATCGGGAATACTTCCAACTCGCTCTGGGTAGTGGAGACAATTGATGCTTATGCTGCAAAAAAGTAAACTCGTTTTTTAATCTCTTGCTGTATGTATCCTCCGGCGAATCGGGTATCAACCCGGCCATGCCTAAAACCAGGGCTTCCAGTTCAACCAGCCTGGAGCGATATTGACGCAATAGTTTTAACGGAAGCACATGGGCCAGCATCTCCATCGGACCCGCATTCACCTTCAACCCATAGCCATAAAACAACAAGAGTTGAAATACCTTTTCCCAATCGCCCCGGTACTTCTCCAACCAGCCACTCAAACGATGTACTTTATGCTCCAGCCGCTCCACCAGCAAGCGATCCAACCACAATTTCACATCCAGCACGGGGACCTCGGAGATACGGCTTTCACAGGCGATCCATTGACGGCTGCGCATCCAGGCATGGTATAATTTTAGAGGCTTTTTAGGTAGTCGATCTTTCAGAATCAGACATGGAATCCGATTCCCCATTCGGTTGAAAACCACTTTATCTTCTTCCAGCACGACATGCAAAATGACATTATCATAAGCCGGATCGTTTTGATGTCCATGCGCGTACCAATCCGAGGCCAGAATATGTATCTCGACATGCCCCGCCCAAAGTGTACCCCCAATGCGAATGCGGGCATCCTGAAAATCCGGTCCGGCATCTGCATGACCGTATCCAATCTTTTCCAGGACCAGTTTTTCGCCTGTTGTCGTTTCCAGTTGATTTAAATCGAAGTGCGTTTTGCGCCAGAGAAAATGCAGGAAATCCTCCGGGATGTTTGAACTTTTCATAGCTTTTTGAGGCAATGTAAATCCCCAAACTCGCATCGAGCGAATGCCGGAAAAACTTTTTTAGTGCCAATCCGCCTTTCGGCGAAAGCCAAAAATGGACAAACTAAACCACAAATGATACAAGGGAAGCAGCAGGTCTAAAATCGGGAAGAACGGAATCAAATCCTGACTGTCAAAGCGTTTCATTAATCGGACGGCCTGCCACCAGGCCAGACTAAGCCGTAAAATTCCACCAACAATCGCCACCGCCGGAAAAAGCCACAAACCAATGAACCCCAAAAGCCAATGCAGGGCATGCGAAAAGGCAATCAAACCCAATCCCAGCTTATGCGCCCGCCGATATCGAATCCCTGTACTCAAATGTCGCTGCTTTTGTCGACGCCAGGAAGACCAGCTTTTCTTTGCCCGAGAATACATCCATGCCTTTCGGCGAATGCTGATGCATACCCGAAGATTCTTATCCATTAATCCATTGACAAAAAGGTCGTCATCACCGCTGGCCAAATCTGCATGTGACTCAAAGCCGCCTTCTGCTTCAAACATACTTTTCCGGTAAGCCAGATTTCTGCCTACCCCCATATACGGCTGCCCCCAACGGGCCGCAGAGAGATACAGGATCGCCGTGTGCCAGGCCTCAAAGCGCTGCCAGCGGTTGAGCACTCCCCGCTCCGGATAAAAAGGAGCGTAACCCAGGACAAGGTCTGCCCCTTCGCCGAAAGGCGCACACATCTCTGTAATCCAAAAAGCAGAAGCGGGCCGACAATCGGCATCTGTCAATAACAAATATGGATATTGGGCAGCCTGAATGCCGCTGGCCAAAGCGTCTTTCTTGCCCGCTCTGGTCTCTCCGGGATCCACCACCCGAAGTTGGGTATGCTTTTGGGAAAGCTGCTCCAATAGAATCCGGCTTCCATCAGTCGAATTGTCATCAACTACAATGACCTCAAAAACGGGATGCGACTGACTCAGGATAAATGGCAGGTTTTTTTGCAGATTTTCCCGTTCGTTTCGCGCGCAGATAATGACACTTACCGGAATGGTATTTGTCTTTTTTTCAGGCTGTAAAAAGCGACTAAGCCGGGTAAAGAAAAATCCCCACAAGCCCATTTGAAACAGGGTTGTGATAATAAACAGACCGCAGAGAAAGGAAAGAAGCATATTCAAAAGAGTTGTTCACGCAAGCTGATTCGAAGGTCGAGTAATCTTTGGGCAGAGGCCGGATAATCACGTCTGTAGTTTTTCCAGCGTCGCTCCTCCTGCCATCGACCAAGCTCTCTTCTGTAAAAATCGGTAAACAATCCGCTAATTGGAAGGCTCAGCGCGTATATCCACCAATCAATCCACTGACTGGCCAGGCGGATTTGTAGATAATAGAATAGCGGAAAAAAGATCAGGCCGGATATATATTTGTAGGTTGCCTCATAACAAGGCCAGATATTGAGTTTTCGGTTGATCAACCAGGGGATTCCACAAGGCAGCAAATGATTGAGGAATCCAAAAATTGCAAGCGGCAATCCAGTGAGAAGAAAAAGGATTCTCGCAGTCATTCCTCGTTTACCAGCCAGACTTTCGTCAGACAAACCATTTCTCGAAATGCCCTGAAAATAAATCTGCATGCGGCTCAGGGTTTCCGTAGAAAATGCCCCTGTTTTTATGGCTTTGAGTTGCTCCAGGCTCCGCAAACCTTTCTTTTTCCAGGGGAGCGGATTTTCGGTTTGAGTCAGCATCTCCCAGGCGGCCAGGGCTTCATCCTGCCGGGGTGTATCCGCATCAATCATATTCGCCGAAAGGCCGGCACGGATCTTTAATGTCAATGCTTTTACCGCTTCTCTCGAGTCTTTCAAATACAAGTCCTTGAAATCAGCTACCCGGATCAGTTCGCCCGCCTTGACCAGTGCCTGCTCTCGAAAATACCGTGGATTGGAATAAATGATCCCTGCCGGCAGGATTTTAATTCCCAAGTTAAAACCATGAGCGGCTTCAGCGGCCAGAGCGATGCGGGCTGTCCCGGTTTTCACTTTTCGCAAATGCCGCTCCACTTTGCTGGTTCCTTCCGGAGCCACATACAAACAGCCCCCATTTTTCAGAAATTTTATGCTTTGCGCGAATGCCTGCTCGTTGTTTAGCGGCCGATTATTCACATCTTCATAGCGCTCCACTTTAATGCAGTACAAAGTGCTTAGAATGCGATCGGCCACAGGATGCTTAAACAAGCTGGCATTGGCCAGAAAGTAAACCATTCGCCGGGAGCGGGCCACCACATTAAAAGGATCCATCACCGTACTTGGGTGGTTGGAAAGAATAAACAAGGGGCCGGGAGTAGAAAGGGCTTTTCGGTTTAGAATCACCGACCGGCGATAAAAAATTCGCAAGCTTATGCGTACAATGGTACGCAAGAGGTGGTACAATGGAAAGAGAAGAATTTTCAATTTTGTCGCTAAGAATTTGTTGTAATGATACCCAATTTTTTCCCTTTTTGTTACATTGAACTATGATCGTTTCCTTCCAAATAAATGACCGCAAAGCAAAGGCTGACCTAAATCATCCACTCGATATCTCCATCCCGCTAGTAGAGGGCACGGAGCAGGTTAATTGTTTTTACGCACCACTCTACGAAACTTCTCCGGTTGTTGCCGGGGATTTTATCGGCAGCACGGAACAAGGCGGACCCCTGAATTTTAAAAACGTCCGTATCAATCCGCACGGCAATGGCACACATACAGAGTGCGTTGGACATATTGCCAGAAAAGCCTGGTCTATCAATCAACAGCTGAAAAGATTTCACTTTACAGCCAAGCTGGTAAGTTTATATCCGCGGAAGCTGGAGAACGGGGATCGGGTAATATTGAGAGAAGATCTGGAAGACAGCATTAAAAAGAATGAGGTAGACGCCTATGTGTTACGCACGCTCCCAAATGGAAGTAATAAACGCACACAAAACTACTCGGGGAGCAATCCGCCTTACATGGAAGCTGCTGCTTTGGAATTTTTGGCAGAAAAGGGAATCAAACACCTGTTACTCGATCTGCCATCTGTAGACCGGGAAGAAGATGAGGGCAAGCTTGCCGGCCATAAAGCCTGGTGGAAATATCCCAATACGGAATCTGCGGGTAGAGCAGATTGTACGATTACAGAATTGATCTATGTCCCGGATCACGTTCCGGATGGGTACTATTTACTAAACATACAGATAGCTCCTTTTGAAATTGATGCCAGTCCCAGTAAACCCATCTTATATCCTTTGCGTTTTGAAGGAGATTAAACATGGCTAAGACCAGACAGACATATCACTCTCGCCTCTACCGGGAATTTCGGGCCATCCCCCCAAATGATCACCGGGCCCGGGTTCATTACTTTGAAAATCACGAAGATGAGATCCGGGGGCTCTATCCGGAGGAAGTATTTGAATTTGTTGCGGCATATGCCCTGGCTTTGTACGAGATCAATGACTATCGCCGATTTCTGGTGATGGTAGAGGAAGTGCTCATTCGGAGTATCAACGACAATTTTCTGGATTTCCAGGGAGAAGATGTTTACGAGCGCATGCTGTTCCGGAAATCAATAGCGCATTTAAACCTGCGCGAAATGAAAGCCTGTCAGCACACCCTAACCGAATTGCTCCGCATGTCTCCTACGAAACCGGAATATGTCAAGATTTTGGGCAAATGCTGGTACTTTCAAAAGCCGGCATGGGTAAAAACAACACGGGCAATAAGTGTGGCTATTTTCATAGCAGCTGCATTGGTAACCGCCTTTGAAGTATTATTTATCACCCCCTTCACCCCTGGTTGGACGGATGATATTCAGTTGATCAGAAACAGTCTTTTTGTGCTTGGAATTTGCGGGCTGGTCTTATCTGAAACTATGCACCGGCTCCTAATCCAACATAAACTGGGCGAGTATCGTCGAGATGCAGAAGAACGCAAGCGAAGGAAGCGACTCCATCAATCCTGATACCCCAAAATGCGCAGCATATCTTCCGAAATCTGTGCTTTTTTATAAAGCGTATCCACCAAATTCCCCTGCTCATTTTTGTAAACCAAAACATGTTGTGGAGAAGGTATCAGACAATGTTTGATGCCTCCGTATCCACTCAGGGCATCCTGATATGCTCCGGTGTGGAAAAAGCCCAAATATAATGGCTCCGGATCAGACGGACTGAAAGCCGGCAGATACACTTGTCCCTCATGGGCTTCTGAATTGTAATAATCTGAATTATCACAACTCAGCCCGCCGATATTCACCTTTCGGTATTCATTTTGCCATTTATTGATCGGCAGGAGGATAAAGCGTTCTCCGATCCCCCAGGAATCGGGCAGGGTGTTCATCAGAGAATTATCGATCATATACCAAAGCTCCGCATCGTTTTGTCGCTTTTGAGCCAGCACCGAAAATATGGTGGCCCCACTTTCGCCTACGGTATATTTCCCAAATTCGGTGAAGATATCCGGCTCCTGAACCTCTTCCTCCTCACAGGCATCTGCGATGAGGTTGACAATTTCTTTGATCATGTATTTATAATCAAACTCAAATCCGAGGGAATTGCGGATAGGCATACCTCCGCCAATATTTATGGCTTTTAAATCCGGGCAAAGCTTTTTGAGTTCGCAATACAACTTGACCGCTTTTTTGAGTTCTCCCCAGTAATACAGAGAGTCTTTAATCCCGGTATCTACAAAGAAGTGGAGCATTTTCAGTTGGAAATCGGGATTTTCATGCAGACTTTCCTTGTAGAAATTCAGCACTTCAGAGTGCCTGATTCCGAGTCGGGAGGTATAGAACTCAAAGTTTGGCTCTTCTTCTGTTGCCACTCTAATACCGATCTTACAGGGACCGTTTTTGATCTTTCCCGCATACTGCCTGTACTCTTCAATATTATCCAGAATCGGAATCACATTCTCAAAACCATCATTGATCAGATCGACAATACGGCTGGTATAGCCGATGGGTTTAAAGCCATTGTTGATGATAATAATGTCCTTATCGATCTTCTTCTGCCGATGGAGTTTACGGATGATATCAATATCGAATGCGGAGGAAGTTTCGAGTTGAACCCCATGCTCCAGCACTTCATCTAAGACATAGCTAAAATGGCAGGTTTTGGTACAATAGCAGTAATAGTATTTACCGCTATAGCCTTTGGATTTTATAGCCCGATTAAACAGGTTTTTAGCCCTTTTGATCTGCATTCCGATCTTCGGAAGGTAGGTCAATTTCAAGGGGGTTCCATATTTTCCGATCAGGTACATGAGAGGGATGCCGTTAAACACCAACTCTCCTCCCATAATATCGAATCCTTCTTGTGGAAAGTAAAAGGTCTGGTCTATTAGATCGAAATAGCGATTGGCCATTTTAGCAGAGCTTATTAGAATGTTTTTGCAGGAATTATTCTGTGTTTCTTTGCGGGCACAAAGTTAGCGAATGCCTTAAATTATCAGGCGATTTTTTTATTGGCTCGTAATTTAGCGCTTTCGCGAAAATACCGAAAGGAGCATTGCCGGCACCCCGACTACTTAATCTGCATTTAAGAAGTTACCCAATAAAACTATTTAGTCTAAATAATGTTAGTTTTGCAGTAAGATTAATTGAATACAATGGATCAACCAGTAACAAAAAGTCCGGTCATGCTCTATACGGAGCAAACACCAAACCCGGAATCACTTAAATACGTTTCAAACCGCATGCTTTATAAAGGCACAGCGGATTTCCAGGAAGAAGAATTTGCGCAGGAATGGTCGCCTCTGGCTACTGCTCTCTTTGAATTCCCGTATGTAAAAGGCGTGTACATTGCCAATAACTTCGTAACGGTAACCAAGGAGTTTAACTACGGCTGGGAAGACATCATGCTAAACCTGAAGTCTTTCATCAAGGAATACCTGGAATCGGAAAAAGGAATCATCAATGATGGTTTTGCCGAAGCCATGGCCAAGATTGAAGAGGAACGAGGTGCGAGTTACGATTACTCGGAAGAAGACGCAGATACCGTAAACAAGATTAAAGAACTCATCGACACCTACGTACGACCTGCTGTCGAAATGGATGGCGGCAACATTGAGTTCAAGAAATACGATCAAGGCATTGTAACGGTGGTGTTACAAGGATCCTGTAGTGGTTGTCCTTCTTCTACTGTTACTTTGAAAGCTGGTATTGAGGGCATGCTTAAGCGTATGCTGCCACAAGTCAAAGAGGTAGTCGCTGAAATGGGCTAAAACCATATAAAAAAAGTAAAAAAGCCGGTGCGCACATGCGTTCCGGCTTTTTTTATTTCCGGATCTGCTAATTCAACTCCTCAAAGCGAACAGCCGGAAATCGAATATCGACAGCGACATTGTTGGGATCGTCAAATAGAAAGAAGACCAGCACACTGCCAATTCCTTCTTTATGCAAAGCCAGCATACGGCAATGCTTAAAACCCGTAAAATCCGGTTTGGGCTCAAAGAAATAGATGATTCCCCAGTCAGCGCCGAAGTTCTGTCGAAGTTCGGTGCGGAGAATAGGCAGCATACTCATCAGGGCTTCATCATCATTGACTGCAACCGAGCTCGATGCTCGTAAGCAGAGTACATCCGGGAACATAGAGAGGGTGTCCTGCTCATTATAAGGCAGCACATAGTATCGTATCTCCATGTCTTCCTTGTCGGAACGGATGGCGTAATGATAGTCCTGATAGGGATTTTCGTAAATCGGAACCGTTTCGTATCCCGAATCCAGGGGCCTGGTAATTTGCAATTTCGCAGCTTCCACTTTTTCTTCAAAATCAGCTGGAAAGTCAGTCGACTGTGCTTGCAACACAGGCCATGTCAGCGCCCAGATCAGGGCACAAGTGTAGAATTTTCTCATGATAATACCGAATTAAGTTTGGGGGGCATCCTTCCGGCTGCTTGCCGACAGCCATCCGGTTTTTGTCCGGTTTATCAGTCTTTGGGTATTAGTTTGCTAGGCCGGGTTTACCCGGATCTTATCTTTTATAGCCTGGATGAGTGTGGGAGATACCTTTCGGCGTTGGATCTTGCTTTTGATAAATTCTCGGAAGGAAGCTTCTTTGCTAAGCATGCGCAAGAATTCCGGGTTGGTTTTGATTTCCTTGATCAGGTCGCGTTCTGCTTCAAAGCTGAGTTCGTTATCCAAAAAAGAACTCACTTTGCGGATCAGGTCTTGATAATTGTCATTGCTGTTCATGACATGCAGTTTTTAGTTGCCGCCCAACAGTCCCGGTTTTCAGGAGGACTGCCGGATAAGCGGCCGAAATGGCCACTTTATGGCAAATCCGTTAACGATTAACTACTGTTTTCTTCGTTTATCCTTTAAACCAAAATGCTTTATCGCATAATCCTGTAAGGTTTCTTTCAGCATGTTTCGCGCCCGGTGTAAGCGGGAACGCACGGTGCCGATTGGAATATCTATGATGCGGGCAATCTCCTCATAGGTGAAATTTTCCACATCGTACAGCAGCAATACCGTTCTGAAATCCACTGGCAGTGAATTTACCGCATTGGTAACTTCATCTCCCATCATGTGCTCAAACATCTCTTCCCGAAGGTCGAGATAACTGGAGAACTGGGATTCATTTTCGTTGTGATAGGTTACGATCTCCTCGTAATCCACCCTGCTCGGTTGCTTGCTGCGCTTCCGATATTCGTTTATGAAAAGATTTTTCAGGATACGAAAAAGCCAGGCTTTGGCATTGGTGCCGACCTCGTATTTGTCGATCGACTTGAAAGCCTTCAGGTATGTTTCCTGTACGAGATCATTAGCATCCTCTTCATTCCGTGTAAGCGAAAATGCAAAGTTGAACAGGGAGTTGATTTGTGGCATCAGCTCCTCTTCGAATATGTCGTATCGACGTTCTGCCATGACCTCTGGAATCATCCTGGGGACCATAAAGATAGAAATTGAATTGATTTAATGAATGATCCCTCTCCGAGAGGGCTTCATTGCCTCATGCAGGTCTATAACCAAGCTTTCTCAAAATTAGTTTCAAAAAAGCAGAAAATAGCAGCTGCCTCTATTCAAAAAACCTCCTTATGCATTGTCCTTCAACATTTTAGCAAACCTCCAAACATCCTCAAAAGAATTGTACAAGGGAACCGGTGCCACCCGAATTATGCCTCCTTCCTCACCCGGAAGGTTGGCTTCCCGCCAATCGGCCACGACGCCCTTTGCCGAGATAAAATCAAACAAACTTTTATCGGGCGTTTTCGTAACGATGGAAAGCTGGCACCCGCGGGCTTCTGGCTCTGTAGGAGTGATCACTTTCAAATTTGGAATATCCTTTAATAACCACTCGAGATAGGCAGTAAGCTTTAAACTTTTCTGGCGAAGGGCTCCTATTCCGGCTTCATCAAAAATATCGAGGCTGGCTTTATGTGCAGCCATCGACAGGATTTGCGCATTACTCAGCTGCCAGCCGGCTGCTCCTTCCATTGGATGAAAGCCTTTTCGCATTTCAAAACGGCTTTCTTCATCATGGCCCCACCAACCGCCAAAACGCGGAAGGTCAGGATTCTTCCCATGCCTTTCGTGTACAAACAGCCCGGAAGGTCCACCTGGCCCTGAATTCAGATATTTATAGCTACACCACACCGCAAAATCCGGGCCCCAATCGTGCAGTTTCAGGGGTAAATTGCCGGCCGCATGCGCCAAATCGAAACCTACTTTAGCTCCTGTTGCATGGCCGGCCTTTGTGATGGCCTCCAGGTCAAAGAATTGTCCGGAGTAGTAATTCACACCACCGATCATTACAAGCGCCAGCTCTGATCCGGCAGCTTTTATCTGATCCAGAATGTCTTCCGTGCGCAAATAGTATTCTCCCTTTCGGGGAAAGAGTTCTATAATGGCATCTGATGGCTCGTAGCCATGGTATTTTACCTGGGTTTCTACGGCATACTGATCCGAAGGAAATGCCCCTCCTTCCATGAGGATCTTGTAACGTCCCTGCTCTGGTCGGTAGAAAGAGACCATCAATAAATGCAGGTTGGTCGTCAGAGTATTCATGACGACCACCTCCGACTCTTTGGCTCCCACAAGCCGGGCGGTTTGCGGCAATAAAAACTTATGGTAATACATCCAGGGATACTTCCCTTTAAAATGGCCTTCCACCGCTTCTTCCCGCCAGTGTTTTAATTCATGCTCCAGAGCAGGACCCACTGTTTTAGGCTGCAACCCCAGGGAGTTGCCACAGAGGTAAATAACATCCTGTCCGTCGTGTTGCGGGAAATAAAAGAGATCGCGGTATTTACGCAATGGATCGGCTGCATCCTGCGCTTTCGCGAATGAAAGGGCGTTTTCAAACATGCGGTTTTATTTTCCGCTAAGGTAATGAAATAGGGCTTTTCAGGGAGAGGATGGATAAACCTAGGCAGGAGGAAACATTCGCGGAAGCGGAAAAATCAAAACAAGGCTCCCTGAATTCCAAAACTGTTGGGATTTTCTAATTGCAGCAATTGCCGCTTCACATCAAGGCCATAAAAATAGCCCTGGAGGTCTCCGTTTTTAGCGATCACCCGATGACAGGGAACGACGATAGCAATTGGATTATGTCGGTTGGCCTGTCCTACAGCCCTCACGGCATTGGGGTTGCCCAACTTTTCGGCAATAGAAAGATAAGAAGTGGTTTGGCCATAAGGTATTTCGAGCAGGATTTCCCAAACGCTTTGCGAGAATTCGGGTTCTCCTTCCCAATCCAGCGGCAGGGAAAACTTGCGTCGCTCCCCTAAAAAATAGGCTTGCAGCTGAAGAATAGCCAGATTTAAGAGTTGGTCATCGGCAGATTTACCGGGCTTATCGACCCGGGTAATACGCCGGATACCCCGGTCACTGGAAGTGATTTCCAGCCAACCAATTGGAGAATTATAATAAGCCTTACTCATAGCTGCCTAATATCGGAGATTTGCATCAGATTTACAATTCTCCCGGCAGCTTTGAGCGGCAAAATTACATATTGCCGGTTGCCTTAACCAGGTAGGTTCCTACAAATGGAATGGCTACCCAGCACCATTGTGGCGCAACAAAACACAAGGCAACGAAAACGATGGTGGAGACCAGGAAAATGATCCAGTCTAGCATGCTTGATTTCTGAACTTCCATGTTCAATATTAATTTTCGCCAAAGCTAAAAAGGAATTCCCTTTTATTCACAGATTGTGGATAGTTTTTTGCCTTTCGGCGAATGAAGGGGAAGGATTAGCCATTGCGGGAATCAATCCCCCAGGAAAGCTTTTCTCGAATGGTATGGAGAAAGTCGCGATTTTCCAGCGCTACTACCCGGATTTTAAAATCGGATTTGGAGATAGCCAGGCGGTGCTGGGAAGTCACTGTTTCAAAACGGGAATCGAGTGTACAAAGAAAGTTCTCCGTGCGCCCTTCCACCTCAAAAGTAATGACCGAATCATCAGAAATCACAATCGGTCTCACCGTCAGATTGTGTGGCGCAACGGGGGTAATCACAAAATTGCCGGAATCCGGAAAAACAATTGGCCCTCCGCAACTCAGGGAATATCCGGTCGAACCAGTAGGCGTACTCACTATAATTCCGTCGGCATAATAGGTATTCAGGTAAGCGCCATTCACATAGGCGTGCATGGTAATCATGGAAGAGGTGTCTCGCTTAAGCAGGGTAAAGTCGTTGAGTGCATAAGGGAACTTTTCAAAGAGCGGGAAATTGCAGCTCAGCCCCAGCAGGGTTCGCTCCGAGATCCGGTATTTCCCCTGAAATAATGCCTTGACTGCTTCCTTGATCTTAGTCTTTTCAATACTCGCCAGAAATCCCAGCCGCCCCAAATTGATCCCCATGATTGGAACGCCGCTATCACGCACCAAAGTTACAGCAGATAAAATAGTGCCATCGCCTCCCAGGGTTATCACATAATCGATCTTCTTTACGCTAAAGTCCAGAAAGCTCTCAAAAGAACCAACATCCCGCGAAAAGTGGATCTTTCCCTCTAAAGTCTCCAGATAAGGGGTATAAACGAAGGTGTTTATCCCGTGATCATGTAAGGCGTCAAAGAGACTTTGCACATAAGGAATGTCCTTTTCTTTCAACAACTGACTGTAAACGACTACTTGCATAAGTTTTCCGTTTGTTCCTATAAAACGTAGTACGCTGAACGTGTATCGCTTAGGGGTATGATCAAATATCAGAAAAATCCACTCCTTCTCCCCTTCTCTGTGTGAAATTTCCGTTGGTTCCGTTGGTTCCGTTGGTTCCGTTGGTTCCGTTGGTTCCGTTGGTTCCGTTCTATTAATTGAAAATTAAAACCTAAAAATTAAGAATTATACATTAATAATCCCTTTCACACTCCCAGTTCCCAATGCAGGAACACGCCCCACTCTCCCAAACCATTTCGGCTAAATTGAACCTGAAAAAGTTTGTTGTAATACACCAGCACATCCAGCCCGATGCCATAGCTGTACAGGAGTTGGTTGGGCAACTGGTTTCCGTCTGCATAATAGGGATTATTGGCGAAGCCGGTATCTCCAAAGAGATTCACGAAAAGTTTGCCCGACATGATCTTCAGGGAATTAAACGGCATCATTTTGCCCCAGTTGATCTCCGTATCCAGCACCTTAAAACGCAGGTCTGTTTTCGCGAAAGCATAATCCAGTCCGTCAATGACATAAAACTCATATCCCCTCAGAAAATCCGATTCATACCCCAATGCCCGGCTGTTGTAGAAAGGCTGCTTGGCTCTGTTTAATGCCAGTCGCCCCTGTAGGTTTAAGCCGGCACTTAGTCGGTCATTAAACGAGAAATAGGGTTTCATTCCCGCCCGGAAATAAAGCTGATTCAGATTATTCCAAAGGCCCAATCCTTCTTTTCGCAGGTTTAGGTTCCAGAACATGCCTTTAGTAGGATAGGCTATTACATTTCGGCTGTCGTAAGAAAGGTCATACTCAAACGCCATAAACTGCTGGTCGGAGCTCCCCAGAAAAAAATCCGGATTCAAGCCGAAAGCAATGATGGTATCGATGCGGTTATTGTGGTAGCTCAACTGCCACTTATGGAGAAAATTCAGACCGGGACGATACCGCATGCCCAATCGCCCGCGAATACGTCTCAACAAATACGGGCCTTCCTCCTCCTGGTAAAAAACCTGCTTATCGCCTTCGGTTATGTAATTAAAAGTACGGTTGCCTGAAATGAGAAAACCACCAGCCAGTCCCAGGGTTTGAGCCCGATTGATGTAAGGATAGGAATATTCAATTTCAAATTTATTGGTGAAGCCAAACTGAGTGACCACTTTCAGATAGTCCTGCCTGCCGGTAAAGTTGGAATAGTAGAGATTAAATCCAAAATTCACCCGATCCAGCGCATGCTCATAATCCACCCACCAGACATTGAAATTCCGATCGGCCAATTCAAAAGTAGGCACGGGGTACACATACCAGGCTTCCAGAACCTCGATGGAAATCCCAATACGACTGGTCTCCGTGTCCCAGGTCTTCACATTGAATAAAACTTCGCTAAAAAGCCCTGTATTCATCAGTCGAAGGCGATTGACATAGAGGATATTGCTAAGGTTTGCCATATCCATGGTATCGCCTTTAGAGATGGTAATTTCTCGCAGGATAATCTGTTCTTTGGTCTTTTTATTGCCACTGACTTCAATAGAATCCACGACCAGTTTGGTCTGTGCTCCGGCCGGACAGACAAAGAAAAATCCAATAGCAAAAAGTAAAAGTGTTTGAAGCAGGCGGCCCTTCATGGTTTAAATATAAATCATAAAACGATGGCCGGGCTTTTATCAAACATTCAGATAAGACATTAAGGAGTCGTAGCGCTCTTTGAGATCGTCCAGCATTTCTCGTTCGCCGAACGTAGCTTTCACTTCATAACCAAAGCGCTGGAAAGTAGCGACAATCGTATTTGTTTGTTGCCGATTCACCTTAATCGTTACATGAACGAGAGACTGATCCGGTCCGAGGGTAGAAGAAATAAAGGCGCTTAAAATGGCAGCTTGCTCGGACTCTACCAGCCTGGCGATTTCAGACAACGAATAATCCCGACGATGCATTTCCAGAACGATAATACCTCCTGGCTCCGTAAATGAACCCGTTTGTGCAAAGTAATTGAGCAGATCCTGTAAGCTGATCATGCCGATGTAATTCTCCTTCTCATCAACAACCGGAATGACCGTGAGGTCAAATTCGGCGATAAGCCGCATCACTTCATACAAATGGTCATCCATTCGCACATAAGGATACTGCAAAGAAAGATGGTAAGAACCTACCGGCTCACTAACATCGTTTTCCAGGATATCATCCTCTGAGAGGAGACCAAGGAGTTGTTTGTCGTTTACGATAGGGAGGTGTTTGACATAGAAATCACTCATAATACTGAGTGCGTCATCACCGGTATCGGAAGTCCGCAAAGGGATCAGGTCGTTTGATATAATGTCTGTCGCTATCATGGGATCAAGGCATACTTGTCATCAGTTTCAGGAAGGTATCTGTAATTGAAACGAAAACTTTTCCCGAAGGTTCCTTATCAGGACGTTAAAACTTTAAAATCCCGATAGTTGCCAGACGACAATTTGACGATTTTCTGTTGGGTCTGCAAGTTAAGTGGAAGAAAATAGGTCCTTAACCGAGCAATTTCTTCTTTTGGGCGGCAAATTCATCTTCGGTAAGCATGCCATTGTCACGCAATTCGCCTAATTTCTTAATTTGATCGAGCAGATCGGGTTGGGTGCTTAGCAAGTCTTCTTCGAGCGTTGCTTCTTCGGCTTTCTTCGGGTCTTTATTTTCGGCTTTCGCCGGAAGGCGGTATTTATTCTCAACAAAAGCTTCAAATTCCGACTGGATCCGTACGAATGCCAGGGCATCATGCTCTTGGATCATGGTAAAGTCCTTAAAACCGTTTGCTACAGCAAGGGCCAGGTTTTGTAAGGATTTTTGCACATTCTCTTCCAGAGAATAGGCACAGGCCAGGTTAAAATGTACCGCCGGATCATTGGGTTCAACTTCCAGTGACTTTTCAAAATCGACTATTGCGCCTTTATAATCGTAGTCTTTATACTTTTCCTTGCCACTCGTTTTATAAGAATTTACCTTTTTGACCGGACGGCTTTTTCGGGTACGGCGGTTCAATTCCCGGGAAGAATCGCGTTCGCGGCGGCGTTGTGCACGGGCCCCTCGATTGAAGTCTGTTTCTTCGCGTTTGCGTCTTACATAATCGGTATCCCGGCGGCGGCGACGCTCATCGTAAAACCGGCGATTGTATTTGATGTCAAAATTGTCCTTATCCATGACAAAGAAAGCAACGGCATCAATTAGGCCCAGCAGAAAAGATATACCTGTCCCAAGCAGGAGACAATAGATTATCCCCAAACCAATCTGCCCCAGATAGAATCGGTGAAAACCGAGCCATCCAAAGAAGAGTGCTAAAAAACCGGAAACATTCTTATCCTTCATGCTAACTAGTGAGCTGCAAATTTAACGATTGAAAATGAAAGTATACAGCTCTTCAACATTTAGAGCAAATGACTTTCATCAGAAGTAGTAAAAGTCCTATGGTCAGAAACCTTCTATGTAAAGTAAGCCTGAATTGGTGAAAAAAGTTTTGATTATTCGATCAACCTGCCTCTCAGGGCGTCGGAGGGTGAATTTTACAGGTTAGAACGGTAAAATCATCCGGGTATTCCTGCGATCCCCGGTAGCGTTCTACCGACTCCCAAAGCTTTTTATTGAAAGCTTCCGCTGAAAGATGATGGTTGTCCCGAACGAAATTTTTCCCGGCATCTTCATCCAGAAATTCTCCGTCATCATTTTTGATGTCGGTCAGGCCATCGGTATAAGTCAGGATCAGGGCATCTTCTGTAATGTCAATTTCCCCGATTTCCACCTGGGGCAGCTCGTCAAACATACCTAAAATCGTACATCCTTTCTCCAGGCGTTCTACGCGGTTGCCCATAGCCAATACCGGTGGGTTGTGGCCTGCATTGACATAAATAAGCTTGCCTTCTTCCAACTTGTATTCTGCTACAAAAAAGGTGATAAACTTCTTACCACCGGTAATTTCAAGAACAGATTGATTCAAAGCCCTAACAAACTTCTTAATCCCAACCTGCAAGTGAGCCAGCCGATGAAACTGTGCCTGAAAATTTGCCATCAACAAGGCAGCGGCCATTCCTTTCCCGGAAATATCTCCAATGCAAAAAGCAATGGTTTTATCGTCGAGTTCGATGAAGTCAAAATAATCCCCGCCTACACTCTGGTGAGGCAGATAAATACTCGACAACTCGTAAAAAGGATTCTTAGGCAATTGGGCAGGAATAAGCATACGCTGCATCTGGCTTGCCAGTTCCAACTCCCGTTTAAAGGTCTTTTGTTCCAATTGCCTTTTAAACAGGCGTTTATTCTCGATAGCAACCGCAACGATATTGGTGATGGTCGTGATAAACTGCACCTTGTTGTACATGTCCTCGTCTTCCGAAAAGCCTCCTATAAAGGCATAAGCCAGGGCAGTATCTTTATGCCTGACCGGTACCACCACATCAAATTGTCCGAAAAAGGAATGGTCCGTACCATCCAGGTTTGCCAGGCGGGTGAAAGACTCCAGTTCTTCCCGAATCAATTCTATAGCAGGAATCTCTTCCAATCCGGAAGAAGCTGTACACTCCCAGGAATCTTCTTCCTTAAAGAAAAGAGCCATTCTGTCGACTCCCATTTCCCAGCTCAGGAAAGAGGTGTACATCTCAAACAATCCGGATGCCGATACATTGCTGTTAATAGCCTGGGTAATAGTAAGCAAACGATTTATCTGCAGCTGTTTGAGATTCAGCTGTCGTTCGAGCTCCTCAAGGGTACCCATTTGCTTACTAAGATCAGAAAACCCGGACATCGTATTTGATTGCTTTTAAAAGGCGCATAGTCGAGGTTGGTAAAGATAGCCAAATGCAGGAAGAAGGCCCAGACAATCAGCTTTTGTCTCTCCCGACGACAAATTTAATCCTCCGCAGCCTTTGGATACAGGTTTTCAAACGCCCGGTATACGGCACGATGTAAAATGGTGGCGTGATCCTCATCGGGTAGTGTCTCGTAGTACACCTCCAGATCAGCATTATCCAGGTTGCGAAGCGATTCCACCAGCTTATCAGCGACCTTGTGCATGACCGGATGCTCGGTGCCAAGCGATACAAAGACTTTCTTTTTCGCGCTTGCCAGCTTCTCGACATACTTGTCGGCTTTATTGATCATTTTTTGTTTGTTCCACCAAAGCGACGGACTAACCAAAATATATTGATCAAACATCTCCGGATATTTGAAAAGAATCTCCGTTCCGAGCAATCCGCCCATCGATTGTCCGATAATGGTGCTGAAACCATTGGTTTTATATTCCGATTCAATCAAAGGCTTGGCTTCTGTCTTTAGAAACTGAATAAATGCCGCCGATCCACCTGATGTGGGCAAAGCTTCCAGGTCTTGCTTATCGGAAGACGGCTCGGTAAAATCGCGATAGCGGTCCACATTTTCAATTCCAACGACAATCGAAGGTGGTAGCAGTTGATACATATTCATAAACTGCGCTAAGCCGACGATGTGCAGAAAATCTTCGTGTGCTGAACCATCCAGCACATAAATGACCGGATAAACAGCCGCTGAATCCGGATGATATCCCTGAGGCAGGTATACATTTAGAATGCGGTCTTCCTGCAGCGATTCGGAGTAAAGTCTTTCGACATTACCAATCTCAAAAGCTTCTTTATCCTCCTGGGCAGAAGCAGAAGAAAAGGAGAAAGCAAAAAAGAAGAGGGCAAGGAGCTGGGGAATTCTTTTAGTCTGTAACATGATAAAATTAGCTGATGTGCCGGCCTTCAGGGTATCGATGAGCGCGGCATAAAATCACAAGATATAAATTACAGGCTGTCCAAAAAGTCGTTAGCCCGCTTCAACAGGCCTTCTAATTTTTCATCAGACATTCGATTCAGGTTCCCCAACAACATCGACAATCGGGGGTTTCCCGAAAAGAAATCCCGATGCTCATGCATGAACCGCCAGAAGAGGGCATCCCAGGTATCGCACCAATCTCCTTTGCCATAGTTACTCATTTTGCGCACGTAATTGCTTCCGCTGATGTAGGGTTTAGTCGCAAAAAGACCGCCATCGGCAAACTGACTCATTCCGTACACATTGGGAACCATCACCCAATCGTAAGCATCAATAAACAGCTCCATGAACCAGCGATACACTTCCTTCGGATCAAACTCACAGAGCAACATGAAATTCCCCAGAATCATGAGGCGCTCAATGTGGTGGCAATAGCCATAACGCAGCACTTTTTTGATGGTATCATCCAGGGGTACTATCCCCGTACTCCCATCGTAAAATGAATCCGGGATCTTTCGGCGAAAGCCCCAAAAATTAGTTGTGCGAGCTTCCACACCCCGGGCCTCGTACATTCCCCGCATAAACTCCCGCCAGCCAATAATCTGCCGCACAAAACCCTCTGTGGAGTTGAGCGGAACGGCCTCTTTTTCGGCGAAAGCCAACACCTCCTCCAGAATGATTTCCGGAGGCAACAAACCCACGTTGAGCATCGGAGTCAGCACGCTGTGATTCAGGAAACTTTCTTCCCTGACAATCGCATCCTCATAGGGCCCGAATTCGGTAAAACGATTCTTTAAAAACTGCTTTAGCCAGGTTCGGGATGCACCAAAATCATCCGGATACAGGGGAAAATCTTCTAAGTTGCCGGGATTGTCTGGAAAGTGTTTTTCCACATATTCCATCGCCGCTTTCCGCGAAGAATCCATTTTTGGAAAGTTGATTTCCGGAGGCGATTTTTTCTTTGGGTACTTCTTCCGGTTTTCTTTATCGAAGCTCCATTTACCGCCTGCCGGTTTTCCATCCTCCAGCAAAATATTCAAGCGTTTGCGTTGGCTGATGTAAAAGTCGGTTTGGAAATAAGACTCCTTTTCCGGATCAAAGAAGTCTTTTAATTCCGCCGGAGAATTGAGAAAAAGCGGACTGTCCTTTTTTACCGTTTTTATTTTATGCTTTTCAGCGAATGTGCGGATACGTTTTGACAACCAGTCGTCTGTCGGGTCGATAAAGTGGAGCTCTTCTAATCCTTTCGCTGCCAGGGACCCAATCAATTCTCGTACATCAGATTCTTGCTCCGTAGTCTCGATATAAACGACTTTAGCTCCCTTGTTTTCCAGGTACTCCGCATACTTTTTCATACTGGCCCGATGAAAAGCAATCTTTTGTTTGTGGAAAGCATACTGCCTGAAAAAGAGATATTCTTCAACGATGCAGGAAGGCCGTTTTTTTAGTTCAAGTGGAGATTCTTCAAACAACTGATGCGGGAAGATCAGATTAACGGACTTCATTTTGCTTATTTCTATTTCTTCGGCAGCGCTCGCTGCAATATTTGACTTCACCCCAGACTTTCTCCCATTTTTTGCGCCATTTGAAGGGTCTGCCGCAAACAACACATAGCTTTTCCGGGAGATGTTCTTTCTTCATTATTTATTAAAATCTGGCAATTCGTGGGGACGGGCATAGGGAAACTGGTCCATTTTTTTCAGGCTGTAATAAGAATTCAGGCCTGAGATGCCTGTATCTCCCAGTGCTTCAAGATTGAGATGTCCTCCTTTTTCAAAGGCTTCATCGGGTAGATAAATATGCTCTACAGTTCCAATGATCAAAGCAGTATCGTTGAGGTCAATGGGAATTGCCCGCACAAAGCGCATCCCAAGTTTTAAGCGGCTTTCCTTTACATAAGGAGCCGGGAAACCCTCCATCCACTCCGCGGTCAACCCACACTTTTCAAATTCAGATTCTTCACGATCAAACTTGGCAGAAGTATAATGGGCTTGTTGAATAAAGGAATTATGTACGTGGTTGATGGTGTAAAAACCGGTAGCCATAATGTTTTCATAGGTATCTCTCCGCACTTCATCAGAAGGACGAACATTAAAACCTATAAGCGCCGGATTGCTACCCAGGTGAATGACCGAGCTAAAAATCGCCAGGTTGGAATGCCCGTCTTCCGAATGGCTTCCAATGAGATTAGCCGGTTTGACACCGGTTACCGAATTGATGAGGTTGAGTCGCTCGATCTTATCGAGATCCTGAATGGATTTTTTGTCTAAATGCATGTACAGGGAGTTTGCACATACTTAATATCGGGGAGGAGAAATTGTTCGAAACTAAAGGTATTCTTTCGCTTTAATCAAAATAAAAAAAGCAGCCTCAAAGTGCTTTTGAGGCTGCTTTTTTCCTTATAGTTTCACCCAAATGGCTGAAAAACTTTTTTCCTTATCAAGGGCCCGGATGATATACGTTCCGGAAGGAAATGCCTGCATATCCAATTGGACATTTTCACTTTTCCCAACATAAACTTCCTGCATCAGCTGGCCTTGTTGATTGTAGACAAGAAGGTGACCATCTTCAAATTGATGATCCAGATAAAGACTCTCATCTCCCGGATTTGGAAAGATATTTAGTTGCCCTTCCTTCTCTACAAATTCATCAGTGCCGATGGTAATCGGAATGGAAGCAAAGGCTATGATTCCTCCATTGCCCACCGCTACCAATTCATCCGCTATTTTGTCGGAGTATATTAGATCATTAAACTCATAGGATGCCTGATAAGCCAGGCTCCAGCTCTGACCACCATTTTCGGAGTAGTAAATTGAGCCGGTATTATCATCTCCCCGGCCGGCCAGCCAGCCGGTATTTTCATCCTTGAAAAGGATCGCATTTATATTTAAGGGAGCACCCGATAAAACAGACCAGTTCATTCCGCCATCCAGGGTTTTATAGATACCGCCACCTTGCTGATACAACCAGCCGGTATTTTCATCCAGGAAGAAAACATCAGAAATTGAACTTGAGCCGGGTGATTCCACTAATTCCCAGCTTGTTCCTCCATCGGTGGTTTGCAGTAATTGATCGTCTTCCCAGGCAAAGCCTTTTTCATTAGAGGCAAAGCTGAATCCTCGTGCGGAGACCTCATTGGGTGTTTCGAATGCTATCCAGGTTTCGCCCTGGTCCTCTGATCGATGGATGCATGATTCTGCAATGGCCGTAGAGGCATATACTACGCCATTGGGGCTGATTCCTACATTTCGCACAAAAGAGACCCCATCCAGTACCTGTTCCCAGCTTTGGCCTTCGTCCTGGCTTCTGAACAGTCCGCTATATCCTCGCGAATAGTACAAAGTTCCGTTGGCATCCGCTTCAATATCAGAGATGAGTGGCCCTTGATTTCCGGCAGCTGCCCAGCTCTCGCCACCCATTTCGGTTTTTAGAATATTATAACCGGCTCCTCCCGCAAAACCAACCTCTTCATTGAGCATAGCCACATTTTCCAGATTCGCTTTTTCAGCGGCAAAAATATCTGTCCAGTTCTGGCCTTCGTCTTCACTTTTTGCAATTACCTGATTTTCTCCGACCATCCAGATCGTACCATCTTCATCCAGGTACATGCTGTTCATATCGTTATACACATAATCTGCAACCTGATAACTTGTCCAAAGGGCTCCGCCATCTTCTGAGCTATAGAAGTTTAGGGTATTACCACCGAAAGCATACAACTTTGAAGCGTCAGCAGCTTGAAATTTGATATTGGCGGTGGGCAAACCATCGCTCACCATACTCGTCCAGGTTTCTCCGCCATCCGTGCTGCTCAGGACATTTTCATCATTATCGATGATAAAGCCGGTATTTGAATCCAGGAAGTCAATCCATTGAGCGGATTCATCCGGGGTAATATAGATGGAATCCCAGCTTGCACCAGCGTCTTCTGTGGCATAGACCACGCCTCCCAGGGTTACCATCCAGCCGGTATTACTGTCTACAAAAGTGCAGTTTCGGCCAAAGTCTTCCGTTTCCAGAACCGTAGTCCAGGTCTGCCCGGCGTCTGTGCTTCTGTATAGCTTCCCGTCTGCATCACAGATCATGGCAACATCGGCGGATGCAAAGTGAATGTCGCGGATATTGTCAAAAAGAGGGGCGCTTTCTATTTCCTGCCAGGAGATTCCTCCATCATTTGTTGCATACAAAGTTGTGCGGCTTCCGATGATAAATGCCTGTTGGCCGGAGCCGGGAACTTCCCGCACGTACTGCATTTCATCCTCGGTGGGAAGCTCGATATAATTCCAGTTTTGACCGGCATCCGAAGACTGCATCACCCGGCCCAGTTTGCCGGCGGCGATATAAGTGCCGCCTGGCAGGAAAACGCCATCCGTGATATCCAGGTAATTTTCAAAGGGATAAACGGTTTGCCATTCTGGTTGGGCTTTCGCCGAAAGGCATAAAAAAGAGAGCGAAAAAAGCAACAATAGTGCTTTCACAGGTAAAAGGAGGGTCTTGTAAGACATACTTGTTTTTTCCGGCAAATTATTCGGAAAAAGAGCAAGACACATCACCCAAAAGGATGAATTCTACCAAAGGCTGCGCAATCCATCTTCGATCGCTTTATGGTATTTTTCTTCATTGAAACGGTAAAGGCGGGGAGATTTATGAGCGCCTCCCGTACGTCGCTTGCCTGTATCTTCCAGGATGTCATAGCTCAACATTTTCCGCCTGAAGTTTCGGCGATCAAGTTTGCGATCCAGGACCGTTTCGTAGAGTGCCTGCAATTCCGACATGCTAAATTCGTCGGGCAGCAGATTGAGTCCAATGGGTTGATCATTTAATTCCCGCTTTAAAATCTGATATGCTTTTTGGATGATCTTCTCATGGTCGAGCATCAGATCGGGCAGATCTTTCATGTTTTTCCAGGTGCAGGAATCGGAGGAAAAATCGGGCCGCGGGGCCTGCACTTTTGAATACTCCACCAACGCATAATAACCCACCGATACGAATCGCTGGTCAAACCAGTTCTCCAGCTCCGGAGGAATCACATCCGTTGCTACAAGCTTATTGGCATGACCGGGCAAATGGCGGTCGGTATCGCCAAACAAATAAAACTGTCGCAGAAAAATATCCCGGAGCCCGGTTCGTCGAAACAAGACCTCCACCGCTTCTGAATCTACCGCTTTCTGCCGGTCAACAAACCCGCCCGGCAAAGACCACAACTTCTGGTTCTTTAGCTTCAACAACAACACCTTCAATTCTGACTCGTGAAACCCGAAAATCACGCAATCAATTGAAAGCCCGGGGTGCATGTCCTCCGCATTAAAAATTGGGCATCATGAAAAACTTCCTTACACTATTTGTCCTGGCACTACTTTTCCCGCTTTCGGCGAAAGCCCAAAACTATCGCGACATGAATAACAACGGTCAGCAAGAGCCCTATGAAAATCCGGTACTTCCGATTGAGCAACGGGTAGATGATTTGTTGAAGCGGATGACTGTAGAAGAAAAGATCATGCTGACCATTGGCGTCGGAATGGAGATCCCCGGGGTATCTCAAACGCTGCGCCCTCAAAAAGTGGAAGGAGCAGCCGGACTCACCTTTGATGTGCCGCGGCTCGGCATCCCATCTATCGTTTTGGCGGATGGCCCTGCCGGTCTGCGTATTGCTCCCACCCGGGAAGAGACCCCAGATCAAACCTACTACTGTACGGCTTTTCCCGTAGCGACTGTTATGGCATCTACCTGGGATACCGACCTCATGGAGTCTGTAGGGGCAGCGATGGGAAGCGAAGTACTCGACTATGGAGTCGATGTTTTGCTTGCTCCGGGAATGAATATCCACCGAAACCCGCTTGCCGGACGAAACTTTGAATACTTCTCGGAAGATCCTTTATTAGCCGGACTTGCCTGTGCATCTATCGTAAACGGAGTCGAGTCAAAGGGAGTAGGAACTTCTATCAAACACTTTGTAACCAATAATCAGGAAACCAATCGTACTGCCGTTGATGCCATTGTCAGCGAGCGGGCCATGCGTGAAATCTATCTCCGGGCATTTGAAATCGCGGTAAAGGAAGGCAAGCCCTGGACCATCATGAGTTCCTACAATCAGGTAAACGGACTTTACACCTGTGAAAACCCGGAGTTGCTTACCGATATTCTCCGCAAGGAATGGCGTTTTGACGGATTGGTAATGACAGATTGGACTGCAGGTGATGAACCGGCTGTTTCCTTGAAAGCAGGGAATGACCTGATCATGCCCGGGGGACAGAAAAAACTCGACATGATTAAAGCCGCTGTTGAAGCAGGCCGACTCACTGAAGAAGATCTCGACATTAATGCCCGCCGCATCCTGCGCATAGTGATGCGTTCTCCGGCATTCAATGAATATCCTTTCAGCAACGAGCCGGATCTTGAAGGCAATGCTGTAATTGCCCGACAGGCAGCAGCCGAAGGCATTATCCTGCTTAAAAATGAAGATGTCCTTCCCTTGAGTGGTGCACTCAATATTGCTGCATTTGGCAATGGTACCTACCAATTCATTGCAGGCGGAACCGGCAGTGGTGATGTAAACGAAGCTTATACCATTTCGCTTGATCAGGGGCTGGAGGCAGCCGGTTATCCGGTTGACACTGAATTGAAAGCGGTTTATCAGAAATACATTAAAGAAGAAACAGCAAAGCAACCAAAACCGGAAAAGTGGTTTTTGCCAACACCTCCCATTCAGGAGATACCGCTTTCTGCCGATATGGCAACCCGTAAAGCTCAGGAAAGTGATATTGCTTTAATCACAATCGGCAGAAACTCCGGAGAGTTTGTCGATCGCAAAGTAGAAGATGACTTCTTGCTTACTAAGGCGGAATTGGCCATGATTGAAATCGTTTCAGAAGCGTTTCACGAAGCTGGTAAAAAGGTCGTAGTCTTACTCAACATTGGCAATGTAATTGAAACTGCCAGCTGGCGGGACATGGCAGATGCCATCATACTTCCCTGGCAGGGTGGGCAGGAAGCAGGAAACGCTCTGACAGATGTGTTGCTCGGAAAAGTAAACCCATCCGGCAAACTACCAACTACTTTCCCACTTAGCTATGATGACATTCCCTCCTCCAGAAACTTTCCCGGAGATATCGTCGAAGGAGGCCAAATCCGGATGGAAGGCACGCTGTTTGAAGGCAAAGAATCGTATGTCAAGCACGAAGAAGGCATTTATGTGGGTTACCGCTATTTCCAAACCTTTGGCAAAGAAGTTGCCTATCCGTTTGGATTTGGTTTGTCTTACACCAGTTTTGAGTATGACCAGCTTTCGCTGAATGCCGATGTTTTTGAAAACAGCATTACAGCTTCTGTGACAATTACCAATACCGGCGATACAGCCGGCAAAGAGGTGGTTCAACTATACCTTTCTGCTCCCGCCGAAAGCATGGAAAAACCAGATCGTGAACTCAAAGGTTTTGCCAAAACCAGGCTACTCCAGCCGGGAGAATCCCAGACCTTAAGCTTTACACTTGATCCCAAATCACTGGCATCATTCGACGAAAGTCGGACCGCCTGGATCGCTGAAGCCGGAAACTACGATGTGCTAATCGGTGCTTCTTCTGAAGACATCAAAGTAGAAGGCGGTTTTAGGGTAATGGACGAACTGGTTGTAGAGAAAACGTTTAAGGCCATTCAACCTGTTCAGGAAATAGACGAATTGAGCCGGAATAAATAGATATCACTCGACATGACATGTCGGGTGACATGTCATGTCGAGTAACTTAACCCACAAACGCAGCCGGATACTCTACCATCCCCGCTACTTCATCCAGGGCCCCATGCTTCAATTCAATTAGCATGCAATTTTCCAAAGGTGCTTCGAAAGGCAAGTTGACGCCAAACTTGTGAGCTGGCTCATACCCAAAGCGTGGATAATAACCTTCATGGCCCAGAAGAACAATGGCTTCATATCCCAGCTTTTTCGCTCGTTGGTGGGACTCTTCGATGAGGGCTCCGCCGATGCCTTTGCTCTGTAAAGCAGGTTTGACACTTACCGGGGCTAAGGCCAATGCTTTATTGTATGTGTTTTTTTCATCCTTAATCAGGATCGGAGTGAGCAGAATATGCCCCACAATATCGCCCTGTATGTCGGCAACAATAGAGAGTTCGGTAATGAAAGCAGGTGCTTTTCGCAAGCGATTGACCAGCTTATGCTCTTGCTGATCGCTGTATTCTGTCTCCTGGAATGCGGCTTCGACCAGGGCCTCGACTGTAGAGTAATCGGCTGGAGTTTCTGTTCTAATTTGGAGCATTAATCCGCCATTTCATAAGCTTCCTTCAGCCAACCTATCAGTTGGTCATCGACCTGATCAACACTTGTAAGTTGTACCCGATGGGTGCACATTGTTCCAAAGGGCCCCGAATCTCCCAATCGATCGGTAGTGGGTTTGCCTTTGAGCTTCAGCCCCAAATCAACACGGGTTTTGGTTGCTGGTTTGATGAGTGCAAACTGCTTTTTGCGGATCATGCTCACTGCTGCCTTTTTGGGGGTTCTGGTTACATCCTCTCCAAAAGTTTCAATCTCTTTAACCAGCTTTTCATAGATCGGAAGGAGGCTTTCTTTGCCCTTATATTGGTTTTCCAAGAGGGTGTTATTGTCAATAGATCCAGCATCAGAGGCACGTGCTTTGAGAGATACGAAATTGGCAAACCCATGCGTAAATCCATGTTCGGATTTGAGAAACTTGAGAATTTCTCCGTGTTTCTGCAGCCTGGAATCTTTTACCACCTTTATCCAGTGGTCCAATGATTTGCCCGTTTTTTCGAGTAGTCCTTTTTCCATGCTTTTTTCTTTCAAATGATAAGTGATCCAGCCAAAGGTTGCAGTTAATCCAGATCCTTTTTAAGTTCGGTGAGTTCTTTTTCGGTCAGGTCGCGCCATTTGCCTGGCTTCAGGTCGCCGAGGTGGATATTCATTATACGAATCCTTTTCAGGCTGACCACCTTATAGTCCAGGAAAGCACACATCCTTCGGATTTGGCGGTTTAGGCCTTGTGTAAGGATGATCCGGAAAACCGTTTTATTGATCCGTTCTACTTTGCATTTTTTAGTCACCGTTCCCAGGATGGGAACGCCGGCAGCCATTTTATCCAGGAAACGCGTCGTGATGGCTTTATTTACTTTGACGATATATTCTTTGTCGTGCTCATTTTCAACCCGAAGAATCTTATTGACGATATCGCCGTCATTGGTAAGCAAGATCAATCCGGTAGAAGCTTTATCCAGGCGGCCGATCGGGAATATCCGTTTGGGATGATTCACAAAATCAATGATATTATCCCGGTCCTTCTTGTCTGTCGTTGAAGTAATGCCGGGTGGTTTGTGGAGTGCGATATAGACATTTTTGGGTTTGCTTTTCAGCGAATTTCCGTCTATCTGTACTTCATCACCTTCAGAAACCCGGTTCCCTTTTCGGGCAATTTCTCCATTGATGGTTACACGTCCGGCATCTATCCATTTGTCTGCCTCCCTTCGGGAACAGATCCCCGTGGAACTGATATACTTATTCAGGCTGACAGAATCATCATTCATATCGCCAAGTTATTGATTTCTGACAAATGGGAAAAAAGGATCAGGATATCTTAACGGAAGTCATACTGAGTGAACCGGCAAGCAGCTTGTCGTTAAACAAGCTCAACTCTTCTCCTTTCTGTTGCAATCCCAGGCTGTATATCAGGGGAAGATAATGGTCTGGCGTAGGTACAGCCAGCTGAATCGCTTTACCCAAATCCTTATACTTTAGCAAAGGCTGATAATTACCATCCAACAGGTGTTTATTGAATGTAGTATGCGCCTCCACCGCCCAGTCATATCCGTAATCGACTTTATTGAAATTAGCAAAATCAACCATTCGGAGATTGTGGATGATATTACCGCTGCCAATGATCAGCACGCCTTTATCTCGCAGGCTGTTGAGCTGTTTAGCTAATTCAAAGTGCCAGGATGCCGGTTTGGTATAATCAATACTCAGCTGAATCACTGGCACATCTGCATCCGGATACAAGTGTTTGATAACGGACCAGGCTCCATGGTCCAACCCCCATTTTTCATCCAGTTCCACCAATACAGGATCGAGTAAAGCTTTGGTTTCATCTGCCAGATCCGGGCTTCCCGGGGCGGGGTACTGTACATTAAACAACTCCTGTGGGAATCCGCCAAAATCGTGAATGGTGCGGGGCATTTCCATGGCTGTAACCTTGGTACCTCGTGTAAACCAATGTGCAGAAACGCACAAAATGGCATTCGGACGCGGGAGTGTTTTCGCTACATCCCGAAACCCTTTTACAAACTGATTCTCTTCAATGGCATTCATCGGGCTTCCGTGTCCCAAAAACAAAACGGGCATCCGATCAGCATTCGGCAAGTTATCTGAAAACCGTTTTAAACTACTTAATGAACTCATACCTGCTCCCAGGGCACCAAGGCCCAATAATTTTATGAATGTATTTCTTTTCATATCACTGTGAGTAAACGCTATAAAGATCGCAAAAGATTACTTCAGCTTTAAAACTAATGTATACACATCAAATATAATCTGTTTTGGGGATTTTCCACAAACCAGGCGGAAAACACCTCAACCTGACAGGTTGAAACCAAACGTTTAGCCAATTAGAAACGGTTTTGCCACCATAGCCCGGATAGGCATTCGCCGAAAGGCAGCAAAAAGAAGAAGGGAATTGAAAAGAGAAAAAGAAACCCGGACAAGGAGTCTTGTCCGGGGCGTATCTTAGGTTGTGTAAACAGAGTTAAACATCACATAATCGGTCGTCAGGTCGGAGCCCCACCCCTTGGCAGAAGCTTTTCCTTCACAAAGGTCCAGTTTTACGTTCAGGTGTGATTCGCGTAGAAGGCGCTTCATATAATTGCGGTCATACTCCAGCGGTTTTCCTTTGCCCAACACCTGGATCAGCTCGGCATCACTGCCCAAATAGAGATCCACTTTTGTGTAATCAAAAGGAATTCCGGCATTACCGGCTGCACAAATTATTCGGCCCCAATTCGGGTCTCGACCAAACATAGCGGCTTTCACCAGCGAAGAATCGGAAATTTCCCGAATCAGTTGACGAGCGCGCTTTTCCGTTTTTGCGTTAACCGCTTCGTATTCTACAAATTTGGAAGATCCTTCCCCATCCGATACGATCAGTTTGGCCAGGTGAATCATCATTTCTTCCAGATTCTCTGAAAAATTATCGAAACCGGGATCTTTCTCCGATTTCAGCATATCATTTCCGGCTTTTCCGTTTGCCAATACCCCAACCATGTCATTGGTTGAAGTATCCCCATCGACCGTAATCATATTGAATGATTTATCCACGGCCTTTTTGACTGTCTTTTGCAGCAACTTGGGCTCAATAGCTACATCCGTCACAATAAATCCGAGCATGGTAGCCATATTCGGGTGTATCATACCGGAGCCTTTGGCAATTCCTGCCATGTTAATTTCATAACCATCTACCTCAAATTCTACGAAACCTTCTTTTGCAAAAGTATCGGTGGTAAGAATGGCATTGGCAACAAATGAACCGGCATTAGATTTTGAGCTGAGCTTTTTCACGTTTTCGCGAATCCCTCCCACAATCTCATCGGTCGGAAACTCCTTACCAATCAATCCGGTGGAAGCCACCAAAACCATTTTTTTGTCAATATCAAGTTCTTCAGCCATCGCTTTTGCCATCGCTTCTGCCCCTTCACGGCCTTGTTCGCCTGTACAGGCATTGGCATTGCCGGCATTGATTACGATGGCTTGTGCTTTACCATCTTTTATATGCTTCCGCGAAAGCTTGATTGGCTCGGCAACCACCTGATTTTGAGTAAAAACAGCCGCGGCACTTGCAGGCACTTCCGAATAGATAATGGCCAGATCTCGGCGCATGGACTTTATTCCGGTATGCGCACCCCAGCATTTGATGCCTTTGACATTGGTAAGGTTCTTTATCATTAGCTTTTCTTTTGTCTTGTTCTCAAGTTTATTCACGGTTGCATTGGTATTTGGTTAAGGCCGGTGTCTTCTGCCCAGCCAAACATCAGGTTCATATTCTGGACAGCTTGCCCGGCAGCCCCTTTCACCAGATTGTCGATCACACTGATCACAATAATGGTGTTGGTACGTTCATCGTAAGCCGTATGAATATCACAGTAATTGGTTCCACGTACTTGTTTGATCGCGGGCATCCCTTCGCGTAAGCGGATAAAAGAAGCATTGCGGTAAAAGGTCTCGTAAATCTCCTGCAATTCAGCCTCTGTCATCGGACGCTCCGGCTGCAGATACATGGTTGACAAAATACCGCGGTCTACCGGCAATAAGTGTGGTGTAAACTGGATCAGATTATCTTTCCCGGAAATCCGGTCGAGGGTATTCTGAATTTCAATACTGTGTCTGTGCTTCTTCAACCCATAAGCTTTGAAATTATCGTTTACGGAAGAGAAGTGATTAACCGGTTTTGATTTTACGCCCGCTCCGGTTACACCCGATTTAGAATCGATGATAATCGGATTTGAACTAATCAAACCATGAGCGATAAGCGGGGCCAATCCCAAAATGGCACTGGTTGGATAGCACCCGGGGTTTGCGACCAAAGGAGCCTTCTTGATATCTTCTCTAAATAACTCCGGTATACCATAAACAGCATCCTCAAAACCTTCCCGAAAAGTATGATCCTTATTATACCAGGCTTCATAGGTTTCCGGACTATCCAGCCTAAAATCGCCTGACAAATCAATGATCTTAAAAGCTTTGTCCTTGAATCGCTTCACATAGTCCATGGAGACTCCATGGGGCAAAGCGAGAAAAACCAAATCCGGATCAAAACCATCAATGTCTTCAACCGAAATCAGTTTCTGATCTGCAATTCCCTGAAAAAAGGGATGCACATCTGAAAATTTTTCGCCTTTGCGACTTTCGGAAGTGATGAAGGATATCTCCACTCCCGTATGATGGGTCAATATGCGGACCAGTTCTGAACCGGTAAATCCGGTTGCTCCAACTATTCCTATTTTTTTATCAGGCATGGGCTTCCTCCATAACTTTTAGTGATTCCTTCAGAACGGTCATTACCTGTTCCAGGTCGCCGTAGGAAATATTAAGTGGTGGTACCAATCGAAGCACATTTCCAGCCGTTGCATTGGCCAAAACGCCTCGATCCAACATCTCCATGACCAGTTGTTTGGTTTCAAATTCGAATTCCACACCAATCATGAGTCCTTTGCCCCGCACCTCTTTTACAGCGGGATGATCCATCTCCTTCATTCTGGAGCGCAGCCATTCTCCTTTCTCCGCAGCTTCCTGCAAAAGATTTTCTTCTTCGATGATCTCAACGACTGCAAGCGATGCTGCACACACAAGTGGATTGCCGCCATAGGTCGTACCGTGGTCGCCAAACTCAATAGCTGAGCCGGTTTTTTCATTAGCGAGGAATGCGCCGATGGGAACACCGCCCCCCAGTGCTTTAGCCAGGGTCATGATATCGGGTTCTACGCCAAAGTGTTCTTTGGCAAACATCTTGCCGGTTCGCCCCATACCACATTGTACCTCATCAAATATGAGCACAATGTTTTCCGCATCGCAAAATTCCCGAAGGCCTTTCATAAATGCAGGGTCAGCGACATTGATCCCGCCTTCTCCCTGAATAGGCTCCAGGATAATGGCTGCTGTCTGCTGATCTGCAGCTGCTTTTACGGCATCCAGGTCATTAAATGGTACTTGCTTGAAACCACTCGGAATGGGGTCAAATCCTTCCTGCATCCGTTTTTTACCGGTAGCAATAGTTGCCAGCGTTCTTCCGTGGAAGGAGCCTTTACAGGAAATGATTGTTCCGCCTCTTCCGTGTTTGTGTGCATACCGACGGGCGAGTTTAATCGCTCCCTCCACTGATTCGGCTCCACTATTGGCAAAAAAGATCCGGTCCATACCGGAGACTTCAGTCAGCTTTTTCGAAAGCTCCACCTGTGGGGTACTCACAAAGAAATTAGAGATGTGGATCAGTTTTGCAGCCTGATTCTGAATAGCCTTTACAAGGCGTGGATGGCAATGTCCGACGCTGTTAACGGCGATACCTGCAAGCATATCGATGTATTCATTGCCTTCGACATCCCATACACGGGAGCCTAATCCTTTTTCAAGAGCCAGCGGAAACCGCCGGAAAGTTTGAAGGTAATATTGTTTATCAATCTCGTGCCAGGCATGATTTGTTTTTGGTGACATGTGTTTGTTTATGATTCGGTGATCAAAGTACCTATCGGACTGTCTTCGATCATAGATAATATTTGATTGGGTTGGGTGCCATTGATGATACGGGCAGAACGGGCACCATTTTGGATGGCAATTTCACAGGAAGCTGTTTTGGGGATCATTCCGCCCTGGATGATCTCCTGCTGCAACAATGCTTCCATTCGGTCGGTATTCATTTGCCGGATGAGAGATGAGGGGTCGTGACGATCTTTCAAAAGACCATCTACATCAGTTAGTACTACATATTGACTGGCCTTTAGTGCTCCAGCCATATGGCCGGCAAACATGTCGGCATTAATGTTGTACCCATTGCCTTCGGCATCAGCCGCTACACAGGCAATTACCGGAATATAATCTTTATCTAAAAGGAGATTTATTAGAGCAGTGTCTACCCTGTCTACATCGCCGACCTGTCCGAGGTCGACTTCTTCCCGGGTACCGTTTACGGTGCGCTGGTGTTTGCGTTTTTTGGCAACAACACTCATTCCGTCTTTGCCGGAGAGACCAACCGCTTTATATCCCAGGGAATTGATCAGGCTTACGAGGCTGCCGTTGACTTTACCTTTGAGAGCCATCTCCACATGCTCGAAAGCTTCGGGGGGTGTTTTTCGGTGACCGTCGATAAATTCTGATTCAATGCGTGCCGTTTCGAGGGCTTCCTTGATAAAAGGGCCGCCTCCGTGTACGATCACCACCTGATATCCGCGGTCTTTTAATGAGCAAATATTTTGTAATACACTCCTTTTGAGTTGCTCATCCACCATGGCGTTGCCGCCATATTTAAACAAGATAAGCTCTTGTTGCTTGTTTGATTCCATTCGCTATCTCTTAACTACCTACAGGCTCCTAACCAATAAGCGCTGGAAAATTGATTTTCGTAAATAGACATTAATTAGGCTCGGCTCTTTAGCTCAGAACCTACTTAAATAAAGCGGCAGACGGTAAATTGTTGAGTAGGATAGCGATTAATTCAAAAAAACCGGATTAAATATAATCAGGATTCCCTGGAGATTTTCCAGCGCCAAACCATACCTGCCATGGGGTCATCCAGTTCATCGACCCTGGAAAAACCACATTTCTCCAATACCCGGCAGGAAGCATTCTTTTCAGCCAGGGTATGGGCAAGAATGGTTTTTACGGCTGCAAATCCCCAGGCTCTTTCTACCAGTTTCGTGGCAATTTGGGTAGCGATCCCTCTTCCACGAAATCCTTTACTTACCTCATAGCCGATCTCGATGGCACCTGTTTCGTCGGGTTTTCCTTTATAGCCGCAACTGCCAACCAGTATCCTTTTGTCTTCCAGAATTGGCAACCAGGTCCACCAGGGGGCCACATCCGGATCGCGTTCCACCTTCTTAATAACATATTCAAAAGCAGACCGGCCAAACTCGGTCCAGGGGTTTGGGACTTCCACCTCCAGATAGTCGGCAAGATGGTCGTCTCCCTGAAGAACAGCCTTAATCAGGGGGAGGTCGCAATTAATAAGTTTTATTTGGTTGGCATGCATAGACCTTAACATAGAAGTTGTTTAAAAATAGCTCACTGGCTCCTGAAAAAGCCTTTCCATCCCACTTTTCCCTTTTTTCTCGCCCCGTAGCGCTGCTATGCGGCTCTAAAAAAGCTTCAACTGGAATGAAAAATCAATTCTCAGAACCTCAGCAGCCATTCTTAAACAACTTCATAAGGTATTCTGGCGACACCTAAATCAAGTTTCCCTTTTTGCGCGACCAGCCCTTTTTATATCAGGCCTTATTTCGCCGAAAGGCATAAAGAAACGGACGATCCATCAAGAGCAACAAGGCAGCAGCGATAATGATGTTTTTCACGATATACTGCCCGACGAGGGTAAAGGCAAAAGGCGCTTTTGTAAATACCAGTTCCGGGAAAAAGAACATAGGTGAGAACGTAAAGATAATATGAACGAAGGCAAGATTGATGGCAAAGCGGCGAAATATTCCCAACACCAGCATCAGGCCTACCAGCACTTCCCAAATGGCCAGTAAAACAATGGCAACCTGAGAGGGTATCAACCCAAATGTGAGCAATTCAATGGTATCCTTGGCCAATCCTTCGGCGGGACTGAGTTCTGGAAAAAACTTGAGCATTCCGAACCAGATGTAGACGATCCCGATAGCAATGGCTATCGTGTTTTTCTTTAGTTGGCATTTTCCGTTTATTTAACTGAGATTATAATTCTGCTCCTGCAAAAAGAGGTTTGGAGACCAAACCTCTTCCGCATCAGCATGCTTTAGGTTTTCTTCTATCGCGTTATAGTCTACGAGCAAGGAATACTACCAATTTCCAGAAAATGCCTGAAACGGGAAAGGTCCTTTATGCAAAGACACAGATTAAATGTGTGGAAAGGCTGTTTTTACGCGTGGAGAGGAACAGCGAAAAGGCCGAAAACAGGAAAAACCGGCATTACTTCAACTTGATTTTGCGCACATTGTTAAAGCGAAACTCGGAAAGGTTGGCCAATTCAGTCTCCACCCAGGTGTTCCATTTTGGCTGAATCTCATCAATCGGACGGTTGCTGTAATCCCGCTCAAATGCCATGCGTTTCATGTTATAGGCTGCCATAATTTCCTCCTGAATTACATCCGCATGCTGCAGGTCGTATGCCAGAATTTTTCGGTCGGCAAGCAGGCGCTTTCTAAATCTTCGGCAAAACACCTCTGCCAGATCAAACTTGATTTTTTGAAACCACAACTCATATTCCAGATCGTGGATACTGGTATCGATCCAGGAGGATGATCGGACATATACATTCTCTACAGCCTTGTTGAAATTCTTGGTCATACCAGCGAGTGCCGGACGAGAATACTGGATATTAAACTGGGCAAAACTCTTGGATCGATTGTGGTCACTTCTCCAAATACAAAAATCCTCCACGGTAAAATCAAAGTCGGCCTGCCAAAGCATGGGATCACACTTTTGACTATATCCCACATTGTAAATGGAAAACACTATACCTAAGACCAACACGAATGCCTTCATTTTCCCGGAGTGATTTTTAAATTGGCTTCAAAGATAAATTTTAGTCCTGCAGGGATCAAGATTCCCGGCATGACTTTTTTGTTAAGAAGCTGCCTTAGCTGCCAGGATGTTGATTTGATTTTTCCGGCTTTCGCCGAATATTGCCTCCGGCACCACGAATAGACATTCGGCGAAAGCCTCTTAGAAGCTCAATTCTGCCAAAACCGGCAAATGATCGGAGACCCAAAGACCAGTAGGACGACGGTCATCTATCTGCCGAACGCGTTCCACCTGCAGGTTCTTAATAAATATATAGTCGATGCGCTTTTCCGGTACAAACGCCGGATCAAAATGATTGAAAGTACCTGCCGGGCCGTAAAAAGCTGCCCCGGCCAGTTCCCGCACATCGTCCATTCCCCCGCGAAAGACTTCAATGGGTGCACTTTCGGGCGTTGCATTAAAATCCCCCGTTAGCACTACCCGGCTCGACTCCGGCAAGTCTTCGATTCTTTGCAGGATCAGCTCCGCAGAATGAAGGCGCGCTTCTTCTCCGATGTGATCAAAATGGGCGTTAAAAACATAAAAGACAGCGTCTGTATTTCTTTCCCGAAATTTCCCCCAGCTGCAAATACGCTCCATGGAGGCATCCCAGCCCACAGAAACCCGCTCCGGACTTTCAGACAGCCAAAAGGTGTTTGACTCCATTAATTCAAAGCGGCTGCTGTCGTACAGAATGGCTGAAAATTCTCCTTTTTCATCGCCGTCGTCTCGTCCTTTTCCTGTAAAAGCGTATTGAGGATTCTCTGCCAATAAGTAGCTTAGCTGGTGCAGCAGCGCCTCCTGCACGCCAACAAAATCCGGTTGATAATAATGCAGGAGCCCGGCTACGTCTGCCTTGCGTTCCGACCAGGCATTGAGGCCATCTTTGGGATTGTCATACCGAATATTGTAAGACATCACCTCAACCGATTGAGCTTGCAAAAAAACGGGTGATAAAAGAAAGGAGGCAATCAGTAATTTGACGTTCATATCTTCAATATTTTTGAAACCTCCTCCTTACTCATTCCTTCCCGATAGCGAAAATGAATGGCATGCATCCAGGCTTCCAGCTTTCCGCGAATGGCGAACCGATCTTTTGAGGAATATTCTTCCACATACTCCCAAACTTCAGCTGCATTCGGGTCCACTATAACGATACACAACCGAAATGCACCATCCATAGAAGCTTCCGGATACCAACCCAAATCAATCAGGATGGTCCGCTCCGGAATTTGATGGCGGCCTTTTTTCAATTGGAGATGAGAGATTTGAAGCAGCGATTCTTTGAAACAATCCCAGTTATCTATACCTCCGTCCTCGGCAACAATCGGGTCAACATCGGCAAAGTGATTGTAGGTTACGGCCCATCCTGCGGGAATACGGAGTCGCAATAAATTATCCATTAATTGTCTTTCGGATTTGGAGGTTTTTTCTTTTTTAGATACACAAAAAGAGCCAGCAGTGACATAACCGCTGCCGTTAGCCAGGCATACTGGATGTAGTTGGCACCAGACAAATGATAATCCCAGGCTATAGAAGCAGTTACCATTACATTCATACCCAGAATCAACACATTGAGTCTGGTTTTGACAGACTCCTTAAACAAAGGCAGGACCATCATTATATTAAATGCTGCAGCCAGGAACTGTAATACTGCCATTCCCCATTTACCATCTTGCACAAGGCCTACCCCTCCCAACAGGAAAAGAAAGCCGTTAAGCAAAAAGGCGATTTTCAATACGCGCTTTTTCTTTTCAGTATCCATTAATGTTTGCTTCAGACAGGTTTCCGGTCTTTTGACCTGTCAACAAAATAAGCATTTGAAAATGGATCAACTTTTAGCTCCTTTCAGCGTTGCATTAGGGAACTGAAAAACCAGCTACCCCATGACACTACGCAAACTAGGCGACACTCATATTGAAACCGCTCCCATTATTTTAGGCGGCAATGTTTTCGGCTGGACCATAGACGAAAAACAATCCTTCGAAATTCTCGACTCATTCCTCGATCTTGGATTCAACACCATCGATACGGCAGACATGTATTCGGTCTGGGCCGATGGTAACCAGGGCGGCGAATCAGAAACCATCATCGGAAAATGGATGAAAAGCCGGGGCAATCGGGACAAAGTCAACATCATTACCAAGGTCGGAAGCGATTTGGGTCAGGGACATAAAGACCTTTCGGCAAGTTACATTTCGGAGGCCGTAGATAAATCTCTTCACAGATTACAAACAGATCGAATCGACCTCTACCTCTCTCATTTTGACGATGAGCGCACCCCGGTGGAGGAAACCCTCCAGACCTACGACAAACTGGTGCAAGCAGGTAAAGTGCGTTATATTGGCGCAAGCAACTTTAGTCCGGAGAGATTACAGGAATCCCTCGATGCAAGCCGCAAAAACGGCTGGGCCAAATACCAGGTCTACCAACCGGAATACAACCTCTATGATCGGGCTGGTTTTGAAGAAAGTACCTCCCCAATATGCCAAAAGGAAAAACTGGGAGTGATCAACTATTTCTCTTTAGCAAGCGGCTTCCTTACCGGAAAATATCGGGACAAGAGCGATAGAAGTAAAAGCGTAAGGGGTAGCAAAGTAGAAAAATATTTAAATGATAAAGGCCATCGGATTCTTCATGCTTTAGACAGCATCAGTCAAAAACATAATACCACCCAGGCTGCCGTCTCGCTGGCCTGGTTGATGGAAAGTCCGCTGATTACAGCACCTATTGCCAGTGCTACCCAAAAGCACCATTTGGAAGCATTCGCGGAAGCGGTAAAAACAAACCTGTCTAAAGAAGATATGGATGTCCTGAATGAGGTTTCTTCCGGGATCACCGGTTCAAAGGGATAAATCTTGATAAAAGAGATCATTCCATTTTCCACTTAATCTGGGTGTTTTCATTTATTGTTTTTTAGGTTTGCCTCACCTGGATGATCCGCACCGGACAGGCTTTGGCTGCCTTTTCAGCGTCCTCGAAAGCCAAATCATCAGCCAACTTTATCGTAATTGATGGAAGAGCGGGCCCGCATATTGAGCTGTGTTACGCCAAAGTAGACAGAATCAGCTCCGTTGTCGATGGCAGCCTGAAGCGCATCAAAGCTACCGGCAGGAGCCATAAGTTCGATTTTACCGTCAGTTGTCATGTGTTTGATTTTTCACTTTTGAAGATAGTCTTCGACAAATTTTGTCAGGGTTTCGCCATGCAAATTCTTGGCCAGCACCCGGCCTTCTGCATCCAGCAAAAAATTGGCGGGAATGGTCTGAATACGCAAGCTTTCCATAAAAGGAGCCTCATCCCCCTGCAGATGAGAGGCATGCGGCCACATAGAAATACCGTCTTTTTCAATGGCTTTTTCCCAGGGTTTCCGACTCGCTTCCAGTGCATAACCCAGGATCTGGAAGCCCATTTCTTGTTGTGCTTCCCACAATGGAATCAGCACATTTCGGTTTTCCCGTCTGCAGGGGGCACACCAGCTGGCCCAAAGGTCGACAAGAGTCAATTTTTCTCCAAGCAATTCATACAAATCAGTGGTATCGCCCGACAGCATGGGCAGGGCAAAATTTGGCATGGGCACGCCAGATAGCAGCGGTAAATTTGCCGGATCTGCCATCTCACAAAGCTCCTGTACCCAGGAATGTTTTGGGTATTCCGGTTCCCATTTCAGGCATTGGGAAACCAAAAATTCAGGCACTCTTTCGTAGTCTCCTTCCGGGCTTACCCAGCGTACAGCCTGTAGGGCCGGAAGGAGGAATCCTGTATTTTCGGCGAAAGCCATCACCGCTTGCTGGTATTCCAAATAGGCGGCCTCTTCTTCTAGCAGAAAGGAAGCTTCCTGCTCCCCATGACTGATTTTTTCCATGTATATTTTATGCGCCTTTCGGCGAATGTCGGTCAGCTGCAGAAGAGCCAGATTAGCGGAATTGGGATTGCGGATGGAAAAGCTGGACTGAAAAAAAGCTGCATCTGCAGAAATCTCCATGCGTTGCCCACCGTGACAAATAATGGGATGGTAATTGGCTTTGGCCGGATCTTCCGTATTAAGGCGATTCAAAAAGCGCTCGCCCTTTTTCTGTATGGCCAGCTGAAACAATGTTCCCTCTTCCATTTGTGGCAAAAAAACGAAAGCAAAACGTCCATCCGCTGATATCTCACTCGAGTCCACAACTTTTCCTCTAAAGCTTGCGGATACATCTTCCAGGTTTTCGGGCTGGATTAGATAGACCCGTCGGGCCCAATCGCTGTCTTCCGGCATATTGACCACCCCGGACAATTCGGGTTCCGGCTGACAAGACCAAAAGAAAAGAGGGAGAAAAAACAGGATAATTCGCTGTATCATTCAGGAGGCTTTTTTCCCTTCTTCTTCTGAATGAATGTCCTTTACGTTTTCCTCATCGGCTTGTTCAACTACAGGTCCGCTGAGTTTACGCACCAGAAAAACGAAACCTACGACAAAGTGGGCAAGCACAACAAAAACGGCAATGTAAAATACGGTATCACTCATTTGCGCAGTGTTTTGCGCAAAATTCCGGCTTTCGCCGAAAAAAGCCAGTGACTTTTGTCACAAAAATGGGAGAGATTGACAGGGTTTTCCTATTTCTTATATTCCAGCCAATCGCCCGATTCTACTACTTCCAAGTCGCTGACGTCCTTATTGTATACATAGACCCAGAATCCTTCCTTTCCCTCAAAAGGCATAACTTTCTTCCGCAAATAACGAGAATGCTCCGGATCATTGGGAAAGAAGTCTTCATACTCATCGAGTAGCGGGAGGCAAATCGGATCCAGAATCTCAAACACATCGCAAATCACTGTAGAATCCCCCTCCAGGATCAGCCCGGGATAGCGCTCCAGGCTGTAAAGCGTGCCGGGAACACGGCAGGTGTAGGCATACCTCAATTTATCACCCAGCCCCAACATGCTAAAAACACCATAGTCTTTTCGAAGGGTACCGTAAAACCCCATTAAACTTACATCCTCCTCGCTTTCTAAATTTCGCATCTAGTATCTGTCATTTTTTCATTGAATAGGTACTATTTCTCTTTCATTTTATCTAACTGCTCCTCAATTGGATTTAACTCGACATGACATGTTACTCGACATGACATGTCGAGTTAAATCAGATGCTAAGAGCACAACCACAAACAACAGACTCAATCATATACTAAACACTGTAAATCAACAACATACACCGATAAAGTAAGTCAAAAAAACACTACAAGCAGGAACGTCAAAGGAACTCGACATGACATGTCGGGCGACATGTCATGTCGAAAAACCAACAGCACTTAACCACTCAAAACCGCATACCCCTCTTCCACGCTCCCGACAAAATTGATTCGCCTGACCTTATTGCTCTCCCGGATAAATGCCCGCAAACTGTCACTTTTGACCTCCGAGAAATCGCCTACTATTGCTAAATATCCATCATAAGTTGAGAACTTCTGGAGGATATCTCCAGCCAATCCTGTCTTCAGGTTAAAAAATGACTCATCCAGATTTGTATGCTTTAGGATCATCTTATTGGTTCCGGAGTACAGGCAATTCATCAGGAGTTCAGCAGCATCCTGTGTCGAATGAATTATTAAATCTTCTGCAACCAGTGCAAAGACTTCGGAATGTTTTTCAATGAGTTTAATCTCCATATTGTCTAATTATTTTGCCGTTCTTCTCTTCCAGTTCGGATAAACAGCTAAGACTTTTTCAGGCCAGAACCCATACTACTCCTAAAAATCCACATTTTCCCCTGCCCCAACACAAAACCACATCACATAATTTCAAAAATGTTGCTTCCGGAATACCAATTGATGATAATTGCATCCCAGCGATAAACATTGCCTCTTACCTTGCAATGTATAAGGAGCCGGCACTAAAAATATTAACAATAGCCAGCTAAAATTACATCCCAATTCGGCTTTCGCCGAATTGCGGTTGGAGGAAATTCCGGTACCCCATAGTGACTCCCGGCATTTTGTATACAATCAGGTTGGTACTTGCGTGCGAATGGGCGTGCATGCATAACCCAAACAAAACACTGACCATCGACGTTTCAGAACGAAGCGCCTAGATGTACGATCTGGTGAGCAAGCAGGATGACCAACAACCGACCCAACGATTTGTAAAAGAACAAGCCGGAATTTCCCAGGCAAAAGATCATACTAATTCAGTTCCGGACATTCCTGTTTCAGGGGTGTCCGGATTTTTTTAATCGATGTAGCTTCTCTCGAAATTTGGACCTGTCAGGTTGATTTCGCAACGGGCAAATGCTGCAAACTCTCCACCAACGGTTTCAGGCGAAAAGCTCTATACCTGGTATTAAAATCCGCTTTAATACGAAGATCATACTTCCAATGAGGGGTACTCGCCCAATTGCCTTGCTGCTCATAAAGCAGTACTTCATTTCCCTCCAAATCGGAAAAACGAACGTAGAGGTTCAGTCTGTTTGCCGGACTGTGACCTTTCATGCCGCCTCCTGCATTTGTTGAATATTCATCATTTCCTCCTTTCCTAAATCGGTAATTCCACCAATAATCTACCTCTGACACGGTAAATGTCTTCTGCACTTTCCCTCTTAAGAAATATTGAAATGTCAGCTCCCCTTTTAGATCTAATCGAAACTCAACATGCTCTTTCAAAAAAAATAGTCGTATGGAAATCAACTCCCATACAACAACGATCAGTACCCCCCACCAGTAATAATCCAAAATAAACGGATGTACCGGAATACCCATCAAGCCCGTAAACCAAATCACTAATCCGCCAAACAAAACAACCCCAAGCAGTATAAAGGGATGATAATACTTTGGTACGCTATTCAATTTGACTTTATACACTTTTCCAGCTTCCATAAAGCTTCTTATAATTTAGCTGCATGACCAACTCCTTTACTTATAAAATAAAACCCGGAGCCTGAAAACCTGAAAAAATTCGTCTACTACCATCCATAAATCGACAAAAGCAAAAATCAAAACACTTACCCCTCCACAATAGCAGAGAAATGGATCACTTCTCCCCTATGTATTCTTCATACTGTCCCGGGGTGTCTATATCTTTTAAAACACGGCCGGAGTCTGCTTCTACTTTAATCAGAAAACCCTGGTTGTCCCGGATCAACTGCCGGGCCCCTTCTTCGTATTCCAGACTCAAAAGCCTGGATCGGAAATAGTCACTAAAGATGACCGGATGACCGGGCTTACCTTCAAAAAACGGACGAATAATTATTGGCCCTTTACCATAATTGCCTTCAAAGACCAATCGGAAGGATTCATAATCAGCAGCACGAATAAAAGGCATATCAGACAAGCAGATCATTAAGCCATTTGCCTTCGGATCAGCGGCTTCAATCCCGGCTTTGATCGAAGAACTCATCCCTGTCTCATAGTGGGGATTATGTACTCGTTTAACCCCCTTATGCCTGTTGGCAATTTCTTCGGTTTCTTTCTGGTAATGGCCGCTTACAACGATGATTTCATGTACATTAGAGGAAGCCAGATTAGTAAGAACCTCATCCAATATCGTATGTTGCTTGAATGGAAGTCCCAACTTAAAACCCTCCATGCGGGAAGATTGACCGGCTGCTAATACTATGGCACTCGTTTTAAGCATTCATCTAAACTTTCGTCTGGCCAATTTTAATAAAAATGTATTCGCAAATATATCTGGATTATAACGCAACTACTTATTGTGATCCGGCTGTGCTGGAAAGTATGCTGCCTTTTTTTGCCGATAACTTTGGTAATGCTTCCAGCGATCATCACCCCTACGGGTGGATGGCCAAAAATGCACTGGACGAAGCTACCCAAAACATTTCCAAATTACTCGGCATTCGAAAAGATGAGATCGTTTACACCTCCGGATCTACGGAGGGCATAAACATGATTCTGAAAGGCATTGTAGAAAGTAAAAATTCGGCGAAAGCCCATATAATAACAGCCAAAACAGAACACAAAGCAGTACTCGATGTCTGCAAACACCTCCAAAATAACGGCCATCTAATCACCTGGCTGGATGTAGACAAAAACGGCATCATCGACACCGTCCAACTGGAAAACGCCATTACAACCCAAACCGATTTGGTGGCCATCATGTATGCCAATAATGAAACAGGCGTCATCCAACCGCTGGATGAAATTGCAGCAATCTGTCAGTCTAAAAATGTCCCGCTTTTTTCCGATGCGACACAAGCTTTGGGTAAGCTTTCGCTGAATGATTTCTTCCAAAAAGTGGACTTTGCCTGTTTCTCCGGACACAAGATCTACGGACCCAAAGGCATCGGATTCAATTACATCAAAAAAGAACAAGCGACTGCCCTCCCCCCCTTCATACACGGAGGCGGACAACAACGCGGACTGCGGGGAGGCACCTACAACCTGCCCGCCATTGTCGGGTTATCCAAAGCCATAAGTCTGGCTCTGCAACAACTTGATCAGGAAAATACAAGATTGAAAAACCTAAAAGATCAATTGGAAAAAGAATTGCAAACCATCCCGGAAATCCAAATAAACGGGATGGATATTGCCCGGCTTGCCAACACCACCAATGTTTCTTTTCCTTTTGTCGATGGGAAAAACCTGCTCCGTTCTCTTAGCCGAAAGATTGCCGTCTCCAATGGAAGTGCCTGCAACTCGGCTGCCGAATTCCCCTCTCATGTCCTCATCGCCATGGGGCTGGAAGAACCGCTGGCATTTGCCTCATTAAGAATAAGTCTAGGGCGAAAAACCACAGGAGAAGACCTGCAAAAAGCCATTAAATACATCAAAGAGGCCGTAAACAAACAAAGGGAAAACAATATTCTTTGGGAGCAACATCAATCGCTTTAATCCCGATCGTGAATAGGTCCATCCTTCTCCCGCAAGGAGCCTCCTTTTTTTCCGGCAAATACAGCAATAACCTCGCTTACAATACTTATCGCTATTTCTTCCGGAGTGGTCGCTCCGATATCCAGTCCGCAGGGAGAATAGATTCGGGATTTTTGTTCTTCAGTGAGAACGATCCCCTCCGTTTCCATCTCCTCAACCATCTTATCGAATCGTTTTTTGGGCCCCAACACTGCAATGTAAGAAGCATCTCCCTGCACGGCGGCTTTTAGATTCGCCAAATCCGTTTTGTAATCGTGGGCCATCAATACCAGGGCTGTGCGATTGTCTGTTTCAGGTCTGGCACTTTTCGTTTTTGGATACAATCCGGTAACCTTTGCCAACTTTTGCTTTTTCAGTTTTTGCACATTGCCGGTCAGACTGAGATCCCAGTCCAGGGATCCGGCAATTTCCAATAAAGGATAAACATCATAGTTATCCCCAAATACGGCCAGATGAATTTGAGGCGGGATCCATTCCATGAAAATGGAAATTTCGGCATCCCCAATTGTAAATTCAAACCGTTTTGATTTCTGCCGCTCGACAACCACTTTTGCAGCTTCGCGAATGCTGCTGGCCAGTATTTCATGCTCACATCCTTCCAACTGCTTCCCGGGTACATCAAAATAATAGGTATCGCCCAGCTTAACCGCTTTATTTTTGCCGCTTACGCGAATGACGGTAGCGAGGATATGCGACTGCCGGGACGCCGTACACTTACGCAACAGGTTCAGGTTTTTCTCATCGTTCCGAATCGGAGAGATCAATACATCGATCACTCCATTGCATCCCAGGCCAACACCAATTTGATTTTCATCATCGGTGGATGTATCATAAGTTACTACCGAAGGCTTCTCCTTCATGATAGCTATTTGGGACCGTTTTAAAGCATCCCCCTCGAGGCATCCACCACTGATTCCCCCTTCAAATATCCCGGAATCGAATACAAGCATGCGGGCTCCCTCCCGGCGATAAGAAGATTGCTCCACACGTACCACCAGAGCCATGGCCGCATTCAAATCATCTGATTTATGGGTGTCGTAAAAGGATAATACAGACTTGATCTCTTTCATGAATAAAACATTAGCCCTTATAGAAGGCGGAAAAGAGGAATGGGTATGAGCAACAAATTAATACAGTAAAATCCAATTTTTAGTTTAAAAAATGCGCCTAATCCAATAGAAAATGCGCTATCCTCCAAAGGAGTAAGGGATACCTTTGAAGAAGTTGCCCCACTTCAAAGAAAACGACGCATACTATTTTTAATCATTCAAATCTTTTAGCAATGATTGTTAAGAACTGGCTAAAGGCGTTGCCGTTTATCCTCCTTATTTTTTCGGCATATTCCGTCAATGCTCAAACACTTAGCGACGAATTGGAGGCCGTAGCCGACATCATTGTCGATATCAACGGCACCGGCGATTACACAACCGTAGCAGCTGGCTTAAATGCAGTACCAGACTTCAACGACGAATGGATGGTTGTTTATGTAAAAAAAGGCACCTACTACGAAAAGATCATCCTCAACCATAAAAAGACCAAAGTCGTTTTGGTAGGCGAGGATGTAGACAGCACCATCATCACTTACGATGATCACGCCGAAGCTTCTTTACCCGGACACACCTTTAGTGCCTACACATTCCGGGCTGACCCGCATGACTTCCAGGCCTACAACATCACTTTTGAAGCGACCAGCACCGCCAGCCAGGCAGTTGCCTATCACTCCAATGGCGATCGTCAAATCCTGTTCCATTGCAAATTCCTGGGCAATCAGGATACCTACTTTGACAACTTCCGTACGCGCCGATATTTTCTCGACAGCTACATCGAAGGCGATGTCGATTTCATTTTTGGCTTCGGAGTATCGATGTTTGACAGCTGTCATGTCCATATTAATGACCAGGGCTATGCAACCGCTGCAGCTACTCCTCAGTATTACGAATTTGGCTATGTTTTCAAACACAGCTATGTGACCGTCAGAGACGGAGGCACCTGGTATGCTTCATTGGGACGCCCCTGGTTTGACTATGCCAACACCATCTTCTTCGAATGCTGGTTGCATGAACGTATCATTGGTCAGGGCTGGTCTCCCTGGGGTGGACGCGAAGAAACCTGCATCTACCAGGAGTACAACAATTTCGGACCAGGTTCAGATACCACCAATCGGGCAGAATGGAGTTCGCAATTGGATCCGGCACTGGCTCCCCGATACAACATCGACACCATCTTTGCTGCGACCAACTTCCCCAGCGACCTTGGTCCCGTTGTGGACTCGCTCGAATTTTGGTCCATGCGCGACCGTTTTGAAGAGGCCGGCTATGCAGAAAGAGCCGACACCATCCTCTATGCCGGACGAGATGAATGGCCCGAATATCCAACAGACAACTGGCATCCGGAATTCTACCAGCCGGTTTATGCTCCGGTGAGAGAATATACCGACTTCTTTTATACCGAAATTGATACCACCACCACTTCTGCCCTGAAATTTGTTTCAGCTTCAGATCATGGAATTAGTGTTATCAATCCAATGGATGAAAACCTGATCATTAACAGCGAAAATTTCATCCATGGAGAAGTGATTATTTCTCTTTACGATCTTCAGGGACGCAAAGTCATTCAGCGAAAGCTGCAAGACCTTCCTAATGGCAAGACAGAAATACCATTACAAACCCTGCAATTACCAGGTGGCATGTACATATACAGTGTGGAGGCCGAAAACTTTAGAGCTTCCGGCAAGCTGCTAAAACAGTAAGCCTGAAATAAAGAAGCCCAGCCTGAAAAACAGGCTGGGCGTTTTTATTTGCACACACGCCACGCTTAAAACTTAATCTCCTCTCCATTAATCATAAGCTGCGTATAGTCAAAGAAAAAGGTATCGCGCTCCGCTTGAATTACCCGAAGTTTTTTCACCAGCTTTCCATAATCACTTTCTACCCAATCGGTAAAATCAATGCGGATTACTTCAGAAGTATCCAGCATATTCCAAAACATAACAGAGGAAATCACTTCCTGTGATTCATCCGGAATCATTCTAACGGGATGCTCCAATTTGTCTACTGCATTAACGCTATTCCCCCCTTCCACTACCTGAAAGTCAGAATAAAATTGATTAGGACGAGTCTGGATTCGATGAAAATCGTGGCTGCGAACCATTTCAACCACTTCCCGGGAAAGCGTATCAACTACCTCTCCTTCCGGATTTAAAACATAGCCAATTCCATTTTCAGACACGCTTGCATGAAAGGCCTCTTCCCGGTATTCAAAATCCTGTTTAAATGTATAAGTACTATCCGTAAAGGAATGAACTTCCGTTACATATCGACCATCTGGTCCAAGGCAATTAGCTACGGAATGGATTTCATCAATAAATAAATAATTACTGTTTAGAGGCAGTCTGACTGTATCATCTTCGGATGTTTGGCAAGCAAAGAAAAAAAGGAAAATAAAAGTCCATTGCAATTTCATAGCTCCTGCTTTTCAACCCATTCCTTAGCCAATAATCCATACACCACATCATCCACCCACTCTCCCTTAAAAAACAAACTTTCGCGAAAATGCGCTTCCTTGCGGAAACCCAGACGCTCCAATAATCGAATGGAAGATCGATTTGCCGGATCCACGGAAGCAAAGATGCGGTGCTTATTAAGCTCGGTAAATAAATACTTCATTACAGCATGCATGGCTTCGCGGGCAAAACCACACCCTTGTTTTGCTTTACTGAGGGTGACCCCCAATTCACACTGACGATTTTGATCGCCGGTAAAATGAATCCCCACATCGCCAATAACGGCTCCATTTTCCTTATCAACAAGCACCAGCTGAAACCAGCTTTCTGCTTCATTAAAGTCGGACGGATTCTTTTTGATAAATGCTTCTACTTCCTCCGGCGACTCCGGTACCCAGCCCTGATATTTATTAGCTTCGGGATCCGAGCGATAAGCAAAGACCGCTTCTTTATCCCGTAATTCGATGGGCCGCAATAAGAGCCTGTCTGTATGTATCATGGGGAAGGTTACATGCCCAGCAAGGGCAAATGTTTGACTTTGTGATAACTGAACCCGGCAGCAATACACGCCTTTAATGGAGACTCCGGTACTGCATCCTCCAAACCAAAAACGATGGCCCGATTCCCTTCATAGGAAAACACATCTCCAAAGACCGACTTAAAAGCGGGCACCAATTTACTGGTGCACTTAAAATACATGGCATACTGGTCCGGCTTCTTCGGTTTCCAATCAATTCGAATGGTACTCCCGTGTTTGGTCAAATAACTGGGCTCTCCCCATTTTAAGGTTTCTTCCAGCTTTGACACGAGCTCCAGATCCTCTGCGGTTTCCAGAATCAGATTCCGCAGCTTTTCCATTTTGGGTTTTATGTGATCCGGATATTTTCCGAAGACATCAGCTACGCTGGAATCCGTTTTAACTTCCAATTTCTCCATTTGTTATTGACTTTCCGCGAATCGTTTAAAATCCTGTAAATACTTAACAGACTGCTTTCTAAATGCACCGGGCATCATAAGGCCCATCAAGCGCATCATAAAACGCTTAAACTGAAATTCGTTTTCAGTAATATATAATGTCCGATTGTCCGGTAGCGGCTCAAACTTATTCCGCACCACATTATAAACGCCTTTCGCTTCGTAGGAGCCACTAAATTCTTCGGGCAGATTTCGTACAAGCACCGTCTCTACCATCTCAATTTCCCGCTTGCCGGATTTAAATTTCAATTTTGATTTGGCCCCTGGTTGCCCGGGTGTTCCACTGATCGGTTCAAAGCTCTGCAAACCTTCCATCCATTTATCCATATTATCCGGATTGTCAAACAAAGCGATTACTTCATCAATGGGTTTGTCGATTTCGATTTGGGTTGTGTATCGCATTTTTCCTGATTTGAAAAAGAATACTATTGCATCAGTAAAATAATAAAAAATGCCTGCCAAATAAAGTTCCGGCAGGCAATCTGGCTTTCGCCGAATGATTTTTCAACTCAAATCGCAGCTCCGTAAATCCGGAGTATTAAGGCTGAGGTTTGACGAGCACTCTCCCCGTCGGCAATCGGAACACCTCCAGATCTTACAACATTCTCGAAATCTTTTATAATCGCTTCATGCGCACTGCTGTCGCTAACGGAAGCACTCGTTGCACCCTCATGCGCATACTGAAAACTTTGATCGGAAGGATTAGCCACACCTTCCATTTGCCAGTCCGTAATCACCTCATCTGTTAGCGTAAAACTACCTTTGGTGGTATGTACTTCCAGCCGTGCCGCAAAGCCTGGCCTGGCCGAGGTAGAAGCTACAATGGTCCCGATCATTCCGTCTGCATGACGAAGGAGCGCAGCCCCGTGATCCTCTGCTTCCATTCTATGCGTAAAGGTCCCCAGCATACTGACTACCTTTTCCGGCATCCCGAAAAACCAGGTGTAAATATCAATATTGTGGCAGGCCTGCTGAATAAAGGGACCACCGCCATCAATGGCATATCCGCCCCTGTATTCAGCGCTGTCGTAATAGGCCTGATCCCGGTAAAACTTGGCTGAAAGGTCTGCAGCAATAACCTGCCCCAAAGCCCCGGTCTCCAGCAAAGCCTTTACCGATTTATTATCTGGCGAAGTACGTCTTTGATAGGCAACTGCCAGGCTTACACCCGCAGCCGCACAAGCCTCTAAAGCGGCATCCATCTTATCGACCTGTATACCCAGTGGCTTCTCTGTAATTACATGCTTCCCCAAATTAGCTGCCGCAATGATTCCATCGCAATGCAGTCCGTTGGGTGTGGCAACAATGACAGCGTCAAAGTCCACACTTACAGCATCCAAAGAGGGCCAGCAGGGTATAGCAGGATTCGCCGAAAGGCTATTATGAGAGCGACTCACACAACCCACTATTTTGCTTTCGGGAATATTTTCAATAGCCGATAAATAGGTGTTGCAAATATTTCCAGTACCTATAATGACGTAATTCATCAGACAAGGTTTAAAAAATAACTACTCGCTTCAGACTGGAGAACTGGTCAGAATAAGCGCGGAAGAAGTATACGCCTTTCGGCGAATCCCCCAACTCGAGTTCATTGGTACCAGATCGCAATCCGGTGAATCTTTTCACCACCTGACCACTCGCATTAATCAACTCTCCCTCAAATCCGGCAGCTGTCTCCAAACTAAGTTCCACAAACAATACATCAGATACCGGATTGGGATAAACGCGCAGCATTTTATCTGCATTAACCTGGCTTGCCGACACGGTTTCATCCAGTGTAAACTTGAGAATGGTACCGGGATTTGCCATAGTATTCAACTGAAAATATCCGCTTGCATCAGAGGTCTTTCCGGATTCGTCTGTAATCACATAAAAGGACTTGCCATCAGGAGACACTTCAATATCGCGGTAGCGATTGGTGGTATAGAAATGCTGAATGGTATCTCCAACAACTGCCGTTCCATCAACATCGAGCTTAAGGCGATAAATACGCCCGCGTTTCAGGCTTGAAACCAACAACGAATTTTCCCACGAGGGGATGGCATCGCTCCCGTAATAAGCAATACTGGAAGGTGCAACATTCGGACGGCACATCCAAGAGTTTCCACAGGCCGGATCATTAAAGTCATAATCATCCGGAACCGCAAACATGGCCAATAGCGGCTCTTCAAAATTTGGTGCCGAAAAATCACTTTCCATAAAGAAGTCGGCATTATCCGGACAGGAATCAGCGGAGAAGTTCCAATCCTCACAGTTGGGTGAAGATGCCCAGTCGCAAAAATCGTACACTGCATCATCCTGATAACCGGCAACATTCGGCCAGCCATAATTACTACCGGATGTGATGATATTTACCTCATCATCTGTATTGGGTCCGTGCTCATCAGCATACAGAATGCCATTGTCTCCAAAAACAATTCCCTGCGCATTGCGATGCCCATACGAATACACATGGCTTTGTACACCATCCAATACCGGATTGTCTGCCGGAATGGAACCATCCAGATTCAGGCGCAGTATTTTTCCCGGATAATTGGACCAGTCTTCCTGATCAATCTCGTTTTGTGTAGGCAGGACCTGAGCCAGATTCGGATAGCAGTAATTGCCCCCATTATTGGATCCCTGATCACCAATCGTATAATATAGTTTTTGGTCGGGGCCGAAAGTCATTCTGCCGGAGTTGTGGTCATTGCTGGAAGGCATGTTATCGATGAGAACCACCGGATCAGAAAGGCTGCCATCATCCCCGTTTTCGGAGAACGTGTAGCGCACGATCTTTTGCTGCCGGTTGCCGCCCACCAAATGCGTATAGGACAAATAGACATAGGGATTATCGCCCAAAAAGTCTTCGTGGAGAGCCATTCCCAGCAATCCGTCCTGCCCGGCAGTAGAAGACACATCCGGGATTTGGACCAGGTCATCCTGATTGCCCGTTTCCGGGTCAACTCTTACAACCACTCCAACTGCTCTTTCTGTTACCCAGAGGTAACCATCAGGAGCCAAATGCAAATCCCAGGGTTTTTTCAACGAAAAATCAGCCCCAATCTGGGTCATGGTGAAGGTTTCGTCCTGAGCATGAAGCGTTAAAATGGAAAAGAAAAAAAGTGCGAAGAAAGCCGCACGCGGAAAATAAAATGAAAACATTTGTTCAATAGTTACACGGTTCTGGCTTTCGCCGAAAGGCATCCGACAAAAGCCTAATTGATTCTGAAACTATTGATTCGAATAGAAGTCCTAATGTACCAAATATTTAAACGTCTTTCACAACTACCCGGAAGTTAGCTAGCAACTTTTTCACCTCATTTGTCATAGGCTGGCTTTTTCCGGTCTGATTATCCACCTGTACGATCGTCGATACCGCCTCGGCCACACAATTTCCATGTTGAAAAAGCCGCTGATAAATTCGGATAGAGCTATTTCCTATCCGGGTAATTCCGGTTCCTATATCGATTCGCCCCGGCCAGTTTACTTCCTGTAAATAGTCAACCTGAAGCGATGCCAGCACAAAGCTGGCTCCCTCGGGAATGACCTGCTCGCCCGATTCGTACAACAGCTCTACCCTGCCGGTTTCGCAAAATGTAGCAAAAACGGCATTATTAACATGCCCCTGTCGATCTGTATCTCCATAGCGCAACTTGTCATATGACTGAATGGGAAAATCCTCTAATTTACTCGGATTCATGTTTGATTTTTGCGACCAAATTGGCTAATTCCAATTTCCAAAATTGATGTTTATAACCAACCAAAAAAATTGTTTTGACCAAAATTACGTATTACCTTTTCTTAATACTCCTGTTGCCTATTCAGCTTTTCGCTCAATTTAGAATTGGCCTGGAATTCGATTTAGTTACAGATATCGCCTGATCCGAAAACCCAGATTTTCACTCGATCTGGGTGCTACACTTCTCGCGCGGGACGCTCGCATTGCGCTGTCCCAAAACAACATGGAGGCGGAAGATGTTTTGCGGATTTATGAGTCGACCTGTGGGGAGACTATTTTAACTAAAAACCGGCTATCGATTTATTGAAGGCGGTGCCGATGTAGATCAGGTTTACAACTTCGCTTTCCTCCATTTTGTGGATGTCGGAGTAATATCCCGCTTCTAACAATCTATTTATCCAGTCCGCTCAGTCAGCATTTTTTTAATTAGGGAAACCTGCCCCAAATGGTAATAACTGTGCTCAATCATGGCTTCAATATTTCGGCGATAATCGCCATATTTTTCATCCACGAATGGAGCATCCAGCTTTTCATCGGGCATTTGCTCCACGAGGTCCGCAAATTTTTCGGCATCAGCCCAAAAGCCCTCCAACAGGTTTTCCCAATCCGACTGTGATTCCAGCGGAGGCATGTCAAAACTGTGCTTATCCCGTATATCCAGCGGTCCCCCTTCAAGCACCTTGACTATTCCGTTGATGTAATACCCCGTATGAAAAGCCAGCATGGCCAGGGTGTTTAGATTGCCAACTTTTTCATGCGCATCTTCCAGAGACACGCCGGAAAGTTGTTCTTTGAAATTTGTCTGGGCGATCCATTTACCGCTCAACAAAACCTCTCTGATTCGATCCGCCAGTTGTGTGGTATTTTTCACTAAATCTTTATTTGGAGTTTGAAACGTTTCTTACTCATGAATCAAAATGGTATTCTCCCCGCCATCCTCTGACAGCTTCACCACCAGAGTTGTTGTGTGCAGCGGAAATAAACCGATTCGTTTTTGGGTTACTGTATAAAACAAATATAAACCATCTGACCGATCAGGCACACCAAGCACATCCAGGACTTCCTCCTTAGTCATTGGTTTTAACAATCTGCTGTCCACCAAATCATCCAACATTTGATCCCGATACGGATAGTCTTTTCCCTCTTTGAGTTGCCATTTTTCAGAATCAAAAGTCAATAATTGATCCACTTCTTTCTCGCCATTACAAGCGAGTAAGAAAAAGGGAATAATAAATATTAAAAATAGTCGGTCCATTAGAAATTATCAAGTCGGTTTGTTTTAGGCAAAAAACCTACTTCTCCCAGAGGATCTTCATACTCCACCAGACCGTCTCCCGAGGGATCTTTCAATCTTTCGAAAAACACCCTTGAAGCCACCACAAAATAAGTATGCTTTTGAAAAATATCCTGGTAACTGAAGTGTAGGTCAATGGCAAAAACATGTTTATCGCCAACCACAAAATCTGGATGATGCTGCGCAAATTCCTCTTTGTCGCTCAACCGAAAAAGGTCTTCTCCGACTATTTGCGTATCCCGCCATCTGGCAGGCAAATTGAAAAACGTAACCTGCTTAAAAATGAGATCTACATTGTGATAGTAGATCCAATCCTGGCTCCCACCAATAACCAGGTTCTTCCGCTTAAACTTCCGAATCTGATACCCATCCCACATCGCATGCACCGGCAATTGCTCATTGATCTTATCTACAAATTGCTGCATGTCACGGTGGGAGATTATTTTCATGCTCTTTTAAACTTTATATGGACCTGTCAGGTCGGCAACCTGACGGGTCGGCGACCTGACAGGTCCAAAATTAAATCATCTGTTGCTAAAAACTTCCTCAGAAAACTCCAGAGAAACGGGGATTAAAACACGAAGTGCCCTGCCACCCGGCACCCACTGAATCCCTTTCTCCCGCATCAAACGAAGCACCCGTAGGACTTCCTCATCACAATCCGGACTCAGTCTTTTTTCTATTTTTTCATTACTAATCGATCCGTCGGGCTCCACTATAAAAGAAGCTTCTACGATGCCTTCCAAATGTATCTCCTGCGCCGTTGCCGGATATTTCAAATGGCGGTAAAAGAAATTCATCATCTTCTCCTGTGCACAAATTTCTTTTTCTTCTTCGCTTCCGCGAATGTCCTCACAACCGGGGAAACGCGGCATCTCAGCTATTTCGATAAATACTTCATTTACCCGGGGAGAAGGGGGTGGAACTACCGGATCATCCTGAGCAGTCATTACAAAACTATTCGAGAAAAAAATCGCTATTAATGCGAAACGAAAGATAAAACCGCTTTCTCCTTTATTTATCCACCAGAAAATCATCGCTCCTAAATATTTTTCTTTGCTTCCCTTGACATACCCAAGTCAAAGTGATTTGGGCTTTTTTTTCTCTTTCTTTTTCCGATCTGCTTTGTTAAATCCCGATAGCTATCGGGACGTCGTAGCTTAGGCTACGCCTGTGTTTTTTGCCTCGCTGATCAAAAAAATAAATTTGTTAAAATTATCCCAAACCACTTCGGCTCGGGTATAGGTCGTGGCTGGGTTTTCCCAGAATCTCCAAATTAAGTCTGAAATCCCTTAAACTTACTAAAAAGAACAATTCGTATTTTCACAATCACTAAGCGAATATCCATTTACTTTCCGTATGAAGTTTGTCGCCTCCAGTATTTATCATAAAGCAGTTCGCCTTGCCCTGAGCGAGGGTCTGCCTTCGGATGCGTTCAAACACCATCAACAATCCAGAGAACTGCAGCAGGAGTCAAAGCACATCCCCATCGACCTCCTATTCGAAATCTATGAACTGGCTGATCAACACCTCAAACCCGGCTTTGGATTGCGCCAGGGGAAACAACTGGATTCGGATGATTATGGTACTCTCGGATTATCCTTGAAAACCTGCTGGCGTGCCAAAGAAGTATTTTACAGAGTGGAGCGATTTATGGTCCTAATTACCGATCATGGTAGTTTACGCATTGAAGAAGACAATGAAAATACGCGCTTAATTCTTTATCGAAATCCCGGGCGAAAAGGGGTAGAAATTGCAAATGAAGCTACATTCGTGATGCTAAAAGGCATATTGCATGAAGTCACAGGCCAAAAAATCCACCCTGTGGCTGTTCAGTTTAAACACAGTTCTGAAGCGGTTCAGGACTTCTTCGAATATTTCCAATGTCCCGTCTCATTCGATCAAAAAGTTTACTCCCTTCAGTATAAGAACAAGGATATCGACATTTCTACGATTAAGGCCGATAAAAGCATTCAACAGTATCTGATCGAGCGCATGAATGAAGAAAAGAAAGGGATTCATGCTAATGCAGACTGGATGCTAAAAGAGATACACCAACTTATTAAAGATGCACTTCCCGGAGGCATCCCAAGCCTTATTGAGGTGGCCGAGCACCTCGGCATGAGTGCCCGAACGCTAAAGAGGAGATTGGCTGAAAAGGAATTAAGTTTCCGCGACCTGGTGCAGAAAATTCAACGGGAAATAGCTGTTGATCGAATCCGCAACACCAATCAATCCATGGCGGAAATCGCCTTCCAAACCGGCTTCTCCGAACAAAGCTCCTTCAATCGCGCATTCAAACGATGGACCGGCCAATCCCCCGCCGACTTTCGCAAAACCAACTAAAAATTCCCATCTGGCCTAAAGTGTCAAAGTATTGGCACAAAGGGTCAAGTCCACCCTGGATTTTCAGGCCAATTTTGCTACAGAACAAAAATTAAAACTGTAGTAAAATGAAAAACACAATCAAGGTATTTACAAGTCTCTCCCTGATCCTTTTGCTGACTTCCTGCGGAATCAACAAAGCCTGGGTCCTGAATCAGAATCAAAGCGCAACTCAGGTACATCTTGCGGAAAGCAACTTTAAAGTTATCGGACAAGTAAAAGGGTCTGCTGATGTGGGTTATGTCCTGGCTTTTGGCGGTGCCAAAAAGAAACAACTCTATGACGCTGCTTACTCAAACATGCTGGAAAAAGCTGACCTGACTGATGGATCAAAAGCACTGATCAATGTTTTTACCGAAGAACATCTGGGAGGCGTTCCTCCCTTTTATTTCAAGCGCACCCTAACGGTAACCGCAACGGTCATTGAGTTTACCGATTAATTCATTAGCCCCTAAAACGAAATACCATGCAAGCTCTTGAATTGAATTTGATGCGCAAAAAATCGGTTAAACTCACCGGGCTCCTGTACCTGCTGGTAATTGTATGCGCGGGTTTTAGTCAGGGATATGTGCGGGCCAATCTTTTCGTCCTGGACGATGCAGCAGCCACTGCTACAAATATTCTGGACAACGAAGGTCTGTTCCGGATGGGTATGGTCTCTGACCTCATCGCGTTCATCCTGGATGCTGTAATATCCATTTTGTTTTACAAAATGCTAAAACCCTTTGGTAAAACGCTGGCACTGGTATCCGCTTCCATGCGCCTGTTAGCACATCCGGCAATAGGAACTTTAAACCTGCTCAATCACTTTATGGCACTACATGTACTGACGGGCGCATCTGTTTTGATTGGCTTTGATCCGGCTCAACTGGAATCTTTTAGCCTCCTTTTCATGGAAGCACATCGGTACGGCTACATGATTGCCGGCGGATTCTTTGGGGTCCATTGTTTCCTGCTGGGCATCTTGCTTTACCGATCTAAAATGATCCCAAGGTTTTTTGCACTCTTGATGATGGTTGCTGCTATCGGTTACCTAATGGAGACCTTTGGCAACTTCCTTTTCCCGGGAAATGAATCCTGGCTGGCCTGGGTAGTTGGGCTGACTGCCGCTCTGGGGGAAGTATTACTAGCCCTCTTTATGCTCATCAAAGGTACTGTTAACTCGTATTCAGAAAACCTAAAAGCAACCTAAAAATGAAAGCGATAATTAATGAAAATTACGGTTCCCCGGACAGCATGAAGCTTCAGGAAGTTAAACGCCCGAATCCAGGTCCGAAGCAAGTACTGGTAAAGGTGATGGCAACTTCCGTAAATAGAGCCGATTGGCAGATCCTTAATGGTTCTTCCTTTGCCGTGCGGTTAATGGCCGGACTTTTCAAACCCAAATATCCAATCCTTGGTGCTGATATAGTTGGTCTGGTAGAACGTTGCGGAAGCGAAGTCACGCAATTCCAAAAAGGAGATGAAGTTTTCGGAGATCTTTCAGTCAGCGGATTTGGCGGCTTTGCTGAGTATGTTGCTACTGATGAAAATCGCCTGGCAAAAAAGCCGTCCAACCTGAGCTATTCTGAAACCGCGGCTTTGCCTATGGCAGCAGTAACAGCACTTCAGGGACTGAGAGATAAAGGCAAGATCCAACAAGGACAAGATGTACTAATTAATGGAGCATCTGGCGGTGTTGGTGGATTCGCCTTACAAATCGCAAAAGCTTTTGGTGCAAAGGTCACGGCAGTATGCAGCACCAACAAGGCCGATTTAGCCCGAAAACTAGGCGCTGATACCGTTATTGATTACACCCGGTCAGACTTCACAAAAGGAAGCACCCAATACGACTTGATATTCGACATAGTAGGCAACCACTCTCTGTGGGCGATTGAAAGTGCCCTAAAAAAGGGAGGGCGATATGTCTCTTGTGCCTTTTCGGCGAAAGCCCTTATTTCCGGGCCATTGATATCACTACTAAAGGGAAAAACAATGACCAGCCTGCTAGCCGGTACAACACAGGCAGATCTCCAATTCATTGCCAGATTGGCTGAAGAGGAAAAACTCAAACCCATAGTCCAAAAAACCTTTACCCTGGATGATGTACCGGAAGCACTCCGTTTAATTGGAAAAGGACGGGCATCCGGAAAACTGATTATTACTATATAATCCGACTGTAGAGTCGCCCGTAAGCAGGGCGACTCTTTTTCTATCTCTTACAACACAGGCTTAGTTTTTCAAGCATAAGTACTAAGTTTTAGCTCTGCATAGGCCGAAGAGAAATCTTCATTTTTCACAACGAATCCACGTTTTCTAAACATGTGCAGCATCGTTGTATTCGCCTGCATTACATTGGCATAGATTCTTTCGATTCCTCGCTCTTCAGCAATCTTCAGAATGAGATCCGTAAAATAGTTTCCGAGCCCCTGGCCCTGCCATTTATCGGCCACCACAATTGCAAATTCGGCACTATTTTCATTGGAATCGTTCACGATCCTAACCACGCCAATCATTTCTTTCTCTCCCTGCTCATTCTCCGTTTCTGCAATCAAGGCGAGCTCGCGATCATAGTCGATTTGAGTATATCTGGTAAGCAACTCATGCGTGATATTATCCATGAATCCGAAAAAGCGATAATACTGTGTTTGCTTAGACAACTTACCGAAGAAAGCTCTTTCAAGCGGTTCGTCTTCAGGTTTGATCGGACGGATAACAACATCTGTTCCATCCTTCAGGCGGAAGTCGAAGTAATACTCCTGCGGATACGGAGATATAACCAGGTGAGAATAAGGCTTCAATGACTTACCAGCTACTTCCTCATCGAGAATTACCTTTGCATCCAGCACAACACCACCTGTTTCATCCACAACGAAGGGATTGATATCAATGCTTTTGATCTCCGGAAAGTCCATGATCAGGTACGCAAACTTGTAAAGAAGAAACTGAATCGATTTGATATCGACCTCTTTCATTCCGCGGTATCCTTTGAGGAGTTGGTAGATCTTGGTTTCTTCGATGAGTCGCTGCGCAAGAGCCATATTCATCGGTGGAAGGCCTACATTCAGATCTTTGAAAACCTCTACAGTTACACCTCCCATACCAAATACAATCACCGGCCCGAAGATCGGATCCTTTTTGGAACCAATAATCAGTTCATATTTTTTGGAAACCATTTCTTCAATAAGCACCCCGCGAATATCAGCCTCGGGTTTTGCCGCTTTCGCTCTGGAGATGATCCCTTCGAATTCTTCCTTCACTTTTTCCGCGCTGCGAACATGCAGGACCACCCCACCTATATCCGTCTTGTGGGTAATATCCGGAGAAGCAATTTTCATTGCAACCGGAAATCCTATTTCCTCAGCAATTTTAGCTGCTTCGTCTGCGGAAGCCGCTATGCTATTTCTGGTCACCGGAATCTGATAGTTTACCAGTACTTCTTTAGCTTCATCCTCTGTCAGCACAAATCGTTTTTCCTTGATTATGCTGTCAAAAAGCGCTCTGTTTTTCTCCTTGTCGGGATTAAACTGCTGGGGAATAGTCGCCGGCGTTTCGTAGAGTGCTTCGATATTCCGGGTGTAGCTGTACATATTCATAAAGGTGTTGACCGCATTCTCCGGAACTCTGTAAACCGGCACACCTCCCATCTCGAGTATATCGCGACCTTCGGCCACATCTTTTTCCCCCATCCAGGAAGCTAGAATGGGCTTTTTGTATTTGTGAGACAAGGTCACAATTTCCCGGGCAATAGATGCCGGGTCTGTCATCGCCTGTGGCGTTAAAATCACCAGGAGTCCATCTACATTAGGATCTTTTAGGCAAGCTTCAGCTGCAACTCCATAACGATCGGCTCCGGCATCTCCAAGGACATCGACCGGGTTGCCATGGCTCCACATACGAGGGAGCGCTTCATTAAGCACGTCCATCGTTTCAGCAGACAAGTCCACCATCTTACCACCCAGGTGTACGATTCGGTCTGTAGCCAGAACCCCGGGGCCGCCTGCATTGGTTACGATGGCCAGTCGATTGCCTTCGGGGCGTGGTTGCATCGCCAGCGCCTGCGCTGAATTAAACAGCTCTTCGATATTTTTTACCGGTATAATACCCGCTCTTTTAAAGGCGGCATCAAAAGCGCGGTCATTGCCAGCCAGGGTACCGGTATGCGACATCGCAACCTTAGCTCCGGCTGAACTCTTGCCTGCTTTGAGAACAATGATCGGCTTCGTTCGGGAAAAAGCCCTGGCGGCGCTCATAAACTTTCGGGCGTTGGTCAGGGACTCCATGTAAATGACAATACTGCTCGTATGCTCGTCGGAGCCAAAGTAATCGATCAGATCGTGAAAGCCGACATCTACCATTGAACCGATGGATACAAAGTGGCTGAATCCAACATTTTGCTCCACCGACCAGTCGAGAATCGCCGTACAGAGTGCCCCACTCTGAGAAATGAATGCAATCTTTCCGGGAAGAGCCATTTTATTGGCAAAACTGGCATTCAGTTTAATGGATGGCTTGATGAAGCCCAGGCAATTGGGTCCGATGATCCGCATACCGTATTTTTTGGCTGTAGCCAATACATCTGCTACTTTCTCTCTACCTGATTCTCCGGCTTCCATGAATCCTGCGGAAATGATTACGATGCCTCCAACGCCGTGCTCTCCACATTCGCGAACAATATCCGGTACGGTTGCTGCAGGCGTGGCAATGATCGCCAGATCAATTTGATCCCGTGTATCTTTTAAAGTAGCATAACTACGCACCCCGTAGATGCTTTTATTCTTATAATTGATGGGGTAAACGGTCCCTTTGAAACCGGAACCGATCATGTTTCTAATCAACGCATACCCAACACTTCCTTCATTGTTGGAAGCGCCAATTACTGCTATCGTTTTCGGATCAAATATTTTTTCCATTTCTACTAATATTGCGGTTTCCTAAATTTTCCAATAAGGCTTCAATTCTCTCAACAGGTTATTCAGTCGAATTTCATATTCATGCCAGGTAAGTATTCTGGACTCTGTAGGCGTTTCTTCAAATACCATTTCTTTGCCATTTATTCCATCCAGGAAGGACATAATACACTTTGGCAACTCCTGAATGTTATAGCCCCCTTCCAGGGTAGCAAATACATTTTCAAAGTTTTCGCTTAGGCTTTTTCCAATCTTATAGAAGGAGTTGGTCGTGACACTGAGATCCAGCAAAAGATCAAAGCGATGCGCGTCAAATCCGGCTGAAACAGCCACTACATCCGGGGCAAATTGTTTGGCGACAGGAAGGATGGTCTCATAGGCATCCATGAAGATGTTATCTCCACTTTTCGGAGGCAGCGGAACATTGATGGTATATCCTTTTCCCGCTCCCTTGCCAATCTCATGAGTATCCCCATGGTCGGGGAATGCGGGTAATTGGTGGATTGACCAATACATCACCTGGTCGTCCTCATAGAATATTTCGGAGGTTCCGTTTCCGAGATGACCATCGAAATCAAAGATCAGGACCCGCTTTCCCTGATTAACCAGATGTCGGGCAGCAATAGCAACATTATTAAACAGGCAAAAACCACAGCTGTGGTCCGCACTGGCGTGATGACCGGGAGGCCGAACCAGCGCAAATGCATTCTGCTCAGAAGCCATAAGTGTGGCGCCTACTGCATGCAGTGCTGCATCCCAACTATCCGGTGATGTTACCGTCTCCTGATCAAGGTGCAGTCCCTTCGCACAGGCTTCTTTTACTTTTTGGATATATGCGGGTGTATGAACAAGCTCCAGATAGTCACTTCCGTCTTTCACCTCGGTTTCTTCCAAAGAGCCTAGTGCCTCCAGTCTCTTCTTATTTTCCGGGTGCATGCCTGTATCATGCTTCAGAAATACTTTATTGAAAATAATATCCATCAGTTCCAAACATTATGCCCACGAAAGTAGTGCAGCATCCTGTTTGAAAACACGATAAAAGTCAATCCCAATTATGACAATTATCTGTAAGTGTAGAACAATTTGCTCTTGAAAATGGGCGGAGTACTTTTACTTTTTGGGCTTTCGCCGAAAGGCAAAAAACAAAGAAATATAAATTTGTATGATTCACATCCAACCCGGGAATGCCCGGTAATCTTTCTCCGCTATAATAATTTTCAATGAATTATACCCAAGCGAAAAAAGAGCCGTTAGTTATGCTTTATCTACCTGGTCACGACCGTTTGAATCGCATGAGCAGGAATGCTAATTGAAACAGCTTCCGCCGCCCCGACATAAAGCTTGTAATCAATAGCTTCATCGCTTTGATTCATTATAACATTAACCATGCTGTTATCTTTATTAATAAATGAAGTACTTAACAAATGACTTCTACTACTTACCGTACTAACTCTTTTTGCACCGGGGCGAATAAACTTTGAAAAGTGCCCAATGTAATAATAGGTTGGGGTATAAATTAATTCCCCTTCTTCTGTATCTCCATGTATAGGAGCAAAACAATAATTACCTACATGGTTTGGACCACCATTTTGGTTTAGTAAAATATTCCAATCGGTCCAGCCAACTGTTCCCTGATTGAAATCATTAATTATGGATCGGCCATAGCGCTCGGCATGTGCCCAATATTGATATCTATCAGCGCGAAATCCTTCCTGGCAACCTTCCGTAAACAATAGGTTTTTAGTAGGAAATGATTCTTTAATATTGCCCAAATTTGAAAACATCGGTTCGCCACCTGCCCATGTTTCATACCAGTGAAAACCAATCCCCCAGGCATACTTTGCTGCTTCCGGGTCTTCAAAGATTGTATTTGCCCGATGATTTATCAGATCTCTGTTGTGATCCCAAACAACGATTTTTTTATCCCCAAGCCCTTCTCGTTCCAACGTTGGTCCCAGGTGATCTTTTAAGAAATCACGCTCTTCCTCAGCTGTGTATATACAAGACTCCCATCGCTGTACCGCCATGGGCTCATTCTGAATGGTTATTCCCCAAACAGGCATTCCTTCCGCTTCGTAAGCTTTGATAAACTTAGCATAGTAAAGTGCCCAGGCGTCATAATATTCCGGTAGTAGTTTCCCTCCCTTAAGCATATTGTTATTGTCCTTCATAAAAGCAGGAGGACTCCAGGGGCTTGCATATAGCAACAGGCTCCCGCCAGCAGCTTCAATGGCTTTTTTTATTAGCGGTATTCTATAAGTTTTATCAGGAGCGATATTAAAGGTCTCTAAGTCTTTATCCCCCTCTTCAATATAGGTGAAGCTTCCACTGCTAAAATCGCAGCTATGAATCGGAGTTCTACAAAGGGAATAACCAATTCCCTTTTCTTTATCATAATAGGCAGTTAACAACTCACTTTGTTTTTCAGCTGGCATCTGTGCAAATACCTCGGCAGAGGCATCCGTAATAGCGCCGCCAATCCCAAGGAAAGTTTGAAAGGTTTTATTGGGATTCACAAAAACAGATACTTCATTTTCCAACGGCTGTTTAGCGGATCCAAAAGATGTGGTTCCCGATTCTGACATCCGCAATTCAGTCTCGCTCGCAGTCGTATATATGACCACTTCTTTTCCCAACAGAGAGGTTACATTAGATTGTGAGGGCATATTGGCTTTTGTTTCTTCGGGTGCATCTGGTCTTTGAACTTCTGTACAACTAGAAAAAACTATAAAAAGAAACAGCGTGGAAATCACTTTATTCATAGTATCCTTTATTATTACCATTTGAAATCTGGCTTTTTTAGCCTTGTTATAAAACACCACATAGATAAAGGATGTGTCAAGTTTGAGCACCCGAATGGGTGGATGGCATCCATAACCGGACTTACGTCTTATCCTCTCGTAAAATTTTCTCCATTTTACGCCCTCTTGCCAATTCATCAACTAATTTATCTAAGTACCTTACTTGTCTATACAATTCAAATTCTATTTCTTCAATTCGATAACCACAAATCACCCCTTTAATCAGGTGTGCATTTGGATGTAATTTTGCTCTTTGAAAAAACGTTTCAAATGTCACCTTCTCATTAATAAGTGCCTGCAAACTATCTTCATCAAACCCGGTCAACCATTCTATGACTTTGTGTAGTTCATCTTTGGTTCTGCCTTTCTTCTCTACTTTACTCACATAATGAGGATAAACCGATGCAAAGGTCATTTTGGCAACTTTTTCGTTTTTCTCAGCTGTCACCTTCATATCATTAGATTTTTAATTTGAATTAAGTGCCTGTATGATATCGTAGCAACCCCTGGGGTTATTATGCACCGTACAGACTATTGGTGGATGTTACTTTTTTCTTTCCATATAACACTAGTAAACCCAAAACCGGCCCTAACGCCAATGCTGTATAAATATACATTGGGTTTATTGAAGACTGCAAAACATTCAAAAGCTGAATACTAATTATTGTTATGGAGAAACCAATACAATTTACAATCGTAAGTGCAGTCGCTTTGATTTCTGCTGCAGCATTTTGAGCCACAAGCGTTGAGAAAAGGGGGGAATCTGCGATAACCACCATTCCCCAGAAAAGAAGAAATCCAATAAACAGGCTTTCAGAATTACTTGCAAACATCAATGGAGAAAGAAGGCAGCATCCACATGATAAGAGTAGCGTTATAAATGCTATTCTTTTAGTTCCGAACGACTGAGCAAGATAGCCACCGATCACACAGGCAATACCACCTATTCCTATAACCAGAAATGACAACAAAGGAATATTAAATACTACTTCAGGATGTACTATGCTATATGTTTTTAACATCGCAGGTACAAATGCCCAGAAGGCATACAACTCCCACATATGTCCAAAATATCCGAATGCTGCTGAACGAAATTTACGATTTCGGAATACACTGAAGAAGGCTGAGAAATCCACCTTGGAGCCGGGTTTTCGGTACGGACCATCAGGAACCAGTATCAACATCGACAAACCACCTAAAACAGCAAGAGATGAAGTTAATACTAGTACAGATTCCCATCGAAAGGCATAAGTCATGTCTTTGGCTAAATGAGGAAATGCCGTGCCCACTGCCAACGCACCAACTAAAAAACCAAGCGACTTGCCTAATCCTTTTTCATAATAATCCGCAGCTATTTTCATTCCTACCGGGTATATACCAGCTAGAAAAAAGCCTGTAATAAAACGAAGTGAAAGAATACTTGCCAAACTGTTTCCCTCCCATATTATCCCCGTATTGAAAAGGGCGCCAAGTAAAGCACAGCTAAAAAACACTTTTGAGGGCGAGAAACGGTCTGCAATTGTTAAAACAGCGAAGATTAACGTGCCTACAATAAACCCAAACTGGACAGCCGAGGTCAAGTGCCCTAATGCACTTTCTTTTAGCTTAAAATTCAACATAAGATCAACCATCACCCCATTCCCTGCAAACCAAAGTGATGTACAGCAGAACTGAGAGATAACAATCATCGGAAGTATTAGCTTAGACTGTTTCACTCATAGTTTTTTTAATTTCACCTAAGGCTTGTCCCTGGCACTTTTGATGCGTTTTATTCAATTAGTCTGTTATCCAAGCCCTGTCAACACGACAACCAAAAACTCCTGGGACTTCAGGTTGTTTCCTGAGATTATTTTCATATTATAAATCAATTGAAACTATCGTTAATACACAATAGATATGAATAGTAGCCTTATCTTCATGTTGTTAAAGTATCTGTTGCTTATTGGCACTGTATGCAGATAAGGTTTTTTTGACTTTTAAAAGCTTGCTTGTTCTTTCTTCGGATGGTGGGAATCGAGCAATGCTAAGCTTAGAGTTTGATATTCTAATTTTTTATAATTATTCGTGAATAGGTTTCACCTGAAGCATTGATACTGATAAAATATATTCCGATTGGGTAGTCTGATAGATCTAATTCAAAGGTCGCTTCTTGAAGATGTCTATGATGCATAACATTCCCATTGACATCAATTATTTTATAAAAGACAGGATCTTGAGATTTATTTTCTAATTCTATTGTCAATTTAGAGCTGGTTGGATTCGGGTACAAAGTAAGTGAATTTCCAAGTTCAAAATTCTCCTCTATATCAGTGATCTCATCAGCCTTTGTTCTAATCAGGTTGAATTTATTAGCTCCTCTAAATGTAAGGTATATTCTATCCAGGTTATCATAAGCTCTCCAATAAACTATAAAGCCCAAATCACCCCCCAACTCATAACTTCCATTTTGACCAAATGTAGAATCAATTTTCAGTTCACTGTTGTATTTAGTCAACAAATGTGTTATTGACCATTGCGTGTCAATTTTATCCTCGAGAACAAAGTAGCCATCAGAATCCAATAAAATATCAGAACGGGTAAGGTATAGAAAGCTTTCTGCAGGATCAATTTTAGGGGATATATCTTCATATAAAATCTGGCCTGAGAGATCTAATCGTTGGTGTTTAATATCAAGTTCATTTATTAAAAATGAAGTAATAATTTCATTGTCACCTACATCAAAAATAAAGTTCATGAGACTCTCATGAGGAACCGAATAGACAAAGCTGGCGTCATGTTCTATCAAGTTTTTGAATCTTTTAACATGGACAAAAAGATCAAAAAACATATCATTTTTTCGGTGCGCAATATAGATTTCTCCTTCGGGCCTGAAATCTAATTGAAAGGTGCCGGAGTTTTCTCCTACATCAATCGTATCTGAAAATGATATATTCCCTTCTAAGGTATATTGCTCAATAAAGATATATGGCGATCCATTATTCGTCCAGGATGCTACATGAATGAGATCATCAATCACATCCAATTCAAAAATATTAAAATTGGCAGGAAGGTTTGAAGCGACTATCCTTTGCCCCTGACCAAAAGAGTTGTTAAACTGCCCATCGGGATTAAAAGAATAAAGGTATACAGTATCCTGATCGTCAGCCAGAAGATACAAAACATCATTATAGACTTTTGCTTTCAACAGTATATAGGAAACCACAGAATCTATAACTACCTCTCCATTGACACCATAGTCTAATATTTGATTACCATCATCATCCAATTTTATTATTTTAATAACTTCTTCATTAAGATCGTAATCTATTATGTATTGATTAAAATATTGATCGGTTTCTATTAAAACGCAATCATCAAATCCCATGCTGTATAAATCTACAACTCCCTCTACACCGAAATCATTATCTCTAATCTCTTCACCATCTGATTGACCAAATGAAATAGAGTTTATACATAAACTGAGCAGCATGCAAATTATGCTTACTGTTTTAGCCTGGCTTGAACTGGTTGATTTTTTGGACATCTTTTCTATTTATGGTGCCAAATAATTAATGATTCCTCGAATTCAATATTTCGTTATTGCTACTAACTTGAATCTCCAAAACAACACTGTTTTCAGTCAAATTCAGAGCATTTTAAAGCTTTCCCCGTTCGATCAGTTGTATATGTAATTTACGAAAAAACAATAAATCGAGATTCAAATCGACTCCATTCCGGTCAAAGCAGGCGCCATAGTGTAAAAAAGAGGATTTGCAGCTGTTTTTGTATTTTTTCACATCAATTACCTAAACGGTGCGCAGCAGATTGTAGAACGATCAGGTATGGACTCGTCCAGGTCTCAATCCAGAAAACACTCCAATTCAATACGCATATTGGCCTTAAATTCCAATGACCGATCCGAACAGAGGTTTTCCAGGAAACCCATCAAAACCAATTTAAAGAATACCACCGGGTCCAGGCTTGGCTTACCGGCATGAGAATAGCAATCCCGGGTTAGTTCATAGATGAAAGCCAGGTTAAACTTGCCCTTTAATATGCGATAGAAATCACCCTTCGGGATCAGGTCAACTACATTCTGGTTGACGAATAAACGAGGAGTGAAACTTTTCTTGCCTTGCATGATTTAAGATACCAAATCACTTCGGCAAATCGAAAAGAAATAGGGGAGTTTGTCAATATGGCGTACGACGGGATGGCTATGCGCAGTATCCCGCAAGGTATTACGGAAGGGTCTTGTCGTAGCCAGTTTTATTTCCAAATTTCATTCGAGTCAGTCAAAATCACAGGCTCGTCATCAGTAATTAATATTGTGTGTTCATGCTGAGTCACATAACCTCCCTTGTTGCCAACTAAAGTCCAACCATCATTCAACTCAACCGCAACAGTAGACTTTGTAGCTATAAAAGTTTCTATTGCAACAGTTGTATTCTTTCTAAATCTTTCTCGATTTGTTCTAACCCTATAATTCAAAATGTTTTCTGGTTTTTCGTGTAAACTTCTGCCAACTCCATGTCCTGCCAGGTTTTTGATAACTTTAAAGCCATATCTTTTTGCCTCTGTTTCAATCAGATGCCCGATGTCAGATATTTTCACGCCTCCTTTTATTCTGTAAATGGCTTTTTTCAAGATGTCCTTTGAGGCATCTACAAGAGGTTGGAGGTTGTGTATATCTTTTCCAAGTACAAAGGAACCTCCGTTATCAGACCAAAAACCATTTAACTCTGCCGAAACATCAATGTTGACCAAGTCACCTTCCTTTAGCATTTTAATCTCGGATGGAACTCCGTGCGCAGCTTCTTCATTTACACTTATGCATGTGTAGCCTGGAAAATCATATGTTTCATTAGGCGCTGATTTTGCACCATAACTTTTTAATATTCCTCCTCCGTACTCGTCCAATTCTTTGGTTGTCATACCAACTTTAGCATACTCTCTCATCATCTTTAGTGTTGTTCCAACGGCCTCACTAACCTTTTTCATTCCTAATAATTCTGATTCTTTTGTTATTGACATTTTTTTTGTTTTAATTGACTACAACGGGAGTCCCTGAAGTAGGCTACGGTCCGTGGACTGGGACGAAGTCCTTTTAAAAGCCAAATCTCCTCTACATTAACATGTAGGCTTTAGACAACTGATTGGCCGATTGAATCCCATGCCGGTAGCTGTACAAGAGTAATTTGAATAGGTCTGCCGGATGATAAAGCAGGTCACCCTCTTTGTTCAATTTGGAATGGGTGAAGCCTAAATCAACGATCGGACGCGCATCGACAATGCGAGCATAGCGAAGGAGACCCATTTCTTCCAGAGAAGTCATGAACACCCGTCCCCTGGCACTTCTTCGGCCCGCCGGAGCCGAAAGGCATTGGTGACACCTCGTTAGTACTGCATGGAAACTGGCTTGGTGAAGTCCACTCAAAATACGAAACCAAACCCAACATTGGTAGGAAAATAGATAGAAGTTATTGCGCGGTCTGACGGGGTGTGCATATACCGTATCGAAGCAAAGCGGAGATATGGACGCTTGCACTATGTTGGGCACAGCGAAATCATTTTTGATCCTTTATCCGTATTTTATCCTTCGTAAGAACCGTAAACTTCCCTCTCAACTCGTCGATGTGATCTTCAACTACCTGTTCGATGATTCTGACCTTTTCTTCAATAGAAACACCTGATAATCGAATCAATACTATTCCTTGATTTGGTTTTTGTAGTCGATATGTTAATTCACCAAAATCCTTATCTTCTGTAAGTAGGATTGATTCTAATTCATTTGCTAAGACCAGGACTTCCTCGTCACTGATTCCTGGATTCATTTCAACTATTGCTTCGACTTTAAATTCTTCATCTCGAAGATAGATTACAAGCCGAAAGTCTACACTTTCATCTGCTAAGAACTTCTCCATTGATCAGGAAGCTATGGAATGGACAATTTCATTTTTTACCATTTCTGCAGCAAAGGCAAGAACTGCAAAAACATCTTCTTTCTTCAGTCGGGGGTATCCTTCTAATAGCCCTTCAATCGTTTCTCCCTCAGAAAGCTTTTCCAATAACAGATCTACTGGAATCCGAGTCCCTTTAACAACAGGCTTCCCATACAATATTGTAGATCTTGACTCTATATGTTCTCTCCAATCTTTCATCTTAATACTTTGTTTCTCTAATATCAAACATTTCAAGGGGTATTACAAGTTCCTTCCATCCATAACTCCTACTATTATCCCTTATCCGTTGTGCCCAACGGGAGTCCGGGCAATAACCCCTTCTTTTGGCCGGATACGGGATATTTCAAGGTCTTCTCCCGCTTGATTGGTTGCTCTCGTAATTTACGGAAAAACAATAAATCGGGGCTCATATCGACTCCATGTCGGCCATAATAG
>JAAEZH010000010.1 GCA_018222965.1 Bacteroidota bacterium
ATCGTAAATCGTAATTCCAAGAATAGTATTTTACCAATACACCAATACACCAATCCCCAACACACCACCGGAACTCTTTCCCTTCCAATCCCGTTTTCCCAAAGTATGCTCTTGAAAAAGGCTTGTTAAGTCTGGATTAATTTTCATCGTATCTGAGACATTAGCACGCTGGCAATATTAATAATTGCCTGATTTTAATGATATTACAAATGCAGAACAAGCTCCTGATTTAAGATCGGGCTTGTATTGCAGATCACTATTGATCAACCGACGTTGTGCAAGCAACACAAATCATTTTCCAATGAGGTGGAGAAGACTTGACGGTCGCAAGATCGAACAACCAATTCTGGAGGCCGTCGAAGAGACCATCATACGGGAGACCAAAGCCGGTCACCGCCTTAAGGTTTGTATCGGAACGGACTCTCAAGTGCGTGGGAAAACTGTTGAATTTGCAACAGTAATTGTATTTCTGCGTGAAAAGAAAGGTGGATTTATGTTTATTTCAAACAGCCAAATGAAAAAAACGCTGCCCTTGAAAGAACGTATGATCACCGAAGTAGCTCGTTCTGTGGAAGTGGCCTACAAACTCTGTGATCTGTTGGATCGCTACGAAGTTGAGCTGGAAGTACATGCTGATATTAACACAGATCCGCACTTCCAGTCAAATGCTGCGCTCAAGGAAGCAATGGGATATATACTGGGTATGGGATTTGTTTTTAAAGCAAAACCCGATGCTTTCGCCAGTTCTTCCTGTGCAGATAAGGTAGTGTAACAGAACACTCCCGCCAGCTGGTAACTTCCGGTTGCAACCGGGAGAATAAAAGCGGTCGCTCCAGGCGTTTCTGCCTTTTAAATGAATGATAAAACAGGAACTAATATAGTCCGGAACGGGTTATCCCGCTTCCGGGCTTTCTTTTTGCCTAATTTCTCCTAAATTTGCGCACCAAATTCGGGCTCAATGAGTATAGTATCAATTTTAGATTCAGGAGCTGTAAAAGCTGCTAAAGAACTTTACGGACACGATGTCGAAAGTGGTTCCTTGCCACTGACACCGACGCGCAAGGAATTTACAGGGGATTATACCCTGGTTGTATTTCCACTCACCAAAGCTGCCCGAAAAAAACCAGATGCGATTGCGGAGGAACTCGGGGGCTGGATGCAGGAAAATATCGAAGAAGTTTCCGGCTACAATGTGATTAAAGGCTTTTTAAATTTGGAGCTTGGAGCTGCTTACTGGAATGATTTCCTGCGAAATGCCGTAAAAGCGGAAAATTATGGCCGGCTTTCGCCGAAAGGCAAAAAAGTCATGGTCGAATTCTCTTCTCCAAACACCAACAAACCCCTTCACCTGGGACATATACGGAATATCCTGCTGGGATGGTCCTGTTCCAAAATCCTGGATGCTGCCGGATATGAAGTCGTGCGTGTTCAGGTAGTCAATGATCGGGGCATCGCTATTTGTAAGAGCATGCTGGCCTGGAAGCTTTTTGGTGAAGGAGAAACACCGGATTCCAGTGGAATAAAAGGCGATCATCTCGTTGGAAAATACTACGTGATCTTTGAATCAAAATTCAAAGAAGAATACAAAAGCTGGCAGGATTCTGAAGCGGGTAAAGCGGCTTTCGCCGAAAAGGCAAAAGAAGGAGAGCCGGAAGATAAGTTTTTCAAGCGCTACAAAAATACCTATTTCAACGAGCACAGCCAGCTGGGACAACAAGCTAAAGAAATGCTGCTTGCCTGGGAATCCGGAGAGAGGGAGACCGTTGACCTTTGGAAGAAAATGAACAGTTGGGTATACGCCGGTTTCGATCAAACCTATAATCGCCTGGGAGTAGAATTTGACAAGCTGTACTACGAATCTGAAACGTATCTGAACGGAAAAGACCTGGTAGAGAAAGGCTTGAAGAATGGCTTGTTTAAAAAGCGGGAAGATGGCTCTGTAATTGTGGATCTCACCGACGCAGGACTGGATGAGAAGGTGCTCCTGCGCAGCGATGGAACGTCTCTTTATATTACTCAGGATTTGGGAACCGCTCACTTGCGGTACGAGGATTATAAGTCCGATAAGATGGTTTATGTGGTAGCTGATGAGCAAAATTACCACTTTAAGGCCCTGTTTGAGACCATAAAACTGATGGGCGAACCCTATGCTGACGGCCTGCATCATCTGGCGTATGGAATGGTAGATCTGCCTACCGGTAAAATGAAAAGCCGGGAGGGAACTGTGGTTGATGCCGATGATCTGATGGATGAGGTTATTGCAGAGGCGCGGGAGAATACCAAAGAAAGAGGGGAGTTGGAAAGCCTTTCGGCGGAGGAGAGAGAAGAAATTATTAAGCGGATTGGTTTGGCCGCGCTGAAGTATTTTATCATCAAGGTTACGCCTAAAAAAAGGATGATATTTGATCCGAAGGAATCGGTAGACCTTCAGGGCCAAACCGGGCCATATATCCAAAACGCTTTTGTGCGGATTAAGAGTGTCCTGCGGAAAGCAGGCGAACAGGATCACGGAAGTTTTGAATTGTATGAGGAGCTGGAGAATCAGGAAAAAGAAGTACTGTTGCGCTTGTCAAAATTTCCGGAGATCGTGGAAACAGCTGCGGCTGAATACGATCCTTCGGAGGTGGCTAATTTCTGCTATGACCTGGCAAAAGAATTCCATCGGTTCTACCACGATCACTCCATTCTGAATTGCGATTCAGATAATGTAAAGAAGTTTAGGATCGATCTTTCCTATCTTACTGCTGAAGTATTAAAAACCGGGATGGACCTGCTGGGTATCCAGATGCCGGATCGAATGTAATTTGCTAAGAAGAAAGTCATGAGTAATAAAGAATCCCTCAATTTTGTCGAAATAGAGGTCGAAAAAGATTTGGAATCGGGCAGATATGATGGTCGGGTACATACCCGTTTCCCGCCCGAACCAAACGGGTATTTGCATATCGGTCATGCCAAGTCGATCTGTCTGAACTTTGGTTTAGGAGAAAAATATGGAGGAAAAACCAACCTTCGTTTTGATGATACGAATCCGGTCACGGAGGATACGGAATATGTGGATTCGATTAAGAAAGATATCCAATGGCTCGGATTTGAATGGGATAATGAAGCTTACTTTGCCTCCGATTATTTCGACAAGCTGTACGAATTTGCGGTCAGGCTGATCAAGAAAGGAAAAGCTTATGTCGATGATTCTTCGGCGGAAGAAATTGCAAAAATGAAGGGTACGCCTACGGAGCCAGGTGTAAATTCTCCATACCGAGACCGCAGCGTGGAAGAAAATCTGCGCTTGTTTGAAGGGATGAAAAATGGAGAGTATGAAGATGGTTCCAGAATCTTACGGGCTAAAATCGACATGGAATCTCCCAATATGCTGTTGCGGGATCCAAACATGTACCGAATCAAAAGAGCCACCCATCACAGAACAGGCGATAAATGGTGTATTTATCCGCTTTATGATTTTGCACATGGTCAATCGGATGCGATTGAAGAAATTACACATTCAGTTTGTACGCTGGAATTTAAACACCACCGTCCGCTCTATGAATGGTTTATCGAGCAATTGGAAATCTATCCTTCCCGTCAGATTGAATTTGCCCGCTTAAACCTCGAAAACACCATAATGAGTAAGCGCAAGCTGCTCCAACTGGTTAATGAAAAACACGTAAATGGCTGGGATGATCCTCGGATGCCCACTATTTCAGGTATGCGTCGGCGGGGGTATTCTCCCGCGGCTATTCGCAATTTTTGTGATCGGATTGGTGTAGCCAAGCGCGATAATGTAATCGAATTTGCGCTGCTGGAGTTTAGTGTCCGGGAGGATTTAAACAAGGTGGCCAAACGTGTTATGGGCGTTCTGAATCCGGTTAAACTGGTCATTACCAACTATCCGGAAGGAAAAACAGAGGAAGTCGATATCGACAACAACCCGGAAGATCCGAATGCAGGGACACGTACCATGCCGTTCTCCCGGGAATTGTACATTGAACGGGAGGATTTCATGGAGGATCCGCCACGTAAGTTTTTCCGCCTGGGACCCGAACGAAACGTTCGTTTGAAGAGCGGCTACATCATTACCTGCACCGATTTTGATAAAGATCCGGAAACAGGAGAGATTACCGAAATACGTTGCATCTATCATCCGGATAGCAAAAGCGGACAGGACACTTCAGGGATCAAAGCAAAAGGTGTTTTGCACTGGGTTTCTGTAGAACAGGCCGTTCCTGTTGAAATTCGCCTTTACGATCGGCTGTTCAGCGATCCAAATCCCGGTGGCCATGGCGATAAGGATTTTAAAGAATTTCTGAACCCGGATAGTCTGGAGATCCTGAACACAGCTTTCGTAGAACCTTCTCTGAAGGATGCCGAGCTGGGAGAACACTTCCAGTTTATGCGAAAGGGCTATTTCTGCCTGGATCCGGATAGCTCGGATGACAAACTGGTCTTCAACCGTACCGTTGGCTTGAGGGACAGTTGGGCAAAGAAAAACAAGAAATAATAGTAAAAGCCTCCGTTGCAAATGCACGGAGGCTTTTATTTTTGTAAGGAGTCTTCCAAAAGGAGACATGAAAAAATCGTTATTAGCCGTTTAATACCTTATTTTTGTTGGGTATCAAACAGCTTATGAAACAGATATTTTTACCGCTTCTCTTTCTGCTTCCTAATTATTTGTCGGCGCAGGACTTAAGTTTTAGTCCGGACACCATCATCATAGATGAAGCTGCAACGCTTGATGAATATAATCTATACCAAATCGATTTCGTAAATGAGACCAGTGATACCCTGTATCTTAGCTGGCGTCTTATTGAGAATACCATGCCGGAAGACTGGTTTATTCAGCTTTGCGACAACAGTGATTGTTATGGTACCATTCCCAATTATGAGGAGATGAACCCCATTGCACCCGGTGCTTACGGTTTTATGAAAATGGATATCCACCCCGAAATGATTGAGGGTACTGGTATGATGCGCTATTTGATTTACGAAACCGGTGGAGATATTCTGGATAACGATGGGATTGAGTTTCATGTTACAGCCGGAAATCCGGTAAGCACCACCCATTTGTTGAAAGCAAACGTTGATGTATTTCCAAACCCGGTAGCTGATCAATTGGTCCTCCAAAATAATGATCAGCAGGATTACCAGTGGGAGTTACATTCCCCGGAAGGGAAAAAACTCTTGACCGGATCTCTGGCATCCGGATCAACCGCCTTTTATTCAACCCTGGGTATTCCATCGGGCTTTTACATTCTGCAAATGCGTACGAATGCTAAAATGACTGCCCGAAAAGTTTTCATTCAACGATAAACCAATCCACAAACTGCCATTTCTAAACCACACTATCAATGAAGAATTTTTTACTTCTGTTGGGCATCCTTTTATCCTTGCCCGCTTTGTCTCAAAATGCCAGTACCACTTTCGTGGAATTACTGGAAGAAGACCATAAGTCAGCTACTGTTAAATTGACATTAGACGGTTTTGAGGCGCAAACGGTTCAGAGCCCGCAAGGAGAAGCCTGGACTGTATCCATCGAAAACGGGACACCCATTCTGGTAGCAGGCGCCCCTGATTTGCCCAAGATTACTTCATCCCTCTTGATTGGAGATGATGCTGCGATGGAAATAATGATCCAGAGTGTTTCATTTACCGATTATGAAAACGTCGAAATTGCTCCTTCAAAAGGAAACCTTTATCGAGACACCGACCCCGATTCAGTGCCTTATGAATATGGAGAATTCTACGATCAGGATGCGTTTTATCCGAAAGATATTGTTTGGTTGCGCGATCCTTACATCTACCGCGATTTTCGCGGCCAAACTGCGGTGATGCATCCGGTTCGTTACAATCCAGCTACTAAGGTATTGCGGGTTTACGACGAGATCATCTTTACCGTTGTTCAGGTAGACGGAACACCACAAAATGCATTGGTTCGAGCATCTGAAGGACCGATCAGGGTAGAAAGTGAGTATGAAGAACTCTACCAGCAGCGGTTTCTGAACTATACCCAGGCTGCCAATCGATACGATCAGGTTGGCGAAGTAGGGAAAATGTTGATTATCAGTGCGGCTCAATACATGCCCGCCATGGAGCCTTTTGTGGAATGGAAAATGCAAAAAGGTATTCCTACGGAGATCGTCGATATTGCGCTGATCGGCAATGATGTTGCTTCGATTACAGATTATGTAGGCGATTATTACAATACCAACGGCCTGACTTATTTGCTGCTCATTGGCGATGAAAATGACATCGTATCGCCAGAAACAAATGCGGGTGACGCTTGTGATCACTGTTATGCCTATCAAGCTGGCAATGACCATTTTGCAGACCTGTTTGTTGGTCGATTTAACGCCGAAAACATCGGGCATGTGCAAACCATGGTAGATCGTACCATGAATTACGAAAAAGCTCCCTATATGGACGGAGCCGACTGGTTTAGCGTGGCCGCTGGTTGTGGATCAAACGAGGGACCTGGTGATGATGGGGAGTATGATTACGAGCATTTGAATAATGTAAAGATTGAATTGCTCGACTACACCTACTCAAAAGTTTGGGAGTTTTATCAGGGATCAAATTCCGGCGATTCTCCAACGCCCGGAGATGTAACGGCTGATCAGGGTGGTAATCCGAGTACCATTTCTGTCATTCAGGCGATGGAAGAGGGCATGTCTCTTTTTAATTATACGGGACACGGAAATCACAGCTCCGTATCGACCTCCGGTTTTGATGTGGATGCCTGTAACCAGCTGACCAATACCACCATGCATCCTTTTATGATCATAGTAGGTTGTTGTGTCGGTGATTTTACCGGAGATTATGGTTCTGGTCCTTGTTTGGGAGATGCCTGGATTCGGGCGACGCACGATGTAACAGGCGAACCAACAGGTGGTATCGCCGGTGGTTTTGCGAGTTTGTTGCAAAGTTGGGCCCCGCCTATGGAGGGCCAGGATGAAATGATGAAACTGGTAACCGAATCTGCGATCTATGATATTCGCCACACCATTGGCGGGGTAATGATTCATGGATTTGGTTCAATGATCGAGGAGTATGGAAATGGTGGAATTGAAATGGCTGATACCTGGAATATCTTCGGTGATCCGAGCGTGACTTTGTATACCGCAATGCCTCAAAATATGACGGTTGATCATGTAGCGACGACCTTCCTGGGTTCTACGAGTTTAACTGTAAACTGTGATGTGGAAGGAGCTATGATCGGATTGTATTATAATGATGATCTCCTCGCAACTGGATTGGTTGAAGGAGGGGCAGTTGAATTTGATTTTGATCCGCTTTCCTTTCCGGAACCAATCCTGGTAACGGCAACGGCATTCAATCGACAACCTTATCAGGGTGAAGTGGAAGTCATTGCTGCTTCAGGTCCATTTGTATTGTTGGAAAACTATCTGATTGATGATAGCGCCGGTGATCAGGATGGTAAAGCAGATTACAATGAAGACATTCTTTTGAATGTGGATCTGTCAAATGTTGGCGTTGAAATGGCAACAGCCGTTACAGCAACCCTTTCTACCACGGATCCGAATGTGGTTATTACGGATAATACAGCGAGTTTTGGAGACATAGAGATTGACGGAACCAGCAGTCAGAACGGGGCCTATGCCTTTAGTGTCGACCCATATGTTGAGGACGGATACATTGTCAATTTCCAACTTGAGATTGAAACAGATGGAAATGTCTTTAACGGATCTCTGAATATTCCCGTTTATTCTCCGGTACTTTCGGTGGCTGATGAAGCCAGCTTGTCTGATTTGACTGGTGGAAATGATAATGGACGTATTGATCCGGGAGAAACCCTAACGATCAATATTACCAACCTCAATGACGGGCAGGATGATATGCCGGCTGGTACGGGTACCCTGACTACTAATTCGCCATATGTCACTATACTTAATGCCAATGCCGGATTTAGCGGGATTGATGAGTTGGGTAATGAGGTGTTGCAATACGAATTTGAAGTTTCCTCCGATGTTCCTTTATTGGAACCGGTTGAATTTGTTTACTCTGTAGAGGCAGATATTTTCATCGGAGATGCTACTTACAATTATCTGATGAATCCTATCGTGGAGGATTTTGAAACCAATGATTTTGACAGCTTCGAATGGCAGGCTGCGGGCACGGTTCCATGGTTTACAACAGGAATCGATCCCTATGAGGGGGATGTTTGTTCCCAGTCAGGGAATATTGGACACAACCAAACTTCTGAGTTGATTCTGGTTGCCAATGTATTGGAAGCAGGGACCATTTCATTCAGCCGAAAAGTATCCTCCGAACAGGGATGGGATTACCTCCGGTTTTTTGTCAATGATGTCGAATTTGACAGCTGGTCTGGAGAATCACCCTGGACTGAAGTAGAATACGGCGTGCAGCCAGGTAATAATGTTTTCCGCTGGGTCTTTGAGAAAGATCAATTCGTTTCGGAAGGCGCAGATGCCGGCTGGGTCGATGAGGTGATTTTGCCCTTGATTGAAACAGGATCAGTGGGTGTATTCAGTTTGGAAGGCCAACTGGAAGGCGTGGAAATGGGAATTATGCCCAATCCGCTAAAGTCCACCGGACAAGCCTGGATACGACTTCAGGAAGCCGGAGACGTTCGTTTATCTATTGCGAATATGTCCGGACAAATTCTTTCAACCCCTTTTGATGGCAAGCTGACAGCGGGTGATCATGTCCAAAGCCTGGATGTAAGTGCACTGGCCGCTGGTACCTACATGCTTATTTTGCAGCAAGGCGATAAGCATTTGGTACGCCGATTGATCGTACAATAATTTTCCTGCCTTTCGGCGAAAAGGGCTTGCACTTTAATTGGTGTAAGCCCTTTTTTTAAAACTGCCGCACCGAAGTGCGGCAGCGCTGACCCGTTCGGGTCAGGACCCTCGTATATGGTATGTGTTTAAGACATTCGCCGAAAGGCAAAAACAAAAACACACACTTACAATTCTAAAAATAAAATAAGCTTGATGGACAGGCTTCACCCTTTCGGGTGATTTTAGGTCATATTTGGCTTATCCGTTCATAAGCTCCCGGATACGCGCGATGGCCGTTGCCTTTGAATGGGCATCTAATTTCAGGTACAAATTGGAAAGGTGGGTTTTCACGGTATTGGTGGACACAAAAAGTGCTTCCGCAATTTCTTTGTTAGATTTTCCGGTGTAAAGTAATTGCAAAATGTCAAACTCCCGGGAGGTGAGGGGGGCGTCGAGTTGTTTGTCGACGATTTGCTTATTGAGTTCTCCATGCGGAAGTTTTTCCCGGGCGTGATTGAATAGCGCAATTTCCAGACAGGCTCGCAGCTCCTTCTCTGAAAAAGGTTTTAGAATATATCCGTATGGACGGGTTGTTCTTACTCGCTCAATGGTTTGGGCGTCTGCGAAGGAAGTTAAATAGATAAAGGGAAGTCCATATTTTTTTCGAATAATATTCGCTAAAGCAATTCCGTCTATGGGGCTTTTTAGGTCAATATCCAGGAGGACAATATCAGCCGGGGTGTTTTCCAATACCTCCAGAGCATCCTGACTATTGTGTGCTGTACCACCAATAAAATAGCCCTGATCTTCCAACACAACTTTTAGATCCTCTGCAATAATGGGCTCGTCTTCAATAATGATAATTCTAGTTTGATCCATCCAGGATGTTTATCGAACCATTAAAATTAGATATTCTTATTTTTGGAGAGGTCAGGTGTTTGTCATTTCCATAAGGAGAAGCAGGTAAAAGTACCCACCAAATTTTGGATTATAGCCTGTCAAAGGATAATTTTTGGTTTGGAAGCCAAAACTTCTTTCAATGAAGGCGAAGGGTAATGTAAAAAGGGGTTTTGTTTGTATTCTAATTCGTTTATATTTGAATTAGCAAGACTATACATAATCTAATGGCAGTAAGGAATCGGCATCCGGATTCAAAGCAGTTTAAGTTTCGCGAGCTGAAGGTTTATGCATCTACCGAATGGCTTGCTGACAACAAAAAGAAATATCGGCAGGTATTTGACCGGCACGATACTACATACGTATACGCCGAACTTTCCTTCTACAATAAACTCTTTGATGAAGAAGACTGGGAAATCAGCATCGAATTAAAGTGTTTTTCCATCAAACGTGGCCGCAAAGAAATCTGTTCACTGCCCTTCCGCCGGAAGGTCAGCAAGTACGATAATGTTGTATACGTCCGGGAAGGTTGGGGAAATAAATCCGAAGGCGCCTTTTGGAAAAGAGGTACCTATTACTGGGAAGCCTGGATCGAAGGAGAACGCGTAGCTACTAAGTACTTCTATGTCGAGGATGCGGGGCGCCCCGTTGAAACCAGCGACAATCCCTATTTACAAATTGAATCCCTGCGCCTGTATGAAGGTCCTTATGACGATGTAATCGAAGAGGATAGGCGCTATTACAAAACCTTTTCAGCAGAAGAGACCCGATATATCTATGCCGAAATTGTATTGCGCAACATCAATCGGGATAAATCCTGGCAGTGTGAATTGTTTTCCAAATTTTACAATGATGCCCGTGAGCTCAAAGGGCAGGTTGTACGCCTCCAGCGAATCGAGCCTCAGGATGAATTAATAAAAATTACGGCTGGTTGGGGATCCAATGTCAAGGGGAGTTGGCGAAAAGATAAATACTCCGCAGAGATCATTTTTATGGATCGTTTGCTGGCAGTGATTCCTTTCGAAATGGCCGACAGCTTTGAAGAAGGCGTTCCTTCTATTTTCCTTCCCAATAAAGGCGGCACACAATTAGTATTGGCTCCGGAGGAAGACCTCAATGCCACTTTTGAGGAGCTCATGACCAGGCTGGATGACCTGATCGGATTGAATGCCATAAAGCAACAGGTTCGGGATCATGCGAAATACATCCAATTCCTTCAACTGCGGAAGGAAAAGGGTTTTGAGGAGACCGATGAGATCAATGTACATTCTGTCTTTATAGGCAATCCGGGGACGGGAAAAACGACCGTTGCCAAAATGATGGGACGTTTGTACAAAAAAATGGGTCTGATCTCCAAGGGGCATGTTCATGAGGTGGATCGGGTCGACCTTGTCGGCGAATACATCGGGCAGACCGCTCCGAAAGTGAAAGAAGCCATTGAGAAGGCGAGGGGAGGAGTGCTGTTTATTGATGAAGCATATGCACTTGCGCGTTCCAATGACGACACGAAGGATTTCGGACGAGAGGTAATAGAAATTCTGGTGAAAGAAATGTCTAATGGAAAGGGAGATTTGGTGGTAATCGTAGCCGGATACCCCAAAGAGATGAAACATTTCCTCGATTCAAATCCGGGCTTAAAGTCACGTTTCAAGCTCTTCTTTGAATTTTCTGATTACCTGCCGCAGGAACTGTCTCAAATTGCGGGATATGCTTGTGCCGAAAAAGGAGTAACGCTTACACCTCAGGCAAGTGAACTTATTGACGAAATGATTGTAAAAGCCTACCGGCGTCGGGATCGTACATTCGGAAATGCCCGTTTTGTCTTTGATCTGATCGAACGTTCAAAAGTTAATCTCGGACTTCGGGTAATGTCTGTCGACGATCCAGACAAACTTCCCAGTGATTTTCTGGGTACCGTAGAACTTCAGGATGTTGCGGGGCTGAATATTGACGGCAAACGAGAATTGCCAAATATTCCGGTAGATGAATCCCTTTTGAAAGAAGCACTCAACGAGCTTAATGATCTCATTGGAATTGGCTCTATCAAAAGGGAAATCCGCGAACTGGTCAGACTGGTTCGATTCTATCGCGAAACGGGAAAGGACGTACTGAATTCCTTCTTCCTGCATACCGTTTTCATTGGCAACCCGGGTACGGGGAAAACCACTGTTGCCCGGATTCTTACAAAAATCTACAAAGCACTTGGCGTGCTGGAGCGTGGGCATATGGTAGAAACAGATCGCCAGGGCATGGTTGCCGGTTTTTTAGGGCAAACGGCCATTAAAACTGCAGAGAAGATAGATGAGGCGATGGGCGGGGTGCTGTTTATCGATGAAGCCTACGCCCTTACCCAACGCACCGGAGGCATGTTTAACGATTATGGCGATGAGGCAATTCAAACGCTTTTGAAACGTATGGAAGACCAGCGTGGAGCATTTTTTGTGTTTGTGGCTGGTTATCCGGAAAATATGGAATCCTTCCTAAAAGCTAATCCGGGATTGAGTTCCAGGTTTGACAAGGTGCTCAAGTTTGAAGATTATAATGCTCCACAGCTTTTTGAAATTGCCATGCTTATGTTTGAGCAGCGCAAAATGCAGCCAACAGATGCCGCTCAGGAATACCTGAAAGACTATCTGTTGAAAATGTATGAGTTTAGAGACAAGTATTTTGGCAATGCCCGTGCAGTAAGAAATGTAGTGGAGGAGGCGATCAAACATCAGCACCTGCGGCTGGCAGGACTTCCCGTGGATGGCCGGGATGATTCCGTTTACGTGTTGGAGGAAGAAGACATCAAAGCTATAGAGTTCCGAAAAGAAGACTTCAATTATCAGCGGCCGGCAATTGGCTTCCGTCGCTCATCTTCCGGGAAGTCTGAATAGCGCATTTGGCCATTGATCAAGTTTAATTTCGCGGGTGAAAGAGCCGAATACCTGTTTGCCAGGGCTTCCAGGCTTTGGGGACCAGTTTGTATTTTTGCTTTACGCGAATGTCGGGCTGTATAAAGGCAAAACCTGTAAAGAACAGATCCAGGGTAAGCATAAATCGTGGGTCCTCTTCTATTTCTTTCCAGGCTTGCATCATATCGGCAGACCAGTAAATGTCGTCAAAGATCAACACACCAGCTTTTTGTAAATGCGGATAGCAGGTTTCTACTTGCCATCTAACTGCATCGCGCCGGTGATCTCCATCAAAATAAATTAGATCTGGCTTGTAAGAAGAGTCAAACAGGGCTGGCAGGGTATTTTGAAAATCACCCTGTATAAGTCGAATGTTTTCCAACCTCAGATTCTCAAAATTTTGAGCGGCAACTTTAGCTGTAGCCGGACAACCTTCCAGGGTCGTAATATTGCCTCGACTGGCCATAGCCATATAAGCAGCACTGATGCCCAGGGAGGTACCTAATTCGAGGATTTCTCTGGCATCGTATTTGCTGATAGTCCTACTAAGGATTTGAAGGCTCTTTTTGTCGCCGGCAGAAATTTTGGCAATATCCTTAATCCTTCGGCTTTGTCCGTTCATTATTTGGGATCCGGCACCAAAGTCCGTTACCTCAATTTTTTGATCTTGTTGTTTCAATTGAATTCGAAGAGCTTCTATTTTGTCTTTCCCGTCAACCGCTTCCTTTGACTCTAAAACTTCATTCGCGAAAGCAAAAGCAAAGGGGGCATGTATGCCATAAACGGTATCTGCTTTCAGGTAGAACTTTAGGAATCTCCAAAACTGCTGAAGGATTGAAATCATAAGCCTTCGTTAACAAAAACGCAATTAAATGCTATGCTCCGGTTAAAAAGTAAATTCGAAAGTAATTATTTTCTTTTCACTGACGTTAAAAGCCACATGAAACATGCAGCTATTCTCACCCTGGTACTATTAATGACAGCCGGCACGATGCAGGCTCAATCTTACATTACCGCAGCCGGCGCTCGTTTTGGCGGTGGAATCGGTATCTCCGTTCAACAACGTATTTTAAGTAAATCTACAGTAGAAGGGATCATTCAAAGCAATTTGAGTGGCAATACCGTTCGCCTCACCGGTCTGTACCAACGCCATCTTAACCTGCTAACCCGACACTTTAATGTGTATGGTGGTTTGGGTTTGTATAAAGAGTGGGAGGAGGATAGCTATATGGAAGTAACGCCAAACCCAATGGGGATGGCCTTTGTGGTTGGAGGAGAAGTTACCCTTGGACGCGTAAACCTGTCTCTGGACTTTATACCCCGGATGCAACTTTCAGGTCCTGACGCCTTTAGCTTTGGTTCGCAGGTAGGTGTTTCTGCCCGTTATGTGATTATTAAAGGCAAAGTCTTTGATAATAAAAAGAAGAAGCGCAAACGCAAACGCCGCAAAAAGGACAGCGGTATCAATTGGGATATCTTTGATAGAGGATAACCCTCCTTCTTTTGGTTTTAGTCTATTGGACCGGAGCCATCTGAATGCGATCTAAAACAAGGGGTTCTTTTTCCGGAGTCATGATAGCATCAAACCTTACCTGCATACCACCATCGGCGGTCGGAATAAATTTTCCGGTCCCGGTTGAGGATTCGAAAGTCAGGGTAGACATGTTTACGATAAAGTTTCGGAGCAATTCAGGTTCTGAGTTGCGCATGGATTCTATCAGTTGATCAGGTCGTGGTACATCGCCTTCCATGCGGAATAATTGCGCCGTCAGAACTTTCTTGCTTAAGCCTACAAAAAGCAGATAAGACATATTTGCATCCGGAATCGAACCGGCATAACTGCCCACCAGGGAGGTTTGATTAATGTCCGGATTGGCCGACATTTCACCAGGTGTAAAAGTAGCAATCGCGCGATAATTGAATCCGCCTTCACCATCCGGCATGCCTCGTCGAACGGCCAACTTTCCCGGAGAGGTCCGTATTACATAATAAAGTAATTCTTCATTTCCTATAGCTGTTACCGCTTCTTCAGGAATATTGAAATCTGCATACTGTGCTTTGGAAATCTTACTGCAATCTTCGACATCACCTACCTTTGCTTCATTTGTTGCTATGTGAATGACGGCTTCAAAATGGGTGCCTTCATCCTCCTCCTGAGTTATGTCGTTGCAGGTAAAATAGATCAGTGTATCAGAGATCAGATCTGGATCCGTTTGTTCGATTGGACCAGTGTATACTTCTTCTTCCGGTTTTTCATTTTTACAGGCTGCAAGGCCAGCGATAGCAAGGATTGCAAAGGATAATATGAAACGGTTCATGCTTTGAGATTGTGTGGATTAAGCGGCTCGAATGTACGGAAAATTTATTTCCGCAGATTCAAACCATCGTATTTTGCCTGATCTTCGGTATAGTCGGGATTGGTGTTTGCAAATTGTACTTCCATGGAATAGCCCCTGTTTTGGGCTAATACCAATGGCTCCAACAGCGTTTGCATCAGACTTTCTGCCTGGCTTTTAGCTTTGTCCATGATATCCGAATCGAGTGCATCCCGTCTGAATTCCTGCCGCAACAGATCGATATTTGAGTTGAAGTCCTGATCTTCAACCTCTCGCAACCAGCCAATGTCCAGTTTGTCAAACCTTGGGAAAACTTCATGGGAAAGGATTTCAGGCTCAGGAAGCCTGACAACTACTTTTTTATTTTCGCTGTCGATGTCAATTTGGAAGTATTTATTGAGGTCAAATCCCACTTTCAGGATACTGATTGCAGAAACCTCAAACTCTGTGGAAGAAACATTAATGCCCAAAAACTTAGTCATCATTTGCTTACTCAGGCCTTTTTTATCCCGGAGTTCCATGGTTGCCAACTCGGCAATGACGGTTTCCACACGTTCTTCCAGGTAGCCCTTCGATCGACTGAAGTCCCGAATGGATGCACTTTGTTCCAATCTTTTTATCATGGGGTCTAATCCTTCCGTCATGGCGACTCCGCAGGGAGTATCGACCTTACGACCTTTAACGCTAATAAAGCCATCCTCTGTTTTTAGCAGGGAGGTGATGACGTGATTCACCAAAAAGCAGGTGTATTTACCGGCTACTTCGTGAAAAAACGCTACGGAGGAGGAAGCTTCAGAATCATACCATTGCCTGTAAATAGTGGATGATGTATCCTTGAGGGCTACAAAGTCTTCAAAGTACAGGCGTTTAAGGTAGGAGTGGTGTTTGTCATACTCTATACCCACCATGGTCATAAGACTGTCGGGGAGATTCATTCGTTTGGCGACATGGGTCAGCAAGGCCATATTGAAATCGTAAACCAGCTGATTGAACTCCCGATTGTACCGATAGGGGTTTTCCAGAATAGCGAGTACATCCTCTTCTTTAAAATCATATTCAAAATCAGATGCGACATAACTTACTTGTACATCCTGTGGGATGAAGGTGTACCCCCCCAGGCTGCCTCCGGTTATCATTCTGAAAGCGAAGAAGATGATCAGTCCGCCAAGGCCTAATCCAATGAGCGTTTTTAATATATTTCCGGCTCCTCCCGGTAAAGCTGCCATGATAGAATGTTTTATTGGCTAAAAATAAAAAAAGAGGCTGTCTTCAGTTGAGACAGCCTCTTTTTATGACGCACAAAAGGAAATTAGTGACTCTTTACCAGTTTTGTGGTTTTTAGCAGTTGGCCATTCGCCGAAAGGCGCAAAATGTACAAACCATCTGCATAGTCTAAACCAATACGGCTTTCGCCGAAAGGCCCGTTAATTTCAATTTGATCGATCCGTTGACCAGTCACATTGTATACTTCGATCTGTGCTTCCTCAACACTTGCAGGCAATTCAAAGTACAGCTCAAATGCATCTGAAGAAGGGTTGGGAGAAACACTCAATGTTGTCTGTTCTACCAACAGATTTTGGGTGCTTACCGTCGGATTTCCTTCAATTACCTGGAAGAAATCAAATGCTGCTTCTACAATATGGCCCGTAGCAGCCAGGTCAGAAGTTTCCACAATGAATTGCATGTTGTCGGTCAATTCGATCATGCCGGTAAGATCAAACTCTGAAACAGCACTCCAGTCGGTAAGGCTGTTTTCTATAATCTCCAGATCGAGGACTTCAGTACCGTTGGAAATAGCCATGCGGAGAGCATCGTCCGGATCACCGCTTCCGCCACCTCCGCCTCCATTGAAGAAGAAGGCCTGGTAGGAAACAATGGCCTGATTGTAGCCACTCAAGTCCATCACCGGACTTGTAATGCTTACGGTGCCATTGTCTACATCATTGGAACCGCCATTTCCGCCGTTGCCTGTTACATAACAACGATTGGAGAAGTCATCAGATACATCCATACCCGGAGTTGTCAATGCTCCATTAAAGGTAGACTCCTGCGGGATTACCCACTCCCAGGCACCCGAGGTGGCATCGCTGCTGGATGTCCAGGAAAAATCAAAAGTAAAATCGTCGTAGTATCCTTCGGTAAGGGAAAGTTCAATTACATCACTTCCGCTTATTGAAATTAATTCTTCAGAGGTAATATATCCCCAGGCGCCGGCATAGACTGCATAATCACCCGGTTCAACACCGATGAGTTGGAAGGTGCCATCGACACCCGCAGTGGTGAAGAAATCATTATCTCCATCAAAAAATACTTCAGCATTTGGCACCGGATCACCATTCGCATCGCGAACAACGGATCCCTGAACCACTCCAAGCGGATCCATAACCACATCGACTACAGTGGTTTCACCATTTTCCAGATCTACGGAAACTGTCTCTGTAACATAGCCCGGCTTGGTAAAGACAACGTCAAAGGTACCGTTCAAAACCTGACCGGTTTTATAATCACCCTGGAGGTTTGTGGTAGCCTGGTTGAGTTGGCTGGATTGAATTTCTATATCAACCCCGGATAGATTGGAACCGTCAAATGAACTGGTTACATTTCCTTCGAGATAACAAGCACGCTTGTAATCTGCATCTAAAACATACAAGCCATTGTCAATATCGGTAACCAGAACAATTCCGGAAGGCAGAAAAGGGTAGGCACCCCAGGCGCCGTTAAATCCGGCACCACCGCCGAAAAAGGTATCAAAGTTGCCTACTTCAATCAGGTTGTCTGGTTGAGCTGCATCTACGATAATGCCTCCATCAGAATAATAGCTAATGATAAGCCAGTCGTTCCAAACATGCACATTGTGTGGTACAACCCCATCTCCTAATGTTTCCAGGGGTTGGTATTGATCGAGTTCTACAATATTGGTTGGATCAGAAACATCGTAGGCAGCAACAGGCGCATTTGCCTGCTCATCGGTAGTGAAGGCAACATTGCCATCATCACTCAGCCAAACATTATGGGTAAATGAAAAGGGGGTTTCTGCCGATCCAAGGAATTGGATATTTTGCTTGTCCTCGACATCGTAGATGGCCATTTGACCGGCATAGATCTCGGAGGAATACATTAAATTATCACGCACATAAACATCATGCGAATAGGTGTTTGGAGCTGCAGCAACAAATTCTGGTGTGCCCGGATTTGAGAAAACATCCAAAATCAGCATACCGCCACTATTCATATTACAGCCGGCGAGGTAGGCATAGCCAAACTCATCGATGTAAATATTATGGCAGGTTTCCAAAGTGGAAAGTCCCGGACCTTCAGGTGAAAGGTTTGGAGTCCAATGATAGTAAGGGGCACTATTTGGCAGGTCCGACAGGTCAATAACAGTAACACCTTCTGTCGTGCCGCCCTGATCTGTAACCACATAACAGGTGCTGCCCCAGGTTTTCAGGTCTCGCCAGGTACTGGATTCTCCAGGAATCCAGGCTACTTCCACCACATTTTCCGGGTCTTCCAGACTGACAATGGAAACTCCGGTTCTGGCACCAACCAGGGCATATTCGATTCCGGTATCCGGATCGGCCCATCCCCAAACATCATTCAGATCGGGCGTGTAATCCAGTTGGTCCAGTAAGGACATATTTAATTGAGCATTCGCTGACAGGCAGAATAGCGTCAGCAATATTGGCAGGATTGCTTTTTTCATCAAATTGTTTTTGTCGTAAATTAAAATGTGCGTTTTCTAGGGAAGTGGCCGAAATTACAATTTATCGGCCTTGTTTAATAAACTTTTTGGGCGGGCTTCGCTTTCCGTCCGATAAAAGACTAATAAAATACATTCCCGGAGGCAGGCCGCTAATATCGGCCTTTATTTTTCCTGTTGGATGGGTCCTGTAAAAGAACCTAAGCCTTTTTCCACTTATATCATGTATTTCCAGCAGTACTGTCGGATAGCTGCCTTTCACCTGATAGTAAATTTCCAGTTCGGAAGTTGCCGGGTTCGGAAAAGCATCGAGTTTAAATATATCCCGATCTATACTCAGGTCAGGGACCGGCGCACCTTCTATGATCTGAAAGTTGTCAACAGCCGCTTCCAGCAAATGTTCGTTGTTCGGAAGGTCTGCGACTTCAAAATCAATGGATATAATTGGGCCAGATGCAGTGAATGGAGACAAGTCAATGGTATCGGATTGCCAAAAACTTTCAGATTCCGTCCAAATATTGGCCAGCTCTCTTTTTTCTCCATAGTTTACAAAAACCTTTAGCGTATCATCAGGAGCCACACTTGTCCAGGCATTAAAGAACCAAAAATCAAATGTCAGGGTAGGTACTAAATAGTTGCCGACATCGATGTCTGGGGATTCGAGTGTCGTGGTGAGATCTACTTCATCCTCTCCAACCGATCCGGGAGTATTTCCAGTCACATAACATTCTCCACCAATATCATTGGGGCTGTCCTGGTTGGGGTTACTGATCCGACCACTGCCAGTCAGTGTTTCATTGGGTTTTCCTCTTTCCCAAATTCCCTGCATGGCGTTACCGCTTATATTCCAACCCAGGTCAAATTCAAACAAATCCTGATAACCCGTTTCGAGGGCAACTTCTCTGTAAAGGTCCTGAGAAAGAGTAAACAGGGAGTCAAAGTAGTAGGTATATCCCCATTGTGCCGCGAGTAGAGAATAATCTCCCCGGAACACATTTTCAAGTGTATAATAACCGGCTTCATCTGCCTGCGTTTCAAAGTCCAGTTCACCATCTGTAAGCGTTATCCAGGCGTTTGGAATGCCATTCCCCGAAAGGGCGTCAACAATGCGTCCTTTCAGAACATATTCCGGCAGAGGGGTTAAAGCCACATCCAGTTCTGTCAATTCGCCATTAATCAGTTCTACTTCCTGACTAAAAGAATAAAAACCGGGTTTGGATACCTCAAGCGTGTAAGTACCTGATTGAGCCAATCCGGTGGCATATTTGCCCTGTAAATCGCTGAATTCCTGATTTAGTTGATTGCTTAGAATGATCACCTTTGCTCCGGAAAGATTGGCTCCGTTGAAGGCGTTGGTGATTTTTCCTTCCAGGTAACAGGCACGCTGGAGTTCTGGTTTGAAAATGTGGAGTCCTTCCGTAATATCAGATGCAATAAAATGACCGGAGGGATACCACAGATATGCTCCCCAGTTTCCTCTAAAGCCGGTCACATCCCCATCGTATGTATCGTATTGCGCAATTTGTATGAGATTATGTGGCCTTGAAGCATCCAGGACAATGCAACCATCTGTGTAATAGGAAATGACGGCAAAATCATCGATGACCTGCACATTGTGCGGAATTACTCCCTGGCCAATGGTTTCGAGCGGCCTGAATTGATCCAGCTCCCGAATGTTTCCAAAATCGGAAATATCATAAGATGCGACAGCTGCGTTGGGTTTCTCATCCGTTGTAAAGAGGGTTTGGCCATCATCGCTGGTCCACGCATTGTGTGTAAAAGCCCCCGGTGTAGGTTGTTGAGCGAGTAGTTGCGGTTGTTGCGGGTCGCTAATATCTATAACAGAAAAAAAACCTTCCTGTATGTTTGAGCTGTATAAAATGCCATCATCGACATGTGAATCGTGGGAGTAGACATCTTCTGCCGGACCTATAAATTGGGGTTCCCAGGGGTCGGAAGTAAGGTCAGCCATAAATACGCCGCCACTATTTACGTTGCATCCGCTTAGATAAAGGATCCCGGATTCGTCTATCGACAGGTTATGGCAGCGGTTCAGGCTGTCGCCGAATGTGGGTAGGAAGGGCCGCCAGGTATCGACAATTGGCGGATCGGGGAGGGGGGAGAGGTCGAGAATCAATACGCCTTCATCGGATGAAAATTGATCGGCAACGGCATAAGCGAAATTTCCATAGGTAAATATGTCTCTCCAAAGCGCGTAGGGTTCTGAAATGCGGTATAGTTCCTGTGGATTGGATGGATCTTCCAGGCTGACTACTGAAAGGCCTGTGGAAGTACCTGCAAAAGCATATTCCGTTCCATCGGGATGTACATAGCCCCAGCAATTGTTGAGGATGGTATCATAGGGAAGTCTGGCAACAAGCGTAAGGTCGGATTGCCCGATTGCGCTGTCGTTTGACAGGATAAGCAGGAAGACCAACAGGCTAAAGAATAATCGCATGGACCTTGAATTTCAGTTTTCAAGGTAGTCCAAATAATGTTAACTACGGTCTTGTTTAACCACGGCAACCGTTAATCTGCTGACACAAATGCGTTTTCCGGATTCATCGCGAATATCAACATCCCATACGTGCATGGTCCTCCCGATGCGAATGGGGCGGCAGGTGCCAATCACTTTTCCACTGGTAGCTGAACTCAGATGATTGGCATTGATCTCCACACCAACCGGCATGTATTCCATGGGATTATCCAGGCAAAGAACAGAAGCGACACTACCGAGTGATTCGGCCAGTGCCACACTTGCTCCGCCGTGGAGTAATCCCATGGGTTGTTTGGTTCGCTGATCTACAGGCATTTCGGCTGTAATACTGTCTTCCGTATAGTCGATAAATCGAATACCCAGATGTGAGACCAGGCAATTGGTCCCTATGTCATTGACAGATTCAAGGTTGAAATCCTGTTTCCAGATCTTCAAATTACTTCAGAATTTGGCGTGAGATAACCAGTTTTTGAATTTCGGAGGTTCCTTCTCCAATGGTACACAGTTTGGAATCCCGGTAAAATTTCTCCACCGGATAATCCTTGGTGTATCCATAGCCGCCGTGAATCTGAACAGAATCCGTAGAAACTTCAACAGCTGTTTCAGAGGCGTAGTATTTGGCCATAGCCGACAACTTTGTGGTCGGTTTATTTTCCATTTTCAGGCGGGCGGCCTTTCGCGTAAGCAATTCGGAAGCCTGAATTTTGGTAGCCATATCAGCCAATTTGAAACTGATTCCCTGGAAAGAGGAGATCGGCTTGCCAAATTGGTGCCTTTCCTTGGAGTACTTTACAGAAGCTTCGTAGGCTCCTTTTGCGATACCCAGAGACAGGGCTGCAATAGAGATACGGCCTCCGTCGAGAATTTTCATCGACTGGATAAACCCGTCTCCTTCTTCACCAAGCAATTGCGATTTGTGTACTCTGCAGTTTTCGAAGATCATTTCTGCTGTTTCACTGGCGCGCATGCCGAGCTTGTTTTCTTTTTTACCTCCCCGGAAACCTTCGGTTCCGCGTTCTACGATAAAAGCAGACATGCCATGGCTGTCGAGCAATTCGCCGGTTCGGGCAATTACTACTGCGACTTCACCAGTGAGTCCGTGTGTAATCCAGTTCTTGGCACCGTTGATGACGTAATAGTCTCCGTCTTTTTCGGCGACGCATTGCATGCGGCCTGCATCACTGCCGGTATTGGGCTCCGTAAGACCCCAGGCACCGATCCATTCACCGGTAGCCAGTTTAGGCAGGTATTTGGATTTTTGTTCTTCCGAACCAAAGGAGAGGATGTGATTGGAACAAAGCGAATTGTGTGCAGCCAAAGACAAACCAATACTTCCGCAAACTTTTGCGGTCTCTTCGATAATGGTAATGTATTCCTGATAGCCTAATCCGGAGCCACCGTATTCCTGGGGAACCAATACTCCCATGAAGCCATATTCGCCCATTTTACGGAACAAATCTGCAGGGAAATGTTGGGTTTCATCCCAATCCATAAAATGCGGTCGAATATAAGTTTCGGCAAAATCCCGGGCGCTGTCCCGGATCATTTTTAAATTTTCTAAGGTATCCATTTGATACATGTCGGGCGATTCTTTTGATATTTATGCAGGCTGAAAATCAGTCCCGCGTAACAGTGCAATAGGATTCATCTGTTTAGGCAAGGCAAAGCAGCCACTCCATAAATAAATGAAATTGAATTTTGTTTAACCATCGGATTTCTCCGCTTCAAATATAGAAATTTTCATATGGCTCCCGTCCGAAATGTTGGCTCATTTAGCCACTTGTCCAACCCATTGCCTTCAGGAGTCGTTTATGGAGTTCTGTATTGTCGTAAATGCCATTAAAGTATTGAGATCCCGGTCCTATGGCAAAGACCGGAACCATAGTTGCTGTATGGCCGTTGGTGGTAAATTCCAAATCGAGCCTCTTTGCTTTACTGCCTTTATTAATTGCCAATCCGCCGGTCTCGTGATCTGCCGTGAGTACGATAAGGGTGTTTGGATGATCGATATAGAACTTCAGAGCCTCCTGAATGGCTTCGTTAAAGTCCTTCAGTTCGGCTTTTAGCTGATTGGGTTTGTTGGAATGGCAGGTCCAGTCAATCTGGCTGCCTTCCACCATCAGGAAAAAGCCTTTTTCACTGCTTTTCTCGAGGTAATCCATTCCCATACGAGTAGCCTTGGGCAGGTAATTGCGACCCTGGATGGCAGCAACCGGGCGATTATCTGCTGAAAAGTAACCAAACTTTTTGGCCGGGTTAATGAGTGCAGCGCTGAGGTCTGTGTCAAAGTAATCGCGTATGGAATAACCTTTTTCACGCAACTCATCAATAAGGTCCCGCTCATCAGCTCGTCGGTCAAAATACTTTTTGCCACCTCCGACAAAAAAGTCGATACCAGAATCAAGCAGATGCAGTGCGATGGCTTCATATTCCACACGCATCCAGTGATGTGCATAAAAAGCGGCCGGAGTAGCATGTACTATACTTGCGGTGGCAATGACTCCGCTGGCCATTCCTTCAGCTTCAGCCATTTCCAGTATGCTCATTCGCGGAAGCGTATCCAAACCTACACCGATCGCGTGGTTGTACGTTTTAATGCCGCAGGCAATAGCTGTTGCACTGGCACCTGAATCTGTAACCAAATCGCTGGCAGAGTGTGTTTTTTGCAATCCTATGACCGGAAAACGATCATACATCGCCTTTTCTTCCAGGTCATAGATAGCTGTAGAGACCTGCGTCAATCCCATCCCGTCTCCAATAAGCAGGATCAGATTTTTTGGATATGCGTTTGCCAGTGCATCCGTGGGAGGGGGAGGCAAAGGCCTGGAATTACAGGCCAGAAAAATCAGTACAGGTAATAATAAGTAAGGCTTCAATCGTCTACTGTTGCATCCTGAAACAGGGAATGGTTGCAAAAATGCTCCTTTTAAAAAGAATTAACAAAAAATTAATACAAATAGGCAGTCTTAGTATGGTATTGGCAAGCCATCTTTGCAGCCTTTTACACTATTTCGAGTCTTTTGGGTAGTTCATCGATTAAATGAGGCGGTGTGAACGACTTATCTGATCTTTGAGTCAAATACTTTTAGAATACCCACTATTATGAAAACCCGACTGTTATTTTTAAGTTTATTTGCTATCCTTTATTTGCCTTTACAGGCGAATGGCGAACGCAGTTTATTTGATGAGATTCAATTGCAGGAAGAAATCCTGGAAGTTGAATTGACTACCGATTTGGATGCCTTGTTAACTCCAATTGAAAATACGGAGTATCAAAAGGCAAGCATTCGTTTTGCGCATTCCGGTAAAGCACCTGCCAGTTGGGACCTTAAAATTAAGGCTCGTGGTCGGTATAGGTACCGTATTTGTGATTTCCCGCCAATCAAATTAAACTTTGATAAAGACGATCTGCAGGCTGCCGGTCTGGCTGCGTATGATAAATATAAGCTGGTTACTCATTGTTTTGATAATGAAGCAGAAGCCCGTGACAATGTCCTTCGGGAGTATATGGCCTACCGCTTGTACAATGAGGTGACGGATCAAAGCTTTCGGGTACAGCTTGTAAAGATTACTTATATAGATTCAAATGATCCCAAAAAGCTTAAAGAACGCTGGGGGGTTTTGATTGAAAGTACCGATGAAATGGCTGCTCGTATTGGAGGTGAGGAAGTTGATCTTCTCAATCAGCCCGAAGATTCCTTCGACTTGCGTGCCGAACACCGGATGTCTGTATTTCAATATCTGATCGGTAATTCGGATTACGACCTTCGTATGGTGCGTAATATTAAGTTGGTGAAGATGCACGAAACGGGCAAACTTGTTCCCGTGCCTTATGATTTTGATTTTTCTTTGCTGGTGAATGCCGAATACGCGGTACCCAACAATAATGCGGGCCAAATGCGCATCGAAGACCGGGTTTACCTGGGATTTGACCACGGGGAGGATCAGGTGCGCTATATGGATAAGTACTACGAATCCATGCGCAAGCAATTTGAAGAAGCGATTAAAGAAACCGAGATGGTCAATCGCTCCAACAGAAATTACATGCTGAAAGTACTGGAGAGTTTCTTCGAAAGCCAGGAAGTGCGTGAAGGCTTGTATGCCAAATCCATGAAAAAGGCTACTATTAAGGAGTTGGCACCGACCAAATAAGTGATAGTTTTTAGGGTTTAATTTTTAATGAACCCGTTTTGTCCTGTACAGAACCAATTAATAATTAAAAATTAAGATCTAAAACCTAATAATCGTATCTCTTTTCCCACCAGGCTTTAAGCCGTTGTCTGATCTTTTCTTCCGGCCCGTTTTTGCCGGGTTCAAAGAATTTTTGCCCTTTTAGATCTTCCGGAAGGAAATCCTGATCGGCAAAATTGCCCTGGAAGTCGTGCGAGTATTTGTAATCCTTGCCATAATCCAGATTCTTCATCAACTTGGTGGGGGCATTTCTTAGGTGCAGGGGAACCGGTAAATGACCGGTCTTGCGTACTTCAGCCTGTGCTGCATTTATAGCGGCATAGGCTGAATTGCTTTTGGGGGAAGTCGCCAGATAAACGGCCGCCTGGGAAAGAATGATCCGGGCTTCCGGCAGTCCGATCATTTGTACGGCCTGAAAAGCGGTGGTTGCCATTAAAAGTGCATTTGGATTGGCCAAGCCAATATCCTCTGAAGCGGAGATCAATAAGCGCCGGGCTATAAATTTAATATCCTCTCCACCATCCAACATGCGGGCCAGCCAGTATACGGCGCCGTTTGGGTCGCTTCCGCGAATGGATTTAATCAGGGCAGAGGCGATGTCGTAGTGTTGCTCCCCGCCTTTGTCGTAGATGGCCAGGTTTTGTTGGACTTTCTCCGCAACGAGATCGTTGGTGATTTCTAAGGTTTCCTCACCATTGGCATCGTGCGCCAACAATTCTAAGATATTGTAAAGTTTACGGGCATCACCTCCGCAAAGCTTGAGTATGGCATCGTATTCTTTGGCTTCGATAGAAAGCTTGCGGAGTTTCTCATCTTCTGCCAGGGCTTTATCTACCAGACTGATTAATTCTTCTTTGGTTAGGTGTTGTAACACGTAAACCTGAGACCGGGAGAGTAGTGCCGGAATCACTTCAAAAGAGGGGTTTTCGGTCGTGGCTCCAATCAGACTTATAATTCCTCGTTCCACAGCACCCAGCAAGGCATCCTGTTGGGATTTACTAAAACGGTGTATCTCATCGATAAACAGAATAGGGTTGGGACGATCAAAGAACTGCTGTTTCTTTGCTTTTTCTATGGTTTCCCGGATATCTTTTACACCAGAGTTTATAGCGGAAAGGCTAAAGAATGGCCGATCCAGTTGGTTGGCTATGATTCCTGCCAAAGTGGTTTTTCCAACACCCGGAGGACCCCAAAGGATAAATGATGGCACATTGCCACTTTCGATGGCTTTCCTCAATACAGCCCCCGGACCTACAAGATGTTGCTGACCAATGTAATCATCCAGTGTTCTGGGACGCATGCGTTCGGCTAGTGGCTGCATAAATTTTTAAATTAATTTTGTGATTGACCCAACCCCTGGATATTTCTTACGTGTATGGGAGTGAAAGAAACAAAATCCGGATTAATCTCCCAAGTAAAAAAAAATTAGACGTGAAAAAATTACTCCTTTTATCCATTTTAATGATCACTGCCCTTTACAGTTGGGCCTCCATACAAATTGATGTATCGGGCCATGTAACGGATGCCTCCGGCAACGGAGTGGCCAATGTTACCGTACATATTGCTTCCGACTCAACGGCCAACAACCCGATCGGATATTACAACACAGTCCTGACGGATGCCACCGGCTTTTATTCCGATTCTTTTGAGGTGCCCGAATCACAGACCCAGGGAAGTGTACTGGCTTATATTGAGTGTATCAACACCATAAACTCCGGTACGGATTTCTGGCATCCGGGAAACAACGACCTTACCATCGACCTCGATTATTGCGATTTTAATACTTTCTGTGAGGTTTATGTGGATATGGAACAAATTCCCGGAACCACCTCCTACGAACTAACTGCCGAGGCATTTGGAGAGGCTCCTTTTTCTTACCTCTGGTCCACGGGTGAAACGACTCAAACAATTGTCGTTACCGACGAAGGCACTTATTGTGTGGACATTGCGGATGCCAACGGATGTACTTCTTCTTCCTGCGTAACGGTGGTTGTTCCCGGTGACTGCTCGGTTGAAGTCTCTAACAATCCAGCCAGCGGTCTTTCTGCTTCTGCTACGGGCCAGGCTCCCTTTACTTACTTCTGGAGCACGGGTGAAACAACTGCGAATATACAACCTAACGCCCCGGGCTTGTATTGTGTTACCATTACCGACAATACCGGTTGTGAAGCAACATCCTGCGAGTACTACGGTCAGCCCAATGATACTTGTTCGGTAGAACTGCAACTGGTACAAAATGATACATGGATTCAGGCTACTGCCAGTGGCGTAGCACCTTTTACCTATTCCTGGTCTACCGGAGAAACCGGTGCGGCTATCCAATTACCGGCCTCCGGTGATGTTTGTGTGACCATTACCGATGCGAGCGGCTGTGTTGCTTCCTCCTGCTACAGCATTATGTCTCCCCTCTACCAGATTGCTGGGACCGTACACCTGGCCGACAGCTCCAACTTCCAGCTTACGGAAGGAGTGGTTTACCTGATTGTCTACGATCCGGTGGAAGAAACGCTGGAAGCCATCGATATGGTTGATTTTGAATCCAATCCAAACGGCAACCTGAGTTACGACTTTGGCGATGTGCCTGCTGGTCAGTATCTGGTAAAAGCCGCTTTGAATCCCGGTTCATTGGGTTATGCCGAGAACCTGCCTTCTTATCATATGAATGAACTGTTCTGGGACGAAGCCGACGAAATCGAAGTGCCGTATTTGAATCCGACTTACTTTGACATCGTGCTGACCCAGGGCGTTAATCCTGGCGGACCCGGATTTATCGGAGGAAACGTAAACGACGGTGCCAACTTTGGCGGTTCGCAGGATCGCGATCCCGTTTCCGGAATCTCTGTGCTTCTTCTAGATGCAAATGGCAATGGTGTAATTCACACGGAGACCGATGAGGAAGGTATATTCAAATTCCCGGATCTTGCCTGGGGAACTTACCAGGTCATTGTGGAAATTCCTGGATTGGAGCAGGGCCACAAATGGGTGACTATCGGCCCGGATAACCCAAGTGTAAGCAATGTCGAATTTGAAGTGGGTGAAACAGCCGTTACTACAGCTGTAAAAACCGTACTGGAAGAGGCAGGAATAATGCTTAGTCCGAATCCGGTTCTGGATGCCCTCCAATTGCAAGTTAATCTGGATGAGCAGGCAGACATCCAATTGGAGGTCTTTAATGCAACCGGTCAATTGATGCAAACACGGGCACTGACTTTGCCTTCCGGCGAAATGCAACTCGAACTTGACTTTACTACATACGCGGACGGTTTATACCTGATTCGCCTGACAGACGGAGCTTCCATGCGTAGCTTCAAAGTGATGAAACAATAGGATTGGAACGGACCCAAAGGGCAGATGGCTTCGGTTGTCTGCCCTCTTGGCCGTTAAGGTACATTATGAATCCAAGCCCAACTCTTCTAAAAGACTGTAGAAAAGGGGATCGCAAAGCGCAATACCAACTATTTAAGACCTGTTTTCCGGTCTTAATGGGGGTTTGCTCGCGTTATGCACAAGATCAGGAATGGGCAAAATCAGGCATGAATGAAGCCTTTCTGCGGATACTCAACAACCTGAAGCGCTATGATACAGGGGTGCCTTTTGAGGCCTGGATTCGCCGAATTGCCATTAATGTTATGATTGATGAATTCCGGAAAAGCCGGAAAGTAAGAGAGTTGATAGAATACCGGGATTTTTCTGAAGCAAACTTTGAAGAAACAGTATCAGAATCTCCCTTTGATGACGGAGGTGAATCGGTTCCTCCGGAGGAACTTGAACAACTTATTCAAATGCTTCCTCCCGTAAGTCAGAAAGTATTCAACCTGTTTGTAATCGATGGGTTCAGCCATCCGGAAATTGCCAAACTTCTCGATGTAAGTGTTGGAACATCTAAATGGCATTTATCTTCCGCGCGCAAAAAGCTGCGGGAGTGGGTTACTGATCTCATCAATGATCGCCCAACAGTAAATAAAACAATTTGATCATGGAAGATCCGAAAATAGACGGTTTGTTTAAAGAGGGATTGGAGAACCGGTCCTTTGACTGGGATCACGCCTATTGGGAGTCTGTGGAAGCGGAGATTGAAAAGCGCAAACGGAAACGCCGTGGCTTTTTCCTCCTCTTTTTTGGTGCAGGGCTCGTCTTACTGGGAGCTTTCTTTATTTTCTCCCGGGCTTCCGCCGAATTAAATCCCCAAGAACCCCATGCTTCTACCTCTGATAACGAAACGCTTTTAGAAACCGAATCAAAAACAATCCCGGAAGAAAAAGCAAGCAGCAGGGGTGAAAAAACGGCCCGGGCAACCGAAAGAAGGGAAATCAAAGCGGAGAAAACATTCGACGAAAGTCGACAAAAAGAAACCTTCCGGAAAAGCACTGTTAAACCTGCAGCTAATGAGGCAGTCCCAACAAATGATGCTCGTGAAAACATGCCTGATCAGGCAGGGCATCCACCGGTTAAAACGGATTTGTCCCCAAAGGCATTCCCATTGCCGGTAGTTCCGGTTCCACAGCTGCGCCTCCATCCGGATTATGTACAAGCCTTTGTTTATTCGCCGCAAGGCAAAAGTGATTCCTTATTTCAGGAAAGCACACGGCCCGACCCGTCGAAAGCCTTTCAGTATGGCGTTGGCCTATCTGTCTTTGGCCAATCCGGGGTACCGGAATCCTGGAATACCCCCTGGTTTAGTGGATGGGGTGCCCATTTCATATTGGCTTACAGTCCCGGTGAATCCGACAACAAAGCCGTGCGTTTTATGCTGGAACCCGGAGTAAATGTGCGAACAGAGAGTTTTGCCATGCTTGACCAAAGTACTCAGACCGCCCTGGGGCTGGAGCTCAGCGAAACCAACTACCGGCTGATTCCAGACGCGGTTTGGATGGGAAGCGCACCTGTATCTGCCCACATTAATCTAAATGAAAAACACGCCCTAAAAGGCGGACTGGACCTTGCCTGGATTTTTGCGGCCCGGGGCAGCCTCGAAACCTGGGAGTACAAAAGTCCGGAAGATCGAACGGCCGAAGAAGCCGCCGATTTTGAAAGTGCCTGGCGGGAGGCGGTGGATGAAGGGACCGCAGTAGAAAACTTACCGCGCTTTTCCACTTTGGTTGCCACCGAAAAAGGATGGATGGATATGGATGCTTTTCAGCAATTTCAGGTGGCGGCCCGGTTTGGGTATATCTTGAGCCTGCGAACAGATCTCCGGCTCCAACTTCTGGGACGATACCGGTTTACGCCATATGCAAAAGATACGCAGCTTACCAGTGCACAAAGTCGATTAAGCCTGGAGCTGGGAATTAATTACTTGTTGAAATGAGAAAGTACACAGCCTTATATATAGTTTCACTTGCCATGGTTCTGCTGCCTGCCTGCAATAAAATAGAGTTGCCGCCGGATGCCCCGGGCACTGAAGCAGCATATTATATCAGTTGGAACGATGAATCCGGCAATTTGCAGGAATGGGAAGCCGGCATTGACGGGTATCGCCTTTCCAGCGAATCGATGTTGGAAGGAGATTCATTGTATCTCCTTTCCGGGCGGTTTGAAGAAACGGATTGTTTTGACCTTTGTGGTCCTTCTCTGGAGATCCGATTAAGTGATCTGGCTGTTTACGATGGTGGGGATTTTGCTTTTCTTCCGCCAGGCAGTTCATACCCCTTTCGGGGAATTATTGTGACAACCGATGCAGACACTACCATAAGCTGGGCTTTGACATTGAATGCGGAATCTACGGGACAGGCAGGAACTGAATTTGTACACACCTGGACCTTGGACAATGCCATCACATATCCGGATATGGAAAGCGTGGTACATCAAACGGCTTCGCCTTTGCCCATTGAAGTCTGCCTCCATACAGTTGTAAATCCCAATCAGTTTGGGTGTAATTCTACCCAATGCCAGACAATTTCTCCCTTGCCGGCTGATCCGCAGCCATTGCGGGTATATATCAAGGATGTATCTCCACTTAACGACAGCTTACTGGCCGAGGTAAGTGGTGTGGCCGCTCCGGTTACTTATTTCTGGAGTACCGGTGAGACCACACAAAGCATATCGGCTTCCAATCCTGGAGTTTATGAAGTACTTGTATCTGATAACAGCGGTAACACGTCTTCGGCTTCGGTGGAAATCGGGCAGGGGCCTGCAGGTATGAATATTTGTTCGGCAGATTTTAGCATTGAAAGGGAAGAGGTGCTGGACATCACACCCGGTGATACGATTCCCGGTATTGCCTTTGGTACAGTAGAGATAATCCTGGAAGTCGACGGCGAGGTGTTTACAAGTCGCGGGGGCATTCAAAATCCAAACAACTACTTCATTCTGGACAACATTAGCAGTGACCCGGAGAATCCGGACGGAAAGAAGGTTGAGCTTCGTTTTCAGGCAGATTTATACTCTGAAAATGGGGGAGAGGTGCGTCGTTTGAGTGGCGGAGAAGCGGTTGTTTTTTTGAAGGAGTAGGGTGGTGGAATGGTGGACTGGTGAAATGGTGGAGGGTAATACTAAAACAAAAGCCCGAATCCTGCGCTTGCGAATTCGGGCCATTGTTTTTTAGGAAGGTTCTGTTAGTCCTCCATGTATTTTACCGGAGAATCGGTATTGTAGAAAAGGAATGACCAGAGGTCTGCCTGTTCTTCGATGATCTTTGAGGTTGGCTTACCTGCTCCGTGGCCTGCATCTGTTTCAATGCGGATCACTACCGGATCGCTTCCGGTATGTGATTTTTGCAATTGAGCAGCAAACTTAAAGGAGTGAGCGGGTACCACGCGGTCGTCGTGATCGCCGGTCATTACCATTGTTGCCGGGTATTCTACACCGTCTTCGATATTGTGTAATGGGGAATAGCTGAGCAGATTTTCAAAGTCTACCTGGGTAGAATCAGCACATCCATATTCCGGAATCCAACCTTTACCCACAGTAAAGCGGTGGTAGCGGAGCATATCCATAACGCCTACCGCAGGCAGGGCTACAGCAAACAGATCCGGACGTTGTGTCATACAGGCACCAACGAGCAAACCACCGTTTGAGCCACCGCCGATTGCCAGTTTTTCGCTTGACGTATAACCCTCGCTGATGAGGTATTCGCCGGCAGCAATAAAGTCGTCAAATACATTTTGCTTGTTGAGAAGCATCCCGCCTTCGTGCCATTCTTCGCCATATTCTCCGCCACCGCGAAGGTTTGGAACGGCAAATACACCGCCATTCTCCAGCAGGACTAAACGGGAAGAACTAAACCAGGGAGAGAGGCTTACATTAAATCCGCCATAACCATAAAGGTATGTCGGATTGCTGCCGTCCATGGCAATGTCCTTTTTGTGTACAATAAACATAGACACTTCCGTGCCATCCTTGCTTTTGTACATTACTTGTTTCTCTACATAGTCTTCCGGATTAAACTTCAGGTCGGCTTTGTAGAACTGGGTCGATTCTCCCGTTTCCACATCGTATTGGAAAATGGTGTTTGGGTAGGTGAAAGAGGTGAAGCTGTAAAAGAGGGTCTTTTCATCTTCTTTTCCACCCAGGCCACCGGCACTTCCAAGACCTGGCAGATCAATCTGGGTCTTTTCTGAACCGTCGTAGTTCATCTGATAGATTCGGTTGGTGGCTTTCTCCAGGTAGGAAGCAAACATCTTGCCGCCACCGGTATTTACGCTTTCCAGCAAATTTTCTGATTCAGGAATGATCTCTTCCCAGTTTTCTTTATCCGGGTTTGCCGGATCGACTGAAACCAGGCGATAATTTGGCGCGTCGATATTGGTCAGCACCAGGAAACGTCCGTCTACATGATGTACAATGGAGCTTTTGGTATCATACCCAGAGAACAGGGTGACAAAGTCCCCATCGTTTTCGAGGTCTTTGTAGAGGGTAGAGAAACCATCTGTACCTGGTTGCTTGTACAGGATGAAGTATTTGTCATCCTCTGTAGTACCTCCGAAGTGGTAATGCGTTGGATTTGCCGGATCTTCATAGATCAATTTATCTTCCGACTGGTCGGTGCCCAGTTTGTGATAATACACGCTGTGCATGCGGTTGTCGCCGGAGAGTTCTTTGCCTTCTTCCGGAGCCGGGTAGCGGCTGTAGAAGAAACCGTCTTCATACCAGGAAGCCCCTGAGAATTTAACCCAGTTGAGTTCGTCTTCCAGTTCTTCGCCGGTAGCAACTTCTTTTACATAAAACTTTTGCCAGTCAGAACCCGCATCGGATCGGCTCACTGTTACGTATTTATGGTCGTTGGAGATGCCTGCCAGTCCGATAGAAACAGTACCGTCTTCCGAAATAGCATTTGGATCAATGAATACTTCCGGTTCGCCATCCAGTCCTTTTTTGCGGTAGATGACTGCCTGGTTTTGGAGGCCGTCATTCTTGTAGAAGAAATAATAATCCCCTGCTTTATTGGGAGAAGAGACTTTTGGGTAGTTAAAAAGTTCTTCGTAGCGTTTGCGGATGTCTTCGCGGTAGGGAATGTTTTCCAGGTATCCGAAAGTAACTTCATTTTGGGCTTTCACCCAGGCTTCCGTTTCCTCGGCGCGATCGTCTTCCAACCAGCGGTAAGGATCATTGACAGCGGTGCCGAAGTAATCATCCGTTTGTTCTTCCGTTCTGGTGTCGGGATAAGTTAATTTCACTTGTTCAGTGTTTGAATCTGGTTTTTCTGAAGTACAGGCTGCAAAGGTGAGCAATGTGCAAATCAGAACCAAAGAAAGGTATCTCATATATTATGGTTTAGTTATCGAGGGAATTTCCGTTCGAAGATAATCATTGGTTTTCTAACCGCCGAAACTGGGGATGGAATGGGATAAAAGGGGGGCTGAATGGTTGATAAGCGTTTTTGCGATTGACACGTTTTACTCGTTGTCCGGACTAAGAAAACACCATCTTATCTCAAATAAGAAGCGCCATTGAGGTCGAGAATGGCTCCGCTGGTAAACTCCGCTTCTTCGGAGGCCAGGTAGAGTACCGCCCGGGCTACTTCTGCGGGTTTTGCTACCCGTCCCATGGGCGACTGCGCTCTGATAGAATTACCTGTTTCGCTGGCCAGTATTTCGCTGGTCATATCGGTCTCTACGAATCCGGGTGCGACAGCGCTAACAGATATGTGATATTTTCCCAGGGCTCTGGCCAGTGACTGACTCAGGGCATTTATCCCGGCTTTACTGGCGGCATAGGCTGGGTGTTCCGGTTCGCCGCGGAAGGCGCCTCTGGAGGAAATATTGATGATTCTTCCGCTGCCTTGTTTGATCATATGTTGCGCGGCCAGAAAGCAAAGGTTTGCCGGGCCGGTCAAATTGGTAGCCATGGTTTCTTTCCACACGGATTGCCATTCGGCGAAAGCCGTATCATCGATTGGATGGGCCTTATAGATTCCTGCATTATTTACCAGGATGTCAATTTGGCCAAATTCTTCCATAACCGTATCGACCAGTTTCCGGAGTGCATTAGGGTCTGCCACATTGGCTTTGATAGCCATGTGATCTTCGCCCTCCATGGCAGCGATGGTTTCTTTGGCTGCTTCTCTGTCGGTGCGAAAGTTGAGGGCAACCCGAGCGCCATAGCTGGCAAAGGATAGACTAATGGCCCTGCCGATGCCCCGAGATCCGCCGGTGATCAATACTGTTTTTCCTGAAAATTCCATAAAACCGATTGTGGATGTTGAAAATACAAAAACCCCCGGCAATTTCTCACCGGAGGTTTTATATATCGTAAGGCTTCAGAAAAATTATGAAGCCAGGGCCTTTTCAATTTTATCATTGAGAGCCGCTTTAGAGATGGTGCCAACATGTTTTTCGACAACCTCACCTCCTTTAAGGATCAGAATTGTAGGGATAGAACGAATTCCATATTTCATGGAAACTTCGTGATTTTCATCCACATTTACTTTTCCGATGGTTGCTCTGCCATCATATTCACTGGACAGTTCATCAATGATTGGAGCTACCATACGGCATGGTCCACACCATTCAGCCCAAAAGTCAATAACGGCAACACCGTCAGTATCTAATGCTTGCTCCTTAAAGTTCGCATCTGTGAATTCAAAAGCCATTTTTTCAAGCATTTTGCGTTAATAAAGACCGGTTCGATGCCGGTAGTTTGTTTTTTTGCCTTTCGGCGAAATTTCCGAAGACTTCATGTAAACAACATAAAATCAAATAGAGTTGCAAATATAGCCAAAAGGGGCGTTTGGAAACTGTCGGGGTCCGGAAATTTTGATGTTTCTTTCATTCGAAGTTTTCCATACCTATTCTGTATAACAACGGCTGTTTCCGCTAAGTTCCGGAGATCAGGGACCTTCCGTGGTCGTAAAACGCAATTCCCCAATATTTCGTTTATTGCCAATAAATTCAATTCCCCGGATGAAAATACATTTCCGTAAATGGCTGCTGGAAGGATTCTGGCTCTGGTTTTTCCTGCTGATATTACTTGTTCGGGCATTGCTAAGTCAGCAGCAAACCGAGGAATTGTATAGCCGCGGATTGTTCCTGTACATTCGGGAAGCGCAGGATGCTCTGACCAGCATCAGCCCTTTTGCGCTTGTTTATGTTTTCCTGGGATTTGTCCTTCTGCATTTTTCCTACCACCAGTTTATTATCTGGCGTCAAAAGCGGCCGGTCTGGAAACGACTGCTTCATAGTTTTTGGGGATTGTTTAAAGGTGCTCTTGCACTGGCATCCCTGTTTACGCTTATGTGGGGCTATAATTACGGGCGGGTTCCGTTGGATGTGCAGCTAGGCCTGAAGGTGGAACCGCAGGAGATTGAAGATCTCGTATGCGAGCTGGAAAACCTGACCTATGCACTGGAAGGATACCGTTCTGCTATTGAGGGAGCGGGGCCGGAAGCGATGGACGCTACTTTTTTGCCCAAACATTTTGAGCAAAAAGGGAGGCGGGCACTGGAGGATCTGCTGGAAGAATGGAACTATCCTTCCCGTGGTTCGGTCCGTGCGAGATTGCTTTCGCCGAAAGGCATATTATTGCGATTCAATACCAGCGGGGTATACCTTCCCTGGACCGGGGAGGGCCATGTTGACGCCGGATTGCATCCCGTGCAACTGCCCTTTGTCATGATACACGAAATGGGGCATGGCTATGGATTTACCGATGAGGGCACCTGTAATTTTCTGGCAGTAGCCGGAGGATTAAAATCTAAAGAGCCATTTATTCGTTATGCTGTTTTGTTGGGTTATTGGCGGTATCTGGCTTCGAATGTGCGGCCCTATGCCCGAGAAGCTTACAGCCATATCCATAATCGTTTGTCGCCCGGTATTCTGGCAGATTTGAAAGCCATATATGAATACCAGGATGCCTATCCGGAATTGTTTCCAAAACTTCGATATGCTGCTTATGACACTTATTTGCGTGCACAGGGGATTCGGGAAGGGATTTTGAACTACGATCGGGTCATTGGGCTGATGTTTGCCATCCAACAAAAAGAGGAACGGTCTGTTTATTAGAGGGAATGGTGGTATTTGTCTTTTTTTTGGTTGGTTTAGGTAATAATCTGGCCAAAGAGGGCGTTTTTGGCGGGTGTGAATAACTTTTTAAAGGATTTGCTGTAACTTTGTAAACAAATTATTTTAACAATTACAGGAAATCCTGCATATTGAACCCGAAAAACGCTTGAAATACAACTGTTACCCAATTTAATGTGGTAATGCTAATCAAATTGATTATGTATTTCCCGGAAGCCAAAAAATAAAAACTAAGTACCTGAGTTATGGGAAAGATTCGAATTTCAACGCTCCTGATCATCTTTTGCTCTGTGCTCGTCTTACCAGCTAACGCCCAGTCAACCTTAACGAAAGCCAACAAGCAGTACGAACTGCATGCCTACAATCTGGCCACCAAGTCTTATTTGGAAGTGCTCGATCGTCAACCAGGCAATTTGGAAGCACTCGTTAAAGTAGCTGATTGTTATTATATGCTGAATCGCCTGGATGATGCCCGGATCTATTACGAACGTGCCGCCAACCAGGGCAATGTTCAACCCGAAGTTTATTTCAAATACGGACAATCATTAAAGGGCATAGGTCAATACGAACTGGCTCGTCTGCAATTTTTGAAGTATGCCGAAACGCATCCGGTAGACGGACAGCAATTTGCCCGTTCCTGTGAATTTGCGTTGGCGCGTATTAACGAATCTCCCGGATTTGTTGTCAAACGGGAATATCTCAATACCGCTGCCTCTGATTTTGGTCCCGCCTTTTGGAATGATCAGGTAGTGTATTCTTCTGCGCGCACAGATATGAAGCGTTCAAGAGGTAGCAGCAATAACTGGATTGGTACCGCCAATAATCAGTTGTTTATCACCGAACAAGATAACAATGGTTACCTGCAAGCCCCAGGCTTTTTGCGCACCGATCTTCGGAATGTGTACAATGAAGGCCCTGTTTCTTATTCTCCCGACGGACAGTGGGTTGCAATTACAAAGAATAATTATACCGATGGAACCCGCCATATTCCGCAAACCGGGATGGAATTGAGTATTTACCTCGCGGAAGTGAAGGACAATGGTGACTGGGAAGATCCAGTGCCGTTTCCACACAATGGTGCCGGGTATTCTACCGGATATCCTTGTTTTTCGCCTAATGGCAATGCGATGTACTTTGCATCCAATCGACCAGACGGATTTGGCGGATATGATATTTACGTTAGTTATCGCAATGGAAAATCCTGGTCTCCACCGGAAAACCTGGGCGCAATCGTAAATAGCATTGGAAATGAAATTTCTCCTTTCTTCGACGGCAATGAATTGTATTTTTCTTCTGATTGGCATCAGGGATTTGGCGGATATGATGTTTTCCGTGCAAATCGCGGCAATGGGGAGCGCTACACTGTTCTGGAACATGCCGGTACTGAGATCAATTCACCCCGCGATGATTTTGGATTCATCTTCGACAATGACAACAACATCGGTTATCTGGTTTCCAATCGGGTAGGTGGTGAAGGAAGTGAAGATATTTATCGGGTTAAGAAAAAAGCCGATCAACTGGTGATTCAGGTGGTCAATGGTTCAGATTTGACACCGATTGAAGATGCGATTGTTGATTTTTCCAGCTGTGGCGAAGGAAAATATACTACCGACAATACGGGAGTTGTGCGGGTTAATGCCCGTCAGGGTATCAATTGTGAAGCTGAAATCCGTAAATATGGGTACATCAGTTCAACCATAAATATTACCACCACCGGATTAAGCCCAAACCGTAATATGGAAGTCATCCTTACCCGGATCGGGGAAGACTATCTGGGGAGCGTGGTAAATCTGTTAAGTGGTTATCAATTGGACAATGTAAGCGTACGGGCTATCAGCCAGGCTTCCGGATCAAGCATGGAATCTACCACTAATATGCGTGGGGAGTACTCCCTGGCATTGCGGCCGAATACATCTTATATCATCCGGTATTCCAAGCCAGGCTTTGTAGATGTTAGCAGAACCCTTCAAACCAATGACGGTTTGGATCGCAGTGTTTTAGGAACTATATCTCTGACTCCGTCAGGTGCTGTGCAAAACCGGGATCAGCAACAAAAGATCCTTGCGAAAGGAAATGCGGATATTCCTGAATCATACAGTGCAGATGCAACAATACCTGAAAGTCCAAAGACAACACAGTTGACCGATTTCTTTGCCATTCAGGTGGCAGCTGTACCATTAAACCGTACCGTAGATCTAAGTCAATACGAATCTAAGTTGGGAGGCATTTCTGAGGTATACACGACCAAGGAAGGATCTCATAATAAAGTACGTTTGGGGCCATTTACTTCTCGTGCTGAAGCCAATAGTGCACTGACCGTTGTAAAAGGCAAGGGATATTCATCAGCCTTTATTGTAAAAGAGGAAGTAGATAAAATGACTCCTAAGAGTGGTTCTATTCCTCAGGCAATTCCGGAGTCTTATGATACTCCGGCACCGATACCTGCGCCTGGTGCCGAAAAAATGTATTGGGTACAACTGGCTGCCTATTCAAACACAAAGTATTTCGATCCAAATAAGGTTTCTGATTTGGGTTTATTGGAAGACCACAAGCGTGGCGGTTTAACGGTATTCTATCTTGGTTCTTATACCACAAAAGGCGATGCCCAAAAGGTGTTGGCTGAAGCCCGTGATCGCGGGTTCAGTGGTGCTTATGTGGTGATGAAAGATGGAGATGCTTTTAAGAGAGTGCGGTAAATGCATCCAGCTCATTAAAATGGAAAACCCCGGCTACGAATTTTCGTAACCGGGGTTTTTTCGTATTGGAATAATTGGAATTTACTTCATTTGTACCAGCTTCCGGGTACGGACAAATTGTCCATTCCAAATGGCTCTTACAACAAACAGTCCGGACTGATCCTGTAAGTGGTAAGGCATTTGCCAGGTAAATTCTCCGGCATCCAATTCGTTGCTAACGAAAGTATGTATTATACGGCCCTGCAAATCGACAATATCCAGCTGAATATTCTGTCTTTGTGCATTTATGAGGGTAATACCGCTTTCTGAAACTTGCAGCTTACCATATTTTTTCGCCGTGTTTGGATCTGTTGTTCCTGTGGTAGTCTCCGTATCTGTCAGGTCTTTTTTGATACCGTTGATGTATGTGTAGGTCTCATCGCTTTCCAAACTCCAGAGGATGGCGATGATCTCGATGTTTTCGGCATCAGCCGGATTGTCGAGGCTGTAGCTGAAATCAAATTCAGTATCTGCTGAAACGGTTCCCATGGTAAGCGGTTCTCCGATCAACCCGTCTGTGAACGGAATCGTGAGCACTTGCTTGTGCTCTGCATTGGCACCTTGCTGGCTTTGAAAAGCAATTACTGTTTTTTCGACCTGATAAACACCCAGTTGAAAATCGCCTTCCATTTCTTCGAGAAACTGCAATTTGCCGGAAATGGAATAAACCCCGGCATCTTCGGTTATGCTTAATCCGAAGGCAGCCTGGGGAGACATGGTGTAGTTGTTGTCTACTTTGTCTTTAATAGATGCACGGGCAGCATCGACAGTTCCCGAAGTAAGCGGTATACTTTCATTATTTACGAAGAACTTTGGTTGGCCGCCCCCCGGGAAATTGCTTGCGAATGCACTCGATGTATTGGTTTGTATATCACTGCCACCATAGTGTGCAGCTACAATAATGGCCTTGTCTGTATTATCCTCTAGTGCGTATTCAAACAACTCCCAGCCGTAGGTGCCGCAGTTGGGGCACCAGGTGGCTGTTCGCTTTGTAATCAAAGAAAGTTGTTCCATTTGAATTTCCTGTGCATAGGAAAGGCCGAAGCCGAAACAAATGAAAGCGAGTAGTATCAATTTTTTCATTTCGTAATCTTTTCAATGGTTGGGTAAAAAGTGAATTCGAGGCATTCCCTGGATTCGCTCGTAAGTTTAAAATTTTCATCCATACGGTGCCCGACTATCCATACTATTTGTCCCGCACTTTCTAAAATCCAAATTTGCTCTTTCTCGAATCGACTTAGTTTAAGGTCGGTGAAGTAATCTTTCAGCTTTTTGCGATGACCATCCATCCCGATGGGGTAGAAGTAATCTCCTTCCTGCCATCTCCTCAATGTTAAAGGGAATTTGAGCTTTTTCCGGTCTATCCAGGCGATTGTTTTTTCCTTTGGGATGCTCGGAGGTGGCAAATCATGTATCCAAAGGTGCAAATGCCCTTCCGGAAGTAAAAAGTGTTTTTCGTCTTCCGGAATTTCAAGACTTGTTTTTATCGGTTCCTGTTTGAGTCTAATCAAAATTTCTTCCCTGTCGAGCAGGATCTGCCATTGCGAACTGGCAAATGTTTTTCCGGAGTGTCCCTCCAAAATGCTGTCAAATAATTGCCTGTTTTGGCTGGAGTTAATGCCATATGAAGAAAGCAGCTCATATAGGAGTGTTTCGGGTGCAGGGGCATGCATAAGTTGTTCCAGACTGATGGCAATTAGCCCTTTCCTTCTTTGCAACAATTGTTTTCTGTAATGTTCCACCAATTGCTGATACAACTTTAGAGTTCCCCTTAAATGCTCAAACATTTGGGGAGCTGATTTAGACAGGTTCGGATTCAGTTCCTGTAGTTTAGGGACTATGGTATGCCGAATGCGATTTCGGTCATACTTCAGGCTGTCATTGGAAGTGTCTTTTCGGTATTCCAGTCCCTTTTTTTCGGCGTAAGCCAAAATCCCTGCCTTATCGGCGAATAGCAACGGACGAATAATCTGGCCGCGCTTTAGAGGAATCCCCGCCAGGCCTGCCAGTCCGGTGCCTCGAGCAATATTGTATAACATGGTCTCCAGCGCATCATCCGCATGATGGGCTGTAGCTAAAAATGGATAGCGGTATTTTTTGCACAATCCATCAAACCAGGCATAGCGAAAATCGCGGGCGAATAGTTGGATCGATTGTCCTTTTAATTCGGCCTGGTGGTTGGTATCCACTTTCGTGGAATGGAAGGGTACCTCGTAGTTACCAGCTAATTTTTCGACAAAATGAGCGTCTGCCTCTGAGTCTTCCCCGCGCAACTGAAAGTTGACATGGGCGATAGCAAAAGTAAGACCTGCCTGGTGAAACAAATCAGCCATGACTACAGAATCTACCCCTCCGCTTACTGCCAGTAGGTAAGTGGCTTTAGGGTGCATCAATTGATGCTTGATCAGAAAGGATTTGAATTCGGCTGTCATGCCTTTTGTATTGCGTTCACAAGATAATTAGAAGTGAGGCGTATTGACAAGCTTTGCGGGAATTAGGAGTCAAAAGAAAGATAGTGTATTTTTTACCCTTATATTTGGGGGCTAAGAGGAGTCAGTTTCGGGTAGAAGCTGAAAAACAAACTACTATGCAATTGGAAGCGTGTATATTCGATATGGACGGTGTCATCGTTGATACGGCCCATTTTCATTTCAAAGGTTGGCAAAAGCTGGCAAGAGCCCTGGGAGGTGATCTAACCGAAGCCGAAAACGAAAAACTAAAAGGTGTAAGCCGCCGGGGTTCTTTGGAAAGAATCCTGGAATGGTCTGGAAAAAGCCTGACAGAGGAGGAGATGATCCACTGGATGGATGTGAAAAACAACTGGTACCTGGAAATGGTGCAGGGCATGACTCCGGATGATGTTTTACCTGGCGCCCGGGCATTCGTCGAAAGACTCCATAAAAAAGGCTATAAAACGGCCATTGGTTCCAGCAGTCGTAATACGCCGGTGATCCTTGAGCGGGTTCAAATGACAGATGCATTTGATGCCATTGTGCACGGAGGCATGGTGAAAAAGGGAAAGCCCGATCCGGAAATCTTTACGCAGGGAGCTGAAAGAATGGGCGTTAAACCCGAAAATACCATCGTCTTTGAAGATGCCCAAAGTGGGGTTAAAGCGGCAAAGGACGGAGGATTTATAGCTGTTGGAGTAGGAAATTCCCCGGCATTAGACCAGGCAGACCTCGTTATTCCTTCCCTGGAAGATATTACCATCGAAGTCTTGCTTGAAAAACTGGAAACCGTAGCATAATTATTAAATTCACCGCAGATTCCACACATCAATATCTGATCCATGAAACAATACCTGAAAGAACATCCCTGGCACATCATTGAGGATTCATTTGATTCGGAAAACAATCGCAATTCCGAAAGTATCTTTTCCATTGGCAATGGCCGTTTTGGTCAGCGTGCCAATTTTGAGGAAGATTATTCGGGCGACAGCCTTCAAGGCAGTTATGTAGCAGGCGTGTATTATCCGGACAAAACAAAAGTAGGCTGGTGGAAAAATGGCTATCCGGAATACTTTGCCAAGGTATTGAATGCTCCAAATTGGATTGGAATCCGCGTAAAGCTGGATGGCGAATTGTTGGATCTTGCCAAAGCGGAAATCCTGAGTTTCCGCCGTACCCTCGATATGGAGGAAGGGATTTTGTACCGGGAGTTTACGGCAAAACTCAGTGGAGGCAGAGAATTAGCGGTTAAATCTACCCGCTTTTGCAGCATTTCTGATGATGAACTTGGAGCTATTCGCTACGAACTTACACCGCTTAATTTTGGCGGGCCCATTAACATCACGCCTTATATCGATGCGGATGTGGAGAACGAAGACTCCAATTATGAGGAGAAATTCTGGGTTGAAGTAGATAAGGATATGGACATGCGTCGCGGGTACGTGACTGCAGAAACCAAAAAAACACAGTTTCAGGTTTGTACGGCTATGGATTTTGACATCCTCCAGGCAGGCAAAGCAGTGGATTTTAACCCATACCGTGAGCAAAAGGATAAATACATTGGAGCTTCGGTAGATCTGACTGCCGATGAAGGAGCCCCGATTATCGTCCACAAATATGCGGCCATCATTTCTTCCCTTAATTACGATAAAAAAGACCTGGTCGCTGCAGCGAATAAAGCACTCGACCGGGCCAAACAAGCCGGTTTTGAATCGATGGCTGCTGCTCAGGCTCATGCCTGGAAAGACAAATGGGACGAAGCCGACATCCTGATCGAAGGAGATGTGGCTGCCCAGCAGGGTATCCGGTTCAATATTTTCCAATTGTACCAAACCTATACCGGAGAAGACGAGCGTCTGAATATTGGTCCGAAAGGATTTACCGGCGAAAAATACGGTGGTTCTACTTACTGGGATACCGAAGCCTATTGCCTGCCGTTCTACCTGGCCACCGCTGATAGCCGGGTGGGTCGCAACCTGCTGATTTATCGCTACAAGCATCTAGAGAAAGCCATTGAAAATGCTGAAAAGCTGGGTTTCAAAAATGGAGCTGCCTTGTATCCTATGGTAACCATGAACGGAGAAGAATGCCACAATGAGTGGGAAATCACGTTTGAGGAAATTCACCGGAACGGTGCCATTGCGTACGCCATTTTCGACTATATCCGCTATACCGGCGATAAAGAATACCTGATCGATTACGGGCTGGAAGTATTAATCGGCATCGCCCGTTTCTGGGTGCAGCGCGTACACTTTTCGGAGCGCAGAGGCATGTATGTCATGCACGGCGTAACAGGGCCGAATGAGTACGAAAACAATGTAAATAACAACTGGTATACCAATTACATTGCCCGATGGTGTATTCAGTATGCTTTGGAAGCAAGAGAATGGGTAAAAGAACAGGCTCCGGAAAAATACGAAGCTCTGAGCGACCGGATTAAGTTCTATGAGTATACCGAAACTCCGGAATGGCAAAAAGTGGTCGACAATATGTATTTGCCGGAGGATGAAAAACTCAACATCTTTGTACAGCATGACGGATTCCTGGATAAAGACATTCGTCCGGTATCCACGCTCGAAGCGTCTGATCGTCCGCTAAACCAAAACTGGTCCTGGGACCGGATTCTGCGGAGTTGTTTCATCAAACAGGCAGATACGCTCCAGGGATTGTATTTCTTTGAAGATCAATTTGATTTGGATACCATTCGGCGCAACTTTGAGTTTTACGAACCGATGACGGTGCATGAGTCTTCTTTGTCTCCTTGTGTGCATGCAATACAGGCTGCGCGTTTGGGTATGGAAGATAAGGCCTACGAGATGTATGTTCGCACAGCGCGTCTGGACCTCGATGATTACAACAATGATACCGAAGATGGGTGTCACATTACCAGTATGGCCGGTACCTGGATGGCATTGGTCAAAGGCTTTGGGGGATTCCGAATTGAAGCGGACAAATTGACATTCCGACCTTTCATCCCTGGCAGTTGGGATAAGTATACCTTTAAAATTGTGTATCGCGGTAGCAAATTACGGGTAGAAGTGGATCAGCAAAAGGCGCGGATTCACAATGATTCATCCAATGCGGTGGAAATTGTGTTGTATGACGAAACGCATACTATCCCAGCAGCTGGTCGGGTAGAAACAGACTTGCAGCACGCTGGATAATTGAAAAAGGAAGGAATTCGAAATTCAACATTCTGAATTCAGTATTCCATTACATTAATATTTAGCTTTGCGATTGAATATAAAATGCTTTCCATGAAAAATATCAAATTCTATCTATTCACTTTTGTTGTCGCATCTTTGGCTTTCGCCGGATGCCAGGAGGAGCCTTCTTCAGCCGAAACGAATCCGGAGGAGAATGGAGCTGTTATTCAGGATGCTGATGTGGTGTCTTCGGATGGTATGCCTGTTATCACCGGACCGGATGGTTTGATCAGTCCTCAAACCCGAAGTATGTTGGAAAACCTTACCCGCGATTACTGGTACATTGAGCAGTGGGTAGAAATTAAGCAGCAAAAGCGCGATCGCGAAAGTGGCGAAGCCAATCGGGGCCGCTGGTTTAACTTTTCCATGGATGGGAGTGTAACGGCTGGCAAACTGGATAAAGAAGATGACAAAGGCAGTTGGGAATATGAACCTAAGGATGCGCATCTCGTTCTAAACCTTGAAGAGCAGGGCAATATGGAATTCAGCCTGAAGATGGCGAATGACGGCCGTGTGATGCTTTGGGTAGGCACCGAACGCTACAATCAGAACAATATCCAGCTGAAGTTGGAGAACTATGTGGAGCAGATGAACGAAATGCCTCAGATTACGAATTAATTTATGAAATATACTTTTTTACTCCTGGCTCTATCCGGGCTGTTTTTTAGCTGTGGAAACAATGCTTCCACTGATCAGGAGCATTCGGATGTCCCTGGTGATACCTTGTCTCTCCCGGAGAATGAGGAAGAAAAATTGCTTCAACAGGATGCTGGTCCTCAATCCGCTATTGATCCCATTAGTCTGAAAGGCGTAGAAACCAAAATCTCTTTGGCTACTTATTTTCGACAGCCGGGTCAAATTCAACGGATAAATCACAGCGATCAGATTGAGGTCGATTTAGCGGATTCCAAAGAAACAGCTACCGTCCGAATCATCGGCGACATAGGTTTTTACGAAGCTGTTGAGGTTTTGACGGAGTCAGGATCTTATGATTTGTTATTGCAAGCTCCGACAAGTGTGAAAGCCACGCTTCGGTTGCGCAATGACGGGTATAATAAGGTTGCCGTAATCGGTGAGATGAACGACTGGAATGCCAATGCCGGTGCGATGAGCCTCAATAATGGCATTTGGGAAGCCACCTTCAATCTTTCCCCAGGAACCCATAATTATCTGTTTGTTGTTGATGGAAAAGAGATGCTGGATCCGAAGAATCCTAAAAAAGTATCAGAGGGCGGAAAGGAATACAGCCAGTTAAATCTTCGTCCGCCGAATGCGGGCGGATTGCCTCAGATTCAGGTAGTTAGTGCTTCCGGCAGTCAGGTCGAGATCGCACTGAAAAACGGCGGCCGACTATTTGCATTTTGGGAAAACCAAATGCTGGAGGTTAATCAGATGGATAACAAGTTCCTGCTTGCTGTTCCTCAGGCAGCTTCAAATAAAGCCGGCAGTCAACTAAGATTGTATGCGCAGAATGAATATGGGGTCGCTAAGGAAGTGCAGCTTTCGCTGAATGCCGGGATCCTGGCGGAGTAGTTGTGATGCTTAACCCGGGTATCTGCACCTGCTTATGTTCTTTGGAAGACATTTCTCTTTCCGTTCACATACACTTTCTGACATAGCTTCCGTTTTAGGTAGCAATAGATTACTTTTGTGCGATGAAAACTATTCAACTACTATCCCTGCTTATCATTTCTGCACTGGTGTTTCCAGCCTGCGATGATGAAATAGATCTTACTGCCGACTGGGAGGATATCCCGGTTGTATATGGCATCCTCAATAAAGACGACGATAATCACTATATCCGTATTGAGAAAGTTTTTGCGGATCCTAATGCTGATGCTTCAGAAATCGCGCTTATTCCAGACTCTATTTATTACGATAATCTAACGGTAACACTGACTAAGCTGAGTACCGGTCAGAAGATCAATTTGGTTCGTGTAAATGGAGATGACGTTGGCATCCCGCGCGACGAAGGCGATTTTGCGAATATGCCAAACTATCTGTACACTTTTGAGGATGATGATTTTCCATTAGATGGGGGCGAGGAATTGCGTCTGTCTATTGACAGAGGAGAAAATGAGCCTCCCATAGAAGCAGAGGCTGCTATTTTGGAAGAAATTACTCCACAGGGAATTGTTGGAACACTGGATTTTAAATACAATCGCGATCGCAACTTCCGTTGGACCAGTGGTGAGTATGCTGAAGTATTTGATGCCAAGCTTATCATTCGGTTTTTAGAAAATGACCTTGCTGATTCCGAGCCTGCTGTTGAGCGGGAATTGGAATGGGTGATGGTACGGTCATTACCTCGTAGCAGCGCTACCAGCGATGTTACTTCCTTTGACCAGGTTGGATCAGAATTTTATACTTTTCTGCAAAGTAGTCTGGAAGCTAAATCATCCATCAACCGGACCTGGATTGGAATGGATCTGGTTATTGTAGGCGGGGGAGAAGCCCTCGGACAGTATATCTCAATCGCTGAGGCCAATACGGGGATTACCAGTGCGCAGGAATTGCCAACTTATACCAATATCCCGGATGGATTGGGAATCTTTTCTTCCATAAGTATAGGCGTTAAAACGGATTTAACTTTAAGTAGTTCTTCGCTTGATTCTCTGAAGAATGGGATTTATACACAGGATCTAAACTTCTGATTTTTTTATCCCAACCAACTTTAACAGCAGGCCATAATCCGCTCAAACGGGTTACGGCCTGCTTCTTTTTTCCTTTCCAGCTTACGCTATTCTCCACTTTATCGCCTTTTTATATCTTGCAGCCTATTGCTTATTAGCAGTCTGGCTTCTGCCGTTGCCCAAATATTGAACTATGTCAGTTAATAAAGAAGTTAAGCGGATAACCACCCACGTATTACAGGCTATGAAAGCCCGGCATGAAAAGATCAGCATGCTAACGGCTTATGATTTTTCAATGGCCCGAATCCTGGATGACGCTGGTATTGATGTTTTGCTAGTAGGCGATTCAGCCTCCAATGTAATGGCGGGACATGAAACCACCCTTCCCATTACACTGGATCAGATGATTTACCATGCGTCTTCAGTTGTGCGTGCGGTAAACCGATCTTTAGTAGTGGTAGACCTTCCTTTCGGATCTTATCAGGGGAATTCCAAACACGCGCTCGACTCGACAATTCGCATTATGAAAGAATCGGGTGCTCATGCCGTAAAACTGGAGGGCGGAGTAGAGATCAAAGAATCAATTGTGCGCATTCTTTCTGCGGGTGTGCCTGTAATGGGGCATCTTGGGCTAACGCCACAGAGTATTTATAAATTTGGAACCTACACCGTCCGGGCCCGAGAAGAGGAGGAAGCAGAAAAATTGATAGCAGACGCCCAACTTTTGCAGGAATTAGGCTGTTTTGCCATTGTACTGGAAAAAATCCCCGCGCATCTGGCCAAGCAGGTTTCGGAAAACCTGGTCATTCCAACCATAGGCATTGGCGCAGGACCGGATGTAGACGGACAGGTATTGGTTACGCATGATTTATTAGGGATAACCAAAGATTTTCAGCCGCGCTTTCTGCGACGCTATCTCGAGCTTTTTGAAGAGATTAAAGTGGCTGTGGAAAGTTATATTAAAGATGTACGAACTGGTGATTTTCCTAACGAGAAGGAGCAGTATTAAACAGGTATGAATAAGAAGCGACTTATTATTGGCGGTTTTCTGCTGGTATTGGCTGTGGCAGCCTTATTTGGCTTCAGACAATACAAAACTTATCTGATGCCCAATGTGCCGGGCAATCTTGAAAATGACATTTTATTGATTCCCGGCGGTTCTTCGTTTGATGAAGTGTTGCAAACGTTGGTAGAAGGGAAGTATTTAAAAGATACGACCGGTTTCCGATCTGTCGCTACTCGCATGAATTTCATAAAGAACCCCATGCGCTCGGGGCGTTATCGCATCCAGCCGGGCTGGAGCAATGTAAGCCTGATACGACACTTGCGCGGCGGTAAGCAGGAAACGGTAAAATTGGTGCTCAACAATGAGCGCGAGCCCATGAATGTAGCAGGCGTAATTGCAGAGATACTGGAACCCGATTCCCTGGACTTCCAGACCCTCTTTCAGGATGAAAATCTGATCGCTGAGATGGGCTATACCAAAGAAACCCTGATTTCCCTGTTTATACCGAATACCTATGATTTCTTCTGGAATACTTCGCCGAAAGGCTTTCTGGAAAGAATGCAAAAGGAGCATGACAAATTCTGGGAGAGCGAACAACGGCTTAAAAAAGCGGAGGCTCTGGGAATGACTCCGGCCGAAGTTTATACCCTGGCCTCAATTATTGAAAAAGAAACCAATCAAAATGCGGAGAAGCCCCGTATGGCAGGTGTATATTTAAACCGTATCGAACAGGGCATCCTTCTCCAGGCCGATCCAACGGCTGTCTTTGCCACCCGGGATTTTACTACGCGCCGGGTTTTAAACTACCACACCAATTTTGATTCTCCTTACAATACCTACAAATACCCAGGATTGCCTCCCGGTCCTATCAGCATGGCTTCTATTGTAAGCATTGATGCTGTATTGAATGCAGAGAGCCATGATTATATTTTCTTTTGTGCAAAAGGAGACGGATCTGGTTTACACGCTTTCTCGGAAACGCTTTCCGGGCACAACCGCAACGTACGGAATTACAAAGCCAATTTAAAAAAACGCGGACTGCGGTAAATGACAAAACGGCAGTAATTTTGTCAGTTTACCTGCCAATAATCGGCCAATTATCGATCTAAAACCGAAATTTCGGCAGAAATCAGGCTTGGCACGCTGATTGATCAGTATAAGATGTGTGACTGAAATTGACACATTTACTGATATATTGACATTCGATAAAAAATATTGGCATGAGTAAAATTATTGGTATTGACCTTGGGACAACCAACTCCTGCGTGTCTGTAATGGAGGGTAATGAGCCCGTAGTGATCCCCAACGAAGAGGGACGCCGGACTACCCCTTCTGTCGTTGCCTTCATGGACAACGGTGAGCGCAAGATCGGTGACCCGGCTAAACGTCAAGCCATCACAAACCCGACACGTACCGTCTCATCTATTAAGCGTTTTATGGGTAGCCGCTATACAGAGGTTGCTGAAGAAGCAGAACGCATGGCCTATAAGGTTAATAAAGGAGAGAATGATACCATTCGGGTTGCTATTGATGACCGGGAATATACTCCACAGGAGCTTTCTGCGATGATCCTTCAGAAAATGAAGAAGACTGCGGAAGATTTTCTGGGTTCAGAAGTGACGGAAGCCGTGGTAACCGTACCTGCCTATTTCAATGATTCTCAGCGTCAGGCTACTAAAGAAGCTGGTGAGATCGCCGGATTGAAAATTCGCCGGATCATCAACGAGCCTACTGCTGCGGCATTGGCTTACGGACTCGACAAACGCGATAAAGACATCACCATTGCGGTTTATGACCTTGGTGGTGGTACATTTGATATTTCCATTCTCGATCTTGGAGAAGGGGTATTTGAAGTAAAATCAACAAATGGTGATACCCACCTTGGTGGTGACGACTTCGACCTCGTACTGATCAATCACCTGGCCGATGCTTTCAAAGAGCAGGAAGGTATGGATCTGCGTAAAGACCCTATGGCTCTGCAGCGCCTGAAAGATGCTGCTGAGAAAGCGAAGATCGAGCTTTCCTCTTCTACGGAGACCGAAGTAAACCTGCCTTATATCACGGCAGTAGACGGTGTGCCTAAGCACCTTGTGCTGAAAATCACCCGCGCTAAGTTTGAACAACTGGCCGATGATTTGGTACGTCGTACACTGGGACCTTGTGCAGAAGCACTCAAAGACGCTGGTCTGGATAAAGGCGAAATCGACGAGGTAATCCTAGTAGGTGGTTCTACCCGGATTCCTGCGATCCAGCAGGCTGTTGAGGACTTCTTCGGCAAAAAGCCAAACCGTGGTGTTAACCCGGATGAGGTAGTTGCTGTAGGTGCTGCCATTCAGGGTGGTGTACTTAGTGGAGATGTACAGGATGTACTGCTTCTCGATGTAACGCCGCTTTCGCTTGGTATTGAAACCATGGGGGGTGTATACGATGTGGTGATCGAGTCAAACTCGACCATCCCAACTAAGAAATCCAAAGTATACTCTACAGCGGCAGACAATCAGCCATCTGTAGAAATTCACATCCTGCAGGGAGAACGCTCTATGGCGAGAGATAACCGCTCCGTAGGTCGTTTCATCCTGGACGGAATTCCGCCGGCACCTCGTGGCGTGCCTCAGGTAGAAGTTACTTTTGATATGGACGCCAACGGTATCCTGAATGTTTCTGCAAAGGACAAAGGAACCGGAAAAGAGCAAAAAATCCGTATTGAAGCATCTACCGGTCTCTCGAAAGAAGAGATTGCACGGATGAAGAACGAAGCGCAGGCTAACGCTGACGCCGACGCAAAAGCGAAGGAAGAAGTTGACAAACTGAATGCTGCTGATACACTGGTATTCCAGACAGAAAAGCAGTTGAAAGACTATGGCGACAAACTTCCGGAGGATAAGAAATCTGCGATCGAAAGCGCAGCCGCTGATCTGAAAGCAGCGCATGCTGCCAAAGATTTCGATAAGATCGATTCCGCTACACAGGTACTGAATGATGCCTGGCAGGCAGCCAGTCAGGAAATGTATCAGGCTACTCAGGAAGCAAATGCTTCCGGTGAGGCCGGTGCAGACAATGCTGACTCAACTGCAGGTTCCGACTCCACAGAGGATGTAACCGATGTTGAATTTGAAGAGGTGGACAATAAAGATTCCTAAAGGAATAGTCTGCTCTTAGACAAATACGAAAACCGCCTTTTCCGGCTTGTCCGGAATTGGCGGTTTTTTGTATTTTAGGAGGAATGTAAAGCTAAAATCATGAAAACTAAACTACACCTCTTTCCTATTCTCCTTTGTATCCTCTTGCCTGGTTTTTTGCCGGCACAAATCAACTGGACCGCCTCTGCTCAGCTGGATATCAATAATGTAAATGCCACAGTGAATATTGGCAATTTGTGGCTGGATGGTTACGAATCTTCGTATATCGTTCCAAAAGGGGATACCCTGAAAAAATCTTCTCTTAGGGTGGGAGCCTTATGGATGGGCGGCTATGTGCCGAATGGCGATCTGAAGACCGCTGTGGCTACCTATGAGGGCAATGGAAACCGGAATTACTGGGCTGGACCTTTGGATCCGGAAACCGGGGCAACCAATGATGTAGCCATGCTCAACTGGGATCGAATGTTTGAGATTTATTCTTTGGAGATAATCCCACACATTCAGGACTTTTTACTGGACGGGACCATTGATAATGTCGTTGCGGACAACATCCTGGGCTGGCCCGGCAGAGGCAATCCGGAGTTCTTGGAAGTACATGGTTTTGAATTGCCAGATCAGGACCTGGCACCATTTATAGATCGAAATGGCAACGGAAAGTATGAGCCTTATTCGGGGGATTATCCCCTTATGAAAGGACACAAAGCCATTTGGTGGGTGTTTAATGATATGGGAGGTATTCCGAAATTCGATCCTGAGGACGGGAATATTGGGATTGAAGTACAGTGCATGGCTTTTGCCTACTATTCAAACGATCAATGTATAGATAATTCGACCTTTTACGATTTTACGCTCATCAACCGAAGCTCAACAGCTATTGACTCTTTTTACACAAGCCTTTGGCTTGATGGGGATCTTGGCTGTTACAAAGACGATTATCTGGGTTCAGCGCCGGCACGCAATTTATTTTATTTATATAACGCGGATGATTTTGACGATCTTGAAAACTGTTTTGCTTCGGGCTATGGAACTGAGATACCGGTTATTGGCATTCGAGTATTAAAAGGCCTTGAGGACTCAGCCGGTAATGGACCAGGCCTATCCAGTGTCATGCATTATATTGCTGATGGGAGTGCCGATCCGCCTTCTGCAATGATGGGTCCTTCAGATGCGGAACAGGCATATAATTACATGAACGCTTGTTGGAGAGATGGTAGTCCGCTTACTTTTGGAGATGACGGATACGGCGGAACAGAACCCTATTCTTATGCCTTTGATGGCAGTCCTATTAATGACTCAACCAACTGGTCAATGTGCGAAATTTCGATTTCTGAATGGAATCGCCTGACCTTTCTTAATTCCGGCTCAATCACCTTTCATCCGGGTACTGAGCGATACCTGAGTTATGCGGTCATTTGGGACGATATGGCAGACTACCCCTGTCCCGATCTTACCGACTTTTTTGCCAAAACCGATGACATCAGCGACTTTTACGAAAGCATCGGCCCCGGCGAGTTTTCGGATGTGGAGGAGGTCAACCTTAACCAACACTTCGCCCGTGTCTTTCCCAATCCGGCCAGCGATAAGGTCAGCATTCTCTCTCAGGAAAACGTACAGGGAATTGAATTTTATGACATCCATGGTCGATTATGGCACAGAGAATCGGGTATCAACAATGCCCAATTGGAAATTCCGGTTTCCGACTGGCCATCCGGTATTTATTTCTACCGGATTATTGGAAAAGGGGGAGAAGTGCAGGTGGGGGAGTTGGTGCGGTAATCAAACGTCTGGATTAAGATTTGTAGGATTTTAGGATGATAGGATTTTAAATGAGGAGGTTGTGAAGCACGGTAAGTTAACGCATAGAATAATTGGTTGTGCCATGAAGGTGCACAGTACGTTAGGGAATGGATTTCAGGAAGTTATATACCAAAGAGCCCTTGCGATAGAGATGCAAAAGCAGGGATTGGAATTTCAACGTGAAATGGAAATGTCGATTTTCTACGATGGACATGAAATTGGTATCAGGCGGGTAGATTTTTTTGTAGAAGAAAAAATAATGCTTGAGATTAAAGCCAAAATAAAATTGGAGGATGCACATTTGGCTCAAGCCATGAATTACTGCCAGGCATATAATTTACCCATTGGATTGCTAATAAACTTTGGAGCTAGAAGCCTTGAATTTAAGAGAGTCTATAATCTAAATCACGAAGACAATAAGGATTACAAAGGAAACCAAAAGTGAAATAATAGAATTACTATTGGTTCATTATAAAGAGTAGATTGGTTAAAAGTACCTAAAGTAAATCCTTCAATCACCGAATCAATAAATCCTAGTCCAGATGATTGTTAAGTAAATGAAATTTTATCAGACTATCCCGCTCTCTTTACCAAAACCTCGCCTAAAAAATTAACTTTGTTGACCGTATATTAGGCCTAAAATAATTCGTGCATGCAACTCATCGATGGCAAACAACTAGCCAAAACAATCAAAGAAGAACTCGCTCAGGAAGTCGAACAAATAAAAGCCAATGGAGGTAAAATCCCTCACTTAGCAGCTGTTTTGGTTGGAGATGATCCGGCCAGTAAGGCCTATGTTGGCAGCAAAGTGCGGAGTTGTGAGAAAATCGGGTATAAAAGCACCCTGATCACACCGGCTGCAGATGTCAGTGAAGAAGAGCTTCTGGGTATAGTAGATAAACTCAATATGGATCCGGATATTGATGGTTTCATCGTGCAGCTTCCTTTACCTAAGCATATCGATGCAGAGAAGGTTACTCTGGCCATTGATCCCAAAAAGGATGTGGATGGATTTCATCCGCAAAACTTTGGCCGTATGGCATTGGGATTGCCTTGTTATCTCCCGGCCACACCCTTTGGAATCGTAACGATGCTGGATCGGTACAATATTGAGACCAGCGGCAAGCATTGCGTCGTTCTGGGACGCTCAAATATTGTCGGGACCCCCATTAGTTTATTGCTTTCGCGAAAAGCCAAAGTAGGCAACTGTACGGTTACCATTACCCATAGTCGCACCAAAAATATTGCCGAGGAAGTCAAGCGTGCAGACATCATCATTGCAGCAATCGGAATTCCGCGATTTGTTACGGAAGATATGGTAAAAGACGGTGCTGTAATTATTGATGTAGGTATCAATCGTGTCGAAGACCCAACCGCCAAACGAGGCTATCGTTTGGTAGGAGATGTAGACTATGAAAATGTAGCCGAAAAGTGCAGTTTCATTACACCAGTACCGGGAGGCGTTGGTCCGATGACCGTAACTTCCCTTTTGACAAATACGCTTCGCGCTTCCCGAAAAGAAGTTTACGGATAAATTTATGGGATTTATTAAATATGCCTTTGTTTGCAAGCCGGATCAATCGGAAGCACTGTTGGGATTGCTGAGCGACCTGCCATTCGATTCTTTTTGGGAAGAAGCGGAAGGAACGATCAATGCCTATCTCGATGAATCATTCGCGGAAGCGGAAATAACCGAAAAGTTAAATCCTCTAAGGGAAGTTATTCCATTTAGTCTGGAAATAGAAAAAATGGAAGCTACCAATTGGAATGCTGTTTGGGAATCCAATTTTCAGCCTGTCCAAATCGGGCAATTCTGTGGTATTCGGGCCAGCTTTCATCCAAGTTTTGATCCGCCTGTTACACACGAGATTCTAATCGATCCAAAAATGGCTTTTGGAACCGGGCATCACGAGACTACTTCTCTGGTTATTTCCATGATGCAGGATCTGAATTGGAAGGGAAAATCGGTCTTTGATTATGGTTGTGGAACCGGGGTTTTAGCGATACTCGCCAAAATGTTGGGAGCCGGTTTGACAGATGCTGTCGATATTGAAGAACCCGCGTACGAAAACACCCTGGAAAACGTTGAGAATAACGGTGTGGGAGAAATCCGGGTTTATCATGGAGATATCGAAGCAGTGCCAAAGCGCACATACGATCTGATCCTGGCAAACATCAACCGAAATGTAATTCTGGCAAGTCTGGAAGAATTGGCAAATCGCCTGAATCCGGGAGGTGTCATGATCATTTCCGGCTTTTTGAAAGCAGATGTTGTGCGCATGGTAAAAGCTGTTGAAGAAACCGGCTTTAAAATCCGCCAAACCAGAGAAAATAACCAGTGGATTAGTATGGAACTGGAGAAGCACCTCTAAAACAGGAGGGGCTTCAAAAAAATTAAATCAAAAAAATCCGATTTAACAAGCTGTATATGACCCGTCTATTTATAGCCAGCCTTTTTACTTGCTTACTGCTTCCCGGAATTGCTCAGGCGCAAATTCGGGATTCTTTTTCGATGGACCCCAAGTCTTACATGGGGGATCTAAAGGATTTTCTTACTGCCAGCAAGCAGGATGTATTGGAAGATCTGTACAAAACCTTTGAAGATCAGGTAGAGGGACAGCTTTATACTCCCGAGGAGTTTGCCATCATCCAACAGACCACTAATAGCATGCTGTCAAAAAAGATGGCTCCCAATCCGCATTTTAAGGATTATTTCCTGGCCCTGGTATTGGTCAAAGACGATGCAGCGGGCGCAGCCAGATTTACTGATTGGCATGGAATTCTAAACGACATGCTGGAAGGTATGGACAGTCGAAAATTCAAGCCTTATCATTCATTTTTGGAATTCTCTTATGGATTCTTCGAACGCAGAGCCTTCCGAAATACTACCAGCGGTATGAACTGGTATGCCGATACGGAGCAATTGCGCATGGCATACGAAGACGAAACACCGGTTATTTACTTTGAAGCATTGGATCTCTACGGAGTGCGAAGCGGAGATTCCATTATGATTTCCAATACCAAAGGAAAGTACTTCCCGGCAGAGGAAATTTTTAACGGTTCCGGAGGGAGGGTTACCTGGGAGCGTTTTGGGCTTTCGCCGAATATCTATGCAGAACTCGGCGACTTTGAAATTGAGGTGAAAAAGAGTTTGTATGAAGTAAAACAAGCCAAGCTGCATTATCCGCAATTCTTTGGCGATCAGCTCGTTTCCGGGAGTTTCGAGGATAAAGTAACGACTACCAATCGTCAAAATACCAGTTCGTATCCTCGATTTGAAACCGATGAATCCCGCGTGAAAATTGAAGATATTGGAGAAGGCATTACCTACCAGGGGGGCTTTCGACTGCAGGGTACAACGGTTTACGGAGTTGGAAATACTGCCGAACCGGCCATTATCGAAGTGCGTAAACCCGGTACAGGCGAATTAACTTTTAAAGGACGGGCCGAAACTTTTGTGATTCGGCGGGGCGAGTTGATTGTAGGGGAGCAAGTTGATGGCACCGTATATTTTGGGCAGGATAGTCTGTACCACCCTTCCGTGAATATCCGTTTTGAAATCGCTGATCGGCAACTGGAGCTTACCCGGGGCAATCGGGCCAGTGATAAGAATCCGTTTTTCAGCTCCATGCACCAGGTTAATTTTGAAGCCGACAAGGTCAATTATTACATGAATGGTGATTCCATTCTGATCGGAGAGAAAACCCTAAATATCTCCAAAAGAAATACGCCACTCGTCTTGGAGTCCCTGGCATTTTTTAGCGAAAATGACTATTACCGCTTTCAGAATATTTCTACCTACAATCCGATTGCCGTTATTAAGGCTGTCGCCGAAAAAGAAGGCAGGGTGATGAATGCCGATTATCTCGCAGAGCGAATTGATTCCCGGTTCACCGTAGAAAATATTCAAACCCTGCTTTATGACCTGGTTGAAAAGGGCTTCGTGTCTTACGATGCAGATTTAAACGAAGTCGTTGTAAAAGATAAAATCTTCCATTATGTCGAAGCCAGCCAGAAAAAAGTTGACTACGACTTCCTGCGCATAGAATCAGACACCAAAGAAACAAATGCCGTTTTTAAACCGGCAGAGGAGCGCATGCTGGTGGAAGGGGTGGATTACATTGAGTTCAGTCAGCGACAGAAGGTAGCTGTTAATCCCTTCGGTGAACAGATTGAGTTTGGCCGCAATCGAAATATTGATTTCGCCGGAAGGCTATATGCCGGTCTTACTACACTCGATGGAAAAGACTTCCATTTTGAATACGAGCCTTACCATGTGGTGTTGGATTCAGTGCGGTATTTCAATATGTTTTTTCTGACCGATTCATTGGATGGCCAGGGCAATCAGGTGGCCATGTCACTTGGATCCCGAATTGAACATTTATCCGGTGTTCTTCTAATTGATGCTCCGGCCAACAAAGCGGGCTTGGAGGATATTAAGATTTTTCCTTCCCTCAACTCCCGGAAGAAATCTTATGTGTACTATGACTTTATCGAAGGTTTTAAAGGGGCCTATAAACGGGATTCTTTCTATTTTGAGTTAGAGCCATTCAGTCTAAACGCCCTGGATAATTACGACCGATCAGATATAGCTCTAAAGGGGAAAATGGTGTCTGCGGGGATTTTCCCGGATTTTGAAGAAACGCTGCTGGTAAGAGACGAAGATCAATCGCTGGGTTTTATTTCCGAAACACCACCGGAGGGGTATCCGACCTATGGCGGGAAAGGAAGTTACGTGGGTAATGTGGATTTGAGCAATCGCGGTTTTCTCGGCCAGGGAACCCTTACTTACCTCGGAGCTTCCATTGAATCGGATGATATTGTATTTCAGCCCAGACTGACTACGGGTTCTGCCCGGGAATTTTTTATGGAGGAGGTACGTACCGGCGGCGTGGAAGTGCCCCAGGCCAAAGGTATTGATGTATCCCTGGAATGGCGTCCGTACAAAGACAGTATGTATATCTATTCTCAGGAAGCGCCCTTTCAGATATTCAAGGACGGGATACACTATTTGGAGGGCACCCTCGTATTGACACCCGATGGTTTGAAAGGAAAAGGATTGTTTAGTTGGGATAAAGCAGATATGCAATCAGACCTGCTTTCTTTTGGCGCGCATTCTGTTTCTGCAGATACAACCAACCTTCGAATCAAAGCTTTTGATTCTGATGAACTGGCGATGGTTACGGAAAACCTGAACGGATCGGTTGATTTTGATGAGGGAGTTGCATCTTTTCAGGGAAACGAAGAGTACATCATTTCTGAATTGCCCAACAACCAGTATGAAACTTCGATGAAATCCTTCGACTGGAATATGAATGAAGATCGCGTTACTTTCCTGGTGGACCCCGGAGAAAAAGGACGCTTTTTATCCATACATCCGGATCAGGATTCGTTGCGATTTGAGTGGGAAACAACCACTTTTGATCTGAAGACCAATGAATTGGATATTGGCGGGGTCGATTACATCATCAGTGCGGATGCATTCATTTATCCGGAAGAAGGCCGCGTGAAAATTGGAGCTGGCGGACGAATGGATTCGCTGTTTAATGCTCAAATTGTTGCAGATACTGTTGATCAATTTCACGTCATCAATCGGGCAACCGTTCAGGTATTAGGCAGAAAAGATTTTCGGGCCCGCGGATTTTACGAATACAATATTGGGGACCGCGAGCAGGAGATCGAATTCCAGGACATCATTGGAGAGCGTGTCGGTAAAGGAAATCGCAGAACCAAACCTGTGGCAACACGCGCAACCGGAGAAGTTGTGCCGGAAGATGAGTTCTATATCGATACGAAAACGGAGTTTAGAGGAAAGATCACGCTTTCATCAGATCGCCCGGAATTGCATTTTAACGGATTTGCCCGTTTGGATAGCAACCTGCCAAATCCACATTGGTTTACGGTCGATTTTGACGGGGATAAAAGGGATCTTAGTATCCGATTTGAAGACCCCAGAAACTACGAGGGAGAAATGCTTGAAACAGGACTTTTCTTAAGTAAGGAAACCGCAAGGATTTACCCACGCGTGATGGCGCCACTGTATTTCCGAAAGGATCGTCCGGTTCTCCAGGTTAAAGGATTGTTTAATTACGATGAAGAGCGTGATCGGTTTATTTTCTCCGACTCGCTTAAAATGGTAGAAGAAGGTCGTCTGAAAGGGAATCAGCTGATTTACAACAATAAGACCGGAAAAGTAGAAGCTGAAGGCCGGATTATTTTAGGAGACGGATTGAAATACATTTCTATTGAATCAGCTGGCGAGTTAATTACAGATATAAATGTAACACCGGGATCAGATACGCTGAGCGGTGGTCCGCTGACAAGCGCTACCGTGCAGGGAGAGATTATGGCGGGTATCAATTTAATCCTGCCCGATGAATTGCTGAAGGCGCTCTTAAATGATTTTCAATCCAGCAGCTTCGATGCCAATCCAGTGGTCTATGCCGGAGATGCCAATTTCTTTATGAAGGCAGCTACCGAACTGTTTGAAGATGATAAAGATGTGAGTCAGGCGATTTCCGGATTGACTCTAAATGAGTTTGCCATACCTTCGAAGTTTAATAAATACACGTTCCTTTTTCCAAAGATTCCGGTAAAATGGGATCCCGATTATCAATCCTTCGTATCCATGAAAACGGTACTTCCATTGGCTAGTATAAACGGGGAAGTATTTAACCGAAATGTCACGGCATACATGGAGTGTAAAATGCCTATTGATGGAGATGATCGTTTGTACATCTATCTGAAATCACCAAGTGGTTTTTATTACTTCTTCGGATTTAAGCAGGGGATCATGAACATTGTTTCTGATAATTCCAGATTTAATGACATTGTGATAAACATGAAAGACAAGGATCGCATTTATAAAATGGATGATGGAAATACCTATGAGATCCAGCCTGTTAATCCAAGCACGGCAACGGCTTTTCTGCGTCGGGTAGAAGCTATCCAATAAATTGAATGCAGCATGCCGAGGATCACGAAAAAAGAGAAAGTTGAAGGGATTGTCAAAATCCTGAATGATCTATATCCGGAAACTCCGATCCCCCTGGATCATCAGGATCCCTATACCTTGTTGGTCGCAGTCTTGTTGTCTGCGCAGTGTACGGATGCCCGCGTAAATACGGTGACGCCTCACCTGTTTTCACTGGCAGATAATCCGGTTGCCATGGCTGAAGTTCCGGTAGAGGATATCAAAGCGATAATTCGACCTTGTGGTTTATCGCCTCGAAAAAGCAAAGCGATATCTGAATTGTCCCAGATAATTATTGATAAGCATGGAGGGAAGGTACCTGAGAATTTTAAGGATTTGGAAGCCCTTCCAGGGGTAGGACACAAAACGGCTTCTGTCGTCATGTCTCAGGCATTCGGCCATCCGGCATTCCCGGTGGATACGCATATTCACAGGTTGGCTTACCGTTGGGGTTTGTCTACCGGAAAGAACGTGGAGAAGACTGAAAAGGACCTGAAACGACTATTTCCAAAAGAGATTTGGAATAAACTGCATTTGCAAATCATCTTTTTTGGACGAGAATACTGTCCGGCAAGAGGACACGATCCAAATGCTTGCCCGATTTGCAGCAAATATGGCCGGAAGAGTCTGTTTAAATAGTGGAGGCAGTTGGATTGTATGTATTAGAAGGGGTAGCCCAACCCAATGTTTCCAAAGTTGAGGTCCCGGAGTTTGAAGTTGCTGAGGTCTCTCCAATATCTTTCCGTGCCATCCTCCATAAGGGTAGGATAGGGGTTTCTCAATTTCATGCCGATGTCAAAGCGGATCATGAAATAGGTAACATCCAGGCGTAAGCCAAATCCACTTCCGACAGCCAGGTATTGTAAAAAGTTGTCACCCACCTTTACCGTGGCTCCATCAATAATCTCATAATCGGGCGTCCATCGCAGATGAGAAAGCGGACGATTTGGGTCCGGACTCAATGTGTAAATGTTTCCCGCATCCAAAAACAGCGCTCCTTCAAATCGAAGTCCAAACAACTCCATCATGTAGAATCGGTATTCCGCATTCAATTCAATCTTGAATTCGCCGGATTGATAAAAGAGCAGGGGATTGGGATTGTTTTCAACCGTTAGCGGATCTCGATAACCTCCCGGACCAATTTCCCGGGCAGACCAGGCACGAATACTTTCTGCACCTCCTGCAAAAAACTGTTTCACATAGGGTACATTATCTCCGTAAGCAAAAGGGAAGGCCAGTCCGGTATAGAAGCGGAGGGCAAAAGACTGTTTGGAATTGAAGCGTTTGGTGTATCTAACATCTACCTGTGAGCGCAAATACTGGGAGAATTGAATGGTGTCGGTATTTGTGCGCAGGCTAAAAGTGTCCTGGACATTATTGATCTTGTTATGCACCCAATTTGCGAGCGCGACCTCTGCCCCGGAGCCTTCCAGTTGCAGTCCGATGTTAAAACTCTCCCCAAACTGGTTGGGTCTGCGGTTGAAATTGATGTCAAAATCTCTTATTAGCAATCCGGTAAACAACTGCTTGTCAAAACTTCGTTGGAGGAAAGGGTTTTTATTTAGAATCAGTGTATCAAAATAGTTGGTGGTACGCGGACTGAAATAATCGATTTTCGCATGGTTTACCCGGTAGCGGGTTCCATTAGGGAAACGAGCATCATAACCAAAACTGGTGTTAAGGCTGTTAATCACGTAAAGATTAAAACGCTGCAGGAAGTTGTAACCAACACCAATTCGGGAGGAAGCCCTTTCGTTTAGATTGTCATAAAATTTATCACTAATGATGCCGATCTTATTCAAACCCCGGTACACTCTAAAAGGGTCCATAAGTTTTGGGAGGTAGAGATTTCCGTTGGTGGTAAAGTCAACGGTATTTATCAGAGAGTCAAAGTTGGATAAATTTAGGTCGACCCCGCCTTCTACATCCGCTACAAACAGTTCAGCGCCTTTCAACAAGTTCCGGTGTCTCAGAGAGATACCACCTGATACTCCAAATAAACGTCCGATAAACGGACTGTTGGAAGTGTTGATTTCGGCATCAGCCCCAAACTCAAAGCGGTCGTTGGGTTGCAGGTATATATTAAAGTTAAGCTTGTTGGGGTTGTCCGGATCTCTGGATTCCTGGAGAGTGACCAATCTGAAGATTCCCAGATTGTTGAGCTGTCGATAAGTTCGATCGTAGTCTGTTTGCCTAAACAGTGAATCCCGATGGAGAGATAAATTATCTAAAATGGTTTTAGGTTTTACAGCATAAGTGCTGTCCTGACTCCAAAAATACAAGCCTGCTTCCAAGGTATCTACAACAGTAGGCATGGGAAGATTTGGATTGAAGCCGGGATAAACATGGATGTCTCCAATCGTGAAAGTTTGATGGAGACTATCAGCTTCTGGTAAAAGTACTTCTAATTCGATATCTACTGTGGTGCCAGTACTGTCGCCGCTCAACTCGGAGATAAATGCCGGTTGGAAAAATGCATATCCGTTTTCCCGCAAATATGCTGTTATGCGGTTTACTTCATCGGCATACAATGTTTGATCAACAGGTTGACCGGGAGCGAGCAGGCTTTCTATTTTCAGCTTCTGCAAATGCGCATGTACTTTGGGATCAGCGCTTCGATAAGTAACAGAATCTATTAGGTAGCGCGTTTTAGGCCCAACTTCATAGGTGACAATGATCTTCTGATTGCGTTTTCCCCGATAATCGATGAAATACTCGACATCTGCTTCGAAATAGCCTTTGTTTTGCAGGTAATATTCAATAGCCTGGGCTGTGCGTTCGGTTTTGTCCCGATCAAATATTGCGGGTTCTTCTCCAAACTGACGCATTTGCCATTGCTTCAATCGTTTGTTGAAGTTGGAGGTGCCGGCTGTATCTAACAACTTGTAATAAAAGTGTTCTTTAGGGACAAAAAGGAGTGTGGTACCATTGGGTTCCTGCTTGTATAGTCGGGTGAGTTCTTCCCGTAACTGGCGCTTTTTTCGGATCTTTTTGTTGCCGACAAATTCAATCTCATTTCGGATGAGAAAGGAATCATCTCCCTCCAAATGCCGGGTAGTGTTGCATCCCAGGAAGGATAATCCCAGAATGAAAAAAAAGTAGTATCTAGCGAAACGGAACACAAATTTCATATCAGCCAAAAACTATACTAAAGGGCATGCCATTATCGAGGGCGCAAATAAAATATCTACAATCTTTAAAACTCAAAAAGTACAGGCTAAGGTATAACAAATTCGTAGTTGAGGGCGACAAAATGGTCCGCGAAGCTATTCGGGATATTCCTCAAAACATCAAAGCCATCTACGCTTTACCAGATTGGAATGCCGGAGCAACACTTCCTGCTGACTTGCAGACAATCTTACAGGAGGTTTCAGGTTCTGAATTGGAACGAATCAGTCAACAAAAGGTTCCAAATCAGGCTGTCGCCGAATTGAAGCTCGAATTCAAAGCACCAGATCCCGAGAAAGTTAAGACCGGCCTCTCCTTATACCTGGAGCGTGTACAAGATCCGGGCAACTTAGGAACCATTTTGCGTATTGCAGACTGGTTTGGTATTGCTGCGATCTTTCTATCACCTGATACGGTTGAGCCTTTCAATCCGAAAGTAATCCAATCCTCCATGGGATCGGTTTGGCGTGTTCCGGTCGAGACTGCAACCTACGATGCTATTCAAACGAAATTCCCGCAAATTCATTGGGTGGGCAGCAGTTTATCGGGAAGCCCCCTGAAAAACTGGCAGAAAAAAGCGGGCAGTATGCTGGTCATTGGCAATGAAGGAAAAGGGATGAGTCCGGAGCTTTCTGCCAGGTGCGAGGAGCTTATTTTCATTTCAGGAGACCCCAACTCCAAAGCTGAATCTCTAAATGCTGCCGTTTCTACGGCTATTCTGGTGTCGGCGTTTAGTAATTTTTAATTCTTAGTTTTTAATTTTTAATTCCTGGCCTACACCATTTTACATTTCACCGATAGACCTGAAAATCTCACACAGAGAATGGGAGAAGGGGTGTGTTTGAGTTTTTAATTCTTAATGTCTAATTTTTAATTCGAGTTCTAGACCATTTCACCGATACACCAATTTCGCTTTCCTCCGGAATAATCGAAGATCGTTTATCGTGGATCGTGGATCGGGAATCGGGAATATCGTAATTGAGACCAAACCCCATTTCGCAAAACGATACACGCTCAACGTTTTCCGTTTAAAAAGCATCCAACCTAATCTGATTGTTAAACTTATCGAATAGCCAGAAATCATTCGCCGTAAGGCGCGAAATATCAAACACGGTCAGGGAATCGAAAATGAAATTGTCCGGCACTCGATCCAGAATCCATTCGAAGGAATCCTTGTTGCTTCCCAGATACCAACGGGCATCAATGGTATCCGGAATTCCAAAATTTGAGTAGGCTATTCGGGCAACGCTGTCTTTTTCAAAATGAAAAGTATAAGTTTGATATTGAGCGGTAACGTCAAAATTATCCGGGGAGATGACCTGCAACACATACCAGTCCCCAATGACCCGCTTTTTCTTGGACTGAATACTCAGATAAGGACCATCCACGTATTTTTTACAGGAGGTAAATCCCGGGAAAAAGGCAAGGATTAGTATGTAGAAAATCAGTTTCTTAATCATGATTCGGTTTGTACGAATGCGGTGAGATGTTTGTATACCAGATCCATGGGCAATCCCATAATATTGGTATAGGTTCCTTCGATCTTGCGGATGCGACAAAGGCCTATCCATTCCTGAATAGCATAACCTCCGGCTTTATCATAAGGCTTATAGGTATCAACGTAAAATTTGATTTCTTCGTCCGTCAGGTCTTCCATAAAAACATCTGAGATGCCGGAAAAGGAGTGGAGTCTTTTACCATCCGACAGGCACACGCCTGTAATTACGCGATGCGTATTACCGGATAATTCCCGGAGCATCTGAATGGCATGGTTCCGGTCGGTGGGCTTGGCATATACTTTTTCATTCAGAAAAACGAGGCTGTCTGCAGCCAGTAAGATTTCACTATCTTTTCTAAAAGGGATGGCCGCTTTGGCTTTCTCCCGGGCCAGATATTCTGCCGCTTCATCATTGGGCATGCCTTCCGGAATGGTTTCATCCAGGTCGACTGCCTGGATCCGAATGCGAAATCCGGCGCGTTCCAATAATTCTTTTCTGCGTGGAGATTGGGAAGCCAGGTAAATGGGCGTTTCCAGTATTTTCATAAAACTCGATACAATAATGGGTACAGTAAAAGGCCAAAAACAATAAGCCATTTGGCCAGTTTACTAATGGGTTTAAAATGGTTTGTCTCTCGGGCACGAAGTACCAGAAACAGACAGGCAAGTGTGGTTATCCAAACAGGTGCAAATAACAACAAGTTCCCGTTTTGACTCCCGCCGCCAATTACAAGGAAGGTAAATCCCAGGATAAACAGCCCGACAGCGAGGATTAATCTTTTACTGAGCGTCGGACCAAATTTTACCGCCAGGGTGTTGCATCCTACCTGCATATCTCCCGGTATATCTTCTACATCCTTAATGAGTTCTCGAAAGAGCGTGGTACTTGCTGCGAATGCCATATAGTGGATCAGGTGCAAGCGCAGATGTTGATAAAGTTGTGGTTCGCTTGTCTGGAGGATAGCCATGCTTTGCCTTTCGGCAAACCAGATTATTCCAATTACAAAAGCACATAAGAGACTCACTAAAACATTCCCCGAAAGGGGCATACACTTTAAACGTTTGGAATACTCCCACAAAAGGTAAACGGCCAGCGGGTATAGAAATAACCAGGGCAGATTGCTGGTTTTTATAGCCAGATAAAGAGCAATGGCCCCGCCGACGATGGTGATGAACCAGTAATATTGTCGGGCCGAAGATTCGGAGATCTGCCTGCCAACAATCGCTTTTTTAAACTTGTTTTTCAGGTCGGCATCCTGATCGAAAATATCGTTGATGATGTTTCCTCCGGCAGTAATGCATAAGGTGCATACCATCAGCAAAGCAGCATGGATGGGATCCAGGGCCAAATCAATTTCCAGATGGCCTTGAAGCGGGAATAGCCAAAACGTGTACACCAGCGCCTGGGTAAGTACGACGATCAACAAATTGGGAATCCGAAGTATTTTCAAGTAGGGCATATGCATTATCCTTCATGCCACAAGCCCTGCAGCTTGAGCACTTTTTCGATTACATCTCTTACACAACCGGCACCTCCATTGAATGGGGAGATATAGCGACTGATGTTTTTGATTTCCGGGACAGCGTCTGCCGGACAAGTTGGCAAGCCAACCCGTCGCATGGGTTTGTAATCGGGAATATCATCTCCCATGAATAAAATTTCATCCTCGTTGAGCTGTAAACCATCGACATAACTTTCGTAAACATCAAGTTTGTCATGAACCCCGGTAAATACATCTCTGATTCCGAGGGCTTTCAGTCGGCTGGCAACACCGGCCGATTTTCCACCGGTTATTATGCAAATTTTGTACCCCTCGTTTAGGGCTTGCTTGACTGCAAAACCGTCTCGGGTACTCATAGATCGAAGCAGGTGCCCTTCCTCCGTGATGAGCATTTGGCTATTGGTCCAAACCCCGTCGATATCAAAGATGAATGTTTTGATGTGATTAAACGGTTCCAGTAAGTTCATAGGAAGTTTACGGTTTTAAATTTCTGATTTCATCTGTCCAGCCGGCAAAGACAAGAAGGTTCCATTCTTGCGGACTGGCATGGAATTCATTGGCAAAGCCCGAACGAATATCGATAAGCGTATTTCCCCGATCGTAAATGCGAATGATCTTTTCGGTGTTGTCCGGCCCTTGTTTGGCTCCGGGACGGTCAATTTTCACGCGGACCGGTATCGGGCTGCCAACCGGGCCATAGAAAAAGTGCAAACCAAGTTCTCCCCGTAGCTGATCATACAGGCCAAAGTCTTCAGCTTTGATGATTCGAGAGCCATGATGCGCGTCGTGGGGTATTTCACGATCCTTAAACCAGGCAGCATATTGATCAAACAAATACTTTAAGGGGGCTTCATCTGCATGTTGGATGCAGGGTTCCACAATCAGGCTTAGTTGATCGGCTTGTTCATTTAGGAAATGATAACCACTGAGTTCCAGCTGTCTTACTTCAATATACTGCGACATAAATTCGCTTTGCTGACTATTGAAGTGTTGCTGCCCCAAACGGTAATGTTCTCTAAATTCGCTCAATTGGTCGGCCCGGAAGAAGTCCTTACCCGCATCAGTCGGTAAAGCTCCGGACCGGAATCGATATGCTTGAATTGGCGAGTCCCTAAAGTTGGGATCCCGATGACCGAGTAGAAGTGTTTGGATCCGCTCTTTTTGTTCAGCAATGCTGTTTTGAAAGTGATAATATTCCCAGTTTTCGGTAGCCTGGCTGATATCCAGCATGGAGGTTCCGGGAAGCTCATCCATGTCTCGCACTTTCTGCTCAAGCGATTCAAGTCGTTGAAGGAGTTGTCTGTAAAACCGTCCGCCTTTTAGTTCATGAGGCATTTCAGGCTGCCAACTTTTGGGGTTTGGTTTTACAAACTCCAGACTGGTAATTTTGGGCTTAAGTTTATTCTCTAACAGGTCAATGGTCAACAGGATAGGGTGCTCACTTGGTATCCGAATCAGCTGCTCAGCAGACAAGCGGGTGAGATCTCGTTCTATTTGACGCTTGAGCGCACGTCCGCCCATTTTGGGATCATAACCTCTTCGGGCGACCCATTCTAAGGCTTTCGCCGAAATGTTTAACAAGGTAGTACGTCGCACAAATCCATCCCGACTAAGCAGTTCGCGGATCTGAAGGCGGGCAATTCCCAGAATTTCTTTCTCCGTAAGGGGACTAAAAACAACAGTCTCATCAATACGATTGATAAACTCCGGACGAAAATGTTTGGACAGCGCTTTTTGATAGGCATCCCGTTCATCCCAACTTTCAGTTCTAAAACCAAGCCGGCTCTCCGCTTCTCTGGAACCCAGATTGGAGGTCAGGATAATAAAGGTGTTTGTAAAGTCGACTTTCCGTCCGCGGCTGTCTGTGAGGCGGCCATCGTCGAGCACCTGCAAAAGCAGATCGACTACAGCAGGATGGGCCTTTTCAACTTCATCAAACAACAGAACGCAAAAGGGCTGTAATCGCACCCGTGAGGTAAGATGTCCTTCGGGTTGTGCAAAACTTCCGATGAGTCTTTGTGCCGCTCCTCCATCGAGGTATTCATTCATGTCAAAGCGCACCAGCGCTTTCTCCGAGCCGGTTAAGGTGCGACAAAGGACCTTGGCTGCCTGGGTTTTTCCAACTCCGGTTGGGCCGACAAAGAGAAAGGAGCTGTAAGGTTTGCCCGGATTGTTTAAACGTGCTTTCACAAGGTGGATGGCACCACCTAAAGCATCTACGGCTTCTTTTTGCCCAACCAGTTGTGAACCTATTATTTCCTCAATTTCATCCTGCTGAAGTCGGCTGTTTTCGTTGAAGATCTGGTCTTTCCAACCACTCAGGTTGCTAAAAGCTTCTCGTACCTGTGGTATATCGATATATCCAAAGGGTTCGCGACTTACCAGCTGTTCCAATTGCCGGATAACACTACCGGGCAAGGCTCTTTCGTGGAAGAAATTTCGGTGTAGTTTAAAAAGCTCCTGAATGGCAGGAATGGTGATGTGGCAATTGTATTTCTTTTCGAGCCACCTCCGTTTTTTTAGTGATATACGCACCGCCAGTTCCTGCTCTGCCGGTTCTACCCGAATAAGTTGAAATTGCCTGGCCAGCGCCGGATCTTGTTCCTGCAACAACTTCCACTGACCGGTACTCGCAATCAGGGTTACAGGGATTTGTCTTTTTTCCAGATAGGGCTTTAAAAGACTTGCCAGATTGAGCGATGATTGGGCCGATCTTCCGATGCGGAGCAGTGCAAGTGGATTATCCACCACCAGCAGATCGGGCTCGGGGCCTGCTTTGCGGATGTAGTTTAAGATGGATTCAAACCGCTGTTCCCACCATCCCACAACACTCATGCCTGCAATAACCTGGTTGGGATCCATGAGCCAGCATTTGCGTTCATGTCCGCCATTACCGGGTCTCGTTTTCAGGTATCGATATAAACCTTCTTCCAAAATGGAATGTCTGCCTGATCCTTCCGGCCCAACAAGGGCAACGGGGGCTGCGTGTTTGCCAAACATGAGATCCTGGTAGCGCTCCACCAATTCTTCCCTATAATAGGCCCTCGAAAGATTTTGAGGATAGCGGAAGTTGAGATTCTCAGCGACCTTGTAAATCTCCAAAGTCCCTTCAAAACTCGTTTGTCCGCCAAACAACATGGCCAGGGAGTTTTGCTTACTGCGGTCAAATTTGAAATCCTGGTTTTTGACATTGAGCTCCAACTCCAGCGAGGTGATGAACTCTCGTTTTGGAATTACATAATTTTCGAAATTGAATTCGGCGGGATCTTTTCGATGAATATCCCTTAGCAAATACTCCACTTGCTGCTGAAATTGTGCCCTAAGATTTAAATCGCTTTCCGGATCTGTCAGGAAAAAATGATTGTCAAATCCGGGGATGTAGCCAAAGTGGAGATTTTTTAACTGGAAAGTAAAAAGGCTGAAACTGCCTTGCCAGGTTCGCTTGTTGAGCGTTATGTCCAGATTGAATTTATGGGATTCAATATCCGGATCAAATGCATACCAAAGTAAGTCATCTACCTGCTGCCGATCAATCTGCCACTGATCCAATTGAGATCTAATCTCTCGCCGGAGGGTTTCAAGTGCCTGATCAAATCGGGCATGGGAGGCCATAGGGTACATTTGAAACAAGGGGCGCAAATAATACATGGCTTGTCCTTCTTCCAATTGTTGCTGCTGAACCAGGCAGGGTATGTGTAATTGAATGGCTGTCATGAACGGGGTTTTACCGGCTGTCCAAAGGTAATATACTCAATGGAAACCCGTTTGGGAATTCATTTCGATTTCCTAACTAATTTTTGGGGCGGATTAATCCCTAATGCAGGAATGACGTTTAGCAGTCAATTTGACCATTTCGGATCAATCATTTGAAAAAAGGCTAAACACGAAGGGACCTTCTTTGTTACACCCAATGAAAGCAAGACGGAAACCATTTTCTCGTGCTTTTTTCAATTGGTTCTATGCAATTTTCTCTCTAACACATTGCACGGATTGCCAATTTGATTATTTAATCTATTCTAACCAAAAAATTGTATCATGAAGAAAGGGCTATTTACCCTCCTGACCATGCTATGCGCTCTTGTAGCTTTCTCACAAGCTCGCGTGCAAGTAATTCACAATTCACCATTTCCAGGCACCGACAACGGACCAGTCGTTGATATTTATGTCAATGGAGGACTGTTACCGGAATTGGAAGCAGTGCCGTTTCGGGGAGCCACCCCGTTTTTGGATGTACCGCCAAACGCTGATTTAACGGTAGATATAAAACTGAGTCCAAGTGACCCCGGCGATGCCAATGTGGCCAGTTTTGATATTGGCCAACTGGATGACCAAACCGCTTATGTGGTTATTGCAAATGGAATCGTTGGTGACCCGGATACACCTTTCAATTTGGCAATAAATCCGATGGCGCAGGAATCTGCTTCCTCTTCGGATCAGGTCGAAATAGCTGCCTTTCACGGTTCACCAGACGCACCTAATGTCGATATTGGATTGCGCACCCTGGGGAACGTGTTTTTAGACTTGCCTTTCGGCGAATTTACTACTTATGCTCCCCTCAGCCCAGACCTCTATTATATAGATATTCGAGCTGCCGGTAACTCCGGCATCGTTGCTACTTTTGCCGCTGACCTCAACGGATTAGGAGGCGGAGCAGCTACCGTGTTTGCCAGTGGATTTCTGGGAGACACTCCAAATTTTGGATTGTTTGCTGCATTGCCTGACGGTACAGTAGTGGCCTTGCCCAATAATCCTGTTTCGAGAGTTCAGTTGGTACACAACGCAGTAGCTCCAACCGTTGATGTCTATGCTAGTGGCATCGAGCTGGTCACCGGATTCGAATACCGTACAGCCACTGAATTTGTTTTTGCTCCGGCTGATATTCCCTTAGACATTCAGGTTGTTGCCGAAGGTGGAGACCCAAATACAGGTGATGTCTATGACGGACCGGATGTAACGCTTGAAAATGGCGCTACCTATGTTGTATTTGCTTCCGGTCTATTGGGATCGCCCGATCAACCCTTGCAATTGTTGATTGAAGATATGGGGCTCGAGTCCAATGCCACACCTGATGAGATAGTAGTTAATATTCACCATGGTGGAGCCGATGCACCTGCCGTAAATGTAGATTTAACCGGGGTATTCACCGGTGATGTAGTTGACGGATTGGAATACGGTGATTTCACGGGTTATGTATCCCTTCCTGCAGCCCCTTATTTTGTGGATGTTGAAGTTCCTTCTCTCGGGAATGTTATTCTCCCATACTACGCCGATTTGCGGGGTTTGGAAGGAGAAGCAGCCATTGTATTTGCCAGCGGCCTTCTTGCCAATGCACCGGACTTTGGGTTGTTTGCGGTACTGAACTCAGGTGATGTTATTGAATTACCATTGCTTGATGAAGAAGCCAGTGTTCAGTTGATTCATAATTCGCCAACCGCAGCAGCGGGTAGTGTGGATGTATATTTAAACGGCGCAATTGCCATTACTGATTTTGATTTCCGCACCGCCACACCTTATACTGTTTTCCCGGCGGGTGTACCCCTTGAGATTGGAGTAGCTGTTGCAGGAAGCTCCAGTGTACAGGATACGGTTGCTAATTTTACGGTAACATTTGATGCTAATGAAACATATATAGTTGCTGCAGGAGGTCTTGTTGGTGACCCGGATACACCATTCGCCCTGCAAGCCTTTGCAGGTACGAAAGTGGATGCTGATGATCCAACCACCGCAGAATTTATAGCACTGCATGGAGCACCTGGTGCCCCAAATGTAGATGTTGATGCCCGCGCTGTAGGAAACTTGATTTCAGATTTGCCTTACGGCGAATATACCTCCTCCTATACAGCTGTACCGGCCGGAACTTATTACCTGGACGTAAAAGCAGCCGGATCGCCAGATATTGTTGCCACCTTTGAAGCGCCTCTGGGGCTTTTTGAAGGACAGGCTGTAACTGTTTTTGCTTCCGGTATTCTCGGAGGTAGTCCTGGTTTTGGATTATACGCTGCAGATGGAAATGGCGATGTTTACGAATTGCCAAATGTAGAAATAGCCCGTTATCAAATCATTCACAACGCACCCGATCCTGCGGTTGATATTTACCTGAATGATGCCCTTGCTTACGAAAATGTAGCATTTAGACAAGCCACAGCATTCGATTTTGCACCTGCAAATCAAGCTATAAACGTCAAAGTAGTCCCAACGGGTGCCGATATTTCAGAAGCTGTTTACGATGAAGATCTCACTTTTGCCGATAATGGTGACACTTATGTACTGGTTGCTTCTGGTGTCGTAGGGGATGCAGCAACACCATTCACTATCGCAGCCTATGGAGAGGCACAGGAGGCTGCCGCTGGAACAGGTGTAGACTTGCTGCTTTATCATGGCTCACCGGATGCTCCGGCTGTAGATGTTATTGTATCCGGAACAACGGATGTATTATTTGACGATGTTGCATACGGTGGATTTAGCAACGGTTATTTAAACGTACCTGCAGATGTTTACAATTTGGGGATTACACCTGCAGATGATAACACCAATGAATTGTTGACCTATGTAGCAGATGTCTCTGGCTTGGAAGGAGGAGCAGCTACGGTTTTCGCTTCTGGTTTCTTTGCCGGTGAAGAACCCGCATTTGATGTTTGGGTAGCGCTGGCAGACGGTACAACTTTCCCATTGGAAATGGTAATTTCTACCGATAATCTGAATGGATTGCTAAACCAGTTCATCTTGTTCCCAAATCCTGTTTCAGACAATGCCTTTGTACAAATTGATATGAAGGAATCTGTGAATATGCGTTTGGAAATAGTAGATATGAGTGGCCGCATTCTGAAGGTCGAAGACCTCGGAACAGTAGCTACTGGTAAACAAAGTATTGAATTGAACGTTTCGCAATTGGCTTCAGGTTCTTATATGCTGCGATTAATCTCTGAAAAAGGAGTAGCAGCTTTAAAGTTTGTGAAGTAGAACTGACGTTCATTTATTGAAAATGCTAAATCGTTAGTTTCAACGAGATTGATTTAGTTAGGAAAGGTCCATTTCTTCGGAAATGGGCCTTTTTTTAGTTCAGTTTACGTATACTTATCAAAAAATATCCTTCCATGAAAAAAGCTTTTGTTTTTTTACTTTTTGCCGCTAGCGTGTTTTCACTTCAGGCGCAGGCCGAACAGATATTATGGATCGTAGATAACCTGGTACAGATTGATGGAAACGATGTAGAGGTGATCGGAGATCCTCAGGTTATCGAAACAGAAATAGGTTTTGTCGTGGAGTTTGATGGAATAGATGACGGACTTATCGTAGCCAATAATCCGTTGTCTGGTGCAACCGAGTTTACAGTGGAAATCATTTTCAAGCCTTATGCCGGAGGAGGAGTGGAGCAGCGTTTTTTGCACATGCAGCAAGATGATGAAAACAGAATACTTATCGAGTTGCGAAATCCCGCCGATGAAAATTGGAGTTTAGACACCTTTATTAAATCGGGCGGTTCGAGCCTGGCCTTACTGGACTATTCATTTGTACACGATCTGGATGTATGGAGCCATGCAGCACTAATCTATAAGGACGGGCAAATGGAGCATTATGTAGACGGACAAAAAGAACTGGAAGGAATGGTAACCTACCAGGAAGTAAGCAGCGGCCAAACCTCTCTGGGGGTTCGCCTGAATCAGGTGTCCTGGTTTAAAGGGGCTATCCATTCGGTACGCATTACGCATGAAGCTTTGCCTGTGGAAGAGTTTATGGAAATAAGTATGGTTTCTGCGATAGATGAAATTGAAAAGGAAGCTTCAGGATTGCAGGTTTTTCCAAATCCACTACAGGATGAAAGCAAAATTGAATATCAACTAACCAAAGCTTCTAAAGTGTCCGTTCAACTTCTGGATGTCCGCGGGATCGTTTTGGATACATTATTTGATGGCGAGCAAAAGCAAGGTGTACATCAATTAAAAATGGATGGAACTGAATTGGAATCGGGCATCTATTTTATCCTGCTGGAAACGGATCAAATTCGACAGTTAAAAAAAGTGGTGATATTGGATTAATTGGGTTTTAGGATGAAGTTGTTTTAATCCTGCTGTTTAAAATGGGAAACTCTGAATTCAGCATTCTCCATTCAACATGGTTATTTTATGAACGATTTACCCTATTCAAGTATTCCGGATTTTCCGACTGATTATACGGCCTCGAATGTTTTTGGCAGGATGCTTGATGGTTTAGGATATCGATACTATTGGGCAACGCAAGATCTGAGGCAGGAGGATTTGAATTACCGTCCTTCCGGTGGTGGCAGGAGTTTGATTGAAACGCTTGTTCACATTTGTGAATTGACAGAAGGCCTTCGCCTGGTTGCCAGAAATGAAGTTATCCTTCCTCCTCTTGATTTTTCGACTCTTTCTTATGAATCTCTGCGATCAAAAGCTTTAAGCGATCTGAAAGAAGCCAGTAACCTTTTTACGACAATGGCTGATGATAAAATGGAGGATATGGCTTTGATCCTTCAGTCTGGAGAGCAACAGTTCAAATCCCCACTTTGGCGAGTGATAACCGGTCCGCTTACGGATGTTGCTTATCATGTGGGGCAGGTGGTTTCATATAGGCGGTCTGCCGGAAATCCCTTAGCTCCCGGTGTGGATCCGTTTATGGGGGTGACAAAGAGAAGTTAGGAAAAGAAGTGCGCACCTATGGAGCTATTGCTTAGCCATGCGCAGAATGTTACAAAGGTGTAACCTTTATAGTACTGCCTGATATAGGAATCTTTGGAAACAACCAAACGCAAAAAAATAGAATAGAAATCGGCCCCATCGGGGCCCAACCTTTGTAGAATAAATTCACCAGTCAATGATAAGCTCCATAGGAGCGACACCTAAATTTGGTTTAATAAGCCGAGAAAAAAGTGCCGCACCTACGGAGCTAATTCTCAGCCAGGTGTAGAATGTTACAAAGGTATGCCTCCGCTGGAGGCAATGGAAAGTAACTCATAAAACAGATAGGCCATCCAGGAAGCATTTTGGTGCTGCCTTTTTAAGGAATCATTGGAAACAATCAAAAACAAAATAATAGATTAGAAATCGGCCCCATCGGGGCCCAACCTTTGTAGAATAAATTCACCAGTCAATGATAAGCTCCATAGGAGCGACACCTAAATTAGGTGCAATACCTGTAGTTTATGAACAAAAACCAGGAGATGGTACCTCATTAAGAATTAACCTAGCTCTTGAATTTTCTCACAAATTCTAATATCTTTCAATTCTCCTCTAAAATCGGTACCATTTGTCTGTGCCAAACTCTAAACGAATAGAATAGTCCTCATTCTGGTTTCAGTTGAATACTATTTGCCTGTAGGTGAATAGCCAGGATAAATTATTATAAGTGTAATCAATAGAGGCTATGGCAAATACTTATACACAGCTTTATATTCAATTGGTATTCGCGGTAAAATATCGTGATTCCATGATTAAAGAACCAATTAGAGAGCGAGTCGAAAAGTATGTTTCCGGGATCGTTCAAAATAAAGGGCATAAATTGTTAGCAATATATTCAATGCCTGATCACATTCATTTGTTGGTCGGGTTGAATCCGCATCAATCAATTTCTGAGCTTGTGAGGGATGTAAAATCTAATTCCTCCAAAATGATAAACCAGGAAAAGTTAACTCCATCCAGGTTTTCCTGGCAAAGTGGTTTCGGTGCTTTTTCTTATTCCAGAGAACAGCTTTGTAATGTCATTAATTATATTCGATCACAGCCCGAACATCACAAAAAAAGCTCCTTTCAACAGGAGTATATGAGGTTCTTAAAAGAGAGTGGTATAGAGTATAAAGATGAATACCTCTTCAATTGGTTAGAATGATTGAGGGGGAGTGCCGCTCCTACGGAGCTATCACTTAGATTTGAGTTATGAGTTACAAAGGTATGCCTCCTCTGGAGGCAATCCCAAGTGATAACGATAGATTAGAACTTGGCCCCATCGGGGCCTAACCTTTGTAGAATACATTCATTAATCAATGATAAGCTCCGTAGGAGCGACACCTAGATTTGGTTGAATAAGCCGAGGTAAAAGTGCGGCACCTACGGAGCTATTGCTTAGCCATGCGCAGAATGTTACAAAGGTGTAACCTTTATAGTACTGCCTGATATAGGAATCTTTGGAAACAACCAAACGCAAAACAATAGATTAGAAATCGGCCCCATTGGGGCCCAACCTTTGTATTACATATGCAAAACCAAATATCCTGGCAGGATTTTGCCAAAGTTGAAATGCGAATCGGAACCATCATTGCTGCCGAGCCCTTTGAGGAAGCCCGCAATCCTGCCTTTGTTTTACAAATCGACTTTGGTGAACTGGGAATCAAAAAATCCTCCGCTCAAATCACGACTCTTTATGAGACTGATGACCTAATCGGAAAACAAATTGTAGCCGTGGTAAATTTTCCACCCAAACAAATTGCGAATAGGATGAGCGAGTGCCTGGTATTGGGAGGTCTGGGTGACGATAAAGATGTTATCCTAATCCAACCCGAAAGGCAAGTTGAGAATGGAACCCGAATTGGGTAGGCCTACTCACCAACTCGGCGCAAAAACACCACAAATCCATTCTTCTCCCAAACCTTCTCCAATTCCGGTTTTTGAGCCAGATCGCCTTCTTTAGTGATTTTGGTAATGAAGTACACATTCTTGTCAATATCACCGCTTAAAAGCCATCCTTTGTCTTTACTCTCTGGCGGGTGGTTGGCCGGTACACGGCTGTACCACAAATGCGCATAACTCTTATATCCCATCGGTTGGAAATAGGCATCTTCCCCCTGATGTTCTTTGTAAAATTCAATAACGGCTCTTTGGGAATAGCCTTCAATGCGATTGATAAACATGGCCAATGCCAGGAACAGGAAAATCGCGGTGCCGAAAAACAAGCGATTTACATCCCACTGGATTAATCCTCGTTTGCTTCGGAACCCAAAGAACCAAATCAATAATCCCAGCAGAAATAGACCCGGAATTAATTGCCAGTAGGTCCAGACAACATCTGCCTGCATATTAGCCATTGCAAAAGGATCCTGACTCAATAATGGTTTTATCCATTGTGGGTGCATACCTAAAAAGGGGAGAGCAAGGCAGGCAATTACCCAAATCCCCCCAATACCCAGCGTCGTCCACTTCTCTAATTTTGGAATGGCTATTCCTTTGTCAAGCCAGGAGTAAATTTGAAGGGCAGCCAAAAAAGTTAGCGGGTAATAACAGAGCGAACTGTAATGCACAATCTTGGATTGTACCAGACTGAACAGGATCAACACCACCCAAAACAAAATGCGCATCCAGCGCTGCATCTGCCATTCGTCATCTGCTTGCACTTTTTTAAACCAAGCCCTGAGCCCCAGGCTTCCTGCCGGAAAACAACCGAGCAATAAAACTACAAAGTGATAGCCCGGAAAACCGCCATGTCCGGCATCTTCGGTGGATAAAAGTCTGATTTGATATTCGACGAAAGTCTTTGTAAACCAGGGGCCGTTTTGATACCATTCCAAGCCAAACCAACTGGCAATGGTCAAAACACAAAGCAATATGAAGGCACCAACAGGCCGCCAGTTTGGCAATTCGCGGAAGCGGGATAAAAGCCAGAATATCAATACACATAGCCCTAAAATTAATCCGGCAACCGGACCTTTTGTCAGGACGCCCAAGCCAAGCAATACACCACCGAATATTGCCCATTTCAGCGCATGGGATTGAGGCTGGCTTAAACGAATCCAGGCATATAAACTACCAAAAATGAACAGGTTAAACCAGGGATCAATGATACCGGAACGGAAATATAGATGGGGGAGGAGGCTCCCAAAATAGGCGGCTGTCCACAGCAGAGCAAAGCGACGATCCTTCCATTTTTTGCCTATGAAATACATGGCCAGCAACCCAATGAGTCCGGCTAGTGCATTGGGAAAACGAGCCGCAAATTCATTGATGCCAAATACCTTCATGGAAAGAACCTGCATCCAAAAAAATAAGGGAGGTTTCTCCCAAAAGGGCTCAAAGTTGATCTGGACCTGCAGGTAATTTCCACTGGCGATCATTTCCCGGGCACACTCGGCAAAATTTATCTCGTCCCAGTCAAAAAGGTGTACTTGTCCGAGTCCGGGGAGGAAAAAAAGCAGACTCAGTAAAGCGATCAGCCAGGGATCGTATTTCTCCGGTATGCGGAGAAAGCTCATTGGACGGAAGCCCATTTTCTCAACTGGTTTAAACTGGCACGCATATCTTTTGGATGAGGTGCCTCCAGCTGAATTTCTTCATCAGATCCAGGATGTTTAAACTTCAGGACAGCGGCATGAAGCGGCGTGCGGGAGAGGAGCGGCCGTTCTTCTTTGTTTTTGCCCTGGCGGTATTTCCGAAGTTTTATGGAAGACAGGTAAAATTCTGAACGATGGCCGTAGAGCGGATCTGCGAGAAGGGGATGGCCAATTTCGGCAAGGTGAACCCGAATCTGGTGCGTACGCCCCGTTTCGGGATGGCAGTGTATGAAAGCAGCCTGTTTGAAGGGTTCTATTACTTCGTAATGCGTAATGGAGGGTTTGCCGCGCCCGGTAACCTGCATCATCCCGGCTTTTACCGTATGGCGGGTTAGGGAAAAATCGATCGTTCCCTTTTCTTCGGTCGGCTTGCCTTCAACAATGGCATGATATGTTTTTTCAACTTCGCGTTGTTCAAACTGGAGCTGCAGGTGTTTATGGGCTTCGCGAGTACGCGCAAAAAGCAGGATGCCGGAAGTGTCTTTATCAAGCCGATGGACGGTGTAAATTTCTTCGTATTGCGCTTTCAACCAAGTATACAGGTTGGGTTTTTCCGCATCGTAACGATCGGGAATACTTAGCCATCCGGCCGGCTTGTCGACTGCCAGGATGTGATCATCCTCATGGATTATCTGGATATTATTTTTCATGGCAGAGACTTAAAGGTTTTCCGGCGGCGAATGAAATACTGCCAGATAATGCTTTTGGAATAAATTCCCGAACGATTCATTTCGCTGGATATGCTTATCCGGGCAATTTGATCGCTTTCGCTTTTTCGTTTTTTGCGGTAGGTGCCGAAGTTTCTGTAAAAGTGACCGTGAGCACGGAGGATAGCACCTATGTGGGCCGTTTTGCCCTGAAGCAAAAATTGAAAGCCTGCAATGCCGTCCAGAATGAGTCGCAAAGGAATGAGCCAGCGCAACTTCCGACGCTCTTCATTCTTTATCAGCATGTAGAGGCTGTTGCGGAAATTTAAATATGTTTTTCTGGTGGATTCGTAATTGAGCGTACCGCCACCAATGTGCCACACTTTTGATTCAGGTATGGCAAGGATGCGATAGCCGGCTCGCTTGATGCGCCAGCAAAGGTCTATTTCTTCGAGGTGGGCAAAAAAGGATCCGTCAAATCCATTCAGCTTTTCAAACAGGCTTTGTCTCAAGACAAATGCGGCTCCGGACGCCCAGAAAATCTCCTGAGGCTGATCGTATTGCCCCTGGTCTTTTTCCACGGTTTGAAAAATGCGGCCCCGGCAAAAGGGATAGCCCAGGTAGTCAATCCAACCGCCCGCGGCTCCGGCATACTCAAATTGATCGGGCTGGTTGTAATCCAGTATTTTGGGCATGACAGCTCCTACGGTTTTGTCATTTTCCAGTAGCGCAATAAGCGGTTGCAGCCAGTTTGGATCCACTTTTACATCGGTGTTTAACAACACCACGTATTCGGCTTCAATTTCTTTTAAGCCCAGATTGTACCCGCCGGCAAATCCGTGATTTTCAGTTAGTTCCACACATTTTACAAGGGGGAAACGCGCCTGTAGAAAGCCCACAGAGCCATCGGTGGAGCCATTGTCAATAACCGCGATTTCGAGATTGTCGTATTGGGTTTCCAATACAGCGGGGATCATTTTTTCGAGCAGATCTCGCGTATTGTAATTGAGCAATACCACCGATACTTTGGGCAGGCTTTTTGCTTGCTTCCGCGAATTTCCTGCCGGCTTGTTTAGTATTTCAAGACACGCTTCTTTATCTCGCGCCAATTGGGATTTTAGGTCTTCCAGCGTGTCAAAGGTCAGGTCTCCTCGTAATCTTTCGACAAGCTCCAGTCGAAGCTTGTCTCCATAAATATCCATGTCAAAATTGAAGAGATTGACTTCAATGCTTTTCTGAGGGAGGTGCGGCAGACTGGGGCGGTTGCCGATGTACAACATGCCCTGATATTGTTGTTCTTTATGGGTCGCCACAATAGCATAAACGCCATCCGGTGGTACGATTTTATGTTTGCTACCCAGATCGAGATTGGCCGTGGGGAATCCCAACTTGCTGCCCAGTTGCTCTCCTTTAATTACATTCCCCGTAAGGGTAAAATGGTGATTTAGCCATCGGGCAGCCTGCGCCACCTCTCCCTGCTCAATGGCTTTACGCACTTTCGTGGAACTGACAGCGATATCTTCGACTTCCTGTTTGGGAATTTCCAGTACCTCAAAGCCAAAGTCTTTGGTATGCCATTTGAGGTAGTTGATGTCGCCTTGTCTGTTGAGACCAAAACGATGATCATAACCGATTACAATGTGTTTGGGATGAAACTTATCAACCAGAAAACGCTGGATGTATTCATCCGCTGATTGTTGGGAAAACTCCACCGTAAAAGGCACTACAACGACGTTATCTATGCCGTAGCGGCGAAACAACTGTATCTTTTCCTCGATGGTGGTTAGTAATCGCAGCTCCTTATCGTTGGGGTAAATGACCAGCCTGGGATGGGGATGAAAAGTGATGACAATACTCTCACCCTGATTGGTACGGGCAAGCTGGTTAACCTGTTCCAGGATCTTCTGGTGGCCGGAATGGACACCATCAAAGGAGCCGATCGTAAGGACGGCATTCTTAAAATCGGGCAGATCTGCCAGGTCGTTGAATACGCGCATTTCGCAACAAATGTAGAAAATTTGGATGCGGTAGCAAAGCATAAATCTTCAGGAGATTAACAAGCTGCATTTCAGCCTGTTTTTTTAGCCTTTCGGCGAAAGCCGCTACAGCCTTCGAAATTCATCCGAATCTGAAGTTATCTTTTCATAATGACACAATGGCCAAATTAATTTTTGTCCATTACGGATGGTCGGGTATATTTGTCCTGATGGCCAAAAAAACGAAAAAAGCAGCGACAAAGAGTAAGGTTACACCCTTGATGCAGCAATACTTTCAGGTGAAATCCAAACACCCTGATGCCATTTTGCTGTTTCGGGTAGGGGACTTTTACGAAACTTTTGGTGAAGATGCGGTAAAGGCCAGCCAGGTGCTGGGCATTGTGCTTACCAATCGAAATAATGGCGGGAGTAAGATAGAGTTGGCGGGATTCCCGTATCATTCGCTGGATACGTATTTACCCAGACTGGTAAGAGGCGGATTTCGGGTGGCAATTTGTGAGCAACTGGAGAAACCTTCCCCCCAGAAAAAGATTGTGAAGCGCGGCGTCACAGAGGTCGTTACACCGGGTATTGCCATAGATGATCAATTGTTGGATCATCGGAAAAATAATTACCTGGCCTCCATATCTTTTGGCCGGAAAAACAAGGTTGGCCTTTCGTTTCTGGATATTTCGACCGGTGAGTTTTTAGTTTGCGAAGGAGACATTTCCTACGCAGATAAACTTTTCCAAAGTTTTCAACCTTCTGAAGTGCTCTACTCGAAGAGCGATAAAAAGACTTTTGAACGGCAGTTTGGCGATAAACTATACACCTTCGGCATGGACGAATGGGTGTTTACATTCGACTACAGTCGGGAAAAACTGCTGGACCACTTTAAGGTTAAAAGCCTCAAAGGCTATGGCGTGGAAGAAATGTTGCTGGCACAAATCGCTGCCGGTGCAACCTTGCATTATCTGGCAGTAACCGAAAACAAGAACCTGCAACACGTAAATGCCATCAGCCGGGTGCAACCCGACGAATTTGTGTGGCTGGACCGTTTTACCATTCGCAATCTGGAATTGATCTATAGCCAGCATGAAACGGGGGTGCCATTGATCGGGATTCTGGATAAGACGATTTCTCCGATGGGAGCGAGGCTACTCAAAAAATGGGTGGTTTTACCGCTGAAAAAACTCCCGGATATTCAGGCCCGACTAGAGGTGGTTCAGTACTTCATTGACAAGCCGGAGGAAGGCAACTTTCTGGAAAAGCACATTCGCCCGATGGGGGATATCGAACGTCTTATTTCCAAGGTGCCGCTGGGTAAAATTAATCCGCGGGAGGCAGTACAATTGGGACGGGCACTTGGAGAACTGGAAGAAGTAAAAGGACATTTATTGGAATCCCCCAATAATTATTTGCGCAAAATCGGTGACGGGATAAACCCATGTCCGGTTTTACAGGAAACCATCGAAAAGCAACTGGTAGAAGATCCTCCGGTGAATTTATCGAAAGGGGGCGTGATCGCTGATGGATTTGACAAGGACCTGGATGAATTGCGGCATATCATTCGGAATGGCAAGCAAATGCTGGTCGATATCCAGACCAAAGAAGCAGAAAGAACCGGTATCGATAATCTGAAAGTCGGATTCAACTCCGTATTTGGATATTACCTCGAAGTAACCAACAAGCACAAAGATAAAGGCAAGGTTCCGGAAGAATGGACCCGCAAGCAAACCCTGACCAATGCCGAGCGGTATATAACTGACGAGCTTAAAAAGCTGGAAAGCAAAATCCTGGGTGCCGAAGAAAAGGTACTCGCCCGGGAAGAACTACTTTTTGATCAATTGGTGCTTTCGATGGCTGATTACATTCAACCGGTACAGCACAATGCCCATTTGATCGCCCGGATAGACTGTCTGCTCTCTTTTGCCCGGGTAGCCATTACCAATAATTATTGTCGACCTGAGGTGAATAACAGTCTGGTTACTGATATTCGAGACGGTCGCCATCCGGTGATCGAACAACAACTGGAGCTGGGCGATGCGTATGTTCCCAATGATGTTTATCTGGATAATGAGTCTCAACAAATCCTGATGATCACGGGACCAAACATGGCCGGTAAGTCGGCCTTGCTGCGGCAAACAGCCCTGATTAGTTTAATGGCTCAAATGGGATCCTTTGTGCCGGCTTCCTCTGCAAAACTGGGGATTGTCGACAAGGTGTTTACCCGTGTGGGGGCCTCCGATAATATCTCATCCGGAGAGTCAACCTTCATGGTGGAAATGAATGAGACGGCTTCCATTCTCAATAATGTTTCCGAGCGAAGCCTAATCCTTATGGACGAGATTGGGCGAGGAACCAGCACTTACGATGGCGTCAGTATCGCCTGGTCTATTGCTGAATTTCTGCATACCAATCAGCTGGCTCATCCGAAGACACTTTTTGCCACCCATTACCACGAGCTAAACGAACTGGCCAACCGTTTCGAGCGCATCCGGAATTTTAATATTTCAGTTAAGGAAGTAAGTAATAAAGTAATTTTCCTTCGGAAACTGGTGCCGGGAGGGAGTGCCCACAGCTTTGGTATTCATGTAGCCAAAATGGCTGGAATGCCTCGTCCGATTCTGGAACGAGCTGCCCAGATTCTGACCCAGTTGGAAGGTCAACGGCTGACCAATGAAAAAGGTGCTTCAGAAGTGGGCGGACCGTCTACTCAAAATGCAGATCCTTCCGAAATATCCAACAACCTTCAATTGAGCATTTTTGAAACCGTAGATCCTACCGCCGGAAAATTGCGGGAAATGCTGTTGGATATGGATCTCAATGGAATGACACCCATTGAGTGCATGCTAAAATTGAATGAGTTGAGAAATTTATTAGAGGATGAAGAGTAGATTTATCTTCTGCCTCTTCCCATACCCGGCATTCCGCCCGGAGGCGCGTTGAAAGCACCGCCTTTACTCATCTTATGCATCATCTTCCGCATTTGGTGGAAGTTTTTGATAAACATATTGATTTCGTGAATGTCGCGGCCACAGCCTTTGGCGATTCGTTTTTTGCGACTCATATTGAGTAGTTCCGGATTGCCACGTTCTTCGGGAGTCATGGAATGAATGATAGACTCTACCTTTCCAAAGGCTTTATCGTCTATATCCAGGTTTTTGGTCACCTTACTCATACCGGGGATCATATTGATGAGGCTTTTCATATCACCCATCTTTTTGATCTGAGCCATTTGACTTAGGAAATCGTTGAAGTCAAATTTATTCTTCTTGATTTTCTTCTCAAGTCGCTTGGCTTCTTTCTCATCAAACTGTTCCTGGGCGCGTTCTACGAAAGAAACAATATCACCCATTCCAAGAATACGCTGGGCCATCCGATCCGGGTGGAAAACATCCAGGGTATCCAGTTTCTCACCGGCACTGATAAATTTGATTGGTTTGCCAACCGTGTATTTTACGGATAAAGCAGCACCACCACGTGTATCACCATCGAGCTTGGTGAGTACCACACCGTCGTAATTGATGCGGTCGTTGAAGGCCTTGGCTGTATTTACAGCATCCTGACCGGTCATAGAGTCCACCACAAAAAGCGTCTCATTAGGCAGGATGGAATCCTTGATGTTGGAGATTTCGTTCATCATGACCTCGTCGATAGACAAGCGGCCTGCTGTATCGACGATAACCACATCCAGGTTATTATCTTTTGCATGCTGGATCGCCTTTGCGGCAATCTCTACCGGGTTTTTATTTTCCGGGTCTTTATAAATAGGCACGCCGACCTGTTCTGCGAGAACGGTCAGCTGATCAATCGCTGCCGGCCGATAAACGTCACAGGCGGTAAGTAATGGTTTGAGTTTGCGTTTTTCTTTGAGGTGAAGGGCGAGTTTACCAGAGAAAGTGGTTTTACCGGAACCTTGCAGTCCGGCGATAAGAATAACGGCTGGTTCTCCCTTGACGTTAATTCCGGCAGATTGGCCACCCATGAGTTGCACCAACTCATCCATGACAATCTTAACCATCATTTCGCCCGGTTTTACAGCTTGAAGGACATTTTCCTGACCCAGGGCTTTGTCCTTGACTTTATCTGTAAATTCTTTGGCGATCTTGTAGTTAACATCGGCTGCAACCAACGCCCGACGGATTTCTTTTACCGATTGGGCGATGTTAATTTCCGTGAGTTTGCTTTCTCCCTTAAGGGACTTAAAGGCCCCTTCCAGCCTTTCACTCAAGCTATCAAACATGCGAATATCATTTTTTCTTTAACAGAGCCTTGCGGCGAATTGTGCCCCTTTTAGCAGGATGCTGTCTGCAATATCCCGCAAATATACCCAAACCAATGATGATTGGAAAATTGCTTTTTGGGATTGGGAGTACATCTTTGGAAAAAACGCCTAAGATGTACAGAAGTTGCAGCTTTTTTCTATTTTTAGACAAGGCAAGTTAATTGCCAATACTGTGCTCCCGAACATATCTATTATCAATTAACTGAAACAAGAGGCTGTTTTCGGTTAAAACCTTCCCGGGCTGTGCGTTTGATTTGTGTGGTTTGGATGTCCTGTCCGGAAATTACCCTTCTAAAATTTTGGCCCGTCGTGGGTTAATTCCCGGCGGCACGGGCCTTTCAATAGATATTACTTGATAACCAACTTTAAATAATTATGAACACCACTACCAGGTTTATCTTATGGCTGATATTGGCCATATTACTTGGTTTGTTGTGGTTTGGTCCCTGGTACCCCTGTTGGCAGGAAGTTTTCTGTTCCGACTGTATAAAGGGTGCCGCTGTAACTGAAGAAGTTATGGAGGATGAAACCACCGAACCTGGAACCACGGCAGCAGCTCGAGGCCCGCTCGACTTTGCCTGGTCTGATGCAACCCCCAACCAGAATGAGGGTTTTGATGCTTACAAGGCCGGTATACTGGCCGATCAGACCGAAAATAATATTCTGGAGATCACCGGGCTTTATTACGACGGCGAAGAAGCTCCGGAGGGCTATGAAAATATGGGACTTGCCCGCGCAGCTCAGATTCGGAGCCTGTTTCCGGATATTCCGGATGATCGAATATTGCTAAAGGCCAGAGCCGTTGATGAAACGGAAGGAGTTCGGGAGGGATTCTTTGAAGCAGCATCCTTTAGCTGGTTGGAACCAGACAATACCGAGAAAGAATCGGTGGAGGAACTGGATGATCGCGTCATCATTCGTTTCCCATTGAATTCAACTCGAAAAATCTCAGATCCGGCTATTGATGAGTATCTCGATAAACTGGCTGCCCGGGTTATTCAAACCGGGGAGGAAGTGCAGCTTACCGGTCATACAGACAATACCGGTGGTGCAGATACCAATATGGATCTGGGCCGAAGCAGAGCACGTGCCATTTTCGATCTGCTTGTTTCAAAAGGTGTTTCGGAGGCACAGTTGACTGTAAATTCCCGAGGGGAAGAACAGCCTGTTGCATCCAATGATACCGAGGCTGGTCGGGCCGAAAACCGGCGTGTGGAGGTTCGCCTCATAAAATCCAATTAAATCAAAACAAAAATCAACCAATAATGGAATTCAATACTCTTTTATTACAAGCGGTGGATCCATGCCCTGCCTGCTGGTGGAAGATCCTTGGGATGTTTCTTGCTGCCCTGCTTTTGGGGTTGCTCCTGGGAGCCATACTTTGGAGACGCTATAAATCTATGGTTCATAAGGTAGAAGCGGAGCGGGATAACTATCACGCAAAGCTTACCGATACGGAAAAAGATTTCGCCAGCCTTAAATACAAATATGATGAATTGTCGAAAGACAATGCAGGTCTTAAGTCTGCCCTCAATAAGTGTGAAGCTGATAAAGCAACCATTGATTTCAGGCTTAAAAAGCTGCAGGGTGATGGCGATGCCGGGCCTGTAGGGGCTGCTGTAGGTGTTTCCGGAGGCGGAGGAACCGATATGGGTTATGGGGCTATTTTCGGTTCAGACAACCTTCAGATCATTGAAGGAATAGGGCCAAAAATCGAACAACTCCTCAAAGATGCTGGCATTGGTACCTGGGCAGCTTTAGCAGGAGCCGGGTTTGATAAAGTCAAAGGGATTCTGGATGATGCCGGACCTCGTTATCGTATGCACGATCCTAAATCCTGGTCGGAGCAGGCACAATTGGCTGCTGATGGCAAATGGGATGAACTGATCAAGTATCAAAAATTCCTGGATGGCGGTAAAGAAGGGGGCAGCAGCACGGAAAGCCCTTCCAAAGTAGAGAAACTCTATTCCAAGGCTTTGGGCTTTTCTTCCCTCAAACCAAATGATCTTAAAATCGTAGAGGGAATAGGGCCAAAAATTGAAGGACTGCTCAATGATGCGGGCATCAATAACTGGAGCGATTTGGCAGGGACTTCATTAGAGAAACTTCAGGAAATATTGGCTAAGGCCGGTGACAGATACCGACTCGCTAAACCGGAAACCTGGCCAAAACAGGCGCAATTGGCTGCTGATGCCAAGTGGCAGGAACTGAAAGAATATCAGGACTATCTGCAGGGAGGAAAAGATCCCGGATGATTTTGATAGGATTTGAAATAAAGGAGCCTCCGCCTTTTGGCGGGGGCTTTTTTGGTGGAGGTCGGATTTTTACTTTGCTCAAATATCCACCAACCTCAACCTCCGGAAAACGCCGGTTTTCAACCAAAAACAATAACTACCTTGCCATTATGAGATACTTACTGTTTACCCTTTTAGTAATTGGTTTATTCACAACTTGCCTAAACCCCTCACAATCATCTGAGGACGAGTCAGAGGCTGCATACGGCAATCCGCCAGCTGAAGGATTTAATCTGGAAGCCTCCGATCCTGAAGCCATTGCCTGGGCCGATTCTGTTATGGAAGCTCTGGGAGGCCGAAAAGCCTGGGATGGAGCCCGCTATTTCCGATGGAATTTCTTTGGAAATCGTCTTTGGTACTGGGATAAATACACTGGAAATGTTCGGGTAGAAATCCCTGAAAGTGAGACCATTGTATTGTATAACCTAAAGTCGGAAGAAGGGGCTTTGAGTCAAAAGGGTGTCGAGCAGACCAATCCGGATAGTTTGGATGTATATCTGGATAAGGCCCGGCGGGGCTGGATCAATGATTCCTATTGGCTGTTTATGCCTTTCAAGTTAAAGGATTCGGGGGTGACACTTTCTTATTTGGGGCAGGACACTTTGCCTGAAGGAAAGCCAGCTGAGCTGTTGCGTTTGCGGTTTGACGGGGTAGGAGTTACTCCGGAAAATGGATACCATCTTTGGATAGACAAAACCGATAACCTAATCAAACAATGGGCTTTTTATCGAAATGCTGATAATCCGGAACCAGGGTTCATTACACCCTGGGTAGATTACAAATCCTATCAGGGCATTCTGCTTGCTTCATCCAGAGGACCTAATTATGAAATAGGGGATATTATGGTTTATGATAGTTTGGCGGCTGCTGTTTTTGAAGATTTGAATTGGGAGGAGTAGGCTTTTGGGGTGAGTTGTCTCGCTTTGCTCGTTAGTGGGTTGAGCCTGTTAATGCGCCGCAGGCGTATCTCAACCAAACTCAACCCAACATTCGCTGAAAGCGAATGACTCAACCAAACTCAACCTTCTTAGACAAAAATCAATTCCGGTTCTCCTCCAATCTCCCCATAAACTATGGCTTTTTGCTCAACCTTCTTTGCGTAATGGATCCCTGATTCCTTATCCATACCCGGAACAAGGAAACTTTTTTCTTCCTGCCAGGAATCGTCATCAGGTACACCAGCTCCGGGCAATGGGTGGAAACCGGCATCCATTAATTCTTGAAAGAGCTTTAACTGACGTTCTGCATTCTCATTCGGCGAAAGCCGCACAGACCCCGGATTCCAGGCGGTGATAAAGACAAAAGAGGTGACATCCTTGCTTCTCAGGAATGCATCCAAATTGGGAGAATGCTGCCCAATTCGTAGAGAAATATCCGGCTTGTAGAGCTGGTATGTCGTGTTTTTGTACCATTCTGCCAGCTGCTCGTCGGAAGGTTTGTAAGAATCGTCCATGTTTTAGTTGGTGTAGACCAGAAAATTTTACCTTTGCGCGAAAGATAGACAATAAAGACCCTAAGTGGCAATATGACGATTTATGGATAGAAATGCAATCATAGGATTTGGTTTGATCTTCCTGCTTATTTTGGCATGGCAGCGATTTACCCGTCCGACAGAAGCGGAGCTGGCCGAACAGGAGCGTATCCAGGACTCCATTCGAATGGCGCAGGAAATTGACACGACAACCACAAATGTCGATCTGCTTACGGAAGATTTTAAAGAGGATACTTCTGCTTTTACTCAGGCAGTATCCAGCGACTCCGTAAAGCAGGCATTAATGATGCAGAGTTTTGGAGCTTTTGCTCCGGCTGCAACGGGTGAGGAGCAAACCTTTACGCTGGAGAATGACCTGTTGAAGCTGGTGATCAGCAATAAAGGCGGACAGATTAAAGAGGTTGAACTTAAGGAGTATAGCAGAATCACTGAAAATGAAAAGCACGAGGAGGTTAAATCTCCTCTAAAATTGCTGGAAGACGAAAAAAATAAATTTGAATACCTGATTCCCGTACCTGGGGCAGCCAATAAAATCGTTAAAACCAGCGATCTGTACTTTACAGCTCAGCAGGAAGGGCAAGGCCTTGTATTGCGCGCCAGTGCTGGCAACGGACGATACTTTGAGCAACGCTATTCTCTGGAAGATGGCACGTATAATATTGGTTATGCCATCACTACCAAAGGCTTGAATCAGATTGTTGATCCGACGCAGTCTACGATGACCCTCAACTGGGTCAACCACCTTACCAAGCTGGAGAAAAACGTGATGTATGAGCGTAATTACAGCACCATCTATTACAAGCCGGCAGAAGAGGATGTAGAACATTGTTCCTGTACCGGGAATGATCTGGAAGAAATTGAAGGCGAACCATTGCGATGGATTTCACACTCCAATCAGTTCTTCAACAGTACCCTGATTGCAGAGTCTGCTTTCCCGGCAGCCAAGTTGGAAACATTGGTTTACGACGAGGAAGCAGAAGATCTGAAACGCCTGGAGTCATTGATTGAAGTACCGCTTTCTGGCGAACAGACATTTGCGATGGACATGTATGTTGGTCCGAATGAATTTAAAACCCTTCAGGCTTACGATCTGGAAATGGAATATATCATTCCATTTGGGCGAAGCATTCTGGGAACCATCAACCGCTGGGTTGTACGTCCGATATTTACCTTCTTTTCCAGTTTTATAGGCAGCATGGGGATTGTAATCCTGTTGCTGACAATCCTGATCAAACTGGTTCTTTACCCGCTCTCTTACCGGATGCTTTACAGCCAGGCAAAAATGGGCGCTCTTAAGCCACAACTTTCCGGCCTAAAAGAGAAATTCAAGGGAGACTCCCAGAAAGTGCAGGCAGAAACCATGAAGCTTTACCAGGAGAATGGTGTAAATCCTTTGGGTGGCTGTTTGCCGGTATTGTTCCAAATGCCTATCTGGATTGCACTGTATCGCTTTTTCCCGGCATCTATTGAATTCCGTCAGGAGTCTTTCCTTTGGGCTTCTGATTTGTCTTCTTACGATGTTGCTTTTACCCTGCCATTTACGGTTCCGTTTTATGGGGACCACGTAAGTTTGTTTACCCTGCTTTGGGCGGGTACTACGGTTATATACACCTACTTCAATACCCAGCAAATGGACATGGGCGGTACCAATCCGGCTATGAAGTACATGCAGTATTTTATGCCGGTGATGTTCCTGTTCTTCTTTAACAATTATGCTTCAGGTCTGACTTGTTACCTGCTCTTTAGTAATATTTTTAATATTGCACAAACGATCGTGACCAAAAACTATATCATTAATCACGATAAGATCAGGCGGGAAATGGAGGCCCATAAAAAGAAACCGAAGAAGAAGGGCGGATTTCAATCCCGCCTGCAGGACGCGCTCAAAGAACAGCAGCGTGTTCAGGAGGAACGGGCTAAATCCGGCAAAAAAGGACGAAAAAAATAATGCGAATCTATTTTCTGATCGTATGTACATTTGGGATGGTAAGCCTTTGGTCTTGCCATCCCAAATCTATTCCGGCCCAGACCGAAACGGAAATTCCCGAAAGGGATTCGATGGCTGTTGAAAATATGCCTGAAACCCTGGTGATGGATACTGTTGAGTTTGAGCTGGATACCCAAGTCGTTTATAGCTGGATCAAGTTTGCCCGCACTGCATGCTACGGCGAATGTCCGGTGTTTGATTTTGAGATTCTGTCAGATGGATCGGTCTTTTACCACGGGCACAAACACGTGTTGCGTTCGGGTTATCAAAAGGCACAGCTGAGTTCGATTCAACTGGAGAAACTGGTTCAACTTTCCGAATCTTTAGACCCACATAAATTTGCCTCCAACTACCCGGAATACAATGAAGCTATTCCGGATTTACCCGAAATCCATTTAGAGATATTTGATAAGGGCAAATGGAAATCCATTCGCATCAATCACTTTCCTCCGCTTGCATTGATGTCCTATATTGATGAATTGGAAGAGCTGATGGATAGTCTATCCTGGACTTCCTATCCCGATCCCGGCAACAAGGAAGAATAAGACTTTTATTTCTTCACTTCAACGAATTTAAATTTACCGGGTATTTCGCAAGTCAATACACCTTCTTTCGAGTATTTGAAGGAGATGGATTTTCCATCAACCTCCACGGCCTGTGGCTTAAAAGGCAATCCATGAAGGATCAGTGCAGTCTTTTCGTAGGGTTCCTGGTAATTCCCTTCCCGTTCCTGGCGCAACATCCAACTTTCTCCATTCCCCTCTTGCCGGAAAGCACGAAGCAAATAACCGTTTTTCTGGTATTTGTAGCCATCTCCTTCATCTTCAAACAATTCGGAGATGGCAGCTTCTTTAGCATAAAAGGCATGAAGAATAAGCTTTTCAGCCTGGCTGTCCAGCGTTGATTGTCTTACCGGATAATTTGGGATAATAGCACCGGCACGTGCAAATACAGGCAGTTTATCCGCTTCCGCTGAATGTAAGATATAGCCTTTTTTGAGTTTCACTTTTTCTCCTGTGTGGTAATCGTACCATTCGCCGGAAGGCAAAGGCAAGGCCATGTCGCGCACACCCGGCTGACAAATCGGGAATACCAGCAATTGTTCTCCCGAAAAGAAAGCTTCCTCCCAGTCTTTGTAACGGGGATCATCCGGATTCTCCAAAACGAGCGAGCGCATGACCGGACTGCCATCCTGGCTGAGCTTATGGCAAAGCGTGTATAAGTAGGGAAGGAGTTGATACCTGAATTCGATGGCCGAACGAATGCCTGCTTCTGCTTCTTTGCCAAATGACCAGGGTTCCTGGTCCAGTCGATTGACTTTTTCTTCTTCCTTTATGGCATCTGCGTCGGTACCGGCAGCACCATCGACATTATTGCCCATTGAATGAATGCGAAAGAAAGGATGAAAAGCCCCCAGTTGGGTCCATCGAACCATCAATTCCGGATCGGGCACATCTACAAACCCACCGATGTCGGAGCCGATCAGAGAAAAACCAGACAGGCTCATGCGCTGACACTGGGTACTGGCCAGCTTTAGGTGTTCCCAGGAAGCGATGTTGTCCCCGGTCCATCCAAAGGAAAATCGTTGTCCGCCGGCGTAGGTTGCCCGCGTAATCACAAGCGGTCGATTATCCGGCTTTATTCGCTTTAGACCATCTTGTGTAGCACGGACCATTTGTTGCCCGTAAATATTATGACCTTTTCGGTGATCGGTAGGATGACCGTCGTACTCGTGTCTTACTGCATCCGGGAACGTTTTGTGATTCACTTTAAATACGGCAGGTTCATTCATGTCGTTCCAGAAGCCGTGTACACCATGTTCTTCATACAATTCCCGGTAAAGACCTCCCCACCACCTTCTTACTTCCGGCTTGGTGAAATCCGGAAAAACGCAATTGTCCGGCCAGACGGGACCCATCATCAGTTCGCCGTCGGTGCGTCTGCAGAAATAATCCTTTTCCAAGCCTTCTGTATACACCTTGTAAGTTGGATCTACTTTGAGCCCCGGATCAATCATAACAACGGTGCGAAACCCTTTGTCTTCGAGTCGATGGATCATGCCCTTTGGATCCGGAAAGAGCATATCGTTCCAGGTGAAACAGCGGTAGCCGTCCATGTAATCAATATCAAGATAGATGGCATCACAGGGGATTTTGCGCTTGCGAAACTCCTCGGCGACTTCCATGACCCGGCTTTCGGGATAATAGCTCCAACGACACTGATGGAAACCCAGCATCCACATAGCCGGGAGCTCCGGTTTGCCGGTAAGCCGGGCATAGGTTTTGGCTACATCCTGGCTGTCATTACCACTGAAAAAGTAATAGTTTATCTCGCCGCCTCCGGCTCCAAATCGGAATCTGCCTGATTTGCCTTTACCAAAGTCAAACCAGCTTCGATAGGAGTTGTCGAAAAACAAGCCAAACCATCGGCCTTTTTTATGACCTACCGTAAATGGAATGGATTTGTAAAGAGGATCTGTGTCATTGCCGTAGGCAAAGGCATCGGTGTTCCAGTTTTCATATTTGCGGCCGTTGAGCTTTAAGGGACCACTTTTGTCACCCAGGCCAAAGTAACTGGTGCTTTTATCCAGCTTTTTTTCGACCGAAACATCACTCATGCCCGAAAGGATGGTGCTGTAGGCCCGGTATCCTTTTTTGTCTTTAACCAAGGATTTTCCGGCTGCATTGTAAAAGTGCACTTTCAATCTATTGCGCATGATCCGGCACCGAAGTTCCTCCGTGATAATCTCCAGATAATCCTCCTTTTCTTCGAGTTGACAGGTTTTAGGGCCTTTCGGCGAATAGCCTGGATCTATAGCGTAGGAAAAGTCGGGTTGCCATTCACCGCGTGCTTTGTAGCGTATTCTGAAAACAGCATCGCTATGTACATCGATTCGAAGTTCAACTCCATTAGCGGAAGCGATATGAAAGGTCGTACCCACCTTTTGAAAATGGCTCATTTCGTCGGGGCGGATGACCTCATACACATCATCAAATCGACTGCTGACATCCACTTTGTCAAATCGGACTAATGTCTTTGTTTTGGGGATGGCTGGTTTCTTCATGTTTGGGTGAATGTTGAATGATTGTTGATTTCGGATTTTAACTTTTGCCTTTCTTCCTTAAGCTGAGCATCCGACCAGCCGAAACTGGATTGGAAATCACTTAGAATGAAGGGCGCAATTTCGGAAATACTTTGAATGTCAAAATACAATCTGCCGGTTCGACGATTGAAAAAATCCTGTGGATGGAAGCAGAGTTCATTTTGTAGGCAATAGGCCAGTTCGGCTCGACCAAGAGCGATTTCCGGAGCATCCTCGTAATCGCTGAGTCTTTCGATTACACGGTCTGAATTACGCCCGTAATTGCTGACAAGGTAGGCAGCCCGCAGGGGCGAAAGTCCGTAGCGCTGTACTTCAACAGCCAGTGCCTCCTCATAGGAATCTACCGCTGAAACATCTTCAAACGGTCCGCCTGTCAATGAAAGGTTTTTCGTTTTGCAATCCCCGAAACGATCGCGTTCAGAACGGTCAAAACGAGAAATAACCAGATCAGTTACTCGTTCTGCCATTTTGCGATAGCCGGTTAGTTTTCCGCCGGCAATAGAAATCAAACCCCTCGGAGCCTCAAAAATCTCATCCTTGCGGCTCATTTCTGATGCTTTCTTTCCGGGTTCGTAAATCAGCGGCCGTAATCCGGCCCAGCTGGATTCAATATCGTCTACTTTCAGGTTGGCTTCCGGAAACATCAGGTTGGTTCCGTCAAGCAAATACTGCACATCTTCGAGATTTGCATGTACCTGATCCGGATCTCCGTCATAGGGCGTATCGGTCGTTCCGATATAAGTGACCTTCAGACGAGGAATAGCAAAAAGCATTCGTCCGTCGGGAACATCAAAATATACAGCTTGCTTTAGGGGGAGTTTTTCGTGTGGAATGACAATGTGTACTCCTTTGCTCAGGAACAATCGTTTTCCCTCCAGGGATTTGTCTTCATCCCGCAATTCATCTACCCACGGACCAGCGGCACTTACCGTTTCTCGGGCTCGAATCTCCAGTTTTGTATCACCTGGAATATCTCTGGCTTCAATGCCTTTTACTTTCCCATCCTGATAAATGAATTCTTCTGCTTCGCAATAATTTAAACATACAGCACCATGCTCAATGGCAGACATGGCAAGATCAATGGTCAATCGGGCATCGTCGGTTTGATATTCTGCGTAGTATCCGCTGCCCAAAAGTCCGTTTTTTCGGAGAATGGGTTCTTTCTCAAGCGTTTCTTCCCGGTTGAGCATGATCCGTCTGTCAGCACGCTCTACATCAGCAAGAAAATCATAGACCCGTAATCCAAGGGAGGTAGCCAGTCGACCAAAAGTGCCGCCTTCAATAAGCGGCAGTAACATTTTTCGCGGACGAACCAGATGGGGAGCCAACTTATGTACAATAGCTCTTTCCTGCCCTGTTTCTCGTACCAGACCGATTTCCAGCTGCTTCAGATACCTCAATCCGCCGTGAATAAGTTTGGTGGACTTGCTGCTGGTGCCCGAGGCAAAGTCGTTCTTTTCCACCAGACAGACCTTTAGCCCCCGGGAGGCTGCATCAAGTGCAATGCCACATCCGGTTACTCCTCCGCCAATTATGAGGAGGTCAAAGGTATTTTCCTGCATGTGGTTTAAAATGTCGGAGCGCTTTAATGCCGAACTAAAACCGGAGGGATCCATAATCGAAGTTTTTTTAGGGCAACAAGGAAATACTTAAAGTGTTTCCAAATAGTTTGCATCGTGTTAAATGTACAATAAGTTTAAATTCCGAACAAACGCTTACCTTTCTACCATGGAAAGTAGAAGAACCAAAAAATACGATATTCTTGCTTGTGGCGAATTATTGATCGACTTCATTAGTTCTGATTTTGCCGATAACCTGGATGAGGTCTCAGCCTTTAAGCGATTGCAGGGGGGGAGTCCGGCCAACCTGAGTATGAATATGGCCCGCCTGGGAAATCAGGTCGCATTAGCAGCAACAGTTGGCAATGACGATATGGGGCATTTCCTGGAAAGAAGTGTGAGCAGCCTTGGTGTACATACACATTGTTTGCGCAAGTCGGATGCTCCAACCACCCTGATTCTGGTAACCCGCTCCAGGGAAGTGTCTAATTTTGAAGCTTACCGGGGTGCAGATCTGGATATTCAGCCCGGCCAAATTTCTCGGGCGCTTCTGGGAGATGTATCAATCCTGCATACTACTTGTTTTGCATTGAGCAAACAACCTGCCAGGGATACAATTCTCGAAGCAGCTGCTTTGGCTAAAAACGATGGAGCTACCCTGAGTATTGATGCCAATTATGCCCATAAAATCTGGCCGGAGCAAGAGGAAGCCAGAAATGTTGTTGAATCCTTTGTAGCAGATGGCGGATTGGTTAAAATAAGTGAAGTAGACTTTGAAAGACTGTATGGCCGTCCGCTTGAAAATGCAGAAACAGTTATCGATCATTTTCTGGAGAAAGGGGCTTCCCTGGTATGTGTTACACTGGGCGGCGATGGTTGCTGGCTGGGTGATCAAAACGGACATCTTTTCCTTCCGGCCCGAAAAGTGGAGGTAAAGGATACCACGGGAGCCGGCGATGCATTTTGGTCGGGTTTCCTGACAGCCTGGCTGGATGGAGGAGACAAAAACTTTTGCGGCCGAGCAGGTCGTAGGATGGCGGAACTTAAACTCGGCCAATTTGGGCCACTGCCACATCGGGTAGACAGGGACAATTTGTACAAGACGGCCGAATAAAAAAGAGGCTGCCCGCTAGAGGACAGCCTCCTACAACCGCACATAATTAATTTACTACTTTGAATTCTACCGTCTCGGTCACTTCCCCTTTTCCGGCTTCATGTCCCCAAACTTTAGCTTCGAGGACCCACTCAGTGTCTGGATCAACGTTTAACTCCAGGGTTTCTTCCATTTCGAAGAGGCCGTCGGTTTCGTGTACATGAGCTTCAGTCGGCATGTTGAAGATTTCCTCACTCTCATCCGCTTTATTGTATACCCGCACATTTACGTGGTGTACAGTTCCGCCATTGTGATCTTCCACATCCATTTTGATGGTGATGGTTTCACCCACTGTTTTGTCTGATTCATCGGGTGAATGCATGTGGATGTGATAAGCCGTTTCATCATCTCCATGCATATGTTCGTCTTCTTTGTCGCAGGAAGTAAAAACGAACAACGTAGCTGCAAATAGGAATAATAAATTGCGTTTCATGACTATTTTTATTTAAAGAATAATTGATAAGTGCATATTAAAACCGGGCTTTCGCCGAATTTCCCCTCCTGCAATCTGTTGTTGTACAGGGAGTTGAAGAGCGAATCCCATTAGTAGTCGATTTATATTACAGTCGAATCCGATACTGCTTACCAAGCTATGACCGCCCGTGCCGTGTACGGCTTCGTTTTGATAATAATCTGGTCTGATGATTTCCCACTGACCACCGAAATACGGCATCCAGTTTACCTTTTCGCCCTTGTGTACATAGCGCAAAAAACTGCCCAGGGCCCATTGGTTGCCGGATTCGTATCCCCAGTCTGCCACCTGAAACAATCCCAGTTGAGCAAAAGAGCTCCAGGAAAGGTTTTTGTAATTCACGTTTATACGTTGTAGGGCTTTAAAGGACCAAACTCCCCGACCGGGATAAAAGGCCACAGGTATTTCATCAAAATCCGGCATTACCTCGGCGTGCCTCCCCAGTGGGATGCCTGCTCCCAGCGAAGGTTCCAGACTTAGTGACGTATTTTCACCCAATTGGATATTTTCTACCCAGCCCAGAAACAGGCTTGGGTCGCCAATTCCGTGCGTATCGTATAAGGTTTCAGAATCCCGCTTTCTTAGGTTCACCTGATAGGGTAAATAGAGGCTTGCCCGAATCTTTTCCGTTAAAAAGAAGGCGGTAGTAATTTGAATTTGAGTCTGCTTGTCCTGACTGATATTATCTCCCGGCCGTTCCTGAAGGAACCGTACCAACTGGTATTGCACGCGAGCATAATTGGATCGGCTGTATTCCAGCAACCCGCTGGAAGCACCACTGCTTACACATCCGCAAACATCACAGGCGTGTAATAAGGGAACCGTCGTCAGCATCAGGATCAAACAGCATAACTGTCTGAACATGATTGATCGTTAACTTAAAAATGAAAATGGGTGTCAGTTAGACCCGAATGAGCCTGACTGTGGCTGTAAATCAGGAAAGGACAATCCTTGGGGGATGGAAAACGGCCGCAAAGAAGTTGCCTGATTTGCGCGTTGAGTAGGAGAGTGGTTGGTTCTGGCTTTTGTTGGCTTTCGCCGAAAGGCTAAAAACAGCTGGAATCAAAAAGACAGATGCGCCCTGTAAGTCGGGAGCGTTGGTGTGCAAGCCTTCTTTTTCCTCTTCGTGAACCTCATCGAGCATTTGGCTGAGCTGGCAATTTGCAAAACAGTCCAAACTGGGCGTAAAACGATTGATACAACTGGTTTCAGTCAGTTTTTCCTGTTGGAAATGAAAAACAAGCTGAACGCTCAAATCTTTAAACTGGGAAAAGAGCAAACAAATAAGCGAGATAGCTACGAAAGACTTTCGCAACCAATCCGGAATGCTATTTCTGTTTTTTATTTGCACACAACAAATATAGAGTTAGGTCAGGGATTGTCAAACGCTATTAAGAGTTTTTGTCTTTCTAAAGCTATTTTTGCCAAAAAAGAATACATGCGATTATTTAGCTGGCTAACTCTTTTTCTCAGTATTATTATTTCTTTGTTTGTGGTTTCCTGTTCTGATGTCGATAGGGAAAAAACGGACTCTGACTCCACTCCGGTGTCCTCCAATCCCAATGCTGAAATGGCCCGGCTTCTCGACAGCATTCGGATAAATACTGATCCGATGGACAACTATTCCCTGAATGAAGCACGTGCAGGCATGATGATGAAACGGGCACAACAAATGTCTGATCCCAATGCCCGGTTTTCCATGATGTTTCAGGCATCTGTAGAAGAATTGCGTGCCGGCAACACTGAAAAAGCCATTAATCAGCTAAGCGGATTGGTAAAAGCTATGGAAGATGGCAATATGGGCCTCAATGATCAAACAAAATTATTGTATGAAATGCAGGCGCTGGCTTATATGCGACTGGGAGAAGAGGAAAACTGTCTTGGCCGGCCAGATCCAAGCAGCTGTATTTTGCCCTTAAGTCCGGAGGCTCAGCATCAAATGACCCGGGGGTCTGAAACAGCCATTCCGATTTACCAACGCATCCTGGAAGCCTATCCGGATGACCTGCAAAGCCGTTGGTTACTAAATATTGCCTATATGACGCTGGGGCGATATCCTGAAGGAGTCCCGGCTCAATACCGGATTGATCCCGCTAATTTTAAACAGGGCGCAGGAGAAATTGATGTTTGGCAAAATAAGGCGATGGCGCTTAATGTAGCCGACAATGGCTTGAGTGGAAGTGTCGCCATGGATGATTTTAACAATGATTTACTGGTAGATCTTTTTGTTACCTCTTACGGTTTGGCCGACCCCTGTAAGTACTATATAAATACGGGAAATGGCTTTAGAGATGCGAGTAAAGAAGCTGGCCTGGAAGGGATTACCGGCGGGCTGAATGTTATTCATGCCGACTATGATAATGATGGTTTTCTGGATGTCCTTGTATTGCGTGGGGCCTGGTTTAATAAAAGCGGAGCGATCCCAAATTCTCTGTTGAGAAATAATGGAAACGGCACCTTTACCGATGTAACCAAATCGGCTGGCATTTTGTCTTTTCATCCGACGCAAACAGCTGTTTGGGCAGATTTCAACAACGATGGATTTCTGGATCTGTTTATTGGCAATGAAAGCACGAATGCCGGGAGTGAATTTCTTTCGCATCCCTGTGAGTTTTACCTGAACCAGCAGGATGGTACCTTCAAAGATATCGCCGCAGATCTGGGATTAAATATCGAGAAATGGGTCAAATCTGTTAGTAGTGGAGACATCAACAATGATGGTTTCCCGGATATTTATGTGTCCATTCCCGGCGAAGAAAACCTCTTTTTTTTGAATGAGGGCATCAACCCCGATGGAAGCTTAACAGGATTCCGGGAGATTGGGGCAGCGGCCGGTGTAAGGAAGCCCGTATTGAGTTTCCCTTCCTGGTTTTGGGATTTCAACCAGGACGGTTATGAAGACCTGATGGTGGTAAATTATGATTTTCGAAATACCGGTTTTGCCGGCAGTTCATTATACCGTGATTTTGCCGGAGACAAACTGGGCGAAGAAGAAGTTCCTGCGCTGTATCAAAATAATGGCGATGGCACCTTTAGTCGGATGACGGAAAAAATGGGAATCGATCATTCCATATTTGGGATGGGATCTAATTATGGCGACTTAAACAACGACGGGTGGCTGGACTTCTATATTGGTACGGGGACACCCGATTTTCGTTCTGTTATTCCAAACCGGATGTTTTTGAGTAAAGGGGGAGAAGGGTTTAGTGAAGTAACCATGCAGGGATTTGGCCATATTCAAAAGGGACATGGTATTGCATTCGGAGATTATGACAATGATGGAGATGAGGATATATATGCCGTGATGGGAGGCGCTTATGAGGGAGATATTTCCTGGAATGTGCTGTATGAAAATCCGGGCAATGATAACAACTGGATTGCTTTGAAACTATATGGCACTTCTTCCAACAGACACGCGATCGGAGCGCGAATCATATTGACAGTAAAAAATCCCGATGGAAGCAGTCGCAAAATTTATCGGACGGTGAGCACAGGCGCCTCTTTTGGGTCGAGTTCTCTGCGTCAAACCATTGGTCTGGGTAAGGCGGAGGAAATTGAAAGTATTGAAGTAATCTGGCCTGGAGAAACCCTGCCCGTTCGTTTTGAAGGGGAAGCAGTTCCCGGGGATTACCTGAAGATTAAGGAAGGACAAACGTCCATGCAGAAAATGGAATTGCCGGCGTTTGGGGTTTCCGGATAAAGAAAATTCCACCCGGTAAAAAAAGCCGCTCGCCTCAGGCGAACGGCTTTTTTGTTGGGATAAATAAAAAAAGCCGCCCTTTTGGGGCGGCTCAATGCCTTGCGGAGGAGGAGGGATTACCTGTGGTGATCCCCGTAATTGGGAACCTAGATCAAGGCATTACCTCCTTTCAGTCGGTCCGCTTTTAATTTACCCTGGCTTTTGGAAGCAAGCTTCCGGCGCCCGGGATAAATAAAAAAAGCCGCCCTTTTGGGACGGCTTAATGCCTTGCGGAGGAGGAGGGATTCGAACCCCCGGTACCTCGCGGTACGCCGGTTTTCAAGACCGGTGCATTCGACCACTCTGCCACTCCTCCGTAGCATAATCAAGTATTCCGGGCAAAGAAAAGTTCCTTTTGGGAAATTACCTGATCGTTTTTTATCAAACGCGATCGCAAATGTAATAGAAAAGTTTAAAACTTAAAGCCTTTTTTAGGAGAAACAAAAATTAACAGAAAGTTAATGCAGCTCTTTGGTTATCGTTGGGGGGCTTTCTACTTTTGTACCGAATTATTAACTAAATCAATTCAATATGAAAAAGCTGTTTACCACACTCTTTTTCTTGCTTTCCGTTATCGCGGTAGGTTTGTCGCAGGGTTCTGTGACAGGTACAATCGTAGATGACGAAACGGATGAGGCGCTGATCGGTGCAACTCTCTTTATTAAAGGAGGAGACATTGGCACCGTTACAGACATTGACGGTAATTTCCGTCTGGCCAACATCCCGGCAGGCGAGCAGACGCTCGTAGTTTCTTATACCGGCTATGCCACACAGGAGATTCCTGTTACAGTGGGCAGCGGTAATGTAGATCTCGGAGTTGTCCGTATGGGATTCGACGCGATCGGTCTTAAAGAAGTAAGTGTTATTGCTTCTATTGCTGTAGACCGTCGTACTCCGGTTGCTGCTTCAACCATCGGCTCTGCCGAAATCGAAGCAAAAGTCGGAAACCAGGAATTCCCGGAAGTTCTGAAAACTACTCCGTCCATCTACGCAACGAAGGGTGGTGGCGGTTTTGGTGATTCGCGTATTAACGTACGTGGATTCGACCAGCGCAACACAGCAGTAATGATCAACGGTATTCCTGTCAATGACATGGAAAACGGTTGGGTTTACTGGTCTAACTGGGCTGGTTTGGCTGATGTTACCCGTACTATTCAGGTACAGCGTGGTCTTGGTGCTTCCAAGCTCGCGATCAACTCTGTTGGTGGTACGATCAACCTGATCACCAAAACAACTGACATGAACCGCGGCGGTTCTGTATTTACAAATGTAGGTAACGATGGTTACCTCAAATACGGCCTTACTCTTTCTACCGGCCGTACGGAAAAAGGCTGGGCATTTACAGTGTCTGGTTCTCGTACAACAGGTAACGGGTATGTTGATGCAACCTATATCGATGCATGGTCTTACTTTGCCTCGATTGCAAAAGAACTCGGAACTGACCACCAGTTGGTGTTCACCGCTTTTGGTGCTCCTCAGCGTCACGGTCAGCGTTCTTTCCGTTCTCCACTAAACCAATTAGTACCTACTGATGGTGCTGACGCGAATGGCGACGGTGAAGTAACGGATGAAGAATATACCGATTTGATCGCCAGCTCAAATGCCGGTGATTTTGATGATCGCAATACTATTGGAAGTATTCGCTACAACTCTGATTGGGGTTACCTGAATGGCGAAATTTTCAACTTCCGCGAAAACTTCTACCACAAGCCACAAATGGCTTTGAACTGGTACTGGACTCCCAGCAGCCGTACGTTGCTGACCACTTCTGCCTACCTCTCCTTCGGACGTGGTGGTGGATCTGGTGACCGTGGTTCTATTGATGGAAGAGGTTACTGGGGTTTCCGTGACGGAAACGGCCTGGTACGCGTTGATGACATCGTTGCCTGGAACCAGGGTACCGATGGATTGGAAGGATTCCCGGATAAGGGAAATGTAGACAATCCTAATTACGGATATGTTGCAGGTGAAAGAAACGGTTTGATCCGTCGTGCTTCTATGAATGAGCACAACTGGTATGGCGTACTTTCTTCTTTGAATACGGAACTTACTGACAATCTTAACCTGATCGTGGGTGTGGATATTCGTCAGTATGAAGGTCTCCATTACCGTCGGGTAAAAGATCTCCTCGGTAACGACATTTGGCTTGATCCTCGCGACGTAAACAACCAGGATGTTTCCATTGACATCAATGACGATGGCGAAATTGAAGGCTGGGAGACTGGCGGACTTGTGGAAGAAGATCCAGGTGACTTTGATGGTACAGAACAAAGTCAAAAGATCAACTACGATAATGATGGTATTGTTGGATGGCAAGGTGGATTTGCTCAGCTTGAGTATACTGCCGGTCTGGTCAATGTCTTCATTGGTGGTTCTGTTTCCAATACCTCTTACCAACGTGTAGAGCGCTTCTTGTATCCAATCGACACCGATCTGTCTACTTCAGATCGTTATAACTTCCTGGGTTACAATGCTAAAGCAGGTGGTAACCTGAATCTGAACGAGCACAACAACGTTTTTGTAAATGCAGGTATTTACAGCCGCGCGCCAAACTTTGATGTTGTGTTCCCGAACTTCAACAATGAAGATGTGTTCCCGGATGCAGCCAACGAGAAAGTTCTTGCTTTCGAAGCTGGTTATGGTTTCATTACAAATGGATTCAAAGCCAACCTGAACGCATACTATACCCAGTGGGACGATAAAACGCTTTTCCGCAGCTACAACGACCTGAACACAGGTGAACCTTTCTATGCAAACATTCCTGGCCTGAGTGCTGTGCACCAGGGAATCGAGCTTGAGTTTAGCTCTTCTCCATTCTCAGGATTCTTTGTAAATGGTTCTATGTCTTTGGGTGACTGGGAGTGGAAAAACAATGTGGAGGCCTTTATCTCCGACGACAACAACACCATCATCGATACAGTAAATGTATTTGCTGACGGGTTGAAAGTTGGTGATGCTGCTCAGTTTACCGGTTACCTCGGAGTGGGATATGAGTTTGATTTCGGTTTAAATATCGATTTCGACGGTTTCTACTATGATAACCTCTATGCACAGTTTGACCCTGCTGGTCGTACTTCTCCGGATGATGCTGGTGTTCAGGCGCTTCAGTTGCCTGCTTACATGCTGCTTAACGGTGGACTTGGCTACACAATCGATATTTCTGGTGTAACAGCTCGTTTCCGTCTGAATGTGTACAACATTCTCGATGAGCTTTACATTGTTGAAACCAATGATGCGTCTACGCTTGCTGCATCTGGTGGATTCTTCGGCTTCGGTCGTACCTGGTCTGCTGGTGTGAAGCTTGAGTTCTAAGAACTTTTAGCATCTATATATTGAAGGCGCAATTCCTGTAAAGGAGTTGCGCCTTTTATGTATGTGTGACCCGCTCCGCAGGTCATCTGTTATGATTACGAATTTGCTAGCAATTTTGGACCCGCTCCGCAGGTCCTGCTTTTCAATCCTGCACGGTCAAAGCTTCTTAAAGAGCACCGCTCAACGATAAACGCTCAACGCTCCACCAAATTCTTCTTTATGCCTTTCGGCGAAAGCCATAACAGGCGTGTACAGATATGTATGTGTGACCCGCTCCGCAGGTCATCTGTTATGATTACGAATTTGCTAGCAATTTTGGACCCGCTCCGCAGGTCCTGCTTTTCAATCCTGCACGGTCAAAGCTTCTTAAAGAGCACCGCTCAACGATAAACGCTCAACGCTCCACCAAATTCTTCTTTATGCCTTTCGGCGAAAGCCATAACAGGCGTGTACAGATATGTATGTGTGACCCGCTCCGCAGGTCATCTGTTATGATTACGAATTTGCTAGCAATTTTGGACCCGCTCCGCAGGTCCTGCTTTTCAATCCTGCACGGTCAAAGCTTCTTAAAAAGCACCGCTCAACGATAAACACTCAACGATAAACACTCAACACTTTCCTACAACCCCTCCAACTCAGCGATTTTCTCTTTCACCCACTGATAACTGGCCATACTCTTCATGCCTTCCAGTTCTTTTTTGAGCTTTTCAATAGCTGATTTGTCTCCCGGAATGATCCGCGTCAGTTTTTTGGTTGACCGAATGAGGTCCTGATACATCTTTTTCCGTCGGGTTGGAATATTTTGGTGCCTGCTGAGATAAGCGCGGAAACTATCCATCAGCGAATAGAGCGGTTCAATCTCATCCGTTTCGTAATAGGTCATAAGTAGGAAAGTCTTAGACCTTAGATTGTAAGAGAGGTCATTGTATTCTACAAACTGGAGGGTCTGGATTACCTTGTCGTATTCTTTTTTGTAGAAGTACAATTGAGCCAGATTGAAGGTGACGGCATTTTCCCTGTGTTCTTCGGGAAGGTATTGTTTGTAATTCAGGATAAAGGATTCGGTCCAGTCTATTTCCCCAAGTCTCAGCCCCACCGTAACCACGTTGCGGAAGTGCCCAATGGCCAGTTCGCCATCAATAATGATTAGTTCTTTTTTGAGGAGATCCTGATAGAGCATAAAATACTCTCGAAGAAACTCAGATTTTCCCTGGTTTATTCGGCGTACACAATAGTTGATGGCAAAAGTGTACAACCAAAAAGCCTCTTCCCGGGCAAACATCAAACCATGTCGGTCTAGCAGAGAACGAAGGCTGTAATAATGCTCTGGCTTATCAACCTCCGACATGGACCGATAGATGTAATAATAGATGATAACAGGAGGAACATCTTCATACATATCCTCATTATCAGATACATGTTGAATGATATCATCGATAAACAACATGTCGTACTGGTGATCGCCTTCATCGTATTGTCTGCTAAGGGCGGCACATTTAATACGGATCTTTTCAGACATGTAGAAAAAATCCAGGCAGGAGGAGATGTCGGTGATATTTGTTCTTTCAGAACCGTGCCGATCCTGAAAAAGTAATCTGTATTTATTGTTTTCAAAGACATACTGCTGGTAAAAGAACCAGGCTGAACGCAGGTTGGATTTTTTTGCCAGTTTTCCGGCCTTTCTAAGACTGCCGCCCACGAGTTGCTCATTTTTTCGTTCGCCAAGGCTTGCAAGCAGGAAGTTGGTCTTTTGTAATTCATTCACCTCGTACTGTTCTTGAGCGAGGTAAGATTCGACCAGCTTCAGGAGATCAGATACATATTTCCGGAAACGAACATCATCGTATTCCTTGTCGGGATGGATGTGTTTCCAGATTTTTTCTTTTTCAGCGGAAGCCCGGCGCACTCCATTGATGGTTTTGATAATACGTTCGTATAAGATTTCAATGCCCTCATTCCGATTGAAATAGGGGGATTGAATAAACTTGCGGCAGCGGTTTTGTTCGTATTTATCGAATTGGGAAAGTACGCCGTATAGCTTGGTTTGCTGCATAAAATTAGTGCTCCAGTTTTTGGGTTAACAGCAGGCCATAAAACAGCCTGTTTTGTGGTGGGAGAATAAAGATAAAAACTAAAATTAGAATATTCACAATATGTTTGAATTATTGATTATAAGTAGTTGTTTATCAATGTAAAAGATAATTTTATTTACCTAATCAATCTTCACACGAAAAAAATCATTTCAAAGGGGCTTGGTGAAGTGCCGGAATCAACGTATATTGCAGCTACCTGGCAATGTTATAAATCCACGAACATGAAAATAAATCGACTCTTTAAAAAGGCGGCTTTGCGATTTCTCCTGTTGGGAGGGGTGGCATTGTTTGCTTTTGAGTCGGCTGCACAGGACGGAGGTGTGGAATTCCACTCCATACAAGTTACGATCGGAGACACGCTTGAATACGAGTTTTACTCTGATCCGCCTTATCTTCCGTCCCTGGAACAAACCGGAACTTTTCCCAAACATGGTACAGCCGACTTGCCCGGTCCCGGTGATCAAGGTACCACCGGCTGGAACACTTTAAAATATATCCCTACTGCAAGTACGCCAGTCAGGGATACTGTCTTTTTCTATTACTACGTTTTTGATGGTATTTATCATCCTGTGTATGTTACACTGGAATTGATCGTAGTGCCTTCTGTCGTTCAGGCAGTAGATGACTACGCAGAAACCACCGAAGGTCAATCCGTTACAATTAGTGTACTGGATAATGACTGGGCAGACGTAGGAATATTAGAGGTTGCAGATGTACCATTGGTAAACAATGGTTCTGTAGTGCTCAATCCCGATCATACAGAAGTTACTTTTACACCTGATCCCGATTTTTACGGGTTGGCGCACTTCAATTACTCCATTTGTGATAATTATGGGGTATGTGATGTAGCAAAGGTATCTATTGTTGTATCTCCTGTGACGACTCCGATTGTTCATGAGCTGGAGATCATGACACCTATGGAAAGGCCGGTAGAAGTTTTGGCTGAACTGGACGGTTTTGATCTGGTAACGCCCCCTTCCAATGGTTCTATTGATTCAACTTCAGAAGATTATCATATATATATACCGGATGCCGGCTTTGTCGATGCATTCGATATCTTTATTTATGAAATGGAGGATGGGAATACCGTGTATCAGCAAATCGTGCAGGTACACGTACTTGATATTCCGCTTCCCAATACATTTGTAAGAGATGATCAGGCGTATGGTATTCGCGGCGAAGCGGTTACTATTATTGCCGGAGCTAATGATATTGGAGGTGACAACCTCAACGGATTTTCAAAAACAACCAATCCTCAGAATGGTTCTGCTGTTCATTTGGGCGATGGTGTGTTTGAATATACTCCGAATGCCGGCTTCTCTGGCCAGGATCAGTTTGTTTACCGGGCTATGTCTCCCGACTACTCCATTACCGAATATGGTACTATTACTATAGATGTTAGCGATCAGATTCCTGCCCGGGAGTCTTTCGACGTAAATACAGCTATGGAAACTCCTATTGTACTGGAGTATGAAGTACCGATTGAAGAATACGAGCTTTCCGTGGTAGTAGAACCTATCTATGGAAGCGTTGAATATTTTCCCGGCGAGCAGGAACTGACTATTAATGGTCAGACATTCGCGGGATATAATATGTTGATCTATACACCTAACGCTGGTGTTTCTGATCAAATGGATGAATTCGAGATCGAATATTGTATTAGCGGCAGCAACAATTGCCCGAATAAGACTGTGAAATTCGATGTTCACATTCTGGATGTTCAACCTTCAGCTGATCAATACTGCCTGGGTGGAAACTGCGTATGGGCTGGTGATACCAATTCCGACGGAGTTGTAAATATGTTTGACTTGCTTCCACTTGGTCTTTGTATGGGTGAGGTGGGAGTTACCCGTCCCGACCCGGACCTGAATAACTGGTTCGGACAATACGGCGATGATTGGAATGATATCATGTCGGATATGTCTTACGATCTGAAGCACATCGATACAGATGGCGACGGCATCGTTGGCGGACCGGATACAGTAGCAATTAGCGACTTTTATCTACAGCATCATGCCATGGTTCCTGTGCCTGTTAATCCGGGTATTACAGTGCCATTGTATTTCTATGAAACGTCTTCTACACCGGTTCCTGGTGGCACGCACGTTTCTTTGGATATTTGGCTTGGAGATCCCAATGATCAAATTGCCGAAGATATTTACGGATTGGCGTTTTCGCTGGAATATGAAGAAGATTTCATTGACCCTGCGTCTGTCAACCTGAGTTTCCAAAACGAAAGCTGGTTAAACTATAATTCTCCGGTCTTGCATCTGGTCGAGCAACCATTTGATGGTCGCATTGATGCAGGTATTACACGTACCAGCGGCAAAGCGGCTAATGGTTATGGTGTCGTTGCAACCCTGGACTTTGTAGTAATTGAAGATATTGACGGCGGTCGCTTAAAAGACGGCTATATAGACCTGAAGATAACAGGAGGTGCTTATATGAATAGTGGTGGATCCATGTTCTACCTGCCCTCTAATTCTACTCAAATTCCGTTGGCTCTCCAAGGAGAAGCAAATCAGGAACCAGCTGAGTTGAGCCTGTATCCAAATCCAACACGTGATCTGCTAAATGTGCATGTGAATGGTGTGGATGTGAAACTGGATTCTTACAGCGTATTTACGATGACGGGTCAAATGATCGCTCAGCGTACTAACATTAATAACCGCTCCGCTCAATTGCAAGCTTCTGACTTGCCAAGTGGAATGTATATATTGAGAGCTGTCTCTGATACGGGAGAAGTGCTCACACAAAAATTTGAAATCATAGATTGATCTAAGAATATTTTCGTGGAATTTTAATATTGCAAAGAAAGCCATGCTGCCAGGTGTGGCTTTTTTTATTTCCCTTCACTGATAAGCTTCAAATAAAGCCTGTAGCCTTGTTTGCCGACTACTTCCTCCTTCGTCTCCTGAATGTCATAGATTTGTTAAAGTTGTTCCCTACAAAGGCCTTTAAATACTTTGAAATATTTAATAGCCGTTTATATGCTTACAATGTTGAAATAATATAATGAGAAAAAGGAGTGAAAGTTTTACTTGTTTTTCACAGTATTTAACTAGAATCCCCATTTTTTAAGTGGTTTGTTCGGAATTATTTTTCACAATAGGGCAAATATGTACTTTTTTCAGCATGGAAGTGTTTGCATATTTGTATCGTGATGATAGAGAAAGGGGAGGAGAGAAACAATCGGTGAAAGAACCGATTTCAAATTTTGAATATGTTCATGGGATTATAATTTGTTAATGGTGGGACCGTCCACTTTCGAGTGGACGGTTTCTTTTGAAAATTATACCCATGTATAAAATAAAAAAGAGACTGACACATAAGTGACAGCCTCGATATGCTCATGGGACTATAATTTGTTAGTAGCAACTGCAAGATAGGCTTTTCTCTTCAGTTTGCAAATTTCTTATGTCTCAATTCAAAGAAAAGCCCACAATTTTGGATATGTTCATGGGATTATAATCTATTGTACAAAAGTCGCTCATACGAGCGACTTTTTTTTTTGCCGCTTATTATCCTTTCCCAAATCTGCTCCAGACTCCGTATTATAAGCCTTTGTAGTTAACTGAAACTTTTTAGAATAGCACTTACCTGGCGATAATACCCGCTACCAAATAGATTCAAATGAACCAGTAAATAATAGAGCTGGTAAATTTCCAGACGGGATTCAAAACCGGGTTGCAGCGGATATTCATTTTCATAATGCTTGTAAAAGTCGCGGTTGAATCCTCCAAACAGGCGAGTCATGGCAATATCCATTTCACGATGAGAATAGGAAGTTGCCGGATCAATAAGGTATGGTGTGCCCGTCGGGCCACATAAATAATTTCCGCTCCAGAGATCGCCGTGAATTAGAGATGGAGGCTCTTCGGGGCAAATCCCGGCAATAGCTTTATACAGGCTTTCAAATTTTTTTACATCGGCATCACTTAATAATTGCTGATCACGCGCCATGTGTATTTGGGGTTCCAGCCTTTGCGTCTGATAAAATGCGGACCAATTATCTGCTTTTGCGTTTGATTGAGGCAAACTCCCAATGAAGTTATTTTCCGGAAACCCAAAGTAATTTTGAGGTGCTTTGTGTAATCGAGCCAGTTGCCTGCCGAAACGCTCCCAAAAAGAGGCATCCCTGAACCCGGATTCAATGAATTCCATCAATAAGATAGCACCCTCGTCGACAGACTTGATCTCCAGAACTTTAGGAACCTTTATCTCTCCGTTTTCTTCAATAGCTTCCAGGCCATTTTTCTCTCCAATAAACCAATGGATAGCATCCGGATTCCTGTTGAATTTTAGAAAGTAGGGTTTATGCTTCGTTTGAAGCAAAAAGGCCTGGTTGATATCACCACCGCTAACCGAATTGAATGACTCAATTTTTAAATTCAGTATATTTTCACAGACAGCGATAATATCCTGAGTCATTTACAAACGGTTTTTATTGACAATATCCAACAGTTCGTCTCGATAATTTTTGCCGATTGGAATATGTTTTGCTTGTCCTTTTTCCTGGATTTCTACCATATTCCCGACAATTGCATCAATGCGATTGATGTTTACAATATAGGAGCGGTGAATGCGCTTAAATATGCTTGCAGGAAGTTTTTTCTCCAGGCTCTTCATCGTTTGTAAGGTTATAACCCGACTTTTCTCCATCCGGATGATCACGTAGTCTTTAAGACCTTCAATGTAAAGGACATCCTCAAAATTAACTTTGACGAGTTTCTTGTCGGCTTTTACAAAGATAAATTCCTCCTCTGCAGACTCAGAAGATCCGGAAGCCCCTGAATTTTGATGTAGTTCGTGTTGCTCCGAAGCTTTGTTTACAGCTTTCATAAAGCGTTCGAAAGAGATCGGTTTGAGCAGATAATCCAGTGCATCCAACTCGAATCCCTCCAGGGCATAATTGGGGTAGGCTGTAGTGAAAATCACCATGGGAGGGTGAGCCAGTGTTTTCAGGAAGTCTGTACCTGTCAACTGGGGCATTTGAATGTCGAGAAACATGAGGTCAATCTTCTCTGTTTTCAATTTTTCATTGGCTTCCAGCGCATTATTGCATTTAGCAACCAACTCAAGTTCGGGTACCTTCTCGATATAGGTTTCCAATACATCCTGAGCAAGGGGTTCGTCATCAACGATAATGGTTCGTATCATAATTGTGAGGTTTGGTCTGGTTCGTGAGCGAGGTTGATATCCAGTAATACACCGTATGAATTCGGACTATCATCAATCTGTAGCTCGTAATTGTTAGGATATAGAATATTTAAGCGGCGACGTACATTGACCAATCCGATGCCTCCGCTTTTGCGGTTGGAATCTGGTTTGGGCATGGCAGGAGCCTTACTGTTCTCAATATACATTTGCAGATCGTTTTGATCTACCTGAAGCCGGATTTGAACATACCCTTGTGTAATATGATTGTTTAATCCATGCTTGAAACTGTTTTCAAGGAAGGGGATAAATAACAGGGGAGCAATCAATTGATCACTAATATTTCCATTTACTTCAAAACTGATTTCCACGTTTTTTCCCTGACGCAATCTTTCGAGATCAAGATAATTTCTAAGATAGTTAACTTCTTTACTTAAGTATACCTGCTTTTCATTGCACTCATAAAGCATGTAACGCATCATTTCAGATAACTTGATTACAATTTCAGGTGCTTTTTCCGATTTCTTTAGGGTAAGCGCATAAAGGTTGTTGAGGGTATTGAACAAGAAGTGCGGATTGATCTGCGATTTTAAAAACCGCAATTCCGATTGCATGGTTTGGGTCTCAAGCTCCTGGCGTTCTCTCAGGTGTCTTACCCAGTCAGTCGTAATTTTAAACAGGGTAGAGGCTCCGGCAATGAGGAGGGTGGGTATAAAAGAATAGTTAAGTTCGGTTATTACACGTGCCTGGGCAGCGGGCATATCGGCAAACTTCCAGTAAAAGATCATGCCCTTTATAGGTGTAACAATGACCACCAGAAGGATCAATAACCACGAATAGGTTAGAAAACGTTTTTTCGCTAAATAATTGGGAATGAGGTAGAAGAGATTGAAATAGACAACCAGGCTGTAAATAAGAACGGATATCACCTGATTACTTACCGTAAAAACGAGCCCCTGGTTATTTACCATCATTTCAAAAGCCGTCAACAATACCAGCAGCACCAGCCAAAACAGGCCGTGATAAACAATCCGCGTGGTAAGCAGATCGTAGATTCTGGTTCTTGTATCCTTCTTCATAAGGGAATTCATGCTCTTCATGCAAAAGAAACAAATCTTTCTGTTTCCGGATTAAACTCTTAGATAAATGAAGCTGGTTTGCAGACGAAAAGCGCGTTTGAGATTCGAAAACCTCCCGAGTTCTCCATCGCATTCCGATGTCGGAAAGTGTTGGGAGCAGATTTAAACGCCTTTTTCATTGAAGTGGGATAAATATACAGGAATTAGCTTCATTCAGGGGGAGGAGTTATAATAAATACCTTGCGTGCATGTACTGTTCAAATGATCCTGAATAATTCGTACTTTTGCCTGTCATTTCAGGTTTGTGCAGGATGGTATTCTGTACAAGCTGAGGCAGCATTCGGCGAAAGCCAAAAAACAAATTGGCGCCAATTGGATACCCTTAATTGCTAGGGAAGATCCTGATGTGATTATATAAAGATTAAGTAAAACATTGCCTGAAGATTCAGGACTGTTCTAATAAAGTATTATTGTATGGTTTATCTGACACGGAGGGAGCGATTTAACGCAGCCCATAAACTCTGGGTCGATTCCTGGTCTGATGAAAGGAACCGGGAAGTATTTGGAAAGTGTGCCAATAAAAACTGGCATGGACACAATTACGATCTTTTTGTGACCGTGAAGGGAAAACCAGATCCCGTAACCGGCTTTATTGTAGATGTAAAGCAGTTGAGTGAACTGATCAAATCTGTAATTACGGACAAAGTCGATCACAGTAATCTCAATTTGGATGTAGATTTTATCCCGGATGGAATGCAACCAACCACCGAAAATCTGGTTATCCAGTTTTGGAAACAATTGGAGCCTCGGCTGGAGGGCTGTCAGTTGCACAGCATTAGGCTGCATGAGACGGAAAACATCTATGCAGAGTATTTTGGTGAATAATAGAACTTATGTCTAAAAAGGAAGTCGGAATTAACAGCTGGAAGTACGAAGATATTGCGGATCGTTATCAGGACATCTTAACCGGTGTTGGTGAAGATCCTGATCGGGAAGGCTTACTCAAAACACCAGAGCGAGCAGCCAAAGCCATGCAGTTTTTAACACAGGGCTATAATATGGATGCAGAGCAAATCCTTCGTTCGGCAATGTTTAAGGAAGAATACAGCGAAATGGTTATTGTAAAGGACATAGAATTGTATTCCCTTTGCGAACACCATATGTTGCCATTTTTTGGTAAGGCACATGTTGCTTATATTCCCAATGGTTATATTGTCGGATTAAGCAAAATTCCACGGGTAATCGATGTTTTTGCACGTCGCCTGCAAGTTCAGGAGCGTCTGACGGATCAAATTTTGCATTGCATCAACGATACCCTTAAGCCGCTGGGCGTTGCCATCGTGATCGAGGCGCGTCATATGTGTATGATGATGCGGGGTGTTCAAAAGCAAAACTCTGTAACTACTACTTCTGCCTTTACAGGCGAATTTCAGCGTCAGGAAACCCGATCAGAATTTCTCGACCTGATCAGCGCTAACTTGCACTAATACAACCAACTAAACAAGACATACTGATATGAAAGCTTATGTTTTTCCAGGCCAGGCCTCCCAATTTGAGGGCATGGGTAAAGATATGTATGAAGCTTCTTCAAAAGTAAAAGAGCTGTGGGAAAAGGCCAACGAACTGTTGGGTTTTCGAATCACAGATATCATGTTTGAAGGATCTTCGGAAGACCTCAAACAGACTCGGGTAACCCAACCGGCTGTATTTTTACATTCGATTGGAAAGGTAATTATGGCCGGAGATGATTTTCTTCCGGGTGCTGTTGCCGGTCACTCCCTTGGAGAGTTTTCTGCACTCGTTGCTGCCCGTTCTTTGAGTTTTGAGGACGGACTGCGCCTTGTGAAAGCCAGAGCCGAGGCTATGCAGAAGGCCTGCGAAGCAGAGGAAAGTACGATGGCAGCAATTGTTGGCATGGAAGATGCCCAAATTGAGCAGATTTGTGCAGATATCGATGAAATTGTCGTTCCCGCTAATTACAACTGCCCGGGGCAACTCGTGATTTCAGGTTCAGTGCCCGGTGTAGAAAAAGCCGTGGAAAAACTGAAAGAAGCCGGCGCAAAAAGAGCGATTATTATTCCCGTAGGCGGAGCGTTTCACTCTCCATTGATGAAACCGGCCGAAGAAGATTTACGTTCTGCTATTGAGTCAACTCCCTTTGCCTCACCGATCTGCCCAATCTATCAGAACTTTACGGCTCAGGCTTCAAAGGATCCGGAAACGATTAAGCAAAATCTTATTAGCCAGTTGACAGGGCCTGTGCGTTGGACACAAACCATGAAGCAAATGATTGAAGATGGGGTAACTGAATTTATTGAGGTTGGCGGAAACGGAAAAACTTTGCGAGGGTTTGTGATGCGGTTGGATCGGAGATTCCCTAATTCAGCCCTGTAATTTCCCCGTTGAGCCAATATTGTCGGCTTGTGGCTTGAGGGCTTGACTTTATCCTTGTACATTTGAATTATGGACGTTAAGGGTGGAAATGTATTATTGTCTGAACCGTTTATGCTTGATAGCAATTTCAAGCGGGCAGCCATCCTTTTGTGTGAACACAATCCGGAGGGCAGCCTTGGTTTCATTATGAACAAACCGCTGAATATGCGGATTGATGATTTGATCGCTGATTTTCCGGAGTTTGAAGCAGAAGTGTTTTTTGGCGGTCCGGTCCAAACGGATACCATCCATTATGTCCATAATTTAGGTGATTTACTGGATGATTCTGTCCAGGTGTCAAAAGGAATTTATTGGGGAGGTGATTTTGAGAAATTGAAATTCCTTATATCCAATAAGTTGGTAAAGCCCTACAGCATTCGTTTTTTCGTGGGCTATTCTGGATGGTCAGAAGGGCAATTAATCGATGAAATGGATTACGGCTCCTGGGTTATGGCAGATATGCATCCCAATTATATTTTTAAATCTAAACCCGCAGAGCTCTGGAAGCTTATTATGGAAAACAAAGGCAATGCCTACACGGTGATTGCTCAAATGCCTGACGGGATAAACTATAATTAGAGGATAGAGGATAGAGGATAGAGGATAGAGAAAAAGCGGATCGGGAACTTCCCGATCCGCTTTTTTCTTTTAAGTTTTGTTAGTTCTTAGCTTTTTTCTTTTTCTGCTTCATCGGTGTCGTGTTCAACCACAATATGTTTTACCTCAACCGTTTCCAGTTGTTTTAGATATTCATCCCGCACTTCGTAAAACGCTGGCAAAACTTCATCCGGAAGGGGAGCTGGTGGTGGAAATTCCAATTTCAGGTGATTGACCTGTTTGCCATTTTTCCAGAAACGGAAACAAACGTGCGGGCCGGTTGCAAGACCGGTGGATCCTACATACCCGATGATTTGTCCTTGTTTTACATGTACACCAGGTGTAACGCCCGGAGCAAACTTTTGCATGTGGAGGTATTGGGTTTCGTAAGTCTTGTCGTGACGAATTTTTACATAGTTTCCATTCCCCCGGGTATAAGCTGCCTTACTGACTACACCATCACCGACTGCGAAGATCGGTGTTCCATAAGGGGCCGCATAATCCGTGCCGAGGTGCGGACGCCGGCGCTTTAAGATAGGGTGGAAACGATTTGGATTAAAGCCGGATGATATACGGGAGTATTTTACAGGGGCCTTGAGGAATCCTTTATTCATAGGACGGCCTTCCTGGTCGTAATATCCTTCGTGTTCTTCTGAGCCATCATACCAAATGGCGTAATAATTATTGTCGTAGTTGCGGTAATAGGCAGCATGTACTCTGCCTGCACCTACTTCTTGTCCTTCAATGTAGTTTTGCTCATAAACTACTTTAAATTCATCTCCTTTTTGCAGGTGGTGAAAGTCAATGGACCATTGCAGGGCATCTTCCATTTTGGAAGCTAATTCAAAGCTGAGGTCATTATCTACCATGGTTTGCCAGAGAGATGATTGGATAGAACCTCCGGCTGTTTGAATTCGTTTCTCAATTGGTCGTTTTACATGCTCAACCTGTAATTCATTTTTCAGATCGAATACATAATACTCGTAAACGCTCGGCTCATAAATAAAATAATCGGCGCGCAGGGAAGTATCTTTCGTCAGGATCATATAGGGTTTCCCGGCTCGAAGATTTCGAATGTCAAATACCTCTTTTGAGTTTTGTGCCAACTGATCAACAGCGGCATAATCGACATGATAGCGCCCCAGAATATCGCCCAAAAATTCGTTGGGTTGTATCATGGCCTCAATGCTTACAAATGTATCGAGGGCAAAGCCATATTTTAGGGTAGGTTCTACAATCGGAAATTCTCCCAGGTCAACTTCCGGAACGGCAGCTGCTAAAGAGGATTGCGCTTTACTTTGTTTGAAAAAATAGCTGAATGCCACTCCGCAAACGATTGCTGCCAACACCCAAATTCCTGTTTTTAAAATTGGATTGGGTTTAGGTGAGGATTTGGTATTACTCACAGTATTGTTTTTTGTCAGATTTGTCAACTTATCCGAAAATTTTGATTTTCGGGTTCCTCCTTTTTCTTTCAATGGGATTGAGATTTGCAAATATAGAATCCAGCAGCGCCTTCACCTAACAGAAAGTGTTAAAAATCAGGCTTTTTTGGTCATTCTGAACAAGAGTTCGTTCCCGGCACGGGGTTTTATGGAGTAGGGACTGGTTTTCATTTCCAAAATATTAAAAAATGGAGAAAATAATTTTTGATATTCTTCCTGGCTTCCGCCGAATGGAGGGCCGTCTCCGGGAATATCCACACCAAAGAGTAAACCGCCAATCTGCCCGTCTTCTAATAACAATTCGTGGGCTTTTTTTACATAGCCTGCCCGTTGATCCGGATTTATAGCACAAAAGAAGGTTTGTTCCAGTATAAAATTAAAGGAGCCATTTAATTCAAAAAAATCACACACCAACAATTGTTGTTCGGGAAATGCAGGCAAGGCTTTCTTTACGGCTTCAATAGCTGCTTCAGCCCAATCGCAAACAAAGACGTTTTTGAATCCATTTTCAAACAAATACAAGGCATCATGGGCCAGCCCTGCACCGGGAATTAATATCCGATCTTCCGGTTGCATGTGTTCCCGGGCCAGATAGACAAGAGAAGGAGAGGGGGTACCCAGATCCCAGGGGGTATCCGAGTCGAGATACCGTTCATTCCAATAGTCGGCATCAAGTTTGTTTGGCATCGGATATGTTTTCACCAGCTTCGTCAGCCTTTGGTTCTTCCGTGTTTTCTACTTCGCCATCTTCCGGAATGATACCAAGCGCTTTGGCTCGTTTTTCCCAGTTTTTCCGGGCGAGTAATTGCATATCATCGATGTTGTCCATTTCGTCGACAATCTCCATGCCAAGCAGGGTTTCAATAAGATCCTCCATGGTAACTATACCGGCCATCCCTCCAAATTCATCTACAACCAATGCCAACTGTTCGCGTTTTTCCATAAATGCATTAAACAGACGCGGGAGGAGCAAAGCTTCATTTACAACCAGAACCTCCCGGCGAATATCCAGAAGCTTCGCATCACCTTCTTCCTTTACCAGCTTATCCAGCAATTTATCTTTTAGAAAAAAGCCGGTAATATGGTCTTTGCTGTCACTGAAAACGGGAATTCTGGAAAAGGGTATACGCTGATGGTTGGTATAAAATTCCTTGATGGTCTGGTTTTCGTCGGCCGCCAGAACGACGGTACGAGGGGTCATAATATCCTTTGCCCGGATCCGCTCAAAACGAAGCAGGTTTTGAATAATGAGAGATTCCCCTTCTTCAAAGATACCGGATTCTGCCCCGATTTCTGCCATAGCTGAAAAATCCGATCGCGTGAAAATACTTTTGGATTTGTCTTTTTTTAGTGCCCGGGTAATAAACTGGCTTATCCAAACGAGCGGATACAATATAATAATGATTACTCGCAGGGAAATAACCGTAAATTTCATTAGCCGTTGCCAATAGTTGGCTCCCAGTGTTTTCGGAATGATTTCCGATAATAATAAAATGGCCAGGGTCATGGCTACCGGGACAATTACAGCAGACATGAAAGGATTCGTGTTCTCCCAAATCTTAACCGCCTGAGCACCCACCCCTATAGCACCAACTGTGTGTGCAATGGTATTAAGCGTCAGGATTGCTGCCAGCGGACGATCAATGTTATCCTTATAAGACTTTAGCAGCAAGCCTACAGCTGTACCTTTCTTATAATTTATTTCTACCTGAGAAGGCGGTATACTAAGCAAGACGGCTTCCCAAATCGAACATAAAAAGGAGAATATGATGGAAACCAGAAAAAAGAGTATCAACAGTCCGTACATGCTACAAATATATAGAAGATGTTTAAACTTTCTGATGGAGATTCATTACTTCCGAATTTAATCCGCCATTCGGCTTGACCGATCCGGCTGAAAGCCAAAAAGTCAGAGAGGAATTCTTTACCTTTGCCGGAAATTTTCACCGATGTCTGACGAACAGTATAAGTACAGCCTTCGCGGGGTTTCTGCAACAAAAAGTGAGGTTCACGCAGCTATCAAAGGATTAGATAAAGGCCTGTTTCCACTGGCTTTTTGTAAAATCCTGCCCGATATAGCTGCCGGAGATGAAAACTGGTGTAACCTGATGCATGCCGATACCGCAGGTACCAAAACCAGTCTTGCTTATATGTATTGGAAGGAGACAGGCGATTTGAGTGTTTGGGATGGCATTGCACAGGATTCTATCGTCATGAATTTGGACGACATGGCCTGTGTTGGCTGTGTTGATGATATTATGCTTTCTTCCACCATCGGTCGAAATAAGAATTTGATAACGGGGGAGGTGATTGCAAAGCTTATTCAGGCCACCACAAAATTTGCAGAGAATATGGCCTCCATGGGGATGAAATTGCATCTCGCCGGTGGCGAAACGGCTGATGTTGGAGATATTGTACGAACCGTGGATGTAGGCTATACGGCCTTTGCCAGATTGAAACGGAAAGACCTTATTGTAAATGATATCAAACCGGGAGATGTGATTGTAGGATGGTCTTCCTCCGGAAAAGCCTCTTATGAAGATGCGTATAACGGAGGGATGGGGTCCAACGGATTAACCTCTGCCCGTCATGATGTTTTATCTAAGATTTACCTGGAGAAATATCCGGACTCCTGCGATCCGAATACACCCGAAGAGGTTTTATATACCGGAACTAAAAAACTCACAGACACCCTTACTATCGATGGGGAAGAAATTACGGTTGGCAAACTGATCCTGTCGCCAACACGGACCTATATTCCACCGATCCGAAAGCTGCTGGAAGGCGGCCGTGAATCCATTCATGGTATGATCCATTGTACGGGGGGCGGACAGGCTAAAGTGCTGAAGTTTATCGAAAATGTTCGGGTCGTTAAAAATGATCTGTTTGAGGTGCCACCCTTGTTTAAACTGATTCAGAAAGAATCGGGAACCAACTGGCAGGAAATGTATCAGGTCTTCAATATGGGACACCGCCTGGAAGTTTATCTGCCTGAGGCAGAGGCTGCCCGGGCCATTGATGCAGCCAAAGCCTATAACATTGATGCCAAAGTGATAGGATATGTCGAGGAAGCGGAGAAACCAGAAGTTAGAATAGAATCCGAATTTGGAACCTTTACCTACAATTAGTGTTTCAAAGCTATTCCTCCTGACCAGTACACACAAAAAAATTACATGCTTAAAGCTATCTCACCTATCGATGGCCGCTATGCCGCTAAAACGGCTGAATTGGCTCCCTTTTTTTCAGAATTCGCGCTTATCCGCTATCGGGTATTCATAGAAGTTCAATATTTCCGGGCTTTATGTGAATTGCCGTTGCCCCAACTCAAAGACGTACCAAATTCTGCGCTCAATGAATTGGAGCGGGTTATAAATCAATTTACGGAGGAAGACGCTCAATCCATTAAGGATATTGAGAAAACCACAAACCACGATGTAAAGGCGGTGGAGTATTTTCTCAAAAAACACTTTGATCGACTCGGATTGGAGCCATACAAGGAATTTGTCCACTTTGGATTGACTTCTCAGGATATTAATAATACGGCCACTCCATTAATGCTAAAACACGGTTTGGAGCAGGTGTGTATCCCGGCCCTGGAAGACGTGATGGGAGATCTTAGATCCCTGGCCGAAGAATGGAAGGATCAGCCAATGCTCGCCCGAACACATGGCCAACCGGCCTCACCTACATTGCTTGGAAAGGAAATAATGGTGTTTATTGTCCGACTGGAGGAACAACTAAAGCAACTGCAGCAAATCAGCCACCGTGCAAAATTTGGCGGAGCAACCGGCAATATGAATGCCCACTATGTGGCTTATCCCGATAATGACTGGCACGGTTTTGCCAAATCCTTTGTAACAGGCTATTTGGGATTAGAGCGTAGTTTTCCAACCACACAGATCGAACATTACGACAATTTGGCGGCTGTTTTTCATGCGCTTTCGCGAATAAACACCATTCTTTTGGATCTCTGCCGGGATGTTTGGACCTATATATCCATGGACTATTTCAAGCAGAAAACGGTCAAGGGTGAAATTGGGTCGAGTGCCATGCCACATAAGGTAAACCCTATTGACTTCGAGAATGCAGAAGGGAATTTAGGTATAGCCAATGCCATTTATGAACATCTGGCAGCCAAATTACCTGTTTCCCGTCTCCAGCGCGATCTGACAGACAGTACGGTATCGCGAAATATCGGAGTGCCTGTAGGTCATAGCCTGATTGCTTACAAAGCGGTACGGAAAGGTTTGTCGAAACTCTTGTTGAATGCCGATAAGCTGAATGCTGACCTGGAGGCAAATTGGGCCGTGGTGGCAGAAGCTATTCAAAACATTTTGCGCCGGGAAGGGTATCCAAATCCGTATGAGGCCCTGTTGGAACTTACCCGGGGAAAGGATGGAATCAATCAGAGAAGTATCCACAATTTTATCAATGGCCTAAAGGTCAGCGATGGTGTTAAACAAGAATTACACTCCCTGACACCTGCTAATTACGTGGGCCGGTATTGATCCATTTTAGGACTTCCCTGCGTTCCTCATTTTTCAGAATGACCAGATACATGGATGGTGGCAGGTAGGTGTTTAAACACTTTTCCTCCAACCCTTCTTGTTCGAATACAAGTCTTCCGTTTAGATCATATATTTTTAATTGGGTTTGCTTAGCTATTGATTGGCCTTCGACAGTTTCAATACAAAGCTGCTGTGATCCGGGATTCGGCGAAAGCCGGAATAAAGCTTCAGCGTAAATTTGCTTTGTAGATACAAGACCATCGGTCCATTGGCCTACCTCAAATTTCAATAGCTTCTGCGGATAGGAAAGGAAGTTTTCACTGCTGATAAATCCGCTTCCCGCTCTGGTGAAAACCAAGCCCTCCGGCTGACTATTCTCGCTGGCGAATCCAAGATTGATCCTTCGTTTATTGCCATTGAGTAATTTGTGTCCGGCGTAATCAAACAACAGCCACATGGCGGCATTCCCGGTAACGGGGTTCCAACCCAACAATAAAATCTCGCCTGTTTCAGATTTGTCTGCAGCCGTAATCAATAAATTGGCGTCAAGAGAATCGCGCAACCAGGCTGTTTGTTCCCCTGGCTCAGCTGCCAGCACATAATGTTTGGTTTTGTAATCCAGCCAGTGTTTGGTAAACAAATGCAGGCTGTCATTGTGAAACAATACGGCTTCACAATCGAAATTCGTGGCAAAAGGCGCACTGCTAAAGTCGGTCTGGTCTTCATACGAAAACTGAATGGCATCTGCATTGGCAATACTGCCCGACATATCGGATTGTAAGATGCGGTAGATGACCAAATCCTGGCGGTTGCCTGAATTATTCCCAAAGTCTGCTATATAAATATAGATTTGATCCTGGGCCAGATCCTCCCAGTCAATATTAATGGCAGTGGCGATATTCAGGTCCTGAAGAATATTGCCATTGAGGCTGTCGATTCGGTATAGCTCGTCTTCATTGCCGCCGTCGTTGTGGGTCCACAGTTTTCCATCAATAAAAGCTAAACCGGAGGATTCTATCAATTCAGGAGGAAGAGTGGTCACCTGCTCAAGGGCTAAACTGGTAGGTGGGTATTCACAGCTCCCATCGTTTTCTGTTGCATCCGGGTCATAATTGACAGCTTCGGGGTCTGTACAGCCGGACTGGCCGTATAAGTCACTGAAAGTCAGAAAGGTAATAGCTCCTATAGAAAATATCAGCCAGGGTTTTCTCATTGAAATACTTTGTCGCATGTCAGCTATGGATGTAATTGTGCGCTTAATGTAATTCAATTTTTTTATTTTGCCGACCGTGCCAAATCCCTTTGAAATACAGGCGTCAAATATCGCTTCAAAGGATGAAAAAAGGTATAGCGACATATAGTGAAATACATACCCGTTATTGTAATATCATTGCTGGTGGTCACGCTCTTGTTTGGCCCCTGGAAGATCCCGTATGGTTTTCGTACGGCAGCCCGCATTATGCCTGTTCAGGCCTGGGAGTTGATTCAATACCCGGATGGGTCCATGATGAGCCGCTGGCATGATAACCGACTGGATGGGATTAAAGATCAGCAATTGTACCAGTTTGATCGTGGAGATGTGATCCACATGGAATACCAACTGGATTCCCTGTCAGAAAACTGGGTGCCTGCCGATTACGAGGTGGTAGCTATTGAGAGCAACAGGCTTTCGGAGCAATTACTCGGAGTAAGTACCCAGTTACAGCAGCAACGCGCTTTGCTCAATGTGGACAGGATAGGACAAAAACCACAAACTCTGGAACGTCTGGAGGAGGAGGTCCGGCTGGCTCGACAAACCCGCACCTTGCTCGTAAAACAAAAAGCTCGCCAGACGGAACTATTGGCAGAAGGACTAAGCTCCGTTGCTCAATTTGAACAAGTAGAAAATGCCCTTGCCGAAGCTGATTTGCGCGTGGAGGTGGCTGAAAAAGCCCTGGTAGAAGCTCGTGCCGGAGAAAAACCCGAACAAATTGAGTGGATAGAAACCCGTATAAATGCGCTTCAAACAACGGCCGAATTTCTCGAGGGTAAAGAGGCCTTATATTCTGTTGTTTGTCCCATCGCAGGAAGCTGGCGTCGCGAAATGGATCTGGATGGAGCAGAGCATTTATGGGTAGAAGACACCACCGCTGCTGTCGTACAAATACCCGTGCGGGAGCGTGACCTTGCCATTATGCAGGATAGCTTCCAACTGGTCATTATGGAAGGAGATCGGGAACTGCGATTTGATATTCTCCAGTGGAAAAAACAGGGGCCAAGGTCTATCCTCAACAACGAACAGGTGCAATGGGTGAAGTTGACCGTGCCCGGTCTTAAATGTGTCTGGATTGACGGCAAACCGGTTCCCTGTCGAATAGAATCCGGAGAAGTAAGTGTTCTGAAATACCTGGAGGAAGCCTTTGAGTGGAGGTGGTAGGGAAGTTGAGAGTTGAGAGATTAGAGTTTAGAGTTGACAGAAAGAAATTAAAAATTATTAACTAAAAACTATACACTAATAAGTGTTACGATACGAGCTAAAATATATCATACCCAACGAACGACTCCTGGAAGTGCGAGCTCGTTTGAAGCCCTTTTTGGAGTATGATAACTATGCTCGTAAAAACAAGGGCGAATATACCGTTCGAAGCATCTATTTTGATACCCCAAATTTTGAGTGTTATACCACTAAGGTAGCCGGAATCAAAAACCGGAATAAGATACGCATTCGAGGATACAATGAGGAAGGACCTGAGAATGCGGTATTTTTTGAAATAAAAAAGAAGTTTGAACATCCAATTCACAAACATCGGTCTCTCTCTACTTTTAATGAGATGCAGGATGTATTTGAGCAGGGGAGTGTGGAAGGCCGGGATGTGGACTTAAATCGTTTCCTGTATCATGTTTATTCCCGGCGGATGAAACCGGTCGTAACGGTTATTTACGAACGGGAAGCTTATGAGGCCCCTACGGCAGATGTAAATAACCGGTTACGTATTACCTTTGATAAGAATTTGCGGGCCATGCCATACCCGACTCTTGACGAGCTTTATAATGAGCAGGGAGCGGTTTATGCCTTGCCTGGGCATTTTATTTTAGAAGTTAAGTTCAATCATTTTATGCCCGGATGGCTGTCTGAATTATTGCATTCACTAAATATCAAGCGGGTTTCTGCTTCCAAATACTGCCTATCTATTGATGCATTGGAGGAAGTGGATCCCAATGCTAAATTTCACACCTTGATCCACAGCCGTTTCTCACCGGAGGAAAGCTTTTAATAAAATTTATGTTTGAAGAATTCCAGCAGTTAGATGTATTCCGGCCCGGTGTGATTGATTTGGTCATGCACCTGGTTGTAGCCCTGGCTTGTGGTTTATTTATTTCCTTTATTTACAGGATTACATACAAGGGGCCGAGTTATTCTTACACTTTCGTGAATGCGCTGGTGCTCCTTACTATGATTACTGCCATTGTAATGCTGGTTATTGGCAACAATCTGGCCCGGGCCTTCGGGCTTGTTGGGGCCATGTCAATTATCCGATTCCGTACGGCAGTGCGGGATACCCTGGATATCGTGTTTATATTCTTTGCGCTTTCCATTGGACTGGCCGCAGGTACCGGACTGAGTGGTGTGGCCATTGTCAGTACGCTGGTTGTCGGACTTGTGATTTGGGTGTTGTTGAGTTCAGGTTTTGGTCAGCGTTTATCAAAACGCCATTTGCTCCAAATTCAATACGTTGGAGATGTTCATGCTGATGATAATATCCAGAATTTTATCCGCAATCATACCCGGTGGCGCAAAATGATAAATATAAGAGATCGTGGAGCAGGTGTTATGGATGTGTTTTACCACATAAAGTTAAAGCGACGCTCCAATCCGGCAGATTTGATTCGGGAATTGAGAACGCTCGATGAAGTGGAAAGAGTGAATCTTTTCTTTGATGAAGATGAGAATTCTCCACCAAGTACCATCTAAGGACGGCTATTATTACTGCCTTACAAACTCAAAGCTCACCATGCCGGCGTCGATATCAGCTTTGACAAGCTGTCCGTTTTTGTAATAATAGATATTTTCTCTGCCTCGTGGATCCGTCTTTCTATATTGGTGGTTCCCTAATGCTTCAAGGGCGTGGAAAGTTCCGTCAATTTCGGAGAATGAAGTTTTAAAACCTACCGGCTCCTTGAAGAACAACATCGTAGATACAAAATGTATGTTGGTGTTTATGGTCTTTTCAAGCTGATCATCAATAGTCATAAAGTAATGCGAACCGGTATGCGAAAGGCTGCTGGAATTCCTTGGTTTTCCGTTTACGGTAATAGCCGCCTCCGATTTTCGAATAACCCCATTGCGAACCATTACATCCACTTCTGAGATTACATGGACGGAGGTAATAACTTTAGTGGTAGTCTCCGAGTAAGAAGTATAATACACTTCCGCGCCTTTAACAGATTTGCGCACCTTTACTGCGCCAACTTCACTGCCTCGATGCACTACATTGAAAGAAATCTGGACATCCTCTGTTGGAAAAGACGCCTGATACAGAAAAAAGATGCTCAGAATTGCGCTAATCATAATATGGTTCTATGGTTATTTACTTCTCTCAGGTTTCTCTACTCTTAAAACAGAGTCCAAACCACAATAATTCCATTAAATTACAGGAATCTATAGATATGATTTAGTTAATATGCTTGATTGGATTTATATGTTTACCCAATAATATCAGTTGTTTTGCTTCAATCCTTTTCACTCATTTTTGGCCTGGCAGCTCTTTTTTCGCTGATCAATTATCGGTGGCTTAAACTGCCTTATACCATAGGCTTGTTGATTCAAAGTCTGGTTTTTGCCGGATTAATATATGCTTTGAAGGGGCTTTCGCCGAATGTCTATGACTTCTTCTGTCAGGCTGTTATCGACAGTGATTTTGAGAAGCTGCTTTTTAATGGACTTTTGCCTTTTTTGCTGTTTGCAGGGGCATTGCATATAAATATTAAAGAACTTGCCAGGGAGCGCTGGTCAGTGCTACTTTTTGCTTTTTTAGGAACGCTGATTTCCACCTTTTTGGTTGGCGGACTTTGTTGGCTTACGGCCCGATTGATTGGAACGGATATCTCATTTATCTATTGTCTGTTGTTTGGCGCTTTGATTTCTCCAACAGATCCGGTAGCGGTTCTGGCAATACTAAAAGGAAGTAAGGTCCCAAAAAGTCTTCAGTTAAAGATTGAAGGAGAAAGCTTGTTTAACGATGGTATTGGGGTTGTCGTTTTTTCGGGCGTTTTGCTGGTCGCATCTTCTACCGGGATGGGAGAAAGTCTGGAGGAATCTCAAATTGCATCAGATATTGGTTTGTTATTTTTGGAAGAGGCGCTTGGTGGTCTGCTTTTTGGAGCAATTTTGGGCTACCTGGGGTATTGGTTGGTCAGACAATCAAAGGGCAATCCACATTTGAGTGTCCTGATTACATTGGCAGTAGTATTGTCTGGATCTGTTGTCGCACAAATATTAGGCGTGTCAGCTCCTCTGGCTATGGTTACTTGTGGATTGACTCTTGGAAATTTACTGGATGTCAATCACGAAAAGCATTCAAAATCCAAGCGGCAAATAAATGAAATGTGGAAGATATTGGATGAATCCTTCAATGGGTTACTCTTCGTATTGATCGGCCTGGCTATCCACCTCATTCCTTTTCAGTCCATTTGGTTTTTGATGGGGGTAATATCTATATTTCTGGTGCTGATAAGCCGGTTTTTCAGTATTTGGATTACCTACTCATTTGTAAGGCATCAGGAAATGAAGCCGGCTAATACCATAAAGGTTCTTACATGGGGCGGATTGAAAGGAGCCATTTCAATTGCATTGGCTCTTAGTATACAAAGCTATCCCTATGGAAAAGAGATTGTCTTAATGACTTATGTGGTGGTAATATTTTCCATTCTGGTGCAAGGACTTACCATTGGAAAGTTAATAAAACGCCTTGAGTTGAATTAAGGACATACCTGCTTAAAGGCGCGGATACTCCATCTTAATAAGATACCTGGGATCTACGTGTTCGGTTAGCCAGACGCCGTTTTCTGTAAGGAAAAATTCATGGCCGTTTTCCTGCATTTCTCCACTTAAAACTTTGAATACAACAGCACCTCCTCTGCGACTACCTACCTTAATAGCCGTAGCTACATCCTGACTCAGGTGCACATGATGTCTTTTACGCTTATCCAGGCCGTTTTTTATAATAGAATCCACGGCAGGCAGGTGGGTTCCATGATAAAGGATTTCAGGAGGAATTGCCGGGGAATATCCCAGGTCCACATCTACTGAATGCCCCTGGTTGGCTCTAATTCTTTTACCATCTTCGCTTATGGCAAAGCGCTTCTTATCATTATTCTCTACAACTCGGAGCAATGTGTCTTGATCAATTTGATTTCCGGATTCCCGAAAGGCTTCGATCAGTTTATCCAGATCTGTCCAGCCATTTTTATCCAGGTTGATCCCGATGGCTTCGGGTTGATGCCTGAGTATCAGACTTAGGAAGCGGCTTATTTTCTTGTCTTTTTTAGGGTTCATCAACAATCAAAACGAAAAATTTGGATACAAGGTTCCATCCTATTATTCCGTTTAGGGATCTTTTTATTTATAGGCTTTCGCCGAAAGGCTGTAAAAAAAAATGGCACCTTTCCAGCTTATCGACAAAACGTATATGAAACCGGGAGAGTAGGGCGTTTATTAAAAATGATCGAATACGGCTTCCTCTTGCAGCGGTTTTTAAACAATGGAAAACAAACGAGGCTGCCTCTTGCCATGGTTTTCCTGTTTTTCATTTTTTCCTGCCCGCTACAGTTAATGGCGCAAACGGATGTAGGTAAGAAATCTTTCTTTTTGGAACTGGGAGGTTCCGGCGGACTGGGATCCCTGAATTACGAGCAGCGCCTGTTGGAAGGGGAGAACTATGCCCTATGGGGAAGGATTGGTTTCAGTCTGGCTCCCATAGACCGTAACAACGGCACCGGACTCGTCTTTCCTCTCATGGGGCACATGCTGTTGGGCAGGGATAAACATTTTTTGGAAATTGGTTTGGGGCAGGGAGCTACCGTTACAACGAGGGGACAGTTTTTTTTACTAACGACCTCCAGTCTGGGGTATCGATTTTATCTGCAAAAAGACCCGTCTAAAACCAGTTCAAATAAACAAAAATGGTTTTTTAGGATCGCATATACTCCATTAATTTCCTATCTGCTCGATTTTCAGGTTCAGCACTGGGCCGGATTAAGCTTTGGACTAAACCTCTGGCGATGATGCAAAAATGGATGCTGGTTTGTTGTTTATTGGTCTTTTATTCTTGCAATAAAGAGAAACACTTTGACGGCCCCAATAACTATTCTGATTCATTTGATGATTATCATGCATTAGAAGATTTGTTGTTGCCCAGTGATGTTAGGTGGTCCTTTACCCAAATTACCCGGGAAGGGAATCTGGTTTCTCCTGATTCCATTTTTTCGAGATCGGGAAAGTCTCTTCGATTTGAAGCAATAAAATCAGAAGAAGACTTGTTGTCTAAATGCAGCATTGCCAAGCAAAAAATGGCCTTTTGGGAAGGGGAGGTGGTATATGTTAGTGCCTGGTATTATTTATCGGGCGATCAGCCCCTAAACTGGTGTTTTTTAATGGACTTGGAGGAGCGGACCCCAATCGGATCTGGTCCGGGCATGCGTCTGGCATTGGTAAACAACCAAATCAGAATTGAATATAAATTTAATGAAGACGACCTCCTTCAAAAGGAAGAAGTAGCTACCGACTTTCCTCGAAATGAATGGGTACATTTGGAGTGGGAAGTAGAATTATCTCAAAAAGAAGAAGGAAGCACCCGCTTCTGGCAAAATGGAGAATTATTGATCGAAGCGTTTGGTGTTCGAACACTTCCCGACGATGTTTTATATTTTCAGCAGGGTACAAAAGGGATGTACACCAGTATTGAGATTGGACTTACTGCCAATAGTGATGATAATGATGCCTTGCTTTGGGTAGATGATTTTTTAATTGAAAAACGATAATTATGCTTAAAGCTTTTGAAGGGCGTTTTCTACTATTGGTTTTATTACTTCCCTTTTGGTCAAATGCTCAGGAAAATATCATCACGGCAGATGTTGATCATTTTTGGGAAGCTTACGATAAAATTCAAACGACTCAGGATAGTAGTCTGCAAATGGAGTACCTGGAAACCTATTTTCTACAAAGAGGAACCCCTGGTTTGGAGGCTATTCGGGAAGCCAGGAACTATAAAGCTACAGAGTATCTGGAAGCCATTAATAAATACCCCAAATATTGGGAATCCATTCGCCCTCAAACCTTAAAAGCAAAGGAGTACGCTCTGGAAATTCAGGAGGGTGTGGATGCATTTCGAGAGATTTATCCCGAGATGAAAGAAGCAGCCGTTTATTTCGAAATAGGTGTATTTCGAACGGGCGGAACCACCCTTGATGGCATGGTTTTGATCGGCGCCGAAATGTCCATGGGGAATGAAAATACGGATGTCAGTGAGCTGCCGGAGAGCATGAATTACGTCAAAAATTATCTGGCTGGAAACCCGGTAAATGATATTGCTTTTCTCAATGTGCATGAGTTTGTACATACCCAACAAAATGCAGCCTGGGCGTATGATCTTTTGTCGCAAAGCGTGTTTGAAGGATCCGCCGAATTTATTGCGGAATTAGCGATGAAACGAGCCTCTAAACAACCGGCGCTGATCTATGGCAAGGCGAATGACCAGCTGGTGCGCGATCGTTTTATAGAGGAAATGTTTTCTCCCTGGATCTATAATTGGATTTGGAATAATACCGACAATCCGTTTAACCAAAGAGATTTGGGGTACTATATGGGATATGCGATTGTAAAGGCCTACTACGATATGGCAACCGATAAACAAGCAGCAGTTAAAACCATCATTGAACTGGATTATACCTCCCGGGAAGCAGTCGAAGGTTTTGTCGAATCCAGCGGGTATTTCGATAAGCCCTTATCCATTTATAAGCAGCAATTCGAAAAGAAGCGTCCCCGGGTAGCGGAAATAACTGGATTGGGGGAAGTGGTTAATCCGGCGACCGGTACTTTTCAGGTTCGATTTTCGGAGCCTATGGATACGCGATTTTTCTCAACAAATTACGGGCCTTCCGGCGAATCTCATTTCCCGGAAATTGAAAAAGTAGAATTTTCGGAAAATGGGAGAGAAGCCACCTATTATTTATCCCTCGAAGCAGGCAGGGAGTACGAATTGATCATTGGATCCGGATATCGAAACCTGCGAGCCATTCCCTTAATTCCTTATCCTTTACAGTTTAAGACTTTGAATGAGTAGCCAAATCTTTGGGTTCAATTGAATCAATGGTGGCTACAAGCGTAAATATTAGATTGCTTAATTGCACATTATAATCTTCAAAAGTGATCCGCCGGGTTCTGTGTGCGGTTTTAATTCGGCCATACAGGGAGAAGTGATTCACAAATTCATTGTAAACAGGACTTGAATGCAAAAGGGATTCTTCGATCTTTTCCCATAGTTGATCAAATTCAGAATCCCGCAACAGTAATTTCAAATTGGATTTGAGCGGTTGACAACTATCGGTTTTAATAGAGATTGATGGCTCTTTATCAAAAGTCCCGGCTTTGAGGATATTAACGATGTTTTGGAGCGAGACCTTCTCCGTTTCCAGGTGTGTGATTCTGGTTTTCAAAAAATCGAATTCAGCTTTTTCGCTGGGAGTCAGGGATTTGATATGGGAAAGATCTTTTTCCATGGATGATATTTCCGGATTAATCCTTCCAATTCTGTTTTTTATGATGCCCTGTACGAGGTGATTATTCTGTGGTATTCTGCTGTCAATAGAAAATTTTGATCCCTCATTGTTTAGTTGAATCATTCCATTGGAACCCATCTTGAGATTATTCCCGAATGAATTTGTCATTGTGCTTTGATCAATCTGGGTTCCTTTTGCCTGAGGCCCGATGGCACCTACCTTTGATTTTTTGATGTTGTATTTATCACCCATGTGTTCAATATAATTAACTATTACCAGATCATCCTCGTTTCGGAGACTCAGGGATTGGCCAAATTGTTTTTTATTCAACAGTTTTCGTTCTGAGAGGGCCTGAATCCGTGCCATTAGCTGACGGGTTTGCAAAGCCAAATCATCTGTTGGTTCCTCCTCGTTTTGGGACTCCTCAAAAATTCTTCGAAGGATTTTCAGATACTTTTTATGGAATAAATCGGCTTCGATCAACTGACGCGAGGAGATGCTAAGTTGTATTTTTTCCTCGCTCAGAAATCGTTTTATCTGCACGTTTAACTGGATGCCCAACTGATGTTTGAAATACCGTTCTACCAGCTTAAATAAATCGGCAAGTAATTCTTCCGGAAGGGATCGGGTTTTAATTTCGTGCACATACTTAAAGCGGGTAATGTTATTGTTGTCATTTATGATGACCTGTTCGTTTTCTTCCCATTCAGCCAGTTTGCCGAGTGTGGATTGTTCCAGATTTAACAGGTCGCAATAATCAAACAATAATCGGGCTTTGGAACCTGAAAAATCTTCTTCTTCTATTTCAAGAATGGAATTGGGATTAAACAAGTATTGAGTATCAGTTCCCTGGAAGATGACTTCTTTTTCGAATTTATTGCCTCGGAAATGGAAACTACTATTGGAGTCAAAATTGAAAAATAGAACACTTTCCTTAAAACGGTTCTCTTCCACAGCAATTAAACCCACATGCGTGTTGTTTCTTATACTACTTCGCCTAACATGCTCATTATTGAATAAGTATAAACCGTGCTCTTCGCTCAAATTATTTTGGTCAATATACAATTCGCCTTCAAATCGGCAACCATCTAAATCCAGATCATGCTCAAAATAACAATTGGCTATACTGAAGGTAGTTGAAAATTGATTGTAATTATAAAACGCCAGCTTTTTGGTAAAACGGCATTCGTCAAAAAAACTTAGGTTTTCCCTAAAGCGGCAGGCATTAGCAACCGCTTCTTTTTTAAAGGTGCATCCCATCAGGGAGAACTCTCCTGTAAACAAACAGGATTCCAGTTCTACTTCATCCCAAAATACAGCGTCGCAAATGGAAATGGATTTTTTAAACACAAATTTTCGCACATAGAGAAGGTGATCCGCTTCAACCAGGGCATCCGTATTTTCAGCACCAATAAAGTGTATGCCGTACAAGCCGTAAGAATCTCCGGAGGTTTTGTTGATGGCTTCAAATAGTTTTTGCTGCCACCCGGCTGCGTCAGTTGATCTTTTCCATTGGATGTTTTGCGAATGAAAAAGGCAATGATTATCAGCATCAACGGGTAATCCCGGTAATAACTTGTGTAGTTGACAGGCCTCTTGTTTACCTGCCAGGCTATGGGTGTGTTGACAATTCAAAAGGGAACAAATTGGGAAAACAATATAATGATTTCTTAACTTTCAGTCTGGCATATAAACCTAATTCTCTTTTTTATGGACAGACTTTCTGGACAGACCTTTTCGGTCGGCCCGCTAATAGAAATGGAAGAAAGGCATGGCGGACCCGTGTGGTACAACTTATTGCTTGTTGAGGTTGAATTTTACGAGGATAACCGGGTAGAAATAAGACTGGATAAATCGCTCTCAAAGAAGCCCATACGGGTTGATTATACAACAGAACGGTTTAGTGGCAACTATCAATTGATCGTGAATCAGGATAATTATTATACTGGATCCATTGAGTTGCAAACTGGAGTTAAATGCTTTTTTGAATCTGTCCCGAAAAATGTCGACCTGCTGTTTTTGGAAAAACCGCCTTTTTGGAAAGAGTCGATGGTGCTTCAATTAATGAGGAAGGAAGAATGAGGAATTCTTAATTTTTAGGTTTTAATTTTCAATTAATAGAACGGAACCAACGGAACCAACGGAACCAACGGAACCAAAAAATATAAAATGAAAAAATTCAAGGGAGCGATCCTGCTCCTGTTCTTTCTCCAACTCTTTCTCATAAGCCCGGCAAAATCGCAGGATGTTATACTGTCAGCGACTGACTGGAATAACAATGCCGTTTATGGCACTGTAGGTTACCTGATCCTTTATGGGGTTGTCAACGGTTCGTATGAGCGAAATATCTATCGATCTGAATCCGGTTTTTTTCGAGCGGCGGCTATCCGTGCTGCTTATGGGGGCTATGCCACCTGGGGCGAAGAGGGCAGAGATCATAGTTTATCGCTGATAGGATTAACAGGATCCGGAAACAATCATTTTGAAGCGGGACTGGGACTTCATGCCCGATTCGACAGGTTGGGGTATAAGATTGGGGTCAGTAATGCTGAATACTTTGGGGAGCCAAAACCCGGATTTAACGATTATACGATGTGGTGGCCACATGCAACAGCCGGTTATCGTTTTCAAAAGCCCGACGGCTGGTTCGTATTTCGGACTGGGGTTGGCTTTCCGGAAGCGGTATATCTCAGTTTTGGGGTGGCTTTTTAAACAGCCGCTTTAGTATCTGATAAATAACAGCGATTCCGACCGCGCTTAGCAATAAAGCTATAGCCCCAAGAAAGAGTCTGCTTATCAGAAATAAGGAGGTACTGTCAATCACATAGGTCCAACACACCATAGCCATCAATCCAATAACCGGAAGCATCAAAAGGCCTCGGGCAACATAGGTCTCTGGTTTATCAATGGTGAGATCATTACCTCCGTTTTTCATTACCTGGAGAAACGAAATCAGGAATCCGCTGTAAGCGAAAAGGAGTCCGGTGTATATCACTGCACGTTTTCCGCCCGGCATATTACCAATGCCATTTTGGGCAACGTATATAATCCCCACGCTAATACCGATCAGCAGCGCAGAAATCATTACCACTTTTATGGATTGGCGGGTTTTGGATGAAAAAAACCTGGTCATATTTTAAGGTAGAGAAAGGAGGAGTCTTAATACTTCACCATTCTTTTGAGAATGGTGAAGCTAAAAATTTTCCAGCTTTTCTCAGGTAAAACCAAAAGGGTATTGCTGCGACAAGCACAGCAACACCCTTTTATCCTACTCCATCTTAATCCCGCTAAATGTATTTCCGGAGACCACAAAGTGCTGATTAGCGCCGTCGGTCGCCATAACAGGTGTTCCCGAAATGTCCTTCCAGGTAGTGATGTCTTTATACTGGATGTCGTAATTGGTAACCACGCCTTTGTGGGTAATAGTTGCTTTCTTCCCGAGATCCACTTTTTTCCAGTCAGACCAACCGGATTCTTTGGTGTATACCCGATAACTTACCAGCCAGATGCTGTGGTTGCTTACCGAAAAGGTATAGGTCTTTGCCTTGGTGGTGGTAGCTTTTGTGGCAGCAGCACCTTTATCTGATCCGGGCTTTTTTAGATTTTCGATGTGCAGTGCCTCCTGTGTTTTCCGATTGAGGAAGCGTACAAATCTGCCTTCGCCTGTTTTTACCATCTGCCATTGGGCACTAATCCAGTCGAGTTGAATACTACCGGCCTCCAGTGTTCCATTTTGGTTGTGCAGGTACTGGCCCGTATAGCGGTTTTGGATGTGGTAATAACTGGTACTTCCTATTTGCTTCAACGACCACATGGCACTCCACCAACCATTAGGCGCTTTACCAACTGCCGGTGTCCCATGTTCGATATGTACATATGTTGACTGCCACCGATTTCTCAAGCGGATATATTCTGATCGATCGGGGGCTGCTTCTACTGTCCACTGAGCGCTCCACCAGCCATCCTGGGCTTTGCCTGTTTCAAGGGCTACGTCTTGTGCCAAAATACTTCCGGAGATAAATAGGAAACCGATCAGGCTTAATGCACGAAGCATTGCTTTTAGGTTTTTAGGGCTGTTCATCTTTATTCGGGTTTGCATAATTAAGGATTTATAGTTTTAAACTTGTTAGGGTTGTGATTCTTTGGAATCGCCCTTTTACTTGACGACTGCAAGTTGGCGGAAAACCCTTGTTAAGGCCTGCATTTATTTTGCAATCAACTGGAGCTATTTTGCATGCCTGGTTAAGTGATTGATTAACAGGTTGTTATTTACATGTGGGTTATTTTGGTGTATGCTTGAAAACTTCTAATGCACCATCTTTTCTTTCCAAAAAGTGAGCAGCAGTACTGTAAATCTCAAGCTCACCTTTCTCATTTACATAAGCTCCGGATGAAAACCTAAACCTGGGTATGGCTGTAGGACTCATTACCCAATCCTCCGTTATTTGAGCTTCACCACTATACAAGTCTTCACCGTGTGGATTTGCGTTCAAATTGAAAATGGCAACGTACTCTATATTATCCATTGACTTGCGACAGTAGTTAACGATTACATGTAATCCATTCTCACTGGCCACCAACGAAAACCCTCCTGTTTTCCTGGGATTTGAGGAGATTCCGCTTGTAGGAAAGTTTACCTCCTGAGCACCCAGAAACACCCAGTTATTTACACCTTCCTGAAATTCTCCGCTGTATCTCCACAATCCTAACAGTTTATCGTGGGCATCCTTGGTTGCCAAATAGTAATCTCCCTGATAGCGTGTGAGACCGAGCCAGGTGGTACTGTTGAAGTTCATTGTGGGATCGTTTAATCCCGTATTGAAAATAGTGATGCTGCCTGTTTTTGGGTTTATTTTATACATCTCAATCTCACTGCCCCAACCGGCAATCAAAATGTTTCCGCAGGACGCCAAATCATTAACTCCAAGCCAACTTACGGTTGGCACATTGTTTTCATAATAAATATCCTTTCCGGCAACAATGATCAAATCATTGTATTGAGATGGGTTGGCTTTTATGGTGTTATCGGGAACCCCATTCCATTGTGTATAAGTAACCGCAAATAAATCTTCATTGATCTTTGTAAAGCCTTGTGTATGGTTACCCATGTTGAGCTTGCCTGAATTGCGAGAGGAAATACCCGATGGTATAGCTCCTGTATTTAGTTCCATGGGATCGTGCCTGACTCCTTGCAGAAGCGCATCTATCTCGCTGCTCTTTAATTGGTTCTCATATTGGTTTAGGATTGTTTCCCGCTCGTAGATCGTTTCATGGGAACCATTCGCCCGGCTGTATTTGAGTTCGGTTGTACTGAGAGCTTCCAGGCGACTACCGGTAGATTCTCTTACGTAAATGTTGTTCGCTGTTTTTTTATAGGTGAATTTCCTGTTCGGCAGCGGATTTCCTCCCGGATAATCATACTCGGTAATAATGAGTTCAGACAGATCTGCATTGAAGCTTACCTTCTGTACAAAATTATCTCCCCGCTTAGACCAAAAGCCCGAAATATCAATGAATCCCGGATTTCCCTGACCTTGCGATTCAGACCTTTGATTCTCTGTATGTAAATATTGTCCCGTATGCCGATTTCGGATTCTTACCCAATTTCCTGTACCGGTATTGACCAGTTCCCACATGGCACTCCACCAGCCTTCTTTAATTGTTCCGGCTTCAATCTTTCCGAATTCATTATGTAAATAGACTTGGGTATATCGGTTCTTAATGCGATATGCACTTGTTCCTTCTATTTTTTCCAGAATCCACATGGCACTCCACCAGCCATCCGGGGCATCTCCAACCATGAGGGAAGGAGGATATTCATGGTGAAGATGAGTAGACGTCCATCTGTTTGTAATTCTCTTTGAACTGGATCCATCCGGCGCATTTTCAATAGACCATTGTGCGCTCCACCATTCGGGCTTAACATTTCCTATTTCTAAATGTACATGTTGACTAAATGTCATGCCGGAAATAAAGAGAAATGCTGCCGTAAGGAGCCATGAGTTATTCCTGTTCTTGCCTAAATCTTTGCGTAGTTTTTCCATGATAATGGATTTATTCGATTGAAATATTTACAGCTACTTTCATTTTTGAATGGAACTGCAATTTTGCGTTGGCAAGTTGGGTCTTTGTGAGAAATTCCGTCTTTACTTATTTTACAAAGCGTAGCATTTATTTTTCATACAGGCTGAAACCCTTGATTTTGCTGGGTTTTGGATTTATTGGAGCTCCATATATGTGATGAAGTCAACTACATTGATAATAATCCGGCTGATTCCGGTACTCGGGATTCTCGTTTTTTGCCTGGGCTATGGATATGCCTCAAACTTGTATCCGGGAGGATCTCAATTTGATTTACAGGCTAAGGGTTTTGATTGGTTTCACAATTATTGGTGCAATTTGCTCAATAGGGAAGCCATGAACGGAGATCCCAATCCGGCGAGACCCTGGGCCATAGCCAGTATGATTGTTTTGTGCCTCGCATTGATGATCTTCTTTGTCCAGTTTGCTAAGGCATTTTCTGATTCGACGAGATATGGAAGGTTCTGGCAACGAATGATTCAGATTGGTGGGGTTTTATCGATGCTCGCTTCTATGCTGATTTTCACCAGGTATCATGATTTGATGACTCTCGTTGCCAGTCTTTTTGGCGTATTTGTAATTCTAGGAATGATCAGAGGTTTGCTTAGAAGCGATCTGTACTGGTTTAAAGTAAGTGGTGTCGCAGGTTTTTTTCTGCTTGTCGCGAATAATTACATCTACTATAGTGGGCACTATCTCTATTAGGCGACTATATACATCTTTACACTAAGGCTGCTATTTAGAGTCACTTTTGGAGTCAAAGGCAAAATAAGAACTTAGTAGTTGTTCTTCGGCAATCTTAATAGACTCAACATACTTCATCTCTTCTTCTCTAAGTTTTTTTGATAGCTCCTTCTGATATGGCAAGTCGATAGACTTGTCTATAACAATGCTATCAACGTGATCTGGTGTTAATTCTATCATTCCTGTGGACCCTGTAAAGAGTCTATGAACCTGAGAGGCTCCAAATCCCTTCCGGAGATAATCAGCCAGATAATATGGATCAATAACATTAGGATCTACTCGAATAATCGTAACGTGCCCATCACCTATAGCGGGGAAGTCAAGGTCATACACACAGCATTTACCCAATGTTCCATCCCCTGTAGAGGACAAAACAACATCTCCTTTTTCTATAAGATTGTAATTCTCCCCGCTTTTTGTGGCTTTTTCGACAAACTCATCATAGGTGGCTTTTTCAACCCAATCTGCCCCTTCTGATATTACTGTTCCAAATTTACTTACGTTACTTCCCGCCTTAATTACAATTGCGTGACCATCAGCTTTATCAACGTAGCTGTCGGCGGTAGGGCTTTTACCTCGACGCGTAGTAATCTGGTTTAAATGGCGAATCTGGGGTTGGTCGTTGTTTTTTAATTCTTTAATGCTATTCCTGACTTCAATATCCCAGTATTTGTAATCAAACCTATAGGTGGGATCATTATACAGGCTTTCAATCTGGATGTTATACGCATGCCAGTTGTAACCCGATCTAATACTTGAAGTGGTTTCAAGCAGATTTTCTCCAATTTCTTGCAAAAACTTACCTCTATCAAAGCCTCTAATCTCCTCTCCTGAACCATAATAACCAAGTGAATTGATTTTACCAAAAGTGACTAAATAATTGTCTTCAAACCCAAGGTCGGGGTTTTCCCTTTTTACGAGATACAGTAAACTGCTTTTTACATTTATTTTGTTAGGTTTAAACGTCTCATCTGGTAGGTTAACAACTGCAATTAGTTTGCAATGTTGAAGTATAAATTCTCGAAGATCTTTACCTGATTCTGTGTTTAATACGCCTTCATCAATTACTGTGCATATTTCACCCCCCGGAACGGTAGTCAATATCATTTTTTGCAAAAAAAGGTATTGACCCTTTGTGGACGAGACTGGGAACTGGGAGAGATCATTGTCGGTTAAAGAATCACCTTCTGATGTACCAAATGGAGGGTTAGTCAGAATAATGCTTACATCAGGGTCTTCAATTTTCCAGTTTGATGCCTGTTTAGTTAAGCTGTCCTCGTGTTGAATATTTGTATGTCCATCACCCGCAATAATCATATTCATTTTAGCAGACGCAGCAACCCCGTCATTAGCGTCAGAACCGTAAAAGGTTTCTTCCTTTATTCTTGTTACTGCATATTGATAATTTTCATTAGTAATTTCTCTTTTGTTTAGCTTGTTTTGAAGCTGGGAGATGCAATCCTGCATTAGAAAGACTAGAAACCCGCCAGTACCACAAGCTGGGTCTAATACTTTTACCCTGCCACCTGAAAGGATAGCATTAACAACTTTCTTTCTTCCGATTAGTGCCACCATAACCTGGACTAACTGTCTTGGCGTAAAATATTGACCAAGTTTTTTCCCTTTTAAAGTCGCCCTGACAAAATATTCAAATGCTGCACCTTTTGAATCAAGGGTACAATCTTGAAATGATACTTCTGAAAGTTTTTTAATGATCTGATGAAATGTTTTAGGATTTTTAAGTTTTATCTTTTCTTCCAGCACTTCACCAAATTGGGTCCTGTTCTTTATTGATTCTATCATACTTAGGATAGAATCTCTAACTTGGTCGGCCTCAGTTTTGGGTTTTATTGCTAGTTCGTGGAATCTATAAGAGTATGGCAGAGTGAATCCCTCCTCTGTATCGTACTTTTCTTCAAGGAGTTTTAAAAACAATAGCTTTGAGAAGTCCGCAAAAGCGTTTTGTTCGCTTTTTTCAATTTTTCTAATCAAGCTATGGATTTTGTAAAAAAGAGCATTAAGCTGTCTTAGAGGAAGACCAGGTCGAAAGGGCAGACTACTGTCATTTGAGAGTGAAATATTGCTTTGCTCAGGGTCCGCTCTCAGTGTTTTGATTGCATGTCTTAATTGACTTTTAGTTGGAATTTTATCAATCAATTTTCCATCCCAAAGAATCCTTTTTTTTGTTTTTACATTAAAGCACTGAATGTCTTTCCCATTAGTGACAACCACAAAGGGAGCTTTTATTTCTGGGGAAACAGCATAATTGATAGCTTGGTCCCTATCTTTATTAGTTAACTTTTTTGATATTTTTTTAGCTTCTATTAGGAATACTGGTCGGGGTTCACCAAGTGTCACCAAAATATCAACATATCCCTTAGAGTATCTATCAGTTGTGGTTATCGGGGTTTCAAAATCAAGATCTTTTTCAAGATCATACCCTCTTCTATTCAAATAGGGGAGTATTTTCTTAATTACTGTTTCCGTCTCCGTCCTGATGTTTGTCATTGGTGCAATCTAAAGGTTAAACAACGATACAATATAAAACAAATTGTTTTAATACTCATTCTTTTGTCAAACAAAATTATTTTTTCTTTCCCTTTGGATCAAAATCAAGGGCCCTTTTCAGGTTCTTATTAAAATCTGACAATTCTTCGGTTTCTTCACCAGTTGGTAATTCGCCTGTTTCTTTAATCTTATCCACTGCTTTATCAAAATCAGACTCAAACTGTTGGTCCTGAATGATACGGAATTTTTTGTACTCCTCTTCGGCTAACCTTTTAGCTATTGCCTTGCTAACTTTTCCGGCGTCCTTCAATACATCGTACTCATTAAATGAAAGGAAAGCATCTAGCTTTTCTGCCCATTCTTTCATAGTAAGCGCTTTGTTTCTCGCAGCCATATTCTCTCCATAATCAAGATACATAGATACAATCCGATTGAGCCCTGATACCTCTTCTTCGGAAAGGTAGTTCTTTGCAACGCTTACATCTGACTTAATAACCTTTCCTCCCTTCTTAGCTGCTTTCCAGGATGTAAGGCCCATGTTTGGCTTCGTTGAATCTGCGCGTTCGGCAATAAGCTCTGCGGCGGTGTGTCGATGTATGGCCCAGTGAAGTTTATTCTGGACAGTAGCATAGAACGTTTGAGTAATTGGCGACTGAGGATCATAGTCAATTGCCGTAGCGTATAGATCCGTCACTTTTTGATAGAACCTTCGCTCAGATGCACGTATCTCCCGAATCCGCTCTAATAGCTCCGAAAAATAGTCCTTGCCAAAAAGAGTTGTTCCTTGCTTCAACCTTTCATCGTCTAACACAAAGCCCTTCGTCAGATATTCTCTAAGGGTCTTTGTAGCCCATTGCCGAAATCTAGTTGCCTTGTGAGAGTTAACCCTATATCCTACAGAAATGATTGCATCAAGATTATAGTACTCTAATGATCGCTCTACTTCTCTTGAACCTTCTGTTTGAACTGTTCGGAATTCCCGAACAGTTGCGTCTTTATCTATCTCGCCGCTCTGATAGATGTTTGAGAGGTGTTCACTTATTGTAGATTTAACAACGCCAAATAACTCCCCCATTGCTTTTTGGGTGAGCCAAACGGTTTCGTCCTCTAAAATAACCTGAACTTTAATAGTGCCATCATCTGAGTTGTACAGAATGAAATCTGAGTTCTTGTTCACTTCTTTCATTTGCTTTCTTTAATCGGTTAGAAGGGTAATTCTGGTTGCTGTGGCTGAACATCTGCTGTTAGTACGTGGTACTTAGTCCGAACGTGGGAGTTAGCAAGTAACAGGTTCAACCGTTCGTCCTCTTTCAGGTCTCTGGTATTATAGCGAAATGCACTGGCATCTACATATTTCTGTAAGTGCTTTTTACTAACATGGTGATATATCCCAATGATGCTTCTTTTCAGTCCAGACCAAAAGCCTTCCAGTGTATTCGTGTGTGCGTCTCCCGTCACATACTCTCCCTTGCCGTGGCTTACAGTCTCTAACTTATAAGTTCCTTTCAGGCTGTTGTATGCGCCCCATTCGTCGGTGTAGAGGGTCGCTGTAGGGCTTACCTTCGCCTCTACTAAGGGCTTAATGTCTTTGGCTCCTACTCCTGTCGTAACCCTTGCAGTAACCTTCCCGCCCCGTTCTACCATACCAACCACAGGAGACTTATCTTTAGCTGAACGGCCTTGAGCGCCTTTTACCTGCTTGTGCTTGTGACGGTTCTTGTTCTTGCCACCAATGTATGTCTCATCAATTTCTACTGCTCCGTCTAGGTGGTCGTCGTTGTCAATCCCAAAGCAAGCGCGAATACGTTGCAGCATAAACCATGCAGTTTTCTGCGTAACCTTAATGTCTTTGCCTAACTGAATTGAGGAGATACCTTTTTTATGAGAAGTAACTAACCAAATTGCCATAAACCACTTTTGCAACTTAACTTTAGTGTTGTCAAACATCGTACCTGTTTTAACATTAAAGTATTTGCCAGTGTTTTTGCATTTGTAGCGGTTACCCTTGCAGTTGTATACCTTAGAAGATGAGTCAAAAGGAGACACCACGTTGCCATTCCAACGTAATTGCTCTAGGTGGTCAATACAGATTTGTTCGTCTGAAAAGGTGTTTATTAAGGAGAGTAGCGAATCAAATTCAATGTTAATCATGGTATCTCTGTTGAGTGCATAACAAAGATAAGTAGATTATTACACTAAATCAAATTATTTAGTGTAAAGAAGTATATAATTACCCTCTATTATTTGCCCGCGCTGCAGAAAATCACTTTCCTGATATTGTTGGGATGGA
>JAAEZH010000011.1:0-65388 GCA_018222965.1 Bacteroidota bacterium
TTTTGACTTGCAGCGCAGCGTTAAAAATAAAATACAGCCTTGATCTTTGCTTCATTTGCATCAAGGCAAAGAAGCCGCCGGAGGCAAATAAATCTAAAGTCAGAACCTGTTTTCTCCTCCTAATCCCGATAGAAATCGAGAGGTGGAGCATAATTCAAGGGACAATTAGTAGGACTTGATCATGGTAATTATTTATTAAAAGTACCCAGAAGTTTTTGTGCCAATACAAGTACTTTTTATAAATGTTTTAGTACCGGAGTGATTTGGAAATCGCTCCGGTGTTTTTTCTTACAGGTCGCCAACCTGTCAGGTCGATTTCCAGAGGTTTCTTATTTTTAGAAAAACTTCTTCTTATGAAATACCTCCTGCTTATCCTCTCTCTCGCTGCCCTGAGTCTGGCAGCTACCTGCAATCGCAATGGCAATACAGAAACGACTATGGACGAACGCTGTATGCTCGATCCCGATCCCGGACCTTGTCGGGGCGCCTTCCAACGCTATTATTACGACCGGGAAGAAGGCATTTGCAAAAAATTTATCTACGGCGGTTGCCAGGGCGTAGTTCCTTTTGAAACCCTGGAAGAATGCCAGGGAGCTTGTGGCGGGAAAGAAGAAGAGTAAGAAATAATAAATAAAAATCCCGAATCCGCCGCAAGGCAGATTCGGGATACTTGTTTAAGGTTGATTCGTTTTCTTTAACGCTTGATGGTCTTTACGAGTTCCTTCACACGCTTGTCCATGATCCGTACAAAGTAGGTGCCGGATGCATAAGGAACGAGCGATATCTGTCCCGTAAGGATGTTGTCGTAACGCACCAATCGGTCGTAATGCAACAATCGGCCTGTAGCATCATAAATCTGTACGGGTACTTCCTGCAGGTCATTGATTCCGTGGAGGTTGATGCGGAAAATACCGTCATTCGGATTTGGAAAGAGCTCCAATGCATAATTTAGCCCTTCTTCCTCGGTTGCGGAAACCGGATCACCAACGGCTACATTATCCAGAAACCTCTCACAGCCATTGCCGTCTACAATCAGGATATCGTAAAATCCTTCCACCAGATCGTAAAAAGCGGGTGTCCCCTGAAATGGGCCGCCATTGATGCTGAGTTGGATAGGCGGCGTTCCGTTGATGACGGTCAGAATGATTTGTCCGTCGGCAGCTCCTTCTGAAGATGGATCTGTTACAGCCGGAATTGCATTGAGGAGACAAACTACGATCTCAATATATTCCGTGTATTCGCAATCGTTTGCGTCTACTACCAGCACTTCGTATTGACCGGCTGAGAGATCGCTAAACATATTGTCGCTGCTAAAATTGTCTCCGCCATCAATACTGTACATGAATGGGGCGGTTCCGTTTGTCGGATTGACAAGAATTACGCCGTCTGTCTCACCAGGCCCGGAAATCTGACTTACGTCCACATCAGCGTCAAACATACAGGCAGGAGTAGCACAAAAATCGTTGTTCTCGCTCGAACCAAAGTTTTCCTGAATCAAACTGGCTACTTCAATTCCATCAGCGGTCATGATGGAGTAGGTTCCCGAACCCGTACTCAGTCCGTCGCCTTCTGAGTCGTAAATGAAAAACTCGTAACATTCTTCCGGATCCAGACACCACTCTTCCACGATGGTAGCATTCAATTGAGCATAAGGACCGCCTTCATACAATACATTACCATTCGAATCTTCCAACTCCCAGGTCGTTTCGTGAGGAGCGGAATCTGTATTTAAGGTCAGGGTGATGGTTACTCCGTCCAGTTCGGCATTAAAGGCACGCAATACACCGTTGTTGTCATTGTTTTCGTCTGTCTCTCCATTCGGATCAGTTGCGATGGCTGTAATGACATTTGTCCCATCCATAAAATCAATGATCTCAACAGCAATAGTGTCTTTTTCGGCGAAAGCCAAAGCACCTGTATAATTGATGCTCAGGATATCTCCGCCATTGATTTCTACCTCAACCAGCGCTGAGTTTAAAACCTCCGTTCCGAAGTTTTGAATTTCGAGTTCGATGATTGCTGTATCGCCGCAGATTTGATTGTCGATACCAAAAATTTCGGTGATGCCGACATCAAAGCGGGGCAGGTGCCGCACGATCTGACGCAGGGTGTCATTCAACGCATTGGCATCGTCTGTCAGGCTGGTGAAAATCTTAAATTCATAATCACCGATCACGCTGAGGTCTGCTGTTTGGGCAAAGGTGTGGGTATAGGTTTCGTCGGTATTCAGGGTGGTTGTCACCATTTCCATTACCGCCGGACCGTTGTCGATGGTGTACCCGATCATAAACTCAGTGATCGGATCAACCCCCAGGTTTTGTACTTCCACGCTTACTTGTTCTGCATCCGTAAGCAGGGGCGCATCCAGTGGCGAAGACATTGCCGTAACTCCCATGTCAATGGTGTCGCGCGCTACCTGGAAAGAAAGTACACGCGTACCAAAAGAGGTGGCAAACTTCATATATTCTCCGGTAAACCAGAATGTACGCTCGTCTTCCGGGTCAACCGACATCTGAGCATAATCGCCCCAACGCCCGATGTTTGAGTTTCCGTTGCCGGAGCCAAATTCAAATTCTTCGATGGTCATTTCGCCCAGCGGATCACTGGCACGACGGCCGGTAAAGCGCAGGGAAGGCTGCTTGGTCCAACCGGAAACTGAGTATGCCAGTCCGATATTTCCGTACCCGTCCATGGCGATACTGCCCATAAAACGATTCCATTCATCTTCAGGTGCGAAAGTGCCTTCCTGATAAACATCCCAATCTTCGCCGGGCAGTCGACGGAGCTCTACCCAACGGATGCCCGCCTGGTTGTTGCCACCGGATACGTCGGTGATAAAGTTGAGGACCACTGCTTCGTGGGTGCCAAAATTGCGATACTGCACGCGATGCATGATGATGCCGGGAGAACCGTCAATACCTTGTCCATTTGGCTGCGGAATACAGGCAAAGTTTGCCCCGGACAATTCACAGGGATTGGCATCAAAAGGCGCTGTTTCGATAAGCGTCGGACCAAAAACACCGGAATTAGACGGGTTGTCAAAATCAATTTCGATCTCATAGACCTCCAGGCGGTCATTACTTGCCTGTCCCCAGGCATCGTCATTCATCCGGATGATCATCGGACGTGCATCTGCCGGGGGCGCTAATTCGCCGTCCCAGTCGATGGGAGTGGTTACCTGAAAACCCGGGCCTCCAAAAATGCGCGGTACACTCAATCGCTGGATAGGAATGGCTTCTTCTCCGGCGAGCATGGCTTCCCGATCCATAACATAAAAAGGGAGCGTTGGTCCAAACTCGTTGGTCGTTACCACATAGGCATTGGGCCAGATCGCATACTTTGGGAAATCCGGGAAGTTTGGAGCGGTAAATTCGTAAGCGGTCCAACTACCCAGAGGATCTGAAGTTTCAGAAATGGCCATCAACATTTGGTCGGCCTGAGTAAACTCGGTCATCAACCAGCGGTCCACTTGTTGGTCGTAGAGGATAATGGGATCACCGGCGCCGGAAACGCCCACGCTATTCCAAATGGTGTTTACATTGATCGGATTGGTCAGTTCGGCACCATCTTTATCGAAAACCTGAAAGAGGGATGCGTTGATCATTTGGATGTAGTGATCTTTACCTACAGCACCACAAGGATCTGGCGGAGCACCACCAAAATCGATGGCATCCATTCCGTTTACGTTGACCAGCGGTTCTACTTCCAGGGAGCTCGATTTGTTTACACTCAGTTGACGGGTTGGATCCGGACCTTTCGGCTTGGCATCCGGATTGTAGCCGGTTGCTGGTTGCTCTCTTCCAAAAAAGTTGGGTATGAGATGGGGTTTAAGCTGCTTTGCCTGCTGCCGCTTGGCTTCATCCGTGAGCGGCATTTGAGTTAGCTCGCTGACAGGCAGGGTAGTCCCAAGTTTGGTGGCCTGGGAAGCCATTACCGGAGCATCCATAAACGGGCTTTGGGCCGTAGCCGGTACGAGACCTCCGAAAATCAGAAGCAGGACCGGAATAAAAGTACTAATGCGCATATTGTGTTGATTGTGTTTTAATCTAAATGGAGGGACAAAAGTGCGTGTTTCCAACAGCTTGCCCAAAAATAAGCTTTCAGAACGGTAAACAGGTGACAAACCTGGTTTAGCCTTTGTGCCGAAACAGCTTCCTGCCGCGGAAGGAAGCGCGCAGAAATAAAAGTCCGAAGAAAAGTCCCAGTCCGATCATCCAGTTTTGTTGGCTTTCGCCGAATATGTCTCGCAACAGGATGGCGGCTATTCCCAAACCGGCATACAGGAATTGCAGACCGAGCAAGTAAAGCAGTTTGTGGCCCTTGTTGATGCCTCGAATCTGTACTTCCAGATCCCCTTTATTGGCCATTTTCAAAAAGCGATGCGTGTCGCCGGGGAGGGCAATCGCTGCCGCTGCCTGCGTTTTGAGGGTATCCCAAACAATGCCGGTTAGTCCGTCGCGGGTAAAGACCAGGTGCTTTTTGATGAAAGGCCGGACCACCTGTATGGGATTCAGGTCGGGCGCAACCTGATTGGTAAGTCCGCCCAGGAGTGTTATGGTGCGGTTGAGCAGCACCCAGTCTTTGGGGATCTCAAAAGCCTGGGTCAGTTCTCTAAGGTCGAGTTGATTGACCAGCCGCAGCACGCTGCCTGCCCCGGCATTGATCTTGACATCCAGGTTGTTGATTTCCACTTCGCTGTTCATAAATTCTTTGAGGGTGCCCAGAAATTTCTCGGCGGTGCGGAAGGAGTCTTTGCTTCTCGAAATGCAGCCCATCTCCTGAAGTGCTTCCACCATTTCGGCATCGTCATCCCGAATAACTGCCTGAATGAGTTTTGGTATGGCGCCTTTCATCTTCGGACTCAGCATGGCTGTAGCTCCAAAGTCCAGGAGGATGAGTTCGCCCGCTTCATTCACCAGAATATTTCCCGGATGGGGGTCGGCATGGTAAAAGCCATCCAACAAAATCATTTTGCAATAGGCCCGAATCAGGCGATCCATGAGGTCTTTGCGGTCAATTTTCCAGGCATCCAGTTGTTTAATGTTGCCGATAGAAACTCCTTTGTGAAACCGCGCAACCAGGACTTTGGGGGTGGTGAATTCTGAAAAGACTTCCGGGATGCTCAGGCGATAATCGTTGTCTGTTTCAAAGGATTCGGCGATCAACTTCATGGCTGTGGCTTCCCGCTGGTAATCCAGTTCTTCGGAGATCATCACTTTCACTTGCTCATACAGATGCTCAAAACCACGGATTTGGTAAAAGCGCGCTACCAGTCTGAGCAGGTTTTTTATGATGATCAGATCTGCTTTGGCGGTTACTTCGATGTTGGCGTGCTGGATCTTTACCACAACCTCTTCCTGGCCAAGACGGGCCCGGTGAACCTGTCCGATGGAAGCTGCGGCAATGGGTTCTTTTTCAAAATGATCAAAGAGGGCTTCGGGCGATTTGCCGAGTTGCGTTTTAAGCGTGGCGCTTACTTCTTCATAAGGCCGGGGCGGAATTTTGTCCTGCAGGCTTTCGAGAGGTTCCCGGAATGCCAGGGGGAGTACATTGGACAGGATGGAGATCAGTTGTCCGAATTTAATGAAAAGGCCCTGTAGCTCCAGGATGGTTTTTTTAATGCGGTCTGCCGAGCGTGTATTCAAGCTGCTTACTTTTCGCTTGTACCAGGCCTTTCCGCGAAAGCGGGATAAAAATCGCAGCCACAAATAACTCCACAACACTCGAATGGCAACGGCATAAGCTTTTCGGCGACGGACGCGGGGTTTGTAAATATTTTGTGGCATTCGGGCTTAATCTAGTTGGTTGGTATAGTTGGTTTTGGCTTCGGCATCGCCCAGAGCTTCACAAATTCGGATCAGTTGTTTAAGGATACCTTCATCGCCGGGCATGCGCTCGAGGGCACGCTCCAGCCAGATTTTGGCAGCCCCGAATGTTGCCTCCGATGGATTGGTTTGAGAAAGTTGATCGTAGTATTGGCCCAACGCCAGGGCTGCTCTTGGGTCTTTGGGGTTGATCTCCCAGGCTCTTTCGTATAGTCTGACCGCTTCTTTGGGGTCGCTTTCTATCAGCCTTTCGGCGAAAGCCAGTCTAATCTCCAGGTTGTCGGGAGCAGCAATGAGGGCTTGTTCGAATGCCTGCTTTTCGGCTTCTGAGATGGGCGCGGCTCCCCGTTCGATTTCTCTTTTGATTTTTCCGGCCTGTTTGAGGTCTTCCTGAAATTTGGCCAAAATAGGTTTGGCCGTGCTATCGGGCAAAAACATGCAACGATTCACCTCAGCTTCAATGATTTCTTCGCCCTGCCAGATTAGCTCCAGAGCCTCAGTGGGTTCCTGTAAGTTTTTGTACAGGAGTTCGGCGGCCCGCCAAACGACTTCTCCAATAACTGGTGCCGGAATCGCTGGTTTGTGGGGCGGATAGAATTGCAGGCACTGCTGATAATAGCGTACGGCATTTTGGGGGTCTGCCATTTTTTCGGCGGCCATTCCACTGCCGGCATAGCCTTCATAATGCGTGGGATTGATCATGATCAGGGCCTCATAAAATGGTCTGGATCTGGCTGCCATGCGTATTTGCTCAGACGCGCTTTTGGTTGAATCCTGTGATTGGGCAAAATATTCACCGGCTTTTTGCCGGATAGGTTGTTTGAGAGAGTCGAGCAACTGCCGGGTTTCTTCTCCCCAGTCTGCATTTGGGATATGGGCCCGATTGAGGTCATAAGCTATTTGTAGAAGCTGTTGGTCGGCATCCTTTTCAACGATGTTCAGCCGGGACATAGCCCGCAAATAATAAGTTCGGGCTTTCTCCTGCCTGTCGGGAATACTTACTTCCAGCAAATAGTCGAGTACTTCAATGGCTTTTTGGTAATCTTCCTGCGCAAAATGATTTTCGGCATCTTTCAGGCTGGCCTGTGCTTGCATTCCGATGGCCGGAAATAAGAACGAAATAGCAATAAGGAGTCGGTGCATGTACCGGATTTTTGACCAAAGATACAGATCGCTTCGAAGGCGATCTACCAATTGCCGGCATAAGTTAGATCGTGTTCGCTTAATTGTTGCAGGTAGGTAAATCGGTTTTTGTTGATCTGTCTGATGTGAAAGTAATCGTGGGCCAGCCAGTTGTGCAGAAAAAGGCCTGCCGACATAGGGCCCAGGAAAGAATGTTCGAAAGTATTTTTCCAATTGGGATTATCCAGGCTCTTGAGCCATTCGATGGATTTTTGCCTTTCGGCTAAAAACTCCTCGAGTTTTTGATGATAATCCTGTTTCGCATAGGAACGACTTTCTACCCAGCCTGCCGGATCAATAGGCGGCATTGGGTCCCTGGGGGTAAGCAAAACATGCCGGGTGCGAAACCGAAAGTCTTCCTTTTCTTCATCGACCAGGTGGCAGAGGATTTCCAACAGATTCCATTTTTCCGGAGCGGGTCTCCAGTAGTAAATATTCTCGTCTGTATTGCGCAGGAGGTTTTCGAAGATCGTCCGGTTGCGTTCCAGTTCATGTATGATGTTGGCCGTTTGCATATGGGGGCATTTTGAGTTTGCAGGAATAATGAGAGAAGGCTGTTTAAAGTTCCGAAAATTCGGGAAAGGGGCAAAATCGACCTGACAGGTCGCCAACCCGTCAGGTCGCCAACCTGACGGGTCGCCGACCTGTCAGGTTTTTTTTTTGGGACAGCCTCCTGTTTTACCTCGTTTTTTAGGTGTATTTGTACGACTTAGGATAGGTAAGGTGCTTGTTTTGAGGGGGTTGTAGTTTTGGATTTCAACGGTGTTTTTTATAGGGAAAATTAGGCGATACGGGTTACCGACCTGACAGGTCGCCAACCTGACGGGTCGCCGACCTGTCAGGTTGAAAATGGATACCCAACCTTTTCGATCCAGGCTACGGTCTTAGGGGGTAAAGCTTTTTTGATGAAATATCTTTTATCCCTGTTTCTGTCCTTATGCCTTTCGGCAAGTGGTTTCGGACAATCCTTTCAGCGCTTGCAGCTCGATAATTATTCGGCCTATCTGGAAAGTCTCTCAGCCAGTTGGGCAGATATTAATGGCGACGGGCACCTAGATCTGTTTATAACCAATGCTACGGCTTTCCAGAATAATGAGTGCTATATCAATGACGGAAAGGGAGGCTTCAACAATCTTCGGAACGCCATAACACAAATGACAGATCCCACCTATGGAGCTTGTTTTGGCGATTATGACAATGATGGCGATCTGGATTTGTATCTGGCGAAAGGCCGGCCCGAGGTCGACACTACCATTCAAAATGAGCTTTTTTACAACAATGGAACCGGGGCTTTTATAAAAGTGAAAACAGGTGCTCCGGTTGAAGATGCTTTCAATAGTTATGCCTGTGCCTGGGTAGATTATAACCAGGATGGCTGGCTGGATCTGTTTGTCGCGAACGCTGACAATCAGCCAAATCAACTCTATCGGAATGATGGCAATGGCAGCTTTATTCCCATCACCGAAGGAACCATAGTCTCAGATACAGAGCATAATATTGGCTGCAGCTGGGTAGATTACGACAAAGACGGCGACCCCGACCTGATGTTGATTAATCCCGAAGACCCCTTCAATAGTTTTTACGAAAACCTGGGAGCCGGTTCTTTTCAAAAGAAGGACCTTTCTCAAATGGGGTTTTTAGCTGCTGCAGAGAATCGGGGAGCCAGTTGGGCAGACTTTGACAATGACGGCTGGTTGGATGTGGTTTTGGTTGATGGGGGTGGTTTAGATCGGCTGTACCGTAATTTAGGCGATGGGAGCTTTGCACCGCTATCAGAAACTGCTTTTGATCCCAGTCCGAATTTATCAGGCTACGGAAGTGCCTGGGGGGATTTTGACAATGACGGAGATCAAGATCTGATTCTCATGCATCAGTTTGAATTTCAAAATGAATATCATCAGAATAAGGGCGATGGTACATTTATCCGCTTAACAGAAAATGTGCTGAATTACGACAATGATTTTGTGACTTCCTCCATTGTAGCCGCCGATTTTGACGAGGACGGTCGACTGGATTTGGCGCAAACCAACAGGTTCAGAGAGTTGTACCAAAATTATGGCTGGCCCAATTATATTTATCGAAACGCCATTAGCAATTGCCACAACTTCCTGGCTGTAAGCTTGCGGGGCGAGCAATCAAATTCCAGAGGAATCGGGAGCAGGGTGCATCTGTATTATAAAAATGAGGAGGGGCAAAATCGCTATCAAATGCAGGAGATGCAATCATTAAGTGGAGGGGGATATACAGCGCAGGGACCCGATCGTTTGCACTTCGGATTGGGATCCAATAGCACGCTGGACTCGATTGTTGTAAACTGGCCCTCCGGAATTTCAAAGACCTGGGAAGACGTATCGGTAAACACGCATTTATTCCTGTTTGAAGATGGGGATTTTCTGGATGACAGCGCCTTGCATCAACTGGAAATTACCGCTGAAAGAAGAACTGATTGCCCGGGTGATATTCATCAACTGGAGGTGTCAAGCGCCCGTGGATCCGTGAAATGGTATGTAGATCCCGGACCTCCAAATCATATAAGTGTCGGCTCTGTTTTGTTTGTCACGGATGAACCGGGTGAATACAACTACACAGCGGTAGATGCCTGCGGCCGCTCCACTTCTGTGCTGATCCAAAACAATAAATTTGAATCCAGGATTTTCCCAAACCCAAGCAATGGAGAACTGTTCCTGAATTTGGCCACACACGGTTTGGCTGAATCTGCCAGCGTTCGGGTTTCTGATGCTCAGGGCAGGTTTGTTTGGGAGCAGGAATACGAACTGGAATCCGGTTATAATATCCTTGAACTGGATCTTACCGCCAATCGGCCGGGGGTGTATTTTGTCGAGATCAAATCTGCCTGTTACAGCTCTATTGAAAAAGTCTTATTAATTGGTGCTCAGTGAAAACGTTTCTAATTCCAATTCTGGTTGTGTCTGTATTTCTGGTTTCCTGTAAAAAGGAACCCTTGTTTGAAAATAAAGGGGTTATTAAATATCAGCTAATTGGAACCACGATTTGTAGTTCCGGTTACGTCATCGAAATAGAAGGGGAGAACTATCTCTTTAAAGAATTCCCGGAAGATGCAGGCTTTTCGCTGGAGCCGGATGATTTTCCTGTTAAGGTATGGCTGGTTTATGAAGCAGGTGATGGTTTTTGTTCGGAGGATGATGACAGGATCAAGGTAACAGAGATTGCACTACGGTAAATTTCCTCCATCTCTTACTATCAAAAACACAATGGATGCAATCTACTCAATTGCATATGTTGAAATCATCACCGCTTTTGTTACTTTTTCGTCTCGCAAGGAAGCATGCAGCTGTCCGGATTTTCAATTTGAAGGCGCAATTGTAAATGGAGTGCTTACAGAAAATTCCGATCAAAAGTGAACCATCAATCCATGATCGAAAATAGACTATCCAGGGCTTTGGGGGCTCCCTGTAGCTGGTCTTCTTCCCACCAAAAGTGGGCATCGCCGAGATAGTCCATACCCAGGTATTCGGCTGAAAATCGAAAGGGAATTTCAAATCCCTCCGGACGATCATTTCCGTTGCTGCAACTCAGCATGGCCATTTTCTTTCCACGCAACTGCCTGCCAAGGGGCTTGTTGATTTTCAACAGATCGGTAATTCGATCCAGAAAAACTTTAGTGTGTCCGCTCATGGAATACCAGTAAACCGGGGTGGCAAACAGGAAAATATCGGTATTGGGAATCAAATTTTCCATGATCGACATAAACTCGTCGTAATCCGGATATTCGTGGTCGTAATCGTACTGCAGAATGGCATTCTCCGAAAGGGGTAAAAACTGAAAGTCTTTATCCTTAAACAGTTGATCAATTACTTTTCGGGTATTGCCGTCGTTGCGGGCACTGCCTAAAATGATACTGAGGTTCATATGGGTAAATGGGTGGTTTTACAGGCTGCCAAAATAAGAGTCTGATGTAATCTGTGCCATAAGTTCTACGCGGTATCCGTCGGGGTCCCAAAAATAGGTGGACCGAAAAGGAGGGTGGTCCTGCACTTCAAATTCGATTCCAAGCTTTTCGAGATGTGCATGTGCAACCGGGATTTGATCTGTTGAAATGCGAAAAGCAAAATGATCGGCAAAGCGTGGGTTTTCTTTTCCAATTTGAGTCTCTTTTTTTGGGAAAAGCGCCAGGCCTGTCGAACCCGCCAGCAGGAGAATAGGGAAGGGGCCCCAATCTGCTCGTTGATGCCGTTTCAGTCCCAATACTCGCTCATACCATTCGGCGGAAGCCGCCAAATCTTCTACCCGTAAAGCAATATGGTCCAGAAAGTCGATGTGGGGATGCATGATTATTTGATTGGGTAGTACTTGTTGAGGTATTCCCGAATCATGAGGGTGGTTTCAAATTCTGAAATGATGCTTTCGTTTTCCTCATATCGGCCGTGTTTTTCCTCAAATCGTCTGTACTGATTTCGTATTTGCTGAAAAGTGATATCACCGGAGCCCTGTAAATAACCCAGGATGCCGAGAATCTCTTTCAAAATAGCGTAGGTCACTTCTTTTTTCTCTGCTTCAAAACCCAAATTTATGGATCCTGAATAAGTGCCAATTAAGTTGCGCAAACGGGTAACCTTGGTGTAGAAGCTGTTGTCCAACTCGGTGAGATCTCCTTCGCAGTTCTGAAGGGCATTGACCAGGGAGTCGCTTTTTTCCTGCAACAAATCTCTTTCCTGCTGCATGGCAAGCAATTCGGCGGAAGCCCGCAAATTATTGATCACATAGGTCTTGCATTCTTCCTCATCTGCTGGCGGATTATCAATCCTGGCTTCTTCGACGATACCGGCGAAGGTTAATCCTGCCGTAGCGTTAAAGTCATAGGACTTGAATACAAACAGCACCGCTGCAATAACTTCCAGAATGAGTGCCGTAAAAAGGGCGTTTAGATATTTTTCCTGAATGGTCTTGATCACGCCGGTTATGCCGAGGAGCGTAAGGATGGCTGAGATCCCAAAAATCACAATAAAGGTCCAGATTATTACCTTGGTTTCCATGATGCGTAGCTGATAGGTGTGGCCGGTTAAGGTACGGAAATAATCAAAGTGTTTTAAGGTACTCGAGGATTGCCAGCTTTTCTACATCTTTCAATTCGTCCCCAAAATAATGGCCGCTATTGGAATAACCGGGTTTGGACGTATCATAAGTCTCTTTGCCTCCCCCTCCCGGGCTGATCATCCAGCCAAGTCGATTGGTGTCGTAACCGTCGATTCGTTTCCATTTATCCATACGTTTCCCGGAATCGAGAACGCCTTCAATGGTGGGTACGGAGCCATTGTGGAAATAGGGGGGAGTTGCCCAAATTCCGTCGAGGGGAGGGGCGATGTAACCTTCCAGTGCGAGCAATTCAGATTTGGGTTCAGAACGGGCAAACCAGCTGGCATTGTACCATTCCGGAAGCCCCGACAATCGGCTGAAGTAGCGGGCATACAAAGGGTCTGTTCCGATAAATTTTGTAGAAACCAGTTTGTTGGGATAGGCCGGATTCTCGCCATAAGTGCCGTGGCATTTGGAGCACTCCTGATTAAATAAAACTTCCCCTGTTTCAGCCAGCTCCGCATCAACAGGGTAGGGGTAGGCCGGTGGTTCCAAGGCAGCTACCCAGGCCAGTACATCGTCAAATTGCTCCACGGCTTTTCGGGCCGCGGTACTGTCTGCTATGCCAAGCACAGAGGCCTGCATAAGCAGTTTTCGGAAATCGCCACGGCCCATCCCGTTGTAGTAGAGGGCCGATTTTTTATCGACATTCCAAAGCGGCGGCACATCGGAGGCCAGCGTATAATTTATGGTCTCAAATTGAGGGTCTTTACTATAGGTAAGATCTTCCGGATTGCGGTAAACTACACAGGCTTCTTCGAGTCTGAAAGCCGGATTGACCACCGGATTGTTGGTTTGAATATTTGGGGCTATGGCTTTAAAGTAATCGCCAAAATGCCCGAAGGCTTCCCGCTCCGGACTGTCTTTTTTAAACTTGACTTTGACGGTAGTATTCATCAGCCAGGCGCCCAATTTGCGGTTGTTTTGATAGTCGCCTGCCGGATTGCCAAGTCCCAGAAAGACCTTGTCTTCAATGGTGTAAGCATGGCATGAAAAGCAATTGCCGTTGATCACTTCCACTCCGTTTTCGACGGGAAAGATATTGGCAGTATGGTCGATGTATGCATTGTTGCCTTGGCGGCGAAGGACGGTATCCTGAAATTCTCCCAGATCCTTTTCAAAAAGGGCAATGGGGATGCCCGAACCGATGTATCCCCCGGTGACCAGATAATTCAAACCGGCGTCGGGGTCTCCACTCCAATTCTGCGGATTATCGGGCATGATCCGAAAATGCCAGAAGCTCTGTTCGGGCGTTTCCAGAGGTTTTAGTCCGTTGCAGGCAGATACCAGCAGGACTCCGGTGAGCAGGATGATCCGGAAACCGGACTTTTTAACTGACTGTAATACCTTCTTATATAGCTCCATAGAGTTCTCCTCCTTTCGAAAATAACTGGTCGACCTTTTTTACCACTTCCGGATTTACGATAAGTGGCGGTGCGTGATGTTCTTTAATTCGGGCATCTATAATAAGCGGGCCCTTGCATCCCCAGTGTTTGTTTTCCACAAAACTACCAACGCCATAAATATCGTGGCTTGGATTGGAACGGGTAAAGGTGACCCAGACAAAGTTATTGGTGTTTTGGGCGGTAAAAGCGGCGTCGTCGGCTACTACAATTAGCGGGATGCCTTTCCAATCATACCCTTCCAGGCTTTTGGCCAGTTTGGGTATCGCTTCCGCGGATGACGACTCGATCACGAGTACACCTGCTTGCCAAAAGACAGGATTTTTAAATCCATCGGGCAGGTTCAGGTTTTCGGGAAGGCTGGAGCTTAGTTCGCGCAGCTTATCACCATAGCAGCCCACCACCAGTTTGGATCCCGCATTCCAACCCGAGCCGGAATAGTCGAGCGTATCGATAGTCGTTTGCGTCTGAAAATGCAGGTCGCGTTTTAGGTCAATGCGTTCGAGGACATGTTTGAAGTAGGCCGGAATATCGTGGGTGTCGAGATTCGGGAGGTCATTGCCGGCAGCAATGAAAAGGTATTTGGCCAGGGAGGTTTGGCCTTTACCGAGCAGGTGGTTGGCCTGGGTAAGAATTTCTTCCGGCCGCTTTTCGCGGAATGGCATGTAGCGTTCGCTTCCCACTGCCAGTAAAAGCGGGTGTACGCCCGCAGCATCCACGGCATTGATGTCCTGAAGTCCGGGAAACTCCTGCGGGGTAAGGGCTTCCACAATCTGGTGAATCAGGTACCCAAAACTGCTGTCCTCCTGGGGCGGCCGGCCTACGACCGTAAAGTGCCAAATAGCTTCTTTTCGGTGGTATACTTTCTCCACATCCATAACGGGAAAGGGGTGCTCCAGGCTGTAATAACCCAGGTGGTCGCCAAAGGGACCTTCCGGTTTTTTCTCAGAAGGTCTTACTGTTCCAGTGATCACAAAGTCTGCATCTGTAGATATTGGAAATCCGTTATCGAAAGCATATCGGAAGCGTCGTCCGGCCAGCATACCGGCAAAGGTGACTTCACTCAATCCTTCCGGCAGCGGCATGATTGCCGAAAAGGCATGTGAGGGCGGTCCGCCTACGAAGATGGACACTTTGAAAGGTTCCTTGCTATTATTGTATGCGGTATGATGTACGCCAATTCCCCGATGCAGTTGATAGTGCAGTCCGATCTCTTTATTGAGTTGGTATTCGTTTCCGGAAAGCTGAATCCGGTACATGCCAATATTGGATTGCATCATCTTCCGGCTGCCCGGCGGGAGGCTCATCACCTGCGGCAGGGTTACGAAGGCACCTCCGTCCATCGGCCAGGAAACCACCTGGGGAAGTTTGTCGATCGTAGTTTCTCCATACATGACCGGTTTCCGAAAGCGGGCTTTTCGCGGAAGCGCACTGAGGGCAGTAAACGGCGCACTAAGGTACCTTCCAGGTTTGCGAAAAAAATTGGTCGGATCTGCTTTCAGCTCCGTTACCTTTCGCACTTTCTCGAGGGTTTTCCGAAAAAGGAATTCGGTGCGTTCGTAGGTGCCATACAAATTGGACGCTGCCCGAAACGGAGAACCTTTCACCTTTTCAAACAGAAGTGCTGGTCCGCCGGCATCAAATATCCTGCGATGTATTTCAGCCATTTCCTGATTGGGGTCCACCTCGGATTTTATGCGAAGGAGTTTCCCGTGTTTCTCCAGGTCGTTGACGGCAGATTGGAGGGAGTTGTGCATTTTTGTTGAATTGTTAAGGCAAAAATAGTTTTCAGAATCCGAATTGTTGTAACAAGGAATTGGCCAAGTGGTTTTCTCCATTTCTTGGTTCGTATGCAAATTAAAGCCGGCAGAATTCTCCCACCCTCGGTCCCTCCCTCTGAGCGGGAGGGAGGTAATATTGCTGAAGAGTATGCTCCACCGCTGGAGGGGGAGCTGTCCGATCCCAATTCCGATAGCTATCGGAATAAGGGACGGGCTGAGGGGGAGAGAGAATCATTGATCCATCCAATTCAAGGCCGCTCTCAGCTCTAACTCCACTTGCTGCCAGTTGTTGGATACCTGCTCATTTGTGAATCTGATAACTCTAAACCCTATCTGTTCCAGAATTTTAGTTCGTTGCAAATCCTGCTCTTTTTGAAGTTCATGAATTTTCCCGTCTATTTCTATAATTAGCTTTTTGGGAAGGCAACAAAAATCAACTATAAAGTAGGATTTGTGTCCAAAATTATCGGAGTATTCTATTACATGTTGTCTGCGAATTCTTAGTCCATCAATTGAATTCCTTCTTACTTTAGACCAAAAGACTTTTTCAGCCTTGGTGGGGTTTTGCCTCATTAATTTTGCTGAAGCATAAACTGGGTTGTTTTTCATAGCTAGTATTTCCCCCAAAGATCCCCACCCAAACTCGCATCGACAAGTATATTACTTTCAAGGGAGAGAATTTTCAAAACGTGGAGAACTTCTCTGTCTTATCCATATAAAAATCTAAACCGTTTTTTACCTTTAGCCCGGAAAGCGGAAACTACATGAAAGTTTATCACGATCTGCTCCGGTTTATTCTGGAGAATGGAACACCTAAAGATGACCGAACCGGAACCGGAACCCTCAGCGTTTTTGGTTACCAGATGCGGTTTGATTTACAGGATGGCTTTCCCATGCTCACCACCAAGAAATTACATCTCAAATCGATTATCTACGAACTGCTGTGGTTCCTCAACGGAGATACCAATGTGAAGTATCTGCAGGAAAACGGAGTTCGTATCTGGAACGAATGGGCCGATGAAAATGGAGACCTCGGGCCGGTTTACGGCAAACAGTGGGTCGCCTGGTCAGACAGCAAGGGAAATACCATTAATCAGATTGCGAATGCTATTGATACGATTAAGAAGAATCCCGATTCCCGCCGGATTATCGTCAATGCCTGGAATGTAGGGGACCTGCCCGATATGGCTCTGAGTCCCTGTCATGCGCTTTTCCAGTTTTATGTGGCTGACGGGAAACTGTCCTGCCAGTTGTATCAGCGGTCGGCCGATGTGTTTTTAGGGGTGCCTTTTAATATTGCCTCCTATGCATTGCTTACCATGATGGTTGCTCAGGTGTGTGATTTGAAGTTGGGTGAGTTTGTGCATACCTTCGGCGATGTACATTTGTACAACAACCACCTCGAACAAGCAAAGTTACAGCTGAGCAGAAACCCGCGGCCCCTGCCCCAAATGATCATAAACCCGGAAGTGAGAGATATCTTTAGCTTCCAATTCGAAGATTTTGATTTGAGGGATTACGATCCCCATCCGCATATTAAAGCTAAAGTTGCCGTATAAGAAAGCATTAGGACTCAACATTATAACAATGCCTCAATAGCGGTCTGGTTTGATGAGAAAGTTGTTTAGAATGAATCTAAATAAATTAGGCCGGCTTAAATTATTGTTAAAAATTTGACCCGAATACTATCTTTGCGCTGACACAAAAATGACACTTCTATAACAGTGCCTTTTATGAGATATAAGTCATTGATCTTTAAGTTTTTAATTCTCACCTTCTCTCTGGGGACCACAAATTTGTGGGCTCAGGACGTAGACCTTGCTGAAGGAGAGACCCTCTTCAAGAATTATTGTGCCTCTTGTCACAATAAAAATATGAAGCAGGATATGACTGGTCCCGCGCTTGCCGGAACGGAAGAACGCTGGGCCGATTATCCACGCGAAGACCTCTATGAGTGGATCCGGAATTCCCAGGCTTTGATTAATGCGGGTCACCCGCGTGCTACGGAGCTTTGGGATCAGTGGGGACCAGTGGTGATGAGCCCGTTCCCAAATCTGACCGATCCGCAAATTGAGAACATCATTGCCTATGTGAATCAAAAGGCAAATGAAGTTCCAACAGAACAAGTCGCAGACGGTGGTCCAGGTGCCGGACCTCAGGATTCAGACAATACACTAATGTATATCCTGTTGGTGGCTATCCTGGCTATCCTCGCTGTTGTCCTTGCCCGGATCATTAGTAACCTCAACTATCTGAACGAAGCTGCTGCCGGTGGTAAACCTGCTGAACGCAAAACGCTGGTTCAGATATTGACCAGCAAAGGCGTGATTGCCGTTGTACTTTTCGCCATTGTAGTTATCGGCGGATTTATGACGGTAAATAATGCGATCAACCTCGGTCGTCAGCAAGGCTATATGCCGGAGCAACCGATCAAGTTCTCGCACGCCACACACGCTGGTATACATCAGATCGACTGTCAGTACTGTCACGACGGTGCGCGTCGCTCCAAGCATTCCGTAATTCCTGCTGCCAATACCTGTATGAACTGTCACACAGCTATTAAGGTGGGTTCTACCTACGGAACAGGTGAGCTGACCAAGATCTATGCTTCTGTGGGTTGGGATCCAAACACAGGAACATACATCGAAGACTATGAGTCTATGCCAATGGATGAAGTAGAAAACCTCTACCGCAAGTGGATGGAAACTACTTACATCTCTGAAAACGATGGCATAGATGACGAAGGGGAGGAGTTGATCGACGATCAGTGGGATGATCTGGTAGCTTCCCTGACTAATGAATCTAAAGATGATATCCGCGGACCAATTGAATGGGTTCGTATCCATAACCTGCCGGATCACGTTTACTTCAACCACGCACAGCACGTATCAGTAGGTGAGGTTGAATGTCAAACCTGTCACGGACCTGTGGAAGAAATGGAGGTTGTACAACAACACGCTCCACTTTCTATGGGATGGTGTATTAACTGTCACCGTCAGACGGAAGTACAGTTTGCCGGCAATGAGTACTATGAAACGTACGAGACCTACCACGAGGAAATCGCAAACGGCGATCGTACCGGTGTAACGGTAGAGGAGATCGGAGGTCTCGAGTGTCAGAAGTGCCACTATTAATTGAATGTTGAATTGCGAATTTTGAATTTTGGATGGGGTTAAGTTCAGCATTCAGCTTTCAAAATTCAGCATTAGATAAATTGGATAATGAAAGATCAGAAAAATAAAAACGCAGTCTGGGTCGGTGTTGAAGAACTCAACAATGAAACCGGCGTGCAAAATCTATCTGACCAGGAATTCCACGAGTTGCCCATCGTAGATCAACTTTCTGAAGAAGAAGTGATCGATACGAAAACCAATCGACGGGACTTCCTCAAATATCTCGGTTTCGGACTGGGCGCTGCTACGGTAGCTGCCAGCTGCGACATTCCGGTGAAACATGCGATTCCGTATGTTACCAAACCGGATCAGATCGTACCTGGTGTTGCCAACTACTATGCGTCTTCATTTGTGAATGGCGGCGATTACTGTGCCGTATTGGTTAAAACACGCGAAGGTCGCCCGATCAAGATCGAAGGCAATACGCTTTCCGGTGTGACCAAAGGCGGTACTTCCGCTCGTGCGCAGGCATCTGTGCTGGGGCTGTATGATACCAACCGTTTCCAAAACCCGGGTACTTTCGACGGTACGTCTTTGAGCAAAATGAGCTGGGATGAAATCGACCAGGAAGTTACTTCCAAGTTGAATGCCGGTTCTGTGGTACGGATCGTGACACATACTAATATGAGTCCGACGACCAAAAAAGCAATCGAAGACTTTACGGCTGTTTATCCAAATACAGAAGTGGTTACTTATGATCCGGTTTCCAGCTCCGCATTGCTTTCTGCCAATGAGCAGTCTTTCGGTGTTCGCGCTGTTCCAGACTACCACTTTGACAAGGCAGACGTGATTGTTAGTCTTGGTGCCGATTTCCTGGGTACCTGGATCTCTCCGACAGAATATGCTAAGGCTTACGCCGAAAATCGGAAGATCACCGATGCGTCAAATCCGAAAATGTCCCACCACATTCAGGTGGAATCTCATATGTCGCTCACCGGTTCCAATGCCGACAACCGCATTCTGGTTCGTCCGTCGGAAATGGGTGCTGCGATCGTAGCGCTTTACAAAGAGGTTGCTGCGCTTACCGGTGGTACCAGTATCTCTGGTCCTTCCGTAAACGACAAGGCAGGAGCCGGACTCAAAGAAGCTGCAAAGAAACTGGTTGCTGCACAGGGTAAGAGCCTGGTTGTTTCCGGTTCAAATAATATTGGCGAGCAGATTTTGGTCAATGCGATCAATGATATGCTGGGCAATTACGGGGCAACACTCGACTTTACCCACGCATCCAATCAGCGTCAGGGAAATGACCAGCATGTGAAGACCCTGATCGGCGACATGAATAAAGGCGCCGTAAATGCTGTATTTGTAATGGGAGCTAACCCTTGCTGGGACCTTCCAAATGCAGATGTTTTTTCTGCCGCTTTCGCGAAAGTTGGATTGAAAGTTACTTTCGCCAATTTGCCGGATGAAACAGCTTCCGCTTGTGATTATGTAGCGCCAAATCACCACTTCCTCGAAAGTTGGGGCGATGTAGAACCTAAAAAAGGGCACTACAGCCTGGTTCAGCCTACGATCACGCCATTATTTAACACACGTCAGGCTGAAGAAAGCCTGCTGCGCTGGGCCAACAGCCCGAACTTTGACGCAGCGGCAGAACAGCCGTACTATAACTATCTGAAGGCCAACTGGGAAGCCAATATGTTCCCGGCTCAGTCTTCTTATGCTACCTTCCAGTCTTTCTGGGACAGCGCACTGCACGATGGTGTAGTAAGCATGCCACAGGCACCTGTTAGTGTAGCATTCGGCGCAAGCCCGGCAGCAGCCGCTGCAAAAGTGAGCAAGCCATCCAATGCAGAATTGGAAATTGCTTTCTTTGAGACCGTTAACCTCGGTCACGGACAATACGCCAATAACCCGTGGTTGCAGGAAATGCCGGATCCGGTAGCTCGTACAACCTGGGGCAACTACCTCGCCATCCCGGTAGGCTGGGAGGGAGGTAACTCTTATGTCAACTTCAAGGGCCTCAACATGCGCGAGCATTACGGAGAGGCAGATATAGTTGATGTAACTGTAGACGGATCTACCAATCGCTTTACTTGTGTAGCTCAGTTTGGGCTTGCGCCGAATACCGTTTCCCTTGCACTGGGGTACGGCCGTAATACAGTAGGCCTTTCCGGTAAAGAAGTTGGAGCCAATGTCAATCCATGGTGTTGGGTAGATGCGGAAGGAAACTTCCAGTACTACGCAGTAGGAGCGGAGGTTTCAGACAAAGTTGAAACAGAAGGCCGCTTTGCCTGCGTACAGTATCACCACACGATGGGTGTAACCGGTACCGATCCGGAAACCAATGAAGAAATTAATGTGGATGAGAAAACAGTTATGACCCTTGGCTCTGGTTACCAGGGCGGTCTGACTGAGCGTTCGATCATCTATCAGGCGAATATGGCCGAAGTGCCCGAGTTGATCGAAAAGATCAAAGAGAAGCGGGATTTTGCCAAGCACCTCAATGACGAAACGCTTTATCCGTTTGAAGAATACAATGCCGAGTTCTACAGCCAGGGACACCACTGGGGTATGTATGTTGACCTGAATGCCTGCATCGGTTGTGGTGCCTGCCAGGTGGCCTGTGTATCTGAGAATAACGTGCCTGTTGTTGGAAAGCTCGAAGTAGCTCGTCACCACGAGATGACCTGGTTGCGCATCGACCGCTACTTCTACGGCGATTACGAAAATCCGAATGTGGTTTATCAACCGATGATGTGCCAGCACTGCGACAACGCTCCTTGTGAGAATGTTTGTCCGGTAGCAGCCACCAACCACAGCTCGGAAGGATTGAATCAAATGACTTATAACCGTTGTATCGGTACGCGTTACTGTGCGAACAACTGTCCGTACAAAGTGCGTCGATTCAACTGGTTGGATTATACAACAGCTGATATCTTCCCTGTAAACGAAGTGCCGATCAACGGTGAAGAGACTCCTTATGGTGCAGACAACCTGACCCGTATGGTTCTCAACCCGGATGTTACGGTTCGTAGCCGGGGTGTGATCGAGAAGTGTAGCTTCTGCGTGCAGCGTATCCAGGAAGGCAAACTCACCGCTAAGCGGGAAAGCCGGAAACTGATGGATTCGGATGTGCGTACGGCTTGCCAGACGGCTTGTCCGACCGGAGCAATTACCTTCGGTGACCTAAACAATCACCAGGGCGATCTACACGGCCAAATGGATTCTCCTCTGAACTACCGCGTTCTGGAAGAGACCAATACGCAGTCTTCGGTTTATTACTCTGCGAAGGTTAATAACCGCGACGAAGCGATCAGCTAAATAATTCATTGAACCATCGAATACAAAGCATATAACTAATGAGTGCAGTTGTATCTCCCATTCGGGAACCGTTGATAGAAGGCGGTAAAACCTACCACCAGATCACGGAGGATATATGTTCGCCGACCGAACGTACGCCTTCCACGGCCTGGGTGTTGGCTTTTATCGTATCCGCCAGTTTTCTGGCCCTCTATGTATTTAGTGTTGCCTGGACCGTTTGGCACGGTATCGGAACCTGGGATCTTAACCGAACAATTGGTTGGTCCTGGGATATCACCAACTTCGTTTGGTGGGTTGGTATCGGTCACGCCGGAACGCTGATTTCCGCCATCCTCCTGCTTTTCCGTCAGAAATGGCGTACAGGGGTAAACCGGGCAGCAGAGGCGATGACAATCTTTGCCGTAATCTGTGCAGGTCAGTTCCCATTGATTCACATGGGCCGCCTGTGGCTTGGATTTTTCATTTTCCCTTATCCAAACACACGCGGACCGCTCTGGGTAAACTTTAACTCACCCCTTCTCTGGGACGTTTTTGCGATCTCGACTTACTTTACGGTATCGCTCCTGTTCTGGTATACGGGGCTGGTGCCTGATTTCGCCACCGTGCGCGACCGGGCTACGGGACTTCGTCGCCGGATCTACAACGGACTTTCCTTTGGATGGACGGGGTCTGCCAAGCACTGGCAGCGTTGGGAATCCCTCTCGCTGGTATTGGCTGGATTGGCAACACCGCTGGTACTTTCTGTACACACCATTGTATCCTTTGACTTTGCTACTTCGGTCATTCCGGGATGGCACACCACGATCTTCCCGCCATACTTTGTTGCGGGTGCGATCTTCTCCGGATTTGCGATGGTACAAACGCTGATGATCATCACGCGGAAAGTGCTTAATCTGCAGCAGTATATTACACTTCAGCATATTGAGAGTATGAATAAGGTGATCCTGCTTACCGGTACTATGGTAGGTGTGGCTTATCTGACAGAACTCTTCATCGCCTGGTACTCTGGTTACATTTACGAGCAGTTTGCTTTCTATAACCGGGTACTTGGACCCTACTGGTGGTCCTATTTCGGCATGATGACTTGTAACGTAATCTCTCCTCAGATTTTCTGGGTGAAGAAATTCCGTCGCTCGATTTTCATCACTTTCTTCATGTCGATCTTTATCAACATCGGTATGTGGTTTGAGCGTTTTGTGATCATTACTTCTACCCTTGCACGGGATTATCTCCCATCAAGCTGGAGTTATCACTATCCAACCTGGGTGGAGGTATGTCTCTTCCTCGGTACGCTCGGTCTGTTCTTTACCCTCTACCTGATTTTCGTGCGTGTAGCGCCGGTAATTGCGGTGGCAGAGGTTAAGAGTATTCTGAAATCTGCCGGCGATCAATACATTGGCGAGAATGCCAAAGAACATGCTCACGCAGATTCTCACTAATTCTAAAAGCGAAGAATTAATCAGATGAAAGATCAAAATACAGACGTTCTCTACGGACTTTACGATGATGAGCAGGATCTGCTGAAGGCTGTTAAAGAGGCAAAAGATCAGCACCTGGAGATCATGGATGTCTTTACGCCATTTCCGGTTCACGGATTAGATCCATTGCTCGGTCTGGCAGAATCCCGCCTGCATATCGCAGGATTTGTGTACGGAGCCATTGGCTGTCTATTCGGATTTGGTTTTATGACCTGGGTGTTTACCCGGGACTGGCCGATCATTTTTGGAGGTAAGCCCTATTTCTCTGCACCTGCCTTTATTCCGGTTACTTTCGAGTTGACCGTATTATTTGCTTCTGTGGGTATGGTAGTTACTTTTTACACCATTTGCGGCTTATGGCCGGGTGTGAAAAATCCAACCCTGGATGACCGGATCACCGACGACAAATTCTGCATTGCTTTCAACGCATCCGGCGCAGAAGACTCCGAAGTGGATAAGCTCAAAGGTTTCTTTAGTGGTACCGGAGCTTCAGAAGTAAACATGAAGACGATTTAAATTGGTAAATGAAAATTCGGCGAAAGCCGCACTCATTTGAAAACCATCAAGATGCATAAACTGAATATTGCAATACTGGCTTCCCTGATCTTTCTGGTAGTTGCTTGCCAACAACCGGGAACTGACAGTACAGGTAGTGAATACATGCCTGACATGGGACACTCCATTGCTTACGAAGCCAATGTATATAACTATTACTATCTCAATACCTGGGACAGTGCAAGTGTGGTGAAGCTCAAGCCGATGTCCATGCCACGCAAACCGGTAGACGGAACCATCCCGCGTGGTTGGTCTGGTACAGCCAGCGATCATGCAGGCTCTTTAACCAGTTCTCCTGGAGAAGAAGGGGTATCGATTCCGCTCAACGGGCACGTACCATACTACTACGAAAATACCGAAGAGGAGCGTCTTCGGGCTACAGCTGAAATCATTGCTAACCCATTCCCCATCACGGATGAAGGTATGGCCCGAGCAGAAGATCTGTATAATATTTACTGTGGTATCTGTCATGGTGAGAAAGGAGACGGCGCCGGTTACATTGTGCGCGATGACGGAGGAAAGTACCCGGCTCAGCCAGCTAACTTCCTGCTGGAGGAGTTTGTGAATGCCTCCAATGGCCGTTACTACCACGCTATAATGTATGGTAAAAACGTGATGGGCGGCTATGCTGATAAGCTCTCTTTCGAAGAGCGTTGGCAAGTGATCCACTACATTCGTGGACTACAAGCATCAGAACTGGATATGGAGTATTCTGAAACAGCCAATACACTCAATCCTTCATTTGGAACGCCGATGGCCAGCATGGCTCCAATAGCCAGCAAGGAAGAAATGTCGGAAGACGAAATGCACGAAGGAGAAGAAGCCCATGGCGATGACGAGCACATGGACGAGGGAGGAGATGCTCATAGTGACGAAGATCACGGTGACGAGCACCACTAATTATTTGTAACAAAATCTACGCTGCCTAAACCATAAAGCGCGATGAATCAATTTACTTTCGAATCCAAACAAAAAACAATCCTGCTGGCCTTCATGGGTCTGGGAGCTCTTTGTTTGGCGCTGTCGTTTTTCATGGATGCACAGCCGGCTCACGCCCGGTTTTGGTCAAACTTCCTGCATAACACCGTCTTTTTCACGGGTATTGCATTTGTTTCTCTCTTTGTGATGACAGCATTTATTACGGCTTACGCCGGATGGTATGTTCTCTTTAAGAGAGTTTGGGAAGCTTATGCGGCTTTCCTGATTCCCGGACTTGTTATGCTGGGAGTGGTGATCCTTGGTCTGTGGACCGGGTGGCATCATCTCTATCACTGGGCAGATCCGGCAGAAGTAGCAAAAGATCCAATTCTGGAACACAAATCCTCTTTCCTGAATAAGAACTGGTACACGCTTGGTACCCTGATTATTGTTGGGGCCTGGATCTTTTTCCAGCGTCGCCTGCGTTCCCTTTCTTTGGCCGAGGATAAACTGGATTCTACCGGAGACTTTAGCCTCCACCGCAAAATGAAAGTGGTTGCAGCAGCCTTCCTGCCTATCGGTGCTTTTACCAGCGCCGCTATGATCTGGCAATGGGTTATGTCTGTAGACGCACACTGGTATAGTACGCTCTTTGCCTGGTATTCTACCGCAAGCTGGTTTGTAGCTTGTCTGGCACTGACTATTCTTACCGTAGTTTGGCTTAAGTCGAAAGGTTATTTGGAGCAGGTAAGTTCAGAACACCTGCACGATTTAGGAAAATACCTGTTTGCTTTCAGCATTTTCTGGACCTATCTGTGGTTTAGCCAGTTTATGTTGATCTGGTACGCAAACGTTGGGGAAGAAACCGTCTACTTCAATACGCGTCGCCATGAGTTCCCGGTAATGTTTTACGGTAACCTCTTCATCAACTTCCTGGTTCCTTTCTTCATCCTGATGCGGAATGATACCAAGCGGAAGTATGGTACTATGGTATTCACTTCTTTGATCGTATTCTTTGGTCACTGGTGGGATTACTTCCTGATGATTAAACCTGGTGTACTGGAAACAGCTTCACACCTCGGTCATGGTGAAGACCACGGCGAAGCAGCCGGACATGGTGCTGAGCATCTGTCTGAAGCAGCAAGCCATGGTGCAGATCATGCGGGTGATGTTGCGCATGCAGCAGCTACGCATGCTTCTGATTTTGTGAGCGGCTTTACTCTTCCGGGATTGTTGGAGATCGGAACCATGCTTGGATTCCTTGCTTTCTTCCTGTTCTTTACTCTTCGTCAGCTTGAAAAAGCTTCATTGCTGCCGAAAAACGATCCTTATTTGGAAGAAAGTAAGCATCACCACGTAATGTAAAAATGCCCTCCTTATTTAGATTCGGTCTAGATAAGGGAAATTATAAACGGCCTGCGGGTAAGCCGTGTTGAAATGATATAATTTTGTAATAGAGCTATTTTAGCATAGACAAAATCTCATAATCCATGACCACCTTTTTATTAGGACTGGCGTGTATCGTTCTCTTGGTTGTTGTTGTGGTACAGATTGGTAAAGTTACCGAACTGGCCCGGGGACTTCGTGGAGAGGAGGAGATGCAATTTGCACTTAACCGTAGATCGGGATTGATTGGAATGGTCTTTATGGTGGCCTTCCTGATTTTCTGTGTCGCCTCAGCCATTTATTATAAGAACTATATGTTGGGCTATGGTCCGCATATTTCTGCCTCTGTACACGGCGGCAGTCTGGATAAACTATTTTCGGTGACGCTTTTCTTTACTGGAATTGTATTTGTCCTTACGCATATTGCATTATTCTGGTTTTCTTATAAATACCATGGTCGGGAAGGCCGCAAAGCGCTTTTCCTTTCGCATGATAACAAGCTCGAGGTAATCTGGACGATTATTCCGGCTGTTGTGATGACCTTTCTGGTGATTAGTGGTTTGGATGCCTGGAACGATGTAATGGCTGATATAGAAGAAGGCGAAGACTATATTGAAGTGGAAGCTACGGGTTACCAGTTTGCCTGGCACCTGCGCTACCCGGGACCTGATGGTGTGTTGGGACCACGTGATTACAAGCGTATTAACGGAGTGAATCCTCTTGGTCAGGTATGGGAAGATCCTTCCAACCACGACGACCTGCATCCAGCAGAGATCGTATTGCCAGTCGGTAAGCAGGTTCGTGTGCGTATCACGGCTCGCGACGTACTGCACAACTTTTATCTCCCGCATTTCCGGGTGAAAATGGATGCAGTACCTGGTATGCCAACGTATTTTGTCTTTACACCAGAAACAACTACCACTGAATATCGTCAGCGGTTGAAAGAATATCCGGAGTATCAATTGCCAACCGATCCTACTGATCCGGAAAGCGAACCACTCTGGAAAACATTTAATTATGAACTGGCTTGCGCCGAATTGTGTGGCAGCGGCCACTACAGTATGCGTCGCGTAGTACGAGTTGTAAGTGAAGAAGAGTATGAAGAGTGGCTCGCTGAGCAGTCTTCTTATTATATGGGCTCTATTCGGAATACAGATGAGGACCCGTTGAAAGGACAATTGCTTGATGTAGAGATCGGCATGCGCAAACAAGAGTTTGAAGACAAACTGGCTCTTGCCCGCGCCGCTGAAGATGCTGCAGATCGTATTGTTCGTCTGGATTACGTTTTCTTTGAGACCGGTTCAGCAAACCTGACCGATTTGTCTCGCTATGAATTGCAAAACGTTGCAGCTTCTATGGAGCAATATCCGGATATGACTATCGAGGTAGCAGGCCACACCGATAATACCGGTGATGCTGCTGCGAATCAGTCCCTTTCGGAATCTCGTGCGCTTGCAGTTTATAACTATCTGGTAAACGAACTGAATGTCGATGGAAGTCGTTTGACCTCCGCCGGTTACGGTTCTAATCGCCCGATTGATTCTAATGATACCGACGCAGGTCGTGCTAAGAATCGCCGGACTGAATTCCAGATTTTGACTCTCTAACCTATTTAAAGGATTAAAGCTTAACCATCATGGAAAGCACTGATAAAACGATCATAGCTCCAGCATACGAGGAAGATGTTCTTATTGAAGAACTGGGGTATGATGATCATTTTCACGATCACCATCACGGTGATAAGTATCAGTCGAACTTTGTAACGACTTATATTTTCAGTCAGGATCACAAGATGATCGCCAAGCAATTCCTGATCACAGGTATGTTCTGGGCACTCATCGGTGGTTTGATGTCGCTCGTATTCCGTCTCCAACTTGGATTTCCGGAAGAAAGCATGGCCTGGCTGAAGCCTGTTCTCGGTAAGTGGATCTCTATCAGCGAAGCAGGTGTAGGGACTCTGGCGCCGGAATTTTACTACGCGCTGGTAACCATGCACGGTACGATTATCGTATTCTTCGTATTGACTGCAGGTCTCTCGGGAACTTTTAGTAACCTCCTTATTCCATTACAGGTCGGCGCCAGGGATATGGCTTCGCCATTTCTGAATATGTTGTCCTACTGGTTTTTCTTCCTCGCCGGTGTGATTATGTTCCTGTCTCTCTTCCTCAGTACAGGTCCATTCTCCGGTGGTTGGACAGCCTATCCGCCTTTATCTGCACTGCCTCAGGCTTCAAGCGGATCGGGGGCAGGTATGACCCTCTGGACCATTTCACTGGTTTTCTTTGTGGTCTCTGTTCTCCTGGGAGGTGTTAACTATATCACCACCGTATTAAACCTCCGTACCAAAGGAATGACTATGTGGCGTTTGCCACTAACAATTTGGGCTTTCTTTGTAACGGCTATTCTGGGACTGTTATCCTTCCCGGTTCTCTTCTCCGGATTCCTGCTGCTGATCTTCGATCGCGAATTGGGCACCAGTTTCTATTTGAATGAGATCTTCGTGGGTGGTCAGGCACTTGAATATGCAGGCGGTTCTCCGGTTTTGTACCAGCACCTTTTCTGGTTCCTGGGTCACCCGGAGGTATATATTATTATCCTGCCTGCTATGGGTATTGTATCTGAAGTGCTCTCCGTGCATGCACGGAAGCCGATCTTCGGTTACAAAGCGATGGTTTATTCCATCCTGGCAATTGGATTCCTTTCCTTTATCGTGTGGGCACACCACATGTTTATGTCCGGAGTGAATCCATTTATCTCCAACTTCTTCGTAATCTTTACACTGATCATCGCCGTACCATCTGCGGTGAAAGTATTTAACTGGATCAGTACATTATATGGTGGTAACATTCGATTCAATGCAGCTTCGCTCTTTGGAATCGGTTTTGTTTCCATGTTTATCTCTGGTGGTTTGACCGGGATTTTCCTCGGTAACTCTGCTATTGACATCGTGATGCACGATACGTACTTCGTAGTAGCTCACTTCCACATTGTGATGGGGGTAGCTGCGATGTTTGGTATGTTTGCCGGTATTTACCACTGGTATCCGAAAATGTTCGGACGCTTCATGAATGATACCCTCGGTCGTATCCATTTCTGGGGAACGATTATTGGGGCTTATGCGATCTTCTGGCCTATGCACTATTTGGGTATGGCTGGTGTTCCGCGCCGTTACTACAGCTTCGACAGCTTTGAAACTTTCCGTCACTTTGGTACGATGAATCAATTTATCACCATTGCTGCGATTATTGTTTTCGCGCTGCAAGTGCTGTTTGTGATTAATTTCTTCTACAGCATCTGGTACGGTAAGAAGCAAAAGACCCGCAACCCATGGGGTGCTACCACTTTGGAGTGGACAACACCAATTCGTCCTGGGCACGGAAACTGGGAAGGCAAAATCCCTACCGTTCAGCGTTGGGCGTATGACTATGGTAAAGATGGAAAAGAATTCATTCCTCAAATTCTTCCTCCACAGGAAGGAGAGTCAGAGGAAGTGCATTAAAATTGAAATGATTCAGTAAGCAACTGCTGAATGCAGTAGGTTGCTTGCTTTTGCAGCATGGCAAGAACAACAGAAACAACTAAGCAAATCAGCCGTTCGGTATTCGGCCAGAAAGTGGCAGATTATCAGCAGCTGGTTAAGTTCCGCTTAAACCTGACGGTTGTATTCTCGGCATCGATGGCATTTGCTATTGCTTCCGAAGGCACCTTTAGTTGGGTGGGACTGGCCATCCTGGCAGCAGGCGGTTTTTTGATCACCGGTGCTTCCAATGCCCTTAATCAGGTGTTGGAGAAAGATTTTGACCGGATGATGAAGCGTACTGCTGACCGGCCTATAGCTTCCGGAAGAATGAGTGTTTCGGAAGGGGTTATGGCAGCCGGCCTGATGAGCTTAATGGGAATTATGTTGCTGGCACTTTTTAATGTGTGGGCAGCCTTTCTCGGTACACTTGCTATGGTTAGTTACGCTTTTGTTTACACACCGATGAAAAGGGTGTCTTCAGTAGCCGTAACACTTGGAGCAATTCCCGGTGCCATGCCGATGTTGATCGGTGCGGTTGCCTGGCAGGGAGAACTGACTGCTTTGGCCTGGACCCTTTTCGGAATCCAGTTCTTTTGGCAGTTTGCCCATTTTTGGGCCATTGGCTACCTTGGCTTTGACCAGTACAAACTGGCCGGATTTAATTTTATTCCGGAAGAAAATGGCGAGCCATCCCCAAAATTAGGCCTCTATGCCATGTGGAATGCCCTGATGCTTGCACCTGCCGGCGCCATTTGCTGGTGGTTGGGGGTAACAGGAATGGTCTCGGTTGTATGTCTGGCCGTTTTTGGTCTGGCGCTGGCCTGGTTTGCCTGGCGTTTGTATAAACAGCCGGCCCGAAAAATGGCTTTGCAACTGATGTTTGCTTCACTCATGTATTTGCCGTTGGCATTGACCGTGCTGCTGTTGGATAAAATTTAATATGATGGATGTGGCAGTGAATAAAGAGATGAAAGGTCGGAATAAGATACATCCGCAAAAGTTTGCACTCTATGCGGCTTTGGCAAGTATCATGATGATGTTTGCAGCCTTTACGAGTGCGCTGGTTGTAAGACGTGCAGCCGGTAACTGGCTGGAGTTTCGACTTCCTGACATCTTTTTTTACAGCACCGCGGTGATCCTGCTGAGTAGTGTTACTATGCAGGCTTCGTATTACTACTTTAAGAAAGGTAATGCGGCTCTTTACCGCACACTACTGGTTATCACGACCGTACTGGGAATAAGCTTTATTTATCTTCAGTATCAGGGGTGGACAGCCATGTATGATATTGGATTGCCTTTGTCCGGAGGCCCTGTTTCCGGATCTTTCATATATCTCATCTCCGGAGCACATGCTGCGCACGTGCTGGGAGGAATTGCTGTACTGGTAGTAGCTTTATTGCATGCATATATTTTGCCTTATAAAGCAACACCAAGACGCAAACTTCGCTTTGAGATGAGTTTGATCTATTGGCATTTTGTTGATTTCCTTTGGGTATATCTGCTGACTTTTTTTGTTTTGCAGTCGTAAATAAACAATAACGAATGGCTACGGATACTGTTATCGACCACAACGTAGATTCAAACCAGGACGCCTGGTCGGGAGGAACACAGCCTTTTAAGGCGAGCTATGGTAAGCTCATGATGTGGTACTTCCTGCTTTCTGATGCATTTACTTTTGCAGGTTTTTTGATTGCCTATGGTGCATTGCGCTTTAGCATGCCTACATGGCCGGTACCTGACTTTGTTTTCTCCACCTTCCCGGGGGGTATTACAGGGGCACCACTGATCTTTGTTACCGTGATGACCTTCGTCCTTATCCTGAGCTCCGTTACGATGGTTCGTGCGGTACAGGAAGGACACAGAGAAAACAAAAATGGCGTTGTCCTCTGGATGCTGTTGACCGTAATCGGAGGGCTTGCATTCCTTGGCTGTCAGGCCTGGGAGTGGACCAACCTGATTGCAGAAGAGCATATGTCTGTCACAACCAACCCTTTCGGCACCCATACGGAAAGCGGTGTTTATTTGACCGACTCACACGGACATGCCTATGAAGCAGGTGCCGAAAAAGAAACATTTGAAGCGGGAGACGGCTACCTGATCCACAAACATGAAGGAGACTGGGTTTTCCGGGAATTCCAAACGGCAGGCGGTACGGTAGGCCAACAGGAATTTGGCCCGAAGCAATTCGGCGCGCTCTTTTTCTTTATTACCGGTTTCCACGGCTTTCACGTATTCTCCGGTGTGATGTTCTTATTGATCATTCTGATAAATGTAGCCGGTGGCGTATATGTCAAGCGGAAGAATGGATATGAAATGGTAGAGAAGATTGGTCTCTACTGGCACTTTGTAGACCTTGTATGGGTCTTTGTATTCCTGGTATTCTACCTGCTTTAATCAAATTAGAAAGACCTTAAAGAGATAATATAATGTCAACGCATAGCTACGAAGAAGCAAAGAAGGTTGTATTTAAAGGAATGATCCTTTTGGGGATCGTAACCCTGATCGAGGTGTTTATTGCACTACTCGGAAACGGCCACCTGATCTCCGGCTTCGAACTGCCAAAACTTATCATGTATCCTTTGATGATCGGCTTGAGTCTTTACAAAGCCTACTTTATTGTGTATGAATTTATGCACATGCGTTATGAGGTGAAAGGACTTGCTATGAGTGTACTCCTCCCAACCCTGCTTTTGGTATGGGCAATCATCGCCTTCTTCCAGGAAGGCGGTTCCTGGGGAGAACGTCGCCAGCAAATTAAGGATTACGATACAGAACAAGCCGAAGGCGTGGAGAGCATGAATCACGACGCCGATACAAAAGTATTGGAAGGCAGCCACTAATACACCGCTTCCTTCTTACTACACAAAAACAGGCGCAACTTTAACCGGGTGCGCCTGTTTTTTTACTCTTAACCGACAACCAATTACCCCCGCCTTTGTATCATTGTTGCAGTTTTTAAGCAACATGGATCAGCCGGTTTCTAAAGGCTGCTATTTCGACCCTTTCAAATCGATAAATGATGAGCGAAAAAAAGTGGACAAGGAAGCGCATCCTCCAAACCAGCTTTCTGTTTATGATCCTGGTGATTTTTCCCCTGATATCCTGGTACTACCTCCGGGGAGGACTGGATTACAGATTGGATGCACTGGATGAACTGGAAGAACTTGGTACGCTGGCCGCTTTCGAATGGACCGATCAGGAAAATGAAACCTTCAATAAGGAAATGGCAAGCGGGAATTTGTTGATTGCTGGTTTTCTGCCTTCCGGCGAATTGCGGGAAGTTTATGTGGATAATATGAAAAAATTCCACGAGCAATTTGATAATCGCACGGATGTCTATTTTCTGACTCTTGTGCCATCCGGAAATGCGGCTCAACTCGTAAGTGATTATGAAATCAAGGATCAAAACCAATGGAAATGGGTAAACATTCCGGAATCTCAACTTGCGGCAATCGCTGCTACTTATCAGCTTAATCCCGAACAGGATCCGGCAGAGTGGATTAGCCTGGTCGATGAAAAGGGACAGATCCGAAAGCATTATCGTATTGATGATAAAAAACAGCTGAGCAGATTGGTGGAGCACATGGCTATTTTGCTTCCGCGAAGTGTACCCAGAAAAAAACAGGAATAGCAAACCAACGAATAAACATCTATGGAAAGTCCAAACCTGTCTCTGGCAAAAAAACTCAATAAAGTTGCCATCGTAGTAAGTATTCTGGTACTGGCTTTGGTGGGTATCATGCGTCGGGTAAAAATCTCTTTACCGGAAGGCGTAGATCTGGGCATGCTGCCCGGCTTTCACGCTATTCTGAATTCGCTAACCGCTGTCTTATTAATTCTTGCTTTGTACTTCATCCGGAAGAAGGAAGTGGCCCGACACCGGAAAACCATTTACATAGCCATCGGTACTTCTGCGTTGTTTTTGCTTAGCTACGTCGCTTACCACATCACAACTCCCGAAACAATCTTTGGAGACCTGAATGGGGATGGAGTCGTAGATCAGGCAGAAATGGCTTTGGTTGGCTCCGGCAAGCGAGCCTTTTATTTGGTCTTGCTGCTGTCGCATGTTATTCTGGCCGCAGTGAGCTTTCCGCTGATACTTTTTACCTTTATACGCGGATTCACCTGGCAGGTTGAAAAACACCGCCGAATGGCACGATGGGTCTATTGGCTTTGGCTGTATGTGGCCATTACAGGCCCCATTTGCTACTTTATGTTAAAGCCTTATTATTCTTAAGGAAGCATAAACCCTGATGCAATTATAGTGTTAAATACCTGGACGTAATTGATGATATAAAATGACCAAAAAGATTCAGTCATTTATTATTAATTAATATTGTCCGGGTACTTAAGTAAACAGGGAGATTTTACTCCCGGTATAAAGTTAAATACAATGACACGTACTAATAAATTTTTACTAATCGCAGTCCTCCTGCTTGTTGCTATGGTAGCAACTCCTTTTGTTTCGGATCTGGCAGCTCAGTGTCCAATGTGTCGAATGGCTGCTGAGTCAAACCTGGAAAATGGTGGCTCTGCCGGTAAAGGCCTCAATGCTGGTATCCTTTATATGCTGGCTACTCCTTATCTTTTGGTGGCAGGCATTGGTTACTTCTGGTACCGGAACCGCCGGAAAGATCATGATGAAGAAGTCGTGGAGATCTAAAACGCGCTCTTTTTCATTCGGCCTTGAGCCAAACAAAAAAAGCTGCCCTTCTTGCGAAGAGCAGCTTTTTTTATAGGGAAGTTGTTTAAGAATAGCTCACTGGCTCCTGAAAAAGCCTTTTCATTCTACTTTTCACTTTTTTCTCGCCCCGTAGCGCAGCTATGCGGCTCTAAAGAAGCATCAATTGGAGTGAAAATTCAATTCTCAGAATCTCAGCAGCCATTCTAAAACAACTTCATGCTTCCATTCAGCGGAAGCTCAGTCAGCATAAATTAATTATGAAAACATCTTGATCAACCAAATGATCAGGCTGATAGATCCAAACAACCAGCAAAGGTAGCCGAGGATAGAAAGGATCGCCCAGATTCCGAATCCACCAGTGAAAGCAGAACCAGTAATCGCAGCAATACCAATGATGTAAATTACGATACCAGCAGCCCAACCAAAGATCCAAAACCACATCCACTTCTTCACAGGATCGTTGAAGTCAACATCTTGCATGGTTTTGCCATCCTTAGCCAGACGTTGTTCCATCTTGGCCATGCGCTTTTCCATTTTAGCAAGCTTGCGCTCCTGCTTTTTAGTGAGTGTAACAGTGGTAGCTGCATCTTCTTCTACTACAACCACATCAGCATCCAACGCCATAACAGCGTGAGCTTTAGGGGCAGCAAACAAAAGGGCAGCAAAAGCTAATAGAGTAAAAAATTTAAGGTTTTTCATAGAATCTCCGATTTTGAGGGTTAAATAATGAAACCTAATTAATGATTATTCTTATGGTAGTGGAATTGCTACTTGCGTGATATTGGCAGCAAAGTGCAGATATTCGCTGCAGAACTGAGAGGGGCTTGAAAGACTCAGGGGTTCAATGTTTGTTGGTGTTCTCATTCGTTGTCGGGTTCAAGATAGTACATTTCCCGTATTCCACAAAAGGTTTTAACGTCCGTACGGATGTAGGTCCAAAATACCCAAATCCGGGTAGTACCGATAAATGTGCCGGGTACCGGCCTGGTACAATGAATCAAAGTAGCCGGTTTTGGTGCCTGGGTATTTCGGGTCATACCAAAACTATTCATCAGTCAGGGCATGCTTTATTAAAAACCAACCTTAGGCTGTTATCTCCGCATGCGCAGGGCGTGCATCGAAAAAAGGAGCCAGCCAATGATAAACAGAACGCCTCCAATTGGTGTTACCGGTCCCAGAAAGGATACATCCCAACCGGTAATGGCCCGGGTACTCAACAAATACAGGGATCCGCTAAAGCAAAGGATGCCCAGCCCAAAGAACCAGCCCAGCCAGGAAGAAGCTTTCGGCGAAAGCCGGTCAGACAAAGCACCTACAATCAAGAGGGCCAATGCGTGATAGAATTGGTAACTAACACCGGTCTTGAAGGTCTGAATAGAATCGGCAGAGATTTTTCCCTCCAACCCATGTGCACCAAAGGCGCCCAGTGCCACAGCCATTCCGGCCAGTAAAGCTCCCCAACTAATGATTGTGCGATTCATAATGCTTGATTTTCAGTTATTTTGTACCATTCGCAAGATGGTTTTTCTTTTCGACTACCCACAAAATACGATCTGATTTAGAATGTTTCCAATCAAATACCTGTTCATCCTCCTGCTTTTTGCGCTTTCGCTGAATGCCTGTTCGCCTGAAAGCAAAGATTCTTTTGAGAATGCCCTTCCGCCTGATACGGATCTGGTTCTGCTTGCCAGCGAATATCCCGCTTCTTTCTGGGCTTTCGCCGAATTGAAGGAGCAGGAGGTGCCACAAGCTTTAAATGTGAGTACTCGGGAATGGCGGGTTCGTCTAAACTACCGGGAGAAAATTTGGCTTCACCTGATTGGAGAACCAGACTCCTCCCTGTTTAAAGATGCCCGGAAATTTTCGGTTTATGAGGGTGTCCAAATCCTCCGCAAAGGGAATACTCCTTTATATATGTCTCAGGTCGGAAATACCTGGCTTGTCTCCAGGCAGGCTTTGGCCGTGGAAAAAGGAATCTATCAGCTTTTACAGGGCCATGCAATAACATCGATTCCGAATCCCAACAAACTAAGCTGGCTTGCCCGGGAAGGGGAGGGGCTTGTCTACTGGGAGGAAGCAGCGGAACCTGCTGTTTATAATGGCACCTGCCTCGAGGGCGATTGCATAAGGGCGGGCACATTGCCGAAGACACCATCTATTCTTCCCGATCAACTGCTCCAAGTTTTGCCTGCTCATTGCCGGGGAGTCCGTTTTTCAAAAGCCGAAGAAGCCTGGCTGGCTCAATTACCCGACAGCCGCCTGCTGGTTTATCCTAAAGAAGCCCGAAAAGACAGCGAATTGGATCTTCTGGAAAAAACGACTTATCTCAACTTTGATCTCAAGCATTTTTTGGCAGCAGATGGGAGTCAACCCTGGGGGCTGGATATAAAAGGTCTTTTATTGCTTGGCGCGAATGCCGACCTGCTTCGTCAGTGCGTAGATCGCTATCTGGCAGGAGATGTACTGGCCTCGAGGTTTAGTCCGAAGAATGAATCGGAGGCAATGACCATGGAGCAAACGCCAAACGGAACACGTTGGCTGTTTCAAAAGGGGACAGCTATCAACGGATATTGGCAGCCCGGGCAAAATCCGACATCTGATCTGCTGCAGTATGTGAGTCTGCCCGTTCCTGTAGAGGGAGATCCTGCATCCAACTGTTTCCACCTACCGGAATTGCAAGAGATCCTGATACAAAGCGGAGAGCAACTGCTGGCATTCGACGAAAGTCTCCAATTGCTTTGGAAACAAAAGCTGAATGCCAAAGTCATTGGCGTTTGGGAAGCCCGTTCGGTAAATGCCCGGAAACCAGATCAGGTTTTGGTACAAACTACCCAGGCCTTTTATCGATACATTCCCGGAGAAGAAGCATCCTGGATTTTACTTAAGAATTTTCGGGAATCGGTATCGATGCCTGCGAGTATTGTAGAGTTTGAAGCATTGGGAGGCTGGTCGGCCTTTGTGCCACAGTCAGACGGAAAAACGGTGGCCTTTAATGAGGAAGGTGCCTTTTTGCCCTACTGGACAGATGGAGTAGAAACCGGTATGCCTGCCTTCTCCATGGGATATTTAGAAACGGCCCAATCGGATTTTCTGGTGTTCTTAGATACAGCCGGGGTTCTAAAAGCTTTTGATCGTCAGGCCGAACTGCATTTTCCGGAGATTCTGGGAGATACCCTGGCGGCATCTGCTCCACAGATTATAGATCAGCAAGGCACTGCCCGGATTGTCTGGTTGCAGGCCAACGGCAAACTCAAAGTCGTAAACGGCGCTGGCCAAAGTTTTAATTTGGGAATAAGTACAAGTCCGCCGATCCACTGGTTTCGCTTTGAACCAAATGAGACCGAAAAGCCCGATTACCTCCTCCTGGACGGCAAACATTTTATCCGTGCCAACTATCAGGGCAATGCGTTTGTGGTGCTATCGAAAGAACCCGTACCTCCCGGTACCACCGATGTCCTTCTGGCTCAAAGCGGAAGTATCCTCGGATATTGGCAGGAAGGAAAAGGACGACTTCTTTTACCCGAAGACAAGGGCTTTCTTCCTTTTGAGGGCAAACCGATCCTTATCGAGCAGGCTGAACAATATTTTGTCATTGGTCTGGAGAATCAGACATTAAAGAAGTACCGCTTATAAAAAGTGGGACGAACTGTTAAAATCGGGGGCAATTAAGCAACCTGCGGGGAAAGGGGTTTGTCCGTTAAAGAAAATGCCCCAATATGTTACGTTACACCACACTCCTTGGACTGATACTCCCATTCGTTGTTTCAGCGCAGGACCATTGTCCCTGTCTGGACAGAATGAACGCCGAGCCTCCCGCTTTCGATATGACATCTTCGCTCGACCATTCTTTTATCCTGGAAGAATCTCCACAACAACCTCAACAAGTATCCTTCCCTTTAATGCCCGAACCCGAGTCTCCCCAACAACAGGAAATTGAGGAAGAACCCTTTGAAGATTTTCCGGAGGCAACAACTGCTGTAAGGGGTAAAACCACAACCGTTATTCACTCCAAAAAGTACCTCCGCAAAAGGGCCAGAAATGCCAGGAAGGGAATGAAAGGAAAGCGGAAGATGATGCGGTTTAGGGGGCAATGTCCGGCGTTTTAGTTGAGCTTGCCTGCCTTTTGGCTAAAGCCAGGTCGGCCAGGCGGTTGAGTTATCTCACTTCGTTCGATTTTGGGTTGAGTCGCCTTGCTTCGCATGGCGGTTGGGGGGAGCCTGCTTACCTTCGGCTCGCAGGTTTTACCATTAAAAAATATTGGTTAGCCAAACTCAACCAACTGCCAAGCAAAGCGAGGCAACTCAACCAAACTCAACCTTGCTTTCCAAGCCGGAACGGCGGGAAGCAAGCTCAACCAAAAATCACAGTTGCCACTCAATCCCCTTCCTTCCATTCGCCACCAGGTACTCATTTGCTTTTGAAAAATGCTTGCAATCAAAAAATCCGCCTCTTGCCAGTGGAGAAGGGTGGGGGGCTTCCAGAATAAGGTGTTTGCTGCTGTCGATCAATTCGGCTTTGTTGCGGGCAAATCGACCCCAGAGCATGAAAACCACATGTGTGCGTTTTTCGGAGATGGTTTGAATTACGGCATTGGTAAAATCCTGCCAGCCGATCTTTTGATGGGAGCGGGGTTTATTGCGCTGCACCGTAAGCATGGCATTGAGGAGAAAGACCCCTTGTTGTGCCCAATGGGTGAGGTCTCCGTGGTCGGGAATGGTGAAATCCACATCAGCGGATAGTTCTTTGTAGATGTTTTTGAGAGAAGGAGGCACCCGTACCCCTTTTGGGACAGAGAAAGAAAGTCCCATTGCTTCTCCCGGATTGTGGTAGGGGTCCTGTCCGAGTACCACCACCTTCACCTTATCGAAAGGTGTCGTATTAAAAGCATTAAAGATCAGCGGCCCGGGCGGATAGATCGTTTTGCCGGCATTTTTCTCTTGCTTCAGGAAAGCAACCAGCTGTTGAAAGTAGGCTTTGTCAAACTCGGGGGCGAGAACTTTTTTCCAGCTTTCTTCAATCTGTACGGCCATGGATTTGGGTTTAGAGCTAAGGTAAAGTTTTTTTGAGGTCAATAAAATGGCAATCCTATTTTCTTCTCTATACCCACAATTCCAAATGATTCCTTAGATTTGCGGAACTTTAGAATGAGGAGCCGAGTTTTTTGGTGAAATGGTGAAGCCATGCATTACTCACACTCATCCCGATAGCTATCGGGACAAACTAAACAGGTCCCATAGCACACCCACCTATGCCCATTCGGGCTCCGGCGGGAGAAAGGGGATAGAAAATAATACAGGGTAGGACAGGCGAGAGGTTCACAAACTCACTCTCACTCTCCTCCCGATAGCTATCGGGACAAACTATACATGGTCCCGTAGCACACCCACCTATGCCCATTTGGGCTCCGGCGGGAGAAAGGGGATAGAAAATAATACAGGGTAGGACAGGCGAGAGGTTCACAAACTCACTCTCACTCTCCTCCCGATAGCTATCGGGACAAACTATACATGGTTCCGTAGCACACCCACCTATGCCCATTTGGGCTCCGGCGGGAGAAAGGGATAGAAAAAAATACAGGGTTGGAAAGACGAGAGGTTCACAAACTCACTCTCACTCTCTAACTCAAACTATACATGGTCCCGTAGCTCAGGGGATAGAGCATCTGACTTTACGCTTTCCTTCAACGGAAGGAAAAATTAGGAGCCTTCGCAGGGAAACAGAAACCTGTGGAGTGGACGACACTGTATCGGGGAAACCTTCTTCACCCGCCAAAGCTTTAGCGACGGCGGGAGAAATGGCAATCCCGAGGAAACCATGACGATAAATGTCATGGGATCCGTAGAGACTATACGTGTCGCACCTGAAATGGTGAAGAGATAGTCCAGACCCCAAATCAAGACGATACTGTCTTGAGCGGTGAAAACCGTAGTGGTATGCTAATCAGACGGTCGCAGGTTCGAATCCTGCCGGGATCACTCGCTTTCGCTGAAGCTTCAGCGAGCAAAGCTTGTGAAAATGAAGACCCTTGCCTTGAAGAGGCTTGGGTCTTGTTTTGTTTCGAAAAATGCCAAACTCGCTTGAGCATTTGGCGGGATGAAAAAAGGGCCCAGGGTCGAAGTTCTTAGACCACGACACATGTGCACAGGCCGCGTCCGCCGAAGTGAAGCTGTAGAAGAAGTCAGCGCCAGCCAATCCTGTTTTTTATAGCTTCGCCTGGCCAAAGATTTAGCTCAGGCAGGCAGCATCTGCCAGTGGTCAATAAACTATATGAAAGGCTCGCTTCAAATGTTTGGGGCGGGCTTTTCTTGTACCCAAATTTATCCACGGCTATACAAACTTAGCTCTTCTTGAATAGGTAATAAGCAAAGCCGATCGCCAATACCACGTGCAAGCCTACAAAACTCCAGGTAAGCGAGCCCACAAGGCCATTTATTGTAGGTGGCATTACAACCATGATGTCGACCACATGATAGATCAAATTACCCCAAAGTATCCCCATTATTGCGGATGAGTTGCTCGCATCCTTCCTGGCCACGAAGTTGATAATGCCCATGCCGGTGATCGCCGATCCAACGACCTGACCAAGAACCAGACCGGCTTTGCCGAGCTCAAAGCCATATAAACCATAAAGCGTTTCAGGCATCAGGATCATGGCAATGCCGAATGGGACGTAAATGATTGCAGTGATAAGTAGAAAGGTCTTTCGTTTCATCTAATGAATATAAGCAATAGAAAATGGAACCAGGTAATCCTCACACAATTACCTGTATAGGAGTTTCGAGCAATTTTAAAAGAAGAAGTCGGCTATGCGGTTCAAAATCTAGTGAACAGTTTTTAGCCTAAGCTATCTAGGCGAGTAATTAATCAGCCTGCTCACTGCAGGTAGGTAGGGGATAAGGAACTAGAAAAGATCAAATCATTTCCTATTGATTAATTGGATCGCTTACTTTTAATCTGATTTCCTAAACTTTCTCCGGCTATCTCCATTATTATCAGAAAATCATATACCATGAAGAATTGCATCCTCCTTTTAATTTGCTTGCTTGGATCTGTTAGTGCCTGGGCTCAACCCGCCGGGAATATCACCACTTCGAAAAACTTCCAGCTCACCGGTAATGTAGAACTGGGATTTTTGGCAGTGGCAGGACACCGCATACAATTCAGCAATTCTGGTACCGAGTTTGACTACCGACGGGATGGTGGTCAGGATGTTTTATTCCCCGTTTCCCGCCTGTCGCTGGATGCGCAATTTGGCAAAAAAAACACGTTCTACCTGCTTTATCAGCCACTACGCTTAGAATCACAGGTGTTGCTGCAGGAGGACCTCATCGTTGATGATATGACTTTTCCGGCCAATACCGGGGTGAAACTGCTCTATAATTTCCCCTTTTACCGATTCAGCTATACCCGGGAGTTGTTTTCAGAAAGAGAAAAATTTGGCTTTGCCATCGGCGGAACGATCCAGATTCGCAATGCTACCATTTCTTTCGAATCTTTGGATGGGACTCGATTTCGTACCAATAGAGATGTGGGCATCGTTCCCGCCCTGAAGATTAAGTCCTATACCTACCTAAGCGACCGCATTTTCGTCGAACTGGAAGCTGATGGCATCTATGCCCCCGTCAGTTACCTGAATGGAAGCGACAATGAAGTGGTAGGAGCCATCCTGGACGCCAGTTTACGCCTGGGCGTTGAGTTCGACCAACCCGTACGCTCGTTCCTTAATCTTCGCTATCTGGGTGGGGGTGCAGTGGGTACATCCGACATTGACGGCCCGGGGGATGGATATGTCAGCAACTGGCTGAATTTTATCACCGTGACCGCCGGCTTCAGCTATACGTTTGGGCTTTAGTCAACCGTATTTACAGCAGCCTTTTTCTCCGGTTTAAACGGCCTAGACTCTACTGGGAAAACTACCATTGATACAAATAATATATTTAGCCTTTGAACCTGCCGGTAATGGAGGAAGATGTGTTTCATTTGGGAGGTTAAAGTTAGAAGTACCGTCCCCGCCATACATAGTGCCAAGTATTGAAAAGAGTGCAACGTTCCTGTCAATTGGCATCGTTCTTCCATTACAATATTCCCAGTTTAAGGGAGCATAATACCCGGTGGAAATCTTGATTTCTCCTACATAACCGTCCATAATTATTTTTTTGGTGCTTTAAAAGGAAGCGCTTAATACGCTCAAAACGAATTATTACAAACACTGCTTGCTGAATAGGCCAAATCATTGACGCTGTGGCCAGTTTCCATTCATGCAAATGATGTATTTCATGCCTTCTCCTTCCACTTTGGAGGGCAAATGTTCGGGGCCGGGTAAAGCAAAAGTGGTTTTGCCATCACCTCCATATAAGGTGCCAATTAGGGAGAATAGCGCCTGCCATTCTGATACTTTCAGCACCTTTCCATCGCAAAGGGCCCAATTTCTTGGAGCAAAAGTTCCGGCAAAAAGTTTGACTTCGGCCAGGTAAGACAATGATTCATCCATGATTTGAAATTTTGGTTTGGCAATAGAATCTGCTGTTCCTAAGGTAATATTTTATGTAATCAGGGTATCAAACAATGAAGAAGGATTTCAAATACAATGTCCCCCGGAAGAGCAGGACCATTAAACCAAAACTGACTTATGTCATTCACTCAATTGACAGAACTCAGTTGTATTTCAATTAATAATGAGGATTTTATGATTCAAAGCCAACAAGGTTTAAAAAGGCAACAGCGCAGTTTGGCAATGTTGACATAAAACAAAGGCTATGGATTCGATCCTGAATCGATTGAGATATTCTTTTGAAGAAACAGGCAGAGTAGCTGCTTTTGCCGGCCGCTTTTTTTCAGAAGCCTTCAGAAGGCCCTTTGAATGGCGAGAACTCTTTCGGCAATGTTATCTAATCGGCTATCAGTCCCTTTTCCTGGTAGCAGCTACCGGTTTTATTATGGGACTGGTATTGACCTTGCAACTTCGGCCAACGATGATCGAATTTGGAGCGGTGGCCAATATGCCAAATATGGTCAGCATCTCTTTTATCCGGGAGATCGGACCTATGGTTACAGTCCTGATTTGTGCGGGTAAGATTGGTTCTGGAATTGGGGCAGAATTAGGTTCCATGCGGGTTACGGAGCAAATAGATGCCATGGAGGTATCTGGTACGAATCCCTTCCACTTTTTAGTAGTCACCCGAATTTGGGCCTGTATTCTCATGCTCCCATTCCTGGTTATCGCAGCAGATACCGTTGGTTTAATGGGGTCCTTTTTGGTCGAATCTACAAAAGGCTCGGTAAGTATGATCTTATATTTTGATAAGGCATTCAGCGCTTTATCAATAGGAGATGTGGTACCGGCAACTATTAAATCTTTTTTCTTTGGATTGGTCATCGGAGTAGTCGGATGTTATAAAGGATATAATTCTGAAAAAGGTACAGCAGGGGTGGGGAAAGCAGCCAATACGGCTGTGGTACTGGCCAGCTTGTTGTTGTTTTTGGTGGATTTGCTGGCAGTATTGATTGCAGATATATACTACACAATATGAAAAATTCGGAAACCATTAAATCTGGATTGCAACCGCTGATTGAGATAAAGGGGGTGAAAAAGAAATTCGGAGAAAATGAGGTGCTCAAAGGATTTGACCTTCAGCTCTTTCCAAAAGAGAATGTGGTCATCCTGGGGAAATCGGGTTCCGGAAAAACCGTATTGATAAAATGTCTGGTGGGACTGGTGGAACCAGATGAAGGGGCAGTCCATGTTTTGGGGCAATCCATTCCCGACCTGAATCAGCATGAATTGGATAAAATTCGGAAGGAAGTCGGTTTTCTGTTTCAGGGAAGTGCTTTATACGACAGTATGACTCTGCGGGAAAACCTGCAGTTCCCGCTTCGGAGACATCCGGAAAGAATAAAAGGAGAAAATGAAGAGCAAGCCATTCGACAAATACTCCAAAGTGTTGGCCTGGAACATGCCATAAATTTAATGCCGGCCGAATTGTCGGGAGGAATGAAAAGAAGAGCAGCTCTGGCCAGAACACTCATTTTAAGGCCCCAGATTATCCTTTACGATGAACCCACTACCGGCCTGGATCCCATCACTGCAAATGAGATTATTGGATTGATGTTGAAAGTGCAGGAACAATACGATACGGCCTCACTGATTATTACACACGATATGGATTTTGCCCGGGTTATTTCAAATCGCATAGTCATACTTCAGGACGGAATAAATTATACGGAGGGAACATATCTGGAATTGTCAAAATCTCAAGATCCCAAAGTGAAGGCTTTTTTTAAAGATGTTCAAAGTAGAAATCAATATGGCTAAGAATAAAACCAATTATGTCAAGCTGGGCATCTTCGTTACCCTGGCTTTCATAGTATTCACTTATGGTGTTTATCGCATTAGTGACCGAAAGGATTTTTTTAGAGATACGATGGAGTTATATGTCGATTTCAAGGATGTAAACGGACTCCGGGCCGGAAATAAAGTTCGGTTTTCCGGTATCAATGTCGGCAATGTGTCTGAGGTGAAAATAATAAACGATACCACCCTGAGAGTATTTATGGAACTGGAAACATCTGTTGGAGACTATTTACAAAAAAATGCAACGGCAGCTATTAGTTCGGATGGATTGGTTGGCAATATGATTGTGACCCTCAGCCCTGCCAATGGCGAAGCAGCATTGGTTGAAAGTGGAGACAAACTGACTGCAAAATCGAAAAAAGAAATTTCGGAGATGTTGGAAACACTGGGCTCTTCAAATGATAATATTTCATTGATTAGCCAACAACTGCTCCAAATAACAGAAAAAATGAATCAGGGAGATGGAAGCATCTCGCTTTTGCTCAATGATAAAGCTCTGGCAACCAATCTGGCAGCAGCAACCCAGAGCCTACAATCCGCCGCAACTCAATTGGATGAAGCAACAAATGAAATCAATGTCCTGGTTGAGCAAATATCAGATGGTGAAGGAAACCTGGGATACCTTCTTAGAGATACGAGCCTGAAAACACAGGTTGATGCGCTGGGTGCCAATCTTGATTCCCTGATTGCTATCCGCACAATACCCGTTATGGAGAACCTGGTACGCTCCTCCGAATCAATCGCTGCCGCCAGCATGGAAATAGAAAACCTGTTAGAAGGCTTTGAGCATAGTGAAGGTTTAGCCGGCTTACTGCTTAGCGATACAGCCAGTGCGCAGTCACTGCGCAGTACCTTGCAAAACCTAAACGAAGGCACCCGTAAATTTGAAGAAAACATGGAAGCCCTGGAGTATAACTGGCTATTTAGAAAATATTATAAAAAGAAGAAAAAAGAGGATTTAAAAAAGATAGATAAAACAAGTAACTGATCTTTGGTTTTATTGGCTTTCGCCGAATGGTATTTGTTGTTAAACAGGCTCTAAGCGGTTTGGTCCACTTTGTGTCCGACATTCCTCCAAACCAAAGCGTTTGAATAATACTATCCCAAGCTACTTTGCTTTGTGTATAAACGAAAGTTGAAATGATTTAATTCATTTTCATACATGATTCTTGCCATCTCTTTTCAGACCAAAAAAAGGCATTTTTATACATGGCTAAGGAGGCCTGACAAGATGTGTTTCAGGTGAATCCCTTAGCGCGAAATGTCTGCCAGGAGGAGTTCTTTCCTCGGAACGACAATTACTTCACCTTTAAATGAAGCATATGAAAAATGTACTGTTAGATCGCATGAAAAAACAAACCCGATCCCTCAAAGTTCTTTCAGAAGAACTGCAGGTACAAATGGCTTTAGGTAAAGCTGAAGCCAGGGATTTGGTAGAAAGAGAACGTAAGAATCTGGCTGCGTTTGTCAATAAGCAACGGGCTGAAATGGCAAAGGTTTCTGTTGATGAAGTGGAAGCCGGAAGAGCGTTTTTGACTTGCGTCGAAAATCTGGAGGCAAATCTTAAGGAAGAAATTCCAACAGCCGTCAGAAAGTATGACGCATATAAAAAAGGGATGCTCGAGAAAATTTACGAACTCGAAGAAGTGATTCGGGATAATTATCCGGAAATGAATGTAACTATGCAGAAAGAGCTGGATAGCTTCAAAGCCAAAATGGACGCATTTCGGGTGAATCTGGCACTGCACGACAAAGACGATCCGGATAAAGTGGAACGCATCCGGAAAGAATTTAGCGACAGGTTGGTGGAAGTTCGAAAGCTATTGGGCGAGCGGGAAAAAGCGCAGACCAAACTTGACAACTTTGTGGAGGATGTTGGAGAATCCTTCAATTATCTGAAACGTGCTATTTCAGACCTTTCAAACTAGGGGATGAAAGCCCGGATGCTAAATATTAGTTCCAGTCTTACTTTGTTGAGGTATGAGAAAGTATTTGCCACGCTCATTAAATATGGGTTTGAGGATATACTTTCTCATCCTCCATTTAATAAGATCACTCCACAAACCAATATCCTGGTTCCCAGCCGGGAAGGGCGTAAAGTGAGCCAATTTACGCGCTATGAACGAATCCGCCTGGTTTGCGAAGAACTGGGTACCTCCTACATAAAGTTTGCGCAAATCGCGAGTAATCGCCCGGATTTGCTACCTGATGAACTGATCCTTGAGTTGGAAAAACTACAGGATAAAGCCCCGGAGGTTGCTATTTCTGATATTAAAAAGATACTGAAGGAAGAACTGCCAAGACCGATGTCCGAGTTGTTGGAGTGGTTTGATGAAAAGCCGCTTGCGAGTGCTTCCATCGCACAGGTGCACCGGGCAAGGCTTATTGGGGGTAAAGAGGTCGTTCTGAAAATACAACGTCCGGGAATCCGAAACCAGATCGCAGCGGATGTGGCCATCCTGAAAAACATCGTATCTATTATTGAATCCCGTTTCCCGCAATATCTGGTGTATCAACCCCGGGAACTGGTTAAAATGTTTGAACAAAGCATCACAGAAGAGTTGAGCTTCCGAATGGAAGCAACTAATGTCGTTCAATTCCAGGAAATGTTTCACGATAATGAGGAGATCTTTATCCCTGCCCTTTATCGGGAGTTGTCCACTGATTCTGTGTTGTGCCTGGAGTATGTTGAAGGGTGCAAAATAACAGATCTGGAGAAGCTGAATCAGTTTGGCATTTCCGGACCTGAGCTTGCATTAAGAGGCATCAGGCTTTATTTCGAGCAGGTATTTGAGTTTGGGTTTTTCCATGCTGATCCACACCCGGGAAATATTTTCGTTTTGGAAGACGGCCGGATCGCATTGCTCGATTATGGAATGGTGGGCTCGGTGATCGAAAAGGATAAAATCCATTTTGCTAAGTTATTACTGGCCATTTATAATCAGGATGTTCAGGGGCTTAAAAAAGCCATTTTAAAATTTTCTACCGGTCTAAGCAAAGAAAAAGAACGGGAACTCGAATACGATATCATCTATTTCTTAAGACAGTATTCCAGTGTTGCGCTGGAGGATATTGACGGCAAGGAAGTAATGCAGGGGTTGAATGCCCTTTTCTTTGATTACAAGCTTAAAATCCCATCCAACCTGCTGCTGCTTCTCAAAGCCCTGGTTATTATGGAAGGGATAGGCCTGAAACTGGACCCTCAGTATGACATCATTAAAAATATTGGACCTTATGTTCAACGGTTGTTAAGTAAGAAATACAATCCGATCCGATTGCAAAAAGACCTTTTCCACAGGATCGAAGAGACAAATGCCCTGTTGAATGAATTACCAGAAGATATTCGGGAAATTCTTCAAAAGATAAAATCCGGCAAACTCCATATTGAATTTGAGCACAAAGGACTCCAGCCATCAGCTGAAATTTTAAGCAGCAGCATCCATAAATTATCCTACACCTTTCTGATCGTAGCTGTCATATTGGCATCTGCCATGATAATAGCCGCCAAAATTCCACCAATAATCTATAATGTTTCGGCATTGGGTTTATTCGGTTTTGGAATATCTGCTATCCTTGTTATAAAAATGCTTTTTGTCCTGAGAAAGAAAAAATAGCAAAATAAGTACTGACCAAAGGGTAAAATTCGCCGAAAGGCGGAGAGATAATTTATTGACATCCCCTTTTGGGTAGTACATATCTCACATTCCCTGGCAGATGGTATGTCACCGCTGCTATCCTAGCCTTCAAAATCCATTCGGAAAAGAATCTTGTCACCTGGAAAAGATGCTGGTGAAACGGAGGTGACTTGGAAAACCATATGTCTTTTTATCATTAAATTAGAGCAAATTCTAAAACCTTAGCGTTCATAACCATAATTCCAAATTGATGAAACAACTGCTCCTCACCTTTGCCAGCTGCTTATTCCTGAGTCTTCCTGCCACATTCTATGCCCAGGAGCAAATCGTCCCGCTTACCATCGGGCAAACCCTCACCGGATCCCTGGGGCCCGACGGGGAAAACTACTTTTCCATCGACCTGAAAAAGGATACCTATGTCTATGGCTTTGCCATGCAAATCAGTGTGGATGTTGTCGTGCATGTGGAAGATCCGGATGGAGAACCGGTCGGCCAATTTGACCAACCGGCCAGAGGAGCTGAAAACTTTTCATTTGTTTCGGAGGAGAAGGGAGTATATAAAATCACCGTAGAATCCTTTGAAAAGAACGAAGGAGATTACAGCATCGTCATCAAAAAAGCAGAGCCGGTTGAAACGGATCCGGATGCCAGGGTAGATCAAATGTTTTCGCCTTATGATAATGCGGATACTCCCGGCGCAGTGATCGGAATTATTGAAAATGGAAAACTTAGCTTTTCGAGATCCTATGGGATGGCAAATCTGACGCATGCCATTCCTTTCGAATTGAATATGCCTTCCAATATTGGATCTGTGTCCAAGCAGTTTACAGCCATGGCAATACTCCTGTTGGAAAAGGAGGGAAAACTAAGTCTGGAAGACGATATTCGAAAACACCTGCCGGAGCTTCCCGATTTTGGGGAAACCATTACTATTAAAAACCTGCTAAACCACACCAACGGACTGAGAGAGGTCTTTAATACCCTGGTTATTCGTGGATGGCAGGGGCACGATAAATTGACCCGGGAAGTGGCTATCAAAGTGATTCAGAATCAACCGGCTTTACAGGCCTCACCCGGAGAAGAATTCAATTACAACAATACGGCTTTCATCCTCTGTGCCGAGATCATTGAACGACTCACCGAACAAGATATGGACGATTGGATGCGTGCCAATATATTTCTGCCATTAGGCATGGAAAACACCCATTTGCGTTTAAGCAATAATCAGGTCATTCCGCATGCCACACAAGGATACCAACAAGGAGATAAGGGTTATGTGGTTACCCTGGGACTGGATTGCGCCGGAGGACCCGGTGGTGTGTATACGACCGTAGAAGACATGGCTAAATGGATGCAAAATTTCCGGAATCCCAAAGTGGGAGACAAAGCCATTATTGCCAAAATGGTTACGCCTGATACCCTGAACAATGGTCAGGAAATGGAATACGGACTTGGCCTTTTCATCGGGGAAGACCAAGGATTGAAGATGTATCAACACGGGGGTGCCGACATCGCACACAGAGCCATGATGACTTACTATCCGGAGTTGAATGCCGGGTATATGATCATTAGCAATAATGCCGGATTTCAAATGGGAATGGCCATGGAAGCAGCTTCCTTGTTTTTCGAAGAACATTTTGAAAAAGAAGAAGAAACAGCTTCTGAAGAAGTGGCTGAAGAGTCTGGGGAAGGGCTAAACGTTGATCAAAGTATTTTAGAAAAATATGTGGGCAAGTTTGTCATAAAGGAGGCAAACTTCACCATCGAATATAAAATTGAAGACGGCACTTTTATAGCTTCTCCGCAAGGGCAGCCCGATGTCGTAATGGTGGCAACTTCCGATTCTACCTTTAATTATACGGGCGTAGACGCAAATGTTACCTTTCATGCTGACGCTGAAGGCAATATCCTCTTAGCCACTCATTTTCAGGGTGGCCCGATAACGATGGAACGATTGACTTTTGACGAAGCTTCCGTAGACCTAAGCGCGTATGAAGGCACCTATTTCTCCAGCGAACTTCAAACGGTGTATGAGTTAATGGTGGAAGAAGATCAGCTCATTGCCCGGCATATCAACCTGGAGGATATTAAATTGTCTCCTGTCAATGACGATGCATTCGGAGGGAGTGTGTTCTTCCTGCCAACGGTCGAGTTTCAGCGCAACGATGCCGGAGCGGTTATCTCTTTTACCGTTTCCAATGGTCGAACGAAAGGAATCCTTTTTGAGAAGCAATAAATGGCTGAACCTTATTGCTCTACTCTTCGCCTGCTTCGACTCGCACATAAGCTTTTGTGGTTACAAAGATGATACAGTTTGCTGAAGCCCGGTGATTACTGATCGGGTTTTGGCTCTAACTTTTTAACTTATCTTACCGGAAAACCTGAGATATGCCAATTGTGCCGTTTTGCATCATTTTATCCTTGATGTTGCCCTTTTTTTCTTTGTCCCAATCGATAGATCACTGGGAAGCTGCTGTTCTGGCTGAAGAAGAATGGCGGTATCGCATTGGCAATTCAGAACCTCCTTCCGATTGGAACCAGTCTGATTTTGACGATTCATCCTGGAATACAGGTTTTGGAGGGTTTGGGTATTCAGATGGAGATGATAATACCCTGCTGCCAACTACACTATCCGTTTACCTGAGAAAGGAATTTGAAATAACGGATACAGCCCTTATTTCAGCGGTTACGCTTTACGCAGATTATGACGATGCCTTTGTAGCCTACCTGAATGGGGTGGAGATTGCCCGGGCAAATATCGGAACACCAGGTGTTGCTCCTGCCCACAATGAAACTTCTTACACAGATCATGAGGCTCAGCTTTATCAGGGAGGACTACCGGAGCTTTTTACGATCTCTCCGCAGCAATTGGCCGATTTATGGACCAATGGTACCAATACACTTTCTGTCCAGGTACATAATGTAGGTATTGGATCTTCTGATATGTCTGCTCTCTTCTTTTTGATGGTTGGAATCAGCGATGATTCAAACGATTACCAGGAGGTGCCTGCCTGGTTTCCAGAGCCATTTGTTTCCTCTGATTTGCCCTTGCTTCTTATAAATACCTACGGGATCCCAATTCCCGATGAACCAAAGATCGATGCACATTTAGGGATTATTGACAATGGTCCGGGCGTTCTAAATTTCCTCACGGATGATTATAACGGTTATGACGGAAGTATTGCCATTGAAATCAGAGGTTCCTCTTCTCAGTCATTTGCGAAAAAAAATTACAGCTTTGAAACCCGGCTTGAAAATGGAGAAAACAATAATGTTCCACTACTCGGTATGCCGGAAGAAAACGATTGGGTGCTGCATGGACCATACAGCGACAAAAGCCTGATGCGCAATGTCCTTTCCTACCATATTGGCAATCAAATGGATCAATATGCACCCCGTACCCGCTGGTGCGAAGTTTTGATCAACAATGAATACAAGGGCTTATATGTATTGGTGGAGAAAATAAAGCGAGATGATAACAGGGTGGATATTGCCCGGCTTACGCCGAATGATGTTTCCGGTGATGAACTTACAGGCGGATATATTTTTAGTGTAGACAGAGATGATGATGGACCACAAAGTGGTTGGTATTCTCCTTTCACCGATTTCTTGTTTTATAAATACCAGGATCCCGATTTTGATGAACTGCAACCCGAGCAAAAAGATTATTTACAAACTTATGTAACGATTTATGAGGAAGCCATGCAGATCTTACCGACTGCAGAAACGTATGAGCATTTTATTGATGTGCCTTCCTGGATAGATTATTGGATTGCCACAGAAATCTTTAAACACGTCGACAATTTTAAGTTCAGCTTCTACATGTACAAAAGGAAGGAGAGCAATGGCGGAAAGATTTATTTTGGTCCGCTGTGGGATATTAATCTGGGCTACGGCAATTTCGATTTTGCCAAAGATCCCGGACCGCAAGGATGGTCTTATGAATGGGTAAACAGTGGCGTTTTACGTCCATTCTGGGTTTTGGATTTATCGGAAGATCCCGAAATTCAAAACAAAGTGCATTGTCGGTGGCAGGAGCTTCGCCAGGGGGCCTTACATACCGACAGTTTGTTGTCATTTATCGACAGTACAGCCGCTTATATTGAAAATGCCCAGATCAGAAACTTTGAGCGATGGCCGGTTTTGGGGACCTACGTATGGCCCAATGCTTATGTAGGGGACACCTATGAAGAGGAAGTCAGCTTTTTGAAAGACTGGCTCGTAGAGCGCCTGCAATGGATGGATGATAATATGTTTGGTGACTGTTCGCTCGTTGCAGGAGAAAAAGAACCCAACCCCTTTAGGGTAAACGTGTATCCCAATCCATTTCAAAATGAACTAAACGTCCAATTGCGTGGGAATTACCCTGGAAAGGCTCAACTTAGATTGTTGGATGCAAGGGGACATCTGGTTGCTGAAGAGGACCTGACCAGCCAACAAACAGCGCAGGTATTCTCCCTTTCTTCATTAGGGGCCGGCTTGTATTTCTATCAAATCAATATTGAGGATAGAGTCATAGCATCCGGGAAATTGGTAAAGCAATAAGTCTCGCGAGGGCAGGCCGCACCCGCTCGGAATTGTGTTATATCCTTTACACAGTCATAGATTATAACGTCTTCAAAATGGTCCGCCAGGGACGAAATCCGTTAGAAGGCGATTTGATCAGCCGTTAGATCAAACGGAAGATCAGTATTAGGAGATTATGAGTTTACTTCATAAAAGAAGAATTAGGATTCACAGTTGGTCAAAAAGGTGTCACTTGAGTATTCTAAAAGGGGATTCATCTCCGATAAAAATTATATTTGGCCCCAATTCAATAGATCCATAGTTTTTAGACATTCTGTTTATGCACCCGCAAAACCAGCCCTACAGATCTCATCGCCAAAGCCTCTTAGTAGAAAAATGGCGTAAAGTTCATACCCGCATTCAGCGAAAGCTGAAAAATGGCACCTTCCAATTCCTTTCCCGGAATGAAAAATATCAATTACTTAAGCGCCTGCGCAGGTACTATTCTCAACTTCAGAAACTTGGATTCACTACCAAAAAACTGATAGTGGGAAGTACGCTGGTTTTTTCTCTATTGCATACGAGTACCGGATTTGCGCAAAGTTTTGAAGAAAGAGCGGGGGCTGACAATCCATTGGAACTGGTTAATGTCGGAGAATTTTCAGCGCCGGACTTTGTAGATATTGATAATGATGGGGATTACGATGTTTTTGTAGGGGAGAAGTATGGAATGATCCGGTATTATGAAAATATTGGCACCCCTGAAAATCCATTGTTTGAAGAACGGACAGACCTGGAGAATCCCCTGGATTTTGCAGATATTGGCAGTTGGTCTGTTCCCGAATTTGCAGATATGGATAACGACGGGGACTTTGACGTCTTTATAGGAGAACTCATCGGCACCGTTCCCTATTTTGAAAACATCGGCACCAACACTGACCCCATGTTTGTAGAACAAATGGGTCCCTCGGATCCATTTGATGGCGTAAATGTTGGGTTTTCACCGAATGCCGCTGTAGTGGATATTGATAACGATAGTGATCTGGATATATTTATCGGAGAAGCTTATGGGGGTATTTTGTATTACCGGAATACCGGTACCATAACAGATCCCGTGTTTTTGGCACAAACAGGTTCCTCAAATCCTTTTGAAGGCGTGGATATTGGCTGGCTGGCTACTCCGGATTTTGCTGATTTGGACAATGATGGAGATCTTGACGCGCTCGTGGGCGAAAATTATACGACGCTCTTTTATTTTCAAAATACCGGTACGAATACCAGTCCGATTTTTGAAGAGCAAACAGGAATGGCAAACCCCTTTTATGATACGCCTTTCGGCGAAAATCTTAATCCGGCTTTCGTAGATATAGACAATGATGGCGATTCAGATGTATTTGTCGGCGATTCCTATGGGATGCTCCGATTTTTTGAAAATACAACGCCGCTGGTATCAGCCATTGAAATACCTGAAAATCCAAACAACCATCCTGGTGATTTATTCCCGAATCCCATTGTAGCAGGAGAAGTGTTTATAGAATATGCTGCGCCGAATTTGGCAACAATTTCTATTTCTATTTACGATATCACAGGCAGGCTATTGAGTCAGCAAAAGCTTGACGTCATTCCGGGCGAAAACCTGCTACGCCTGGATTGCAGTATGTTAAGTAGTGGAAGTTATGTAGTGGAGATAGGAGAGGAGGAGCATCGGAGCTTGGTGGTGAAGTAGGGAATCCAATAAGCTCCGTTGTCTTTTTATTGAAAAAATTGATACACCCCCTAAAACGGATACCCAATCGCCAAATGCCATACCAAATTGTTTTCCCGCCAGTCTTTGTCGAGAATGTCGATTTGGTTGATGGTCCACTGAAATCCCTGGTTGTAGATGGGTTGGCGCAATGGGAAAGCTGCATCCAGTCGTATGAGGAAAAAATCAAAATCTACTCGCAAACCCAGGCCGGTACCAACGGCGATTTCATCGAGGAAGGTGTCAAACCCAAATTGCCCTTCCTGGTTATCGCCAATGGTTTGGTTCAACAGCCAGATGTTGCCTGCATCCACAAAGACAGCTCCTTCGAAATAAGAGAATAAATCAAAGCGGTACTCTGTACTGAATTCTACCTTAATATTGCCGGTCTGATCGAAGAAGTTGAACTCATCCGTGTCTGGATTTACATAGGTCCCGGGACCCAGCTGCCGCAATCGGAATGCGCGTAAACTGGTGGATCCACCAATGAAAAATTGCTCGCTGTAAGGGGCTACTTCCACATTCCCGTAAGGAACTACCACTCCGGCAGACAGCCGGTTTGCCAAAGTAAACTTCCTCCGCTCATAATAATACCGGCCATCAGCTGATGCCTTGGCAAATTGACTAAAAGGTGTACCGAAAATACCGTACCCATTCTGATCCGGACGAATCAAATTTGATACCCCGTATGGAATGTTTCCGGCAAGCTTAAAAGTCGAGGTGAAAAAGAAGTGAGGCTTTATTTTATCAATTTCCTGATTGGAAAAGGTAAATTGATATTGTCCCCCTAAAATGAATACGTCCTCCAGGCTGGTGCTCAATAAACTGGATTGGTCCAGCTGTTCCTGAAAGTCTGAATCTATGTCAAAAGTTTGATTAAAGCTGATGGTTACGGGGGTCCATACGTGGCGAATCTGGCGGTTGGTCCTCCAGTCGTATTCCATGGTGGCTGACAGGTGGTTTAAACTAAAGAAACCGGTTCGTATCTGTAGGGCATCGGATAAACTAAAGCGGGTACGTGGTACATAGTCCCGATAGACATAAGGGTTAATGCTCGGCAATAATAACTTAGGGATAGCAACAGACGCTCCCGCACTTATTTCCAATGTATTGATAAAGCGGGATTGATTTCCAATTTGAGTTTCTCCACCAACCGATAAATTGAGATTCAGGTTTTCGGCACCACCCAGCCAGTTTCGGTTTTGATAATTCACCGAAGCCTGAATTCCGACGTAACTGCCCGAGCGGGTATTGGTTTCAAAATCGTAGCGTACATCCCGAAAGGTGGCAGGTGTCAAATAATAAATGCGATCGATGTAGTGCAGCCCGTCTTCTTCTCTTTTTTCGGTTTTGAGGTTGATAAATTTGAATACGCCTAAATCCTGCAGGTAATTTAGGGTGCTGGCCTGCAAGCGACCATCGTAAATGAAATTCTCCCGCCCTTTGATGGCAGACCTTAATAATTCAGCGTGGAAAAAGTGCTGATCTTCAATGATGGTCAGGCCATCGAAAAATAGGGTATCGGTATCCTGGTTAATAGTATCCAAAAGCGAATAGCCCGGATAAACCAGGGTCTTCCCAAGTTGGTATTTTTTAAAACTGCCGGAGTCGGGCCGGGGTTTCCATCTTACATAAACATCGAGGGAGTCAACATATTTCGAGGTGTCGATGTAAAAGTATACATCGGTTTCATTAACGCCGTAATATCCATTTTGAGTAGCCAGGGTAGCAAGTCGGGACCTTTCTTTTCGCAGGTTTTCTGCCTTGTAAGTCTGGTTTTCCTTAAGATGGGATTGCTGCTGATTCTCCCGTGTAAGCATTGCGAATATGGTAGAATCAGTGGGCAGGTAGATATTTCGGATGCGGTAAAGTTCATTAACAGAGACCTCGTAAATGACTTTAACTTTCTTTGCGTGCTCGAGAGTGTCAATTTCGATTTCTGCATGAAGATATCCATGGTCCACTAAATACTTTTCAAGTATCAGTCTGCTTCGGTCTACAATGGCCTGATCGTATAATACCGGAGGTTTCCCAATTTTGTACTTAAGCCAGTATTTTATTCCTTTTTGTTTTTTGGGTTCTTTTACCAGATTGTAAACCCACAACCGAAACGGCTGATTGGGTTTCGGACGTGCCAGGTTTAGTAGTTCTCCTTCGGTAAATTTCTTTTTTTCCGGTGGATCGGAAAGTACGTATTCCACTTCTGATCCATCAAATAGTTTTTGATTTTCAGTCAAATTCCGGGTTGCTGAGCAACTGCAAAAGAACAGCAATAACGATAAGAATAATATGACACGGTTCTGGCTCATTCTTTTTCTTTTCGCTTTTTCTCTTTGTTTGGCAAGCTTTTCCGAATCGAAATGCCAGCACCGGCCCTGTTTACATTTCCTTCGTAAAGGGCGTCATAATCACTGCGTTGGTATACCCGTAATAAATAATTGCCATCGGGCGTCAATTGATATTCCAGCGCAAAATCGCCTGTCAGGGCAGTGAGGGCCTGCTGTTCCTGTCCGGTGTTTCCAACATTGACGTTTCCGCCTACTTTTACATTGAGCCGGTCATTCCAAAACCTTTTAGATACCCCTAATTGAACTTCGGTGGTAACGCCATCGCTTTCCGGGCCGTCTACACCGGGTTTGTAGGCTTCAACTCCCAATTGCAAGTCAACACCCTTCAATAAGCCACTGGCTAATCGATTCAACTCATTGGTTACCAGTTTGCTCAAACTGGAAAGCAAGGCGGTTTCTCCGGCACTACTTGCTGACAAATTGCTGTTGGAAGGGCTGATAAAGCTATTAAACAACAATAAGCCAAATACCTGTGTGTTCAGGTCGGTTTCATTATTACGAAGCTGTTGTAAGCGGGTTCTTGCCGCATCAGCGACCGCTCCCTGCGGATTGCCCAATAAAATGATATCAAAGCTCAAAACGGGAGTGGATAAATTGCCGCCTATTTTCATTTGCAATTGTACATCTGCCCGCTGTCCGGCAAGAGAAACACTTTCATCAACCAATTGGCCCTGTACCAAATCCGAAAGGGGTACACGGAGTTCATAAGCTGCCGTAATATCTAAAAGCGCATCAAGTGGATCCCCGTTGAAACCGATTCGACTGTTGGGAAGAATGGCAAATTCCCGTTTAATCAATTGCTCGTAACTAAAGAAGTATTTCCCTTCTGTAATCGCGTAATTACCGGCTATGCTTAAATTACCATCCGGATCCATATCCACAGCCAGATTAGAATTTCCTTTGCAAATCAATTTATCGCCTGTAAGGGGATCAATGATTATTTCCAGACTTGCGTCGGATGTCATCTCCAAATTCAATTTTAGATCGATTCCGGAGTTATTTTCAAGCAGGGTTTGGATCTGAGTGGTATCTCTTCCAAGACTATCGAGGGCAGGAGCTCCGTAGATTATAAAATCATCCTGAGCCAGCACCTGTTCATCCGATAGAGGCACCACATGAAAGGCTGTACCCGCTGCTGTTTTAGCCTGAATAAAGAAACGAGGACTTTCAAGGGGGCCCTGAATGTCGGTGTCTGAATCTAATATCAGCTTCCCGTAAAACAAGTCATTGTCTGCTGCTGTGGTGTTTAGGAACTGGAATTGATCTGTTTGAAACCGAAGGTCAAAAACCATATCGCTAAAAGTACGGTGATTAATAACTCCGCTTAAATTTGCAGGCTGGTTGTTCTCATCAAGCAATTTGAAATTTCCAAAATCAATTTTCCTTTCGGTAAAGGCTATATCCCCTTGTACAATCTTATACCGGGCGTTTAGATAATCAATGGTGGTTTGTACCTGATTGAGTTGCAGCCTGCCATTAAGCGCCGGTTTGTCGGGGCTGCCTTTTAAGGTGAATTGACCTTTTAGGTGACCTTCACTATCGTGGATTAATCCGCTTAGAAACGGGTCAAGCGCTTGCATTTCCATGCGGCCAATATCTGCATTGACATCAAATACTTTGTTTTCAATATCATAGGTGCCGCCTACATTCATTTGATTAACCAACCCTTGTAATTCAGCTTCCAGGTTAATTAAAGGTTGACTGTTTTCTTGCGCTGCATACAGACTCAGGTTGCCAATTCTTACGGAATCCATGGTCCATTTTTCCAGTTTTAGATCGGCGATGTAGTTCAAACTCGTTTGTAAATCCCGGGCTTTCAAATTGCCCTCTAAAATGCCTTCTAAATAACCTGTGGGGAGATCTAAAAAGGGCGTCAGAGCCGAAATGTCAAACTGATTAAAATCTACATTGACCAGACTCGTTGTGTCTGTACCGCTGCCTTCCCCGTTAAGGATGATTGATCCACTGCCTTTATTCAGCCCCAGCTGATTTATTTGCCAGTCATCTGAAGCTGATAATACCAATTGATTGTCGGGATTGACGTTCCATTGATCCCCGTTAATTTTTATGCTCGGATTTATCTGGAAATAAATTTCTTCCGGACTGGAAGTTAGGGCGCCTCCAATTTTCCAGAAACTGGTATCCGCCCCTTCGGTAGAGTGAAATTCCATCCGCAGACTGTCGTCTTGCAGGATAGCTGTCAGGTTTGGCGCATGGATAATCGTATTTTCACCCGACTGGAACTGACTGGCGATTAGGGTATTAGTCAGTTTCTCCTTTTCAAAAACAGACAGGAGTGAAAGGCTGTCAATTTTCAAATCTCCATATTTAATTTCTGGGATTTCGGTTGTTAAATTCCAGAGATCGCTTGCTTTATTGAATTCCAAATCCAATTCGACCCGATCCAGTGTTTTTAATTCCGGGAGAAATATTTTAGTTAACGGAGGCTTCTCAGTAATCCGCAGGTAGGCTTTAATATTCGTATTTGTTGCGGCAATGTTTCCCGTGCTGTCAGGTTCAATTTCTGTAGAGTCATTTTGGAAAACAATGGTATTTATAGGGAATTCCTGATCCAGCCAATCGAGTAATTCCTTTGGGAGTTTACTAAGCGTGTATTGACCTTCCATACCGAGTTGAACCCATTTGCTGTCCAGTGCCAATCGCCGATCTCCAGATGGAGCTACTGTACTTTCAAATAATATCGTATCGGCATAGAATTGATTTAATGAATCCTGAATCCAAAAATCCCGCATGACTAAATTGCCTTCAAGCTCATCAATGTCGAAGTTTTGCAGGTCCAGTTCAATATATGAACTCATGCCAATCTGCCTGTCGTAAAAGCCCAGGGGCTTTAAATTGATCGTATCAAGTTGAAGGGTGAATTTATAATTAGGCAAAGAATCGCTGAAAGGGATACTTCCGTTAAAGTCAAATGCCAGATTGGGATCGGCCATTCGAATAAATCCAACAAAAGCGGCAGAGTCTATTTGGCCATCCATATACAAACTATCGTATTGATAATTATTATAAACCTGCTCGCTTAATACGCCCTGAATTTTGGTGTCCAGATCATCTAATTGCAGGCCCTCTCCGTCAATATTAAAATCGAGGTTTAGAAATCCGATAGAGGTATCCTGAATGAAAGGGCTTACATCAAATTGTTTAAGCTTGATTCTTCCGTCGTATCTGGCATTTGAATAATCCTCCTCAAAATCAAAATTTGTAATGGCAAGCAGACTGCCCTCGGAGGTTTCCAGATTTAGATTGGTTTGAAAAGTATATAGACTTCCGTCGAAGGTGCCTCGAAGTACCAGGGGACCGATATCTTCCAATCCGCCTGGTAGTGTGTCTTGTGAAAAAGCCTTCCAGTCTTCGGGTTTTGTATCTAAACGATCGAGCTGAAAATGATAAATGGCTGTTTTATAATCCGGCAAACCGGCAATTTGAAAATCGCCTTCAAGCTGCGGTCCGCTGCGGGTATAAATCTGGAAATTTTCGGTTTCAAAATCTGCCAAACTCCCCAGAATTCGTCCGCGCAAATCGATATTCCCCCAACGTTCAAACTCTTGAGGCAGGGTGCCCTCGGGAAGCACCTGGTCCAGTTTGGCATAATCGGCCATAAGGGTATCCACCTTTAAGTCAAGATACATCTGGTCAATATCCAGGAAGTTATTCACAAGACCCCGGGAGTTGAATTTTAGCTCCAGAGAGGGGATGGACAATCTTTCTTCAAGGGTCAAAGTGGCGAGGGACCCACTAAGGATTCCGTCAAACAGAATAGGAGTTGTTATTTCAGGAGGTAATCCATTCGGTGAAAACCGCCTAATGTCTTCCGGAGAAATGACCAACTGATCGAATAATCCTTCTACTTTAACATCTGCCGGATTGTAGGGAGTACCTGGTTCAGAAAAAATGGTCAGGGCATTTAATTCCGGATATGACAGTGAAATGGATTGATCAATTTTCGACTGAGGGGTTTTGAGATGAAAATCAGCCAGGATAGCTTTTGTCTCCGTAAATTGAAGGTCGGTCTGAAATTCAGATAAGGCAAATCCGGACTTTTCCTGTAAAGCAAAGGACTTAATGGAAGCCGTAATGGCAGTGTCTGTATTTTGGAGATCCCGAATATTCCAGGAGAGGTTGTTTACAGCCAGATCTGCAGGATTAAATACGCCTTCCGGACCTTTTTCTTTTTGCGTTTCCCGATATACGATCCTGCCTCCCTTAAGTTGCATTTCATCTACGTTGATATACCAGCCCAAATCCGGAAAAGTGTATTCAACGGTCATTGTATCTGTGGTAGGAAGGCGCTCGGCATGGCTTAGATAGGTGATGTCTGGATTATCCAGAACAAATGATCGGAGGTCAATATTTTGTTGATTAAGGTCCAGTAGCTCGACTTCGAGTTCGGCATCTCCCAATTTGGCATTCAACTGACTTTCAGTGATGGCATCGGAGTAGTCAAAACGAATATTATTCAGGAAAATCAGATTGGGCTGGATACTAAAGGAGCTGCTTTCCTGGTTGGACTCCGGCGTGGAAGAAAAAGCTTCCGCGATAAAATCAAAATTCCAGCTGTTGTTCTGATCCCGGTCTATTCGAACCAGTGCCCGGGATAAATTGACTTCATCAATGATGTATTCATTCTGGAAGAGTTTCCAAAAATCAAACCGTACAAAAAGCTTGTGGGCTGCTAGCAGCGTATCTGTTTTTTGATCCCGAATCAGGAAACCATTGATTTCCAGATTATTTAGGCCAGACCAGCTAATATCATCCAGTTTGACCTCCGTTTCGAGTTTCTCGGTCAACCACCGGGTCGCTTTATTGGTTGCTGCCCGCTGGATCGGTCCTAATTGGGTGAGGAGAATCAAAAGCAGCGGCAACAGCAGCAGGCTTATCAAAACCCACTTGATTATGCTTTTTAATTTCTTAGCTGCCACTTATGTGCTTTTGGTACATCACAATTTACGTTTTTTAGGAGTTGATTGGATTTTTTGTTTTGAATCCAACTATACTTCCTCCAACGAATTTGTTTGGCAGAAGTTTTATTATACCGGAAGCTTGTTTTAGAGGCATTTGCAGAGGGCGGTGTTGGCACCATAAAAAATACATCAGGATTTTATTACCCGAGTAGTTTTTTGTCTGGCACCGGCCAATTGAATTCTAAGGTAGTAGGTACCTGCGGGAAGACTGCTGCCGTCAAAATTGAATTGATGATTCCCTGCGTGAAATGTTTTATCTACTATCTGGAGATGTTTATATCCCAGGGTATCATAGATACTAATCCTCACACGTTCATTCCTACACGTAAATCCTATTCGAATGTTATTTCTAAATGGGTTTGGGTAAGCTGAAATATCAAAACCAGAAAGATCCACTTCTTTGTTTTTTGAATAGGAATTACAGCTGTCTGCAATGGGGAAATATTGAAAATCCGGATAAAATATTTGTTCTATAGTATTTTGATTAACACCAAACCAATCCATCAATACGGAACCATATAAGTCTCTGAAGTCATACTGCATTGGGATTCCGGCTTGCGGATCTACCTGTTTTGGTATTTCCGGGTTCTCCCCGGTGATACCTGCTTTGACGCAACTACCAAAAAGAAAGACAGGTGCTGCTGTGCCATGATCTGTGCCAAAAGCAGCGTTTGAAATTATCTGGCGCCCGAATTCTGAAAAGGTCATACCTAATACACGATCTTCGATGCCCAGTAATTTTAAATCTTCCTGGAATGCAGAAATAGCAGAAGAAGTTAAATCGAGTAGAAAATTGTGCATTCCACCCGTTATATTACCTTCTTCAACCTGATTCGCATGTGTGTCAAATCCCCCTAGATTGGCTACATAGATTTTAGTTTGAAGTCCTCCTGAAATTAACAATGCGATATTCCGTAATTGCTCAGCCAATGGATTGGAAAGAGGATATTCTGCCACATTCGTTCCATTTTCTGCTGCAGCATGTATGACTTGTGAGTATACATTCGTTTGCTCCTTTATGTTTCGAAGGTAGGACAGCTCGTCACCATAGATATTATTGGGAGCGATATCATCTCCGCCAGATTCCAGGGGGTTCAAGACATAAGGATCTATCATTGCAAGACTAAAATTACCTGCAACGCCTTCACATGTTTCAGAACTTGAAGGACCCAGAGTAATTGCTATTGGTGCCGGAAAATCTGCATTGGGATAGTTATTGGGATAAGTTGGATGTACCGTGTCGCTGTACCGACCTAACCAACCGGTATCCCAAATTTCTTCAGCTGGTGAAGCAGAGGTCCAAATATCTGTGGACCTGAAATGTGACCGATTTTGGTTGGGATAGCCTACACTTTGAACAACATGCATATTTGCATTATCAAATAATGACTTGAATCCTGATAATGCCGGGTGAAATCCAAGTGTGTCTGTCAGTGTCAAAATATTGCTTTGCGGTATGATGATGTTGGAACGAAGGTTAGCAAGGTTATCATATTGATCTAATGGAATCAAGGTGTTTAATCCATCATTTCCTCCATTTAAATTGATTAGTACAAGGACCCTGTCATCTTCCGTGTTGAGGGTATTGAATAATGAGGAACTTCTCATTGCCTGAAGGCCCATGCCATTGATCATGAGAGGTAAACCAAGCACTGAACTCCGCTTCAAAAAGTCTCTTCTTTTCATAGTAAATAAATTGAAACGACCGGAATTATTTATGCCGAAATCTTAAGATAACTGAGACTCGGACATCCTCAGCATACCTCTTATTAAGGATACTAATCTGGCTGTAATAGAATCTATTATAGTAGGATTGTCGGGATCAGACAGCCAGTCTGTATACTCTACTGTCCATTCGAAATCGGGCAAGCCCGGGATCAAAAGATCTTTTAAAATAGCTTTCTGGTTTTCGGTGATTTCTACCGGAAACATACGTTGTGCTATTTCCTCTACGACCGATACCGGATTCTCTGGCTGGTCAAGGGATTCCAACAATGCGAGGTGGTCAATTGCCACAGACAGGTCATCAATCCGCAATCCATGATTACCAATCTTAAGGGCTATTTTTGACGTTCTGGCAAAGTAACTGCCGTCGTCCAGTGTCTGTAAAATAAAGGTGCTTGATAGTAGGCTTTCCAACCGGCTACTGCCGGGTGTTGGAAAATGTGCATTTGAAGGGGCTCCAATTGGTCAAATATCAATAGCCATGATTTGTACTTATCACCCAGGTCTTCGGGGAGTACTATCTCAAAGGGCTTGATAAGGGAAATGGTAAAATCCAACGGATTTTTAATCATTGCACCATAAAACGGCTTCGAATAAAAATGGGCACTTTTAAATAAGGCCTCTAAAACCGGTTTAATTTCATAGTCATTGTCGTATAAGAGTTGTGCTAGTGGTTCTATTATCTCCGACTCGATAGTATCATTAATTTCATAGTACACAAACCAACGATATAAACGTCTACAGATAAAACGGGCAACTTCGAATTGTTGGAATATTACCTCAATCAGATCCTTGTATTCATTAGCTCCACTATTTGGAATCTCCACAAAATCAAAGTGGTATGACAGGACCTTGGTGGATTCATCGTGTAAGACAGGATCAAAAACAGACCCTACAATCTCACCAGGGATGGACGACGAAAAACCCACATCTTTCCACCCTGTCATGATTTTGGCTATCTCAGCAATATCATTTTCCGTATAATTTGTGTAGTCTCCGGGGCCAATCAATGGCCCTTTGCCAATCGTAAACAACTCTAATAATTCCCGGGCAAAGTTTTCATTGGGGGCTTCAAGAGTATTTTGATTTCCATTTAAATAACGCAGCATAGCAGGGTCAATGCAAACAGCTTTGGTAAGTGTTTTAAAATTCCCGAATGCATGGCTGCGAAGAAGTGTAATGTAAGTATACTCAAATCGAGGATCATTGATTTCGCTGATTACAAAATGATTATGCCAAAAAAGAGTCATTTTTTCTCGAACTGATATTCCTTCCTGCAGTATATTTCCAATGGTCCATGCACGAATTGAATCTCTTTTATATTTTTTGGTGGAAACTTCCGAAGCTAATGCCGTATCAATCCATGTTTCGCCAATTGGCACATATGGATCGTCTTCAAAATAGTAGTTAAGCGGAGGATCCGGTAGCGGTTGATCAGCCAATAATAGATCAATGGTGCCGTCAAGTCCATAATCAATGCTTGCCTCAATCATAGAAGGTGGCATACCATAGGTTGCTCTACGGAGTAGGTGCGCTGCCTGTTTCCGTGTCCAGGGGCCAGAATAGACTGGCGGGTTCATAACTATCGGATTATCAGACGGAGAAACTGTTGGGGGGGTATTTTCCTGCGTTAATCTGGAAGAAAGTTGGGGGGCTTTTGGATCCATAATAAGTGGGGGAATGGTTATTTGAATTTTGCCTCTTTATAATACGGATTTTTTGGCATTTAAACCAGCAAATCGGATTTGTGGCGCCATTCGGCGAAAGCCAACAAAGATTCTTGTTTACAATCTTTCTTCCCCCCACCTAATAC
>JAAEZH010000011.1:65398-143541 GCA_018222965.1 Bacteroidota bacterium
ACCTAATACCTTGGTTCGTATTTGAGTCTGGTGCCTCCGGTACCTCCTTTTTCATCCGTACCTATTGAATAATCCCAATCTTCCTTGTTGAGCATTATGGTAAGCTGGTTTTTGTATTTAGCATTTACAGCAACTAAGGTTTCTTTTGTAGAGAATGGAAGCTGATATTCCTCACCGGCTTGTTGTGTTATGCCTTTTACATGGAAGCTAATACTAGTATTATTTGATACGTTTTTCCAGGCTTTTGTTATGGGCGGGCAATGTTCTGATTGAATATTACTAAATGCATAAGTCCGTATTTCTCCTTCGCAGGTTATTTGAACATACACATCTCCAATTGGGTAGAACCCTGATTCACAGGCTATTGTAACTGAGGTGCTTAAATCTGCCATCGATAAAGTTTTTTAATCTAAAAACGCAAGATCTAAAAAACATCATTCGTATAGGTAGACAGATGTTACAAACAGAATTTTAATTTTTCTTCAAGGCATGTCTAATCCGGTGATCTGAAAGCAATCAGACAAACCAAAATTTGTTTTTGCTGTTACACTCCAACAATCCATTCCAGCGAAAACAGTGTCTTTTTCCACTCCTGAATCATTCGGGTACTCTTTTTCGCTTAGGGGATGAAAGCAAATGGCTATGCGAAAAATTTACTTCTTGTTTTTTCTCCTGTTCTTCTGGTTTCCAAAGGCTCAGGCACAGTGTAATCTCACAAACCCGGGCCTTGGACTTGCTACCTGCAATGACAATGGAACTCCCAATGATACAAGCGACGACTTCTATACCTTTCCCTTAGATCCACAGGGAACCGGGTTGGGCGGTGGCTATACGGTTACCCCCTCCAATGGAAGTATTTCTCCTCCGGGAAGTACTTATGGCGGACCAACCACATTTACCCTTTCGGGAGTGCCCCCCGGCTCTGGTGTTTCCTTGATTATTACCGATAATGACGACCCAAATTGTACGACCAATACCATTATAAACCCGCCACCCTGTAGCCCGGCTTTACCTTGTAGTATCAATTTTTTGCTTGTTGGCAACATTACCTGTAGCGACAACGGCACCCCAAACGATGCCAGTGATGACACGTTTACCGTAGATGTTACTGTAACTGGATCGGGTGGCAGCCCGAGTGGATGGACTGCCAGTGATCCACTAAATTCTTCCGGATTATATGATGTGCTGACGGTTTTAGGCCCCTATCCAATTTCTGGAGGCGGATTTGTATTGGTAGCTACCGATAATGATGACCCGGGCTGTACTACAATTCCTGTTGCTATTCAGCCGCCGCCTGTTTGTTCAGCTTCTGCTCCCTGCAGCATCGATGATTCAGGGTTGTTTTCCATATCCTGTGTTACCAACGGTACGCCGGATACGGCAGATGATTACGTGGCATTTACACTGAGTCCGACGGGTGTCAATCTCGGAACCCTTTATTCCGTTTCAATTAGCCCGGGATCAATAGTCCCCTTGCAGGGAGTTTATGGCGCCACTACCTCTTTCTTTACAGAGCCCGGGAGTGGAAGCAGTGGTGATTTTACGGTAACTATTACCGACAATGACGACCCGAATTGCACCTTTACCTTTACCCTGGTAAATCCCTGTACCGGACTCTGCAATATCTCCGCCTCGGCAACGGTACCAGTTTGTGACGATAATGGCACGCCATCCGATCCAAGTGATGACACCTTCACCTTCGATGTGACTGTATCTGGTTCCAATACGGGGCCGGGCTGGAGTGCCAATGATCCCAATAATACCAGTGGCAACTATAATGTTCCAACTTCCTTTGGACCCTATCCCATTTCCGGAGGTCCTCTAAATATCACCATTGTAGACGCTATAGATCCGGGCTGTATAACAGCTTTTGCGGTCAATCCGCCAGCGCCTTGTTCCAATGCCTGTGATCTTCAGCAAGCTAATTTGGGGAATATCAGTTGTAATGATAACGGTACCCCATTTGATCCCTCGGATGATTTTATTGAATTTACTTTGAATCCTTCCGGACAGGGTATAGCGGCAACGTATACGGTCACTTCTCCATCCGGACCGATAACTCCTAATGGCGGAGCATATGGTTCCCCGCTTGTTTTTCAAACCAGTCCGGGAACGGCAGGAAACGGGCCTGTTCAATTGACAATTATTGATGGAAATGATCCAGCCTGTACGCTGACGATAAGCCTGTCAGATCCGGGTGTTTGTTCCATTCCCTGTGATATTGATCCTATCCTTCAGACTTTAGAATGTTTGGATAGCGGTACTTCTTCCATTCCCGGGGACGATTTATTCACAGCAACCATTTTAGTAAATGGCACGGGGAGTGGATGGGTAGCTGATGATCCGGGGGGCAGCACAGGCGTTTTTGGTGAAGTAGTATTTATTGGTCCATTTGCTATCGTAAACGGCCCGGTCACGCTCACTTTCACGAGCCTTGATGATCCGAATTGCCAGGAGGTGCTAATAATAGTGCCACCACCACCTTGTTCAAATGCCTGTATTCTGCAAAATAATGTTAGCAACATTCAGTGTGGTGATAATGGTACTCCCGGAAATACTGCTGATGATACCTATACCTTTTTACTAACCGTATCCGGAATTAATGCCGGGCCGAGTTGGGTTGCCGGTCCACCGGCTAATGCAACCGGAGCTTATAATGTGCCGACACTGATCGGACCATTCTCTACCGCCCAGCCCAGCATCAGTTTTACAGTAAGTGATATAAACGATCCTGCTTGTAATGCTGTGGTTACTGTTACGAGCCCCGGAAGTTGCTCTGCCGGTTGTACCACTGTGGATTCCACACTTATCGATTTGGCGTCCTGCAATCCTTTGGATACCGGGGTGGTCATTGAAAATTTTGTCACCAGCGAGGGCTGCGACAGTTTGGTAATTACTACAACGAGCTTGCTGCCCGGCGATACGACCCAGCTATTCAGCGAAAGCTGTAATCCACAGGATACCGGGACGGTAGAAGTGCTTTTGATTAATCAGTTTGGCTGTGATAGTCTGGTAATTACAACAACTGATTTTGCTTTGAGCGATACGACCCTTCTGTTCAATGAGAGTTGTAATCCACAAGATACCGGAACAATAGAGGTCTTATTGAGCAATCAGTTTGGTTGCGACAGTTTGGTGATCACGACTACCGATTTTGCGCTAAGCGATACGACGCAGCTATTCAGCGAAAGCTGTAATCCACAAGATACGGGTATGGTAGAGGTGTTGTTGACAAACCAATTTGGTTGCGACAGTCTGGTAATTACCACAACGAGCTTGCTACCCAGCGATACGACACAGCTATTCAGCGAAAGCTGCAACCCGCAGGATACCGGCACGGTGGAAGTGTTGTTGGCCAATCAGTTTGGCTGCGACAGTCTGGTAATTACCACAACGAGCTTGCTACCCAGCGATACGACACAGCTATTCAGCGAAAGCTGCAACCCGCAGGATACCGGCACGGTGGAAGTGTTGTTGGCCAATCAGTTTGGCTGCGACAGTCTGGTAATTACCACAACGAGCTTGCTACCCAGCGATACGACACAGCTATTCAGCGAAAGCTGCAATCCGCAGGATACCGGCACGGTAGAGGTACTATTGACCAATCAATTCGGCTGCGATAGTCTGGTTATCACAACTACAGATTTTGCTCTAAGTGATACGACGCAACTATTCAGCGAAAGTTGCAATCCACAGGATACGGGCACGGTGGAAGTGCTTTTGATTAATCAGTTTGGTTGCGATAGCCTGGTGGTAACTACCACAGGTCTTTTACCCAGCGATACGACCCAGTTATTCAGCGAAAGTTGCAATCCACAGGATACGGGCACGGTGGAAGTGCTTTTGATTAATCAGTTTGGTTGCGATAGCCTGGTGATAACTACCACAGGTCTTTTACCCAGCGATACGACCCAGCTATTCAGCGAAAGCTGTAATCCGCAGGATACGGGCACGGTGGAGGTGCTGTTGGCCAATCAATTTGGTTGCGACAGTTTGGTTATTACGACCACAAGTTTGCTGCCTCCTTCCAGCACTACGGTATTTCCGGCCGTGTGTTTTGGAGAAAGTATTCTGATAAATGGGACCCTGTACGATGCGTCAAATCCATCGGGAACCGACACGCTTTCTGCGGCCAATGGCTGTGACAGCCTGGTATTTGTGGAACTGCAAATTTCGAGTCCGCCGGTGCTTTTGCTACTTGATACTTTGTTGTGTGCCGGGGAGTCTTTGCTGGTAAACGGACAGATTTACGATGAAAGCCAGCCTGTCGGTACAGAAGTGATTTCAGGTCAGAATGGCTGTGATTCTTTGCAGATTGATGTAAATCTGGCTTTCGCCGAATTGGATTTTGAGTTGGAAGTTAGCCCGCCGATTTGCGAAGGTTTAAGCGGTCAGATTATCCTGGAATCTGTAGCCGGGGGCAGTGAACCATTCAGCTATCAAATCAATGGACAAAATCCGGAAACGCTAAGCGGTTTTCCATTAATTCTGGATGGCCTGTTTCCCGGAAGTTATAGCCTGGAAATCTCCGATGAAAATGGCTGTAGTGAGACACAGGAGGTGTTTTTGCTGGAAGGCCCCGAAGCAATCCTTGATCTGGGCGAAGATCTGTCATTGGAATTGGGCGAAAATGCTACCCTGCAACCTTTTATCAATTTTGCCTACGACAGCCTGATCTGGTCTCCGCTTGTAGTGCTGGATTGTGAGAATTGTTTGAATCCTGTGGTTTCCAGTACGGAAGACGTATTGATTTCGTTGCAGGCAATTAGCGAGGAGGGTTGTGTAGCGGAAGACGATATACTACTTACCATCGCCCAAAATTTTGCCTATTACGCCCCGAATGCATTTAGCCCAAATGGCGATGGAATCAATGACAATTTTACCATTTTTGCCGACAATAAACAGGTTCTTCAAATTGATCGCCTGAGCATCTTTGATCGCTGGGGAGATCAGGTGTTTCTTGCAACAGACATAATCCCCGGTGATGCATCCCAGGGGTGGGACGGCCGCTTCCGCGGAAGAATGATGAATCCCGGCGTCTTTGTCTATTTTGCCGAACTTTTGACGGTTGACGGACGAATCATTTTAATTAAAGGAGAAATAAGTCTGATTCGATAACGGATGTACATTCAGTTTTCCAAACTCTCCGGTTTTTATTATTTTTTACGCCAAATAAAAAATTATTCATGGACCGGAGATCATTGTTTGCTGTTTACTTCTTGTTTTTGACTTTTGCTTTAAATGCACAGGACGACTATCATGCAGATCTGCAAAGTCAATTACAAACGAATTATGGATTGCCGGCAGGAAATTGGGTGTTAAACAATACCGAAGTGGCAAACTTGATGTCAGACTTTTCTTATGGCAATGTTACAGCTGCGGATGCAGATGCTTCCGGTCAGGCATTTTCCAAAAAGGTGACACTTGACGTCGATTTGATGTCCGGGCCCCAGTGGAATGCAGGCTATGGCATCAACAACATCAACAGTGTGGATGCCACAGATGTCTGCCTCGTGGTATTCTGGGCCCGTGCCGACCAGGGCGGGAAAATCTCCCTGTCCATTCAGAATAGCTCCACCTTTGAATCGGAGTTTTACCAGACGATGCCGATTGGTGATGTTTGGAGTCAGTACATCTTCCCCCTGGAATTGTCTTCCGATTATGGAGCCGGTGAACTGCAATTTGCATTCCAGTTAAACTGGCAGGATCAACTGGTCGAGCTTGGAGGATTGGCGGTTCTTGATTACGGTACTTCGGTAGATTCGGAAGACCTTCCGCTGGAAATAAACAATGAATTTTATGGCGGATACGAGCCGGATGCTCCCTGGCGAGCCGAAGCAACTCAACGGATCGAACAACTGCGAAAAGCCGATCTGGAAATCCTGGTAGTAGATAATATGGGAAATCCGGTAGAGGGCGCTACCGTTGAGGTAAACATGATCGAACACGAATTTGGTTTTGGAACAGCGGTTGCCGCTCATTTAATTGCCGGAAACAGTCAGCAAAACAATACCTATGAAGACCATTTGCTGGATCTCGACGGCGAAGGACACCGGTTTAACTGCATCGTTTTCGAAAATGCAACTAAATGGAATGCCTGGGAAAATAATTGGTTTGGTGTCGATCAGGAGGACAAAGCGAATACGGTCCAATGGCTCAAAGATCATGGATTTAAGGTACGGGGCCATACATTGATCTGGCCGAGCTGGACCAATCTTCCCAACGATATTGAAGCCAGCCAAAACGATCCGGATTATGTAAAGGGACGGGTGTTGGATCATATTGAAGATATACTAACTTACCCCGGCCTGGCAGGGGCGTTTTCCGATTGGGACGTACTCAATGAAATTTCGGTCCTAAACGACCTGGCCAACACCATGCAGGGAGCTCCGGGCTATACCACCGGACGAGAAATTTACCTCGATATTCTGGAGAAGTACTACGAAATTGAACCCGAAGGCATAGCCTACATTAATGATTATACCACATTTGGTGCCGGCAGTTCACAGCAAGCTTACAATGATTTGAAAACGTATGTTCAGGAAATTCTCGATGCCGGAATGGATGTCGACGGTATCGGTTTTCAGGGGCATATTGCTGCATACCCCACTGCGATTACGGAGGTATATGCTATTTTGGAGGACTTCCACAGCACATTTGATACGGACGCAAAAATTACCGAATTTGATATGAATGCACTGGTGGGTGATGATTTGGCAGCTCAGTATCTGCGAGATTTTTACACCATCTCTTTTAGCCATCCCAGTGTGGATGCCATAGTGATGTGGGGCTTTTGGGATGGTGCACACTGGTTTGACAACGCACCCATGTTTCGGCCAGACTGGAGTTTAAAACCTGCAGGCGAAGCGTTTATTGATTTGGTATTTGATGAATGGTGGACAACTGAAAATGGAACAACCAATGCAGCTGGTTCTTATGAAATACGTGGATTTAAAGGATCTTATGAAGTAATTGTGGATTGTCCCGGGGGGACTTTTGTCGATACTATTGAGTTGGCCTCCAATATGTCTATTACAATAGATTGTTCTACCACAATATCAACTAGTCAAATTGCTAATGGGTTGAATTTGAAAGTTTATCCAAATCCATCCACGGGCTTAATTCGTGTTGAATGGGAGGGAGGCCAATCTGCCAACATACAACTGTATGATCAGATGGGGCGAAAACTTTCCGAAACATCATCGGCTCATAGCCCGCTGCAATGGGAACTTGACCTTCCGAATGGTGTTTATCAATTAATAATAAATGCGGAAGGGGTAATGACAACGCATAAGTTGATCATTGACTGACTTTTGACCTGTTGAAGCTTTACCCTGATTTAGTTTCCCGCCTAATGTCAATTAAAAGAGCGACCTTTAAAATGGCGGAATAATGGTATTCAGTCAAACCAGGATCTTCAGTATTCTGAAAATTACCAATTATGCAGTTCCCAATTAAAGGGCTCTTTCTGTTTTTCTTTTGTCTATTCATGGTATCCTGCGAAGATTCTACCGAGTTGAATGTTGATTTTCAGCCTACCGATGAAGAAACGGTTTCTATGGTAACGCAAAGTGCAACTACTACCCGGGACGTCTGCACGAGTTGTGGGTGTAAAGCGGATTTAATTAATTGCAGTTGCGCTACCCAAAAAAAGCTGAAATGTGTCCTGGACAATAGCCTAACCGCTGTAAAAGATATCAAACAAGAGGCACCGGAGTCGGGTCCGGCGACTAGTTCCGATTAGTTGAATCCTGGTTGACTATTAACTCCTACTGCTTTTTTACAGCAGCCTTCAGCCGGGTTACAACCCTGCCTGCACGGATCGGGTATGGCTGCTTATCAACCTCCAAACATCCCTCCAAAACAGACTCTGCCAGAATCTGCGTGGACGGATAAATGGGAACTGAAACTTCCTCCTGCTTAATAAACAGGGGTAGCTCGGTGCACCCCAGAATGATGCCATCACAGCCCTGATCTATCAGCAGACGGGTATGCTCCAGCATTTGTTGGTGCATGGCATCATAGGATTGTCCGTGCAGCATCTCTTCAAAGATGAGCTTGTTGAATGTGGTCAATACCTCTTCCGGTAAGGCCCAGGATTTAATGCCAAAGCGCTCGAGTTCCTTTTTATAGATCTGAGAATTGGAGGTGATGCTTGTGCCAATGATACCTACTTTCCGCCGGTTATCCCGACATACTTTTTTTACTACTTCTTCCTGGATAGCCAGGAGAGGTACTTTTGCCTGCAGCCTTAAATGATCAATGATACTATGGGCTGTATTGCAGACTATGGCCAAAAAGTCTACTTCGGATTGAATGCGCTCAATCTCCTTACTCAAGAGCATGAAAAGATCTAATTTGTCATTCATGCTGTTGGAAAAATCCCAAATCGACATGCTGTTGATGAGCATTCGGGGATATTCTACTTTCTTTCGCTTCTGGGCCAGACGGATGATTTCTTCGTAAAAGAGGGCGGTGGATTGTGGTCCGAGGCCGCCTAATATGCCTGCTGTTTTCATAATGGATGGATTGTTGATTTTAAAGGGTTTTAGCGGCTTACGACTGCCAAATCACTGAGTCCCCGAAAGCAGGTTTTGAAATCGAGTATTTTAAACCCGGCATTTTTAATCGCCTCGCAAAACTCCTCCGTGCTGTGTGTCCAGAGTTTTTCCTGCCGTTGCATCTGGCGGATGTATCGGTTTTGCCGGCTTACAGGTTTTGCCTCCCGGAATATTTCCAGCGTTTTTCGAATCCCGTATTGCGCAATCAGTTTTTTACCGATAGCCCATTGCCAGTCTAGTACATTAACGATTCGTCCGGGGTCCACCAGAATTCCAAATCCTCCCGGAGCTAACCATGCTGCCATTTTTTTTAGGGCTTTCGCCGGATGGGGAAACGTATATAATGCATGAACGGAAATCAGTCCATCTAAACTCTCCGAAGGCAGCCTGACTTCTTGTATTCCTTTCGGGATAATCTTTAGATTCTCAAGACCTGAATCCTCCTTTTTTTGTCGGGCCCGCTCATTCATCTCCACATTGTTGTCGACATGCAGGATGCTTGCCTGGGGGAATTGTTTGGCCAGGGTCACTGAATAATTTCCGGTGCCGGCACCTATATCGGCAATGGTAGCACCTGGTTTTAGGTCCCATTCCAGGGTGAGTTTGGTGATTTCCTTATACAATTCCTGGTAAAAAGGATTATAACTAAACAGCATGTCGTATTTCTCGGCATACAAATGCCAGTCGACCGTTTTTTCTTTGGTTTGCATTTTGATGGATTTTTAAAAGACGGGTTGGATTCAATTTATACCAGTTCCAGGGCTGCAGCCTGACGAACATATCGTTCGTAATCCTCCAGCGTGGAAGTCGCTGCAGATGCATTTTTGGCCAGTATCATTCGATTGGAGTAGGGGGTCGCCAGCAGCACGGTTTCAAATTGAAAGCCGGGAACAATTCGTGGTTTTGAAATGGGATAAAAGCCCATCAGCCTCTTGTAGAAAGAGACGTGATTGCTGCGCACGGCCGTGATCACAAACTGACAGCGGTCATACAGGCAGCTGATCGTCTGGATTCGGAATAAGAGATATTGGGCAGTCAGTGATTTACGTCCTTTGAATTCCGGATCAACCACATAGCGGTTGGATTCCAGCAGGGGTGTCGCCGGCCCAAATTCTTTGTCGATTTCGGATCGGTAGGCATCCACACAGGTGGTTGACTGGCCGGAGTAGGCCCCAGAGCGTATCATGCTTCGAACACTGGCAACCGGCTGGTCCTCGTACCAAATCAAATGTGTGCGGGCATTTGGCTGTAAGTCGTATTTGTCTTTGGCCATTTCCGCCGGGTTTTCCGGAATGCCGTTTACACTTCGGTAAGCTTTGTAGCGCAATCGATAAGCCGTCTTCAGGCTTTCATCTGAATTGCATAACTGTGCGGTAAAGCCGGATTCCTCAAATAGAAAACCTTCTTTTACCAGTGGATCGCTGTAAAACATAGTCCTTGCTTATTAGATGTTAATGAAGTTTACGGAGTAATAGATCTAATGCGAGACTGGAAAAGGCTTGGGTGGCAGGTAAGATGCAGGCAACATTATATTCCCATAAATCCGGAAGGGTTACCTGTCGGTAGAAATGGATATTCGCCGAAAGGCAAAAAATCCTGCGTCAATCGCCGCTTGTATTTGTACGGAATTCCCATTTTTTCTCTAACTTGTAGAAGACTCCCGTCTTAGAGTATGGTAAAATGTATCTAATCATTCCTGATACATCAGTATTTCTGTACAATCTCCTTTATTTAAAACACCTAAAAAACTGGAAATGAAAAACAAGAATTTCCCTTTGCTCTATTTGTGTCTGGTCCTGGTATTCTGGCTTTCGCCGAATGTCGGATTCTCCCAAACCTTAATTCTCGAAGAAAGCTTTGAAACGGATGGCAATGGCGATCGTTACAACAGTTCTTTTGAGTTTTTTGATGGTAAAGACGATTACTTCGGCCGAATCTACAGCCCGACTGAAGAATACGGAGCACAGGGATCAGGTAATTTGATAGATGTAATTGGAAACGGTTCTGCTTCCACGCAAAATGGCGATATCACCGGCCAAAATGGCGATTTCTACATCGGCGGCGAAGATCAGGACGATGACGGGGGCGACGGTATTGATGAAAAAGACATCACCTTTGAACTGGATATCAGCAATGCCAGCGGACTTACTTTTAAGGGGCTTTTTGCGGCCGGGAACATCAACCCCTGTGGCAGCAATAACTACGACGATAGCGATTATCTGTCGGTCTTTTACAGCATCGATGGCAGCCCTGAAGTACAAGCCCTTTGCTTCAATGCAGATTTGGAATGCAATGGCTCCGGAGATATTACGAATGAACCCCTGCATCTCGATCCGGACTGCAATGGTGATGGCGGAGAAGGAGGGATGCTCACCAATGAATTTTCCGAGTTTAGTTTCTCCATACCGGATGGCAATATGCTGACTTTGCGTATTGAATCACACATGGATGCCGGCAATGAAGAAATCGCCTACGACTGGGTCCGGGTGGAAGCTCAAACGGTTACAGACCCTTGTATGGCAGAAGCAGGCACACTCACTGGCATGGGGCAAACCATATGTGCAGGAGAAACGATCGATGTTTCTCTTACCGATAACCAAACAGACGCTGCTTATTCTCAGGTCTTTTTGATCGCTACCCTGGATTTTAATATCACAAGCATCCAAACCGGAACAAACTTAACTTTTACCACTCCGGGTATCTATAATGTCTATAGCTACAATTATGAAACAGCTGGTACATCTCCTTCCAACCCGGCTATCATCACCGAAATTGATTGTTCCACAAATTGCTGTGATCTCCAGATTGGAGCCTTTACTGTAATGGTCCTGCCGAATGTGACGGGCACGTTTACAGCACCCTCCGATCTTTGTTTAGACGCGTTGATTCTTACCGGACAGGGAGGCGGCACTCCGTTTGGGGGTGTTTACAGTGGCCCCGGGGTAACAGACGATGGAAATGGACTAACTTATAGCTTCGATCCCTCTAATGCCGGGGTGGGCATTCAAACCATTACCTATACACCTGCCGGGCAGTGTGAATCAGCCGCTTCGGATGATGTGGAAGTTTTTGCCCTTCCTACAGTGGGCTTTACAGGCCCTGGTACAGTACAATTGAGCACGGGTGTTCAGAGCGGATTGAGTGGTGGTACGCCTTCCGGCGGATTATACAGCGGCCCCGGGGTAACAGATAATGGGGATGGCACCTATGATTTTGATCCAGCGGCAGCGGGAGGTGTAGGCACATACACCATAACCTATTCGTATGTCGATGCCAATGGGTGTGCCGGTATGGATAGCGATGAGGTAGTCGTGGAAATGATGCCTCTGCCGGGTAATGAATGCGACGATGCCCAGGATATAAACCCCTTATTCGGGCAGGAAGTAGGCGTTCCTCAGGTATCCGGGATCTGGGATAACACCAACTATACCTCGGCAGCCACCGATCCGGCTGATGGCTGGGAGTGTTTTGCGGAGCCGGATGGATTAGGGGGCAGTCCGTCTCTGGAAAGGACCATTTGGTATTCCTTTACGGGAGATGGAAATACCTATAAAATCACCACCATTCCCTGTGATGCGACCAATTACATAGGCGATGGCGATACCCAGATGGCAATATATTCGGGGGATTGTGCGGCTCCGACTCCGGTGGCTTGTAATGAGGACGATCCTTCGGCTTCGGATTTCCGGGCAGCCGTAGAATTGGAAACTACAATCGGTACCGAATATCTGTTGATGATCGATGGTTTCGGTCCGGACTTTGAGCAGATGGGAGAATACTGTGTGGAAGCCACGAATCTCACCACCTCCGGCATCGTGGAGACGGGGCTTGAGCTTTTCCGGCTTTCGCCGAATCCCACAACAGGCCGTGTACAGTTTGAAGGAGAAGCGCCACAACAGGTTCGGGTGTTTGACAGCCTGGGGCGCCTTATCCTTGATCAGGACGATGGACAGTCATTTGTGGACATATCTTCTTATCCTTCCGGGGTATACAGTTTCCTGCTAAGTAAGGACGGAGATAGCTGGCAGGCTATCCAGGTGGTGAAAAAATAACACCTCCAGAAAATGGAATGGGTGCGATCTACTGCAGTAGGCCGCACCCATTGTTTTTATTGAATAACTACTTTCAGGATTTCTTTTCTATTCGCCCATTTTAATTCGATAAAATACAAACCCGGGCTTAGGGTGCTGGCATCTAAAAACGTAGATGATGGTTGTTTTAAGCTGATTTTCATTTCGCCTTGAGCGGAAAAGACCTGGATGCTTTTTGGCAAGGCCATTCCTTCCGGGATGGTAAGTTGTATTGGTCCTTCGGAGGGATTGGGTGACAGGGTGGTTTTTGTCTGCGGTTCCAATTTAGATTGAGAGACAGGCATGCCTTCTACCTTTATGGTACCTGTACTGTTGCAAAAACAAGAAATGTTGGCTGGGCAGGCTGTAGTCCTGGTCATAAACATTTCTGTTGGGTTATCATCAAAGTAGATTTCTGTGATGCCTTCAATTCCAGTAAAATTCACGGTGAAAATAGCGGCACTGTCCGGGACAGTAGCAGTAGGTTCATTACAAAGAAGCGTGGAATATTCCTGCCAGGAGAAGGTGAAATAGCCGGCATCATTATCGATTACGAAGAAATCGGCCGGGTAATCGAGATTAGCATGTATATCTGAAATGCTGTCTACCTGGATAACTCCCGGTGTCCAGCGTACCGTAAAACGGACTTCCAGTAAATCGGTGTAATCCCTGGTTCGAATTTCGATTGTGGAGGATTCTTCGGAGTTTACTTGTACGGTGTCTTCCGGAGCAAAGTAAAAGGTAGGTTGGGCGTGTGTGTATGTCAGGAATAAAACAAGCGTACACACTACGGCGAGTAGGAACTTTTTCATTTGGATTTGGATTAGCACAGGTGTTGCACACCTGATCGGTTAATGGTGAATTACGTTTTTAAATATATGAAATTTTTCCTTGACAGGGAAGGGGTCTATTACCGTGCGGATTCGGTCGCTGTTTAAAAAGGGATTCACCAACTCTAATACCGCATTACAAAACGGGAAAATGCCAGGAATCTCCTCAGCGGTTTCCCGGCCACTCTTGGCCGATCCACTCATGAAACCTGTATAATCAACGCATTTTTTACTTATACCGTCACCGCTCCTGCACGCTGTTCGGCGACAGATTCAGATTTCAGATAGTCTTCATAAGACATCAGGCTATCGATGGTGCCATTTGGCAGGATCTCAATAATCCGATTAGCGACCGTTTGGGTCAGCTGATGGTCATGCGAAGTAAAAATCATATTGCCTTTAAAGTTGACCATGGCTTCGTTGAGGGCACTGATCGACTCGAGATCGAGGTGATTGGTTGGTTCATCCAGCAAAAGGAAGTTGGGTGAAGACAGCATGGCTTTTGCCATCATGCAACGTACCTTTTCTCCTCCGGATAGGACACTGGACATTTTGTATACTTCTTCGCCGGAGAAAAGCATTCGCCCGAGAAATCCCCGAATAAACTGCTCATCTTTATTTTCGGAATACTGCCGTAGCCAGTTCATCAGGTCTTCTTCCTGATCAAGCGTAAAGTAGCGCTCGTTTTCATTGGGAATATATGCGGTTGTTATGGTCTGGCCAAATTCAACAAACCCTTCATCCGGAATGGTCTCCCCGGCGAGAATCTCATATAGTGTCGTAATGGCGGAAGAGTCATATCCCAATAAGGCCGCCTTTTCTTTTTGGTTGAAGGTAAAGGAGACATTGCGAAACAACCAGTTGCCGTTTTCGTCTTTTTTACCCAGGTTTTCCACCTTAAGGATTTGATCACCAGGCATGCGCTCCGGATCAAAGTGGATGAAAGGATATTTGCGGCTGGAAGGTTTAATATCTTCCAGATTGAGTTTCTCCAGGGCCTTTTTACGGGAAGTGGCCTGTTTGGATTTAGAAGCATTCGCTGAAAAGCGCTGAATAAACTCCAGCATCTCACTGCGCTTTTGCTCCATTTTCTTGTTCTTATTGGCAATCTGAGCCGCTTTGAGTTTGCTGGACTCGTACCAGAATGTATAGTTACCCGTGTAAATATTGATTTGCTGGAAATCGATGTCTACTACATGGGTACAAACCATATCGAGGAAATAGCGGTCGTGGGAAACTACGATCACCAGATTTTTAAAGTCTGCCAGGAAATCGGCCAGCCACGTAATGGTTTTGGCATCGAGGTCGTTGGTAGGCTCATCGAGCAACAGGATGTCGGGATCGCCAAACAAAGCCTGTGCAAGGAGTACCTTTACTTTCTCCGGACCATTGAGCTCAGACATTTTTTGATAGTGCAGCGATTCCTGAATGCCCATATTGCTGAGGAGTTCGGCAGCATCATTTTCGGCATTCCAACCACCCATTTCACCAAAAGTGTTTTCCAGGTCGGCGGCCCGCATGCCTTCTTCTTCGGTAGCATCCGGATTCATGTAGATGGCATTCTTTTCCTGCATGATATCATACATCTCCTTATGCCCCATGATCACTACATTCAGTACCTGTTCTTCTTCAAAGGCAAAGTGATCCTGTGTCAATACAGCCAGTCGGTTGCCCGGCTCGAAATCAACAGATCCCTGATTGGGATCAATCTCACCGGAAAGGATTTTCAGAAAGGTGGATTTGCCGGCACCATTAGCACCAATTACTCCATAACAATTTCCCTGATTGAATTTAAGGTCAACTTCCTTAAATAAAACCCGCTTTCCGTATTGTAATCCTAAGTTGTTGACTGTGATCATATTCCTAGTTTGAAGAGCCCCAAAAACAGGCCCGGTTTTGAGGCCGCAAAGGTACGCTTAAATATTGAAAAAAGCAGCTTATGATTCAGGTATAAAAACAAAAAGCCCGCTCCAATTGGTAGCGGGCTTTTTGGGTTGCGCGAATGATCGTTTATTCGGCAGTGACATAAGGTTCCAACTGCTGGATAAGCGCTTGTTCGCCCCCTCGAATATACCCGTTGAGGGTGTACAGTAATTCTTCATCTGCATTGAGCAGACGCATGCTTGGATAGCCCCGCACACCGTATTTGCCCTGCAGGCTTTTGTTTTGCTGACGAATCTCCTGCGGTAGTGGTGTACGTTTCGGGAAATCCAGCTCTACACAGATCAGGTTTTCATTCGCGTAAGCGACAAAAGCCTCCTTTTGCAGAACATCTGCCTGAAGCTTCTTGCACCAGCCACACCAGTCTGAACCGGTGAAAAACAACAGGATTTCTTTGCCTTCATCCCTGGCATCGGCTACTGCCTGATCATAGTCGGTTACCCAGGTAATTTCAGAATTATCAACAACCGTTTTTGTCTGGGTTGGTTTGAAGGCAAAAATGCCAACTGCCAGAAGGATTGCTGCAGCGAATAGGATTATTTTCTTCATGGTATTTTATTGTTCTTAATCAAAGATGGATCGCAACAATGGCGACCATTTCCATTTCAAGATGCCCAATATACAGAAAATGCCATTTTGCCAATAGTCCGGACAATTACAAGGCGTTTTTTTAACAAGATTTTATGATGGTCTTTGCATAAGGGCCGTGCGAATACTAAAAAACACCGGATTAGCTGTCTTCCCGGGCTTTCAGGGCAAGCGCTCTCAAGTGCTCCAGATAAAATTCAACGGGGCGACAATGAGAGCCAATCAAAATGTCCTCAAATTCAGTAATAGGCATCTTGTCTCGCGGAACCTGGATATCCGTATCCAGCGGCTTGAATTCGGCATCAGCTTGAGGCGCTTCCACTTTTTCGCCCTCCTTGTCCCACCATTCTTTGATCTCAAAAAAGTATTGATAGTGATCTTCAGACCGCTCTACGATATCTACTACCCGCGGATCGAGATCTGCCGGATAATAACCGGTAGCTTCCAGACATCTCAAAACGAGTGTTTGCAACATCCAGTGGATCCCTTCCGTATCAGAATGATCCCGGAATTGAGCACGTCGGCTGTACTCCTGATTTAGGATCAGCAAAATGGTTCGGCGGTCAAAGCCTAATTTGTTTAGGTCTGCCTCCAGCCTTTCAAAGTACCTGGTCTCTGAGGCAAAGTCCGCTTCTGCGGAACCACCGGGCAATTTGGTGTTGACCTTACCGCTCTTGTATTTGTCTAAATGTTGTACAACCAATAAGGTAACTTCCCCGTCATCAACAAAAGGGAAAAGGGCTCCCACAAAGAAAGAAGGGGAGTAAAGCTCTATGTCTTGAATTTTTCTCATACGGCTGCAAAAGTATTGACCTTTTCTCAAAGCCCGAATTATGAAAGGAGGTAATTTGGTTTTAAACCTAATTTTAAGGTCCTATGTCTGATCCTTTGCGGTTATTTCTGATTTTGGTTTGGCTTTCGCCGAATGGGTATATACTGCTTTTGAAGTTTTAATTTCTATTCCTCTTGACTCGCCTTATAATTCTCCTTAACTTGAATAAGCAATTTATGCTCTACCTGCCTATCCGAATTCTATCGGAACTACCCACACCTTAACTCCTGCATTCTTAATTGTTTGAGACGTACTCAAATTATTGACCATTCTTTGCCCTTTGGTGAATGTTTGATATTCCTCAGGCCCAATAACCGATTAATGAATACCCGAGAAATCCAAAGCATTCTCCAGGATCTGGCTGGTCATCTGGTACTGGAAACCCAATACGATCAGGAGCAATTTAGCCGTCTGAACGATTCCCTGAAAAAAACAGAGCTTACCCAGCCAAAATCAACCATTAAAGGAAGTAACTTTTCCTTTGAACGCTCGGATCTGTTCGGTGAAAATCGAATAGAAAGCACGCGAATCAAACAACTCAATCAGCTTGTTTCCAAAAAAAAGGAGCCAACTTACCGGATGTATGCCCGCGAGGTTCCCATCCGCGAACAATTGCTGCAAAACTCAATACCTGACTGGGCAGCCGGTGCTAAGGTTGACCACACCATCGGGCCGTTTGTACACAAAGACGGCAGGCAATTTTGGTATGATTTTTATCCCATAGAAAAACTCATCGCCTTATACCTCCAGGGAGACCCCAATCCTGTTTTGCTTTTTAATATCCGGCAATTTCAGTTTTTAGAGATCAATTTAAACCTCCCGCCCAATTTTCGGATGGGAAAAACATACACCCTTTCAGCCGGAAGTATATGGATAAACAGTCAAAAACTAACAGCCGGAGCACCAACAGGAAGTTACACGGGCTTGAAAATCAGCGGAGGCAAAATAAGTTTGTCAAAATCTCCGGTAGATCAGCTGGGTAAACTGACCGCTACTCCCGGTACTAATATTTCCGTTTCTCTGAAACTCGATCAACCCGAAGCTTCAGACGTGGATGCCGAAAGTACCTTTGGAGTCGATGCCCGGGAAATGAACCTGAATTTGCCTTCCGTGTTTAGCTTCCAGTTTTCACATACCTCTCAAGCAATCAATGAAGTCGGAGACGCTGCCTGGAACCTTTTCCAACAGCCGGCCGATTTTAGCTGGAATTCAGATCAATCTGCGTCTTACAATCCGGCCATTCAAAGGATCTTAATTCCATTCACTCCTTCCCAAAATGATTTGGAGATCGGGGAATCTCTCTCCGCATTTAACAAACTCTCCGGAGAGTCCGAAATTCAACAAGCAGCATGGGCGCTTCCGGTGGCAAGTATAGACATTAATCAACCCGTGGCCGCAGCCGGCATAGGTGGCTTGATGGTACAAACCGGATCGGGAATACGCAGTCGGTGGTCAGGTCTGGAAGCGGGAAGTATCGATCTGCCCGCTCCCGTTTTTATGGCTCACCCGGGCCAGGTACTGGTTGGAGACCTGGCAGCCCAGGGGCCGCATGCAAACTATAAACTGGATTTGTGGACGGATGAAATTAATGAATTTGGGACTTCGGCCGAATTGGCTTTTCCGAATCAGGCTCTCTTTTATTTTAGCAGCAATGCCAATGGAAATGAACTGATCCTGGCCCTGGCCAATGCAAGGTTTAATGTCGATCGGCCGGTTACGGTAAGTGGTGAACCGCCGGAAGTGCAATCCTTACAGTCGCTCCTAATGCTGGGGATAAGTACTTCCAGTAGATTGATATACCTGTATGACGACAATTTGATCCAGGATGATTTTGAAAGTAGCGGGGGAGAGGATTTTGAATTGGACAGCATGGCACTGGCGCTTTCCAATGCTTTGTTTAAAGTTACCCAGGCCAATGGCTGCCTGCTGTTTGGATCACTTTCAGCAGATTTTAAAAAGGTAGAAAATGGCCTGCTTTTCCTGACCTTTGGATTGTTTTCTTATATGCCAACACTACCAGATCCCTATGCAGCCAATTTAGGAGCCTGGAGAGAATTGCAGGAACCCAGAAAAAATTACGATAACCCATACCTAAACAAACTACTGTCTTTATATGCCTGGCTGGTATGCCGGGTTAAATGGGAGCAGCCTGCCGAGGATGACGGTATGGATGAGGTGGAAGTTTCTTTCCATTTTGCGGCCCTGTCAGATCAGTTTGCCGGAGTCTCTTTGGAAGAAGAGGAAGAACCAACAGATCCGGTCAATCCCAATCCCTCAGTCGGGACTAATTTGGTTAACTCACCCACGGCAGCCACCTTCAACCTGAATTTTGCTTCGACGAAAGTCGAACCCATAAACATGGAATTAAAGTCGGCCAGTAAAGAAAAAGAACCGCTGCCGGATCAGGAGCAGGTGTGGGATAAGTACACCCACAAGTATGGAAAAGGAGTTTTCTCCCTCCTGGATGTAAGTACCAATGCTGACCTCTTTGGTATAAGCTTTGATTCCAGCGCATTGTCCAGATACGACAATGCAGGAATCAGAGATACCAAATCAAATGTAGTCCCTTTTGTAAGCAATATTCAGATCAGCGGGATGGATGTTATTAGCTCCGGGAAGCATGTTCGTGCTTTTATGGTTCCACAAATATCCTGGGAGCCGCTGATCAATTTAACCCCGCCGGAAGCCGGGCAAATCGGTGATCCTCCATTTGGGCCAAACTACTTTCCGGATGATGGCGGCCCCACAGAAATTGTCAATAACGGAGAAGATACAGTGGCTTTGGCACCACTTCCTTTGACAGCCTATTTGCTCGATCACTTCGAGCAGGATACAGATGGTTTTAAAGCCTATTCCCTGATGACCCTGCCTTTTGGAATGCGTGCAGTGGCATTGCTAAAAAATCAGTACAGCCTCAGGGATGATCCGAGTGTCCTGCGCCAGGGTTCCCGTGTTTCCCTCAACGCTCAAAAATTCGCCAATGACCTTAGTGGCGGACTTCAGCTAAAACTGGAGGGAGGCGCTTCAAGCATTACCTCTGATAGCGATATGTTTAAGGGGAATACCATGCAGATCAATAATGTGGTAAACATCTTCGGCCAGGATACCGAAACCAGCAACCTGGGCAGACAGGTATCCCTGATCTTCAATGGAGAATTTGCAGAGGAAACAGAACAGGACCGGGGAGTACCCCTGGAACGCATAGACTTAAGCGGGTACGGAGCAACGTCTTTCAGCAACTGGTTAAACCCCAAAGCTGCTTTTGCAGAAACCAGTCAGGTGAAATTCGACATTGTTACCGGCCGAACCTCCCACGAGATTGTACAGGTGAAGAGCGTGCTTTATCCCTGGGGAATTAAAGTTGTCAGGACCATCACCATTTTCCGCGTGTCGAGCGGTTATGTGTACCGTTTTGATTCGGGCTGGAAAGCGGAAAGCGAAGGCGAATTTGATTTCCGCTATTGGGTCAATGAAACCTCAGATATAACGGTAGGTAAGGAAAGCCCCTTTGAAATCCATCCCGGCCTGGTAAAAGGATTGTATAATGTTACAAACATCGAGAATGCCTCCGATGTAGCTTCTCTCAACATTTTTATGAGTGCAGATGCAGAGGTAAATTCGAGTGGTTTATATGAAGAGTTGGATCCTCCTCAAAACAAAGAGGTAATCCTGGACCCGGTATATTTTGACGCCGATGTGCTCTTTGAAAATGTCCAATCGGGCTTCAAAAAGAAAGTGATAAACGGGGAAGAGAAGAAAATTGTCCCCTCTAAAAAGATCCTGGGATATGTGCAGATTGCTCCAAAAGGATTGCCGATAAATAAGGAAACACTGGCTGCCCTAATCGCTGCGCAAGGGGGCACCATCGGCGGTCCGGTGGATTGTGAGGTGAATTTGGCCAAGAGCGGGCAAATGATGCGACTCACCCGCTTTGATGTCAACAACTCTGTGGCTGCCGACAACAGCTCACCTGTATTTGTAGTAGCCGGCAGGGGGAGTGTGCTACTCCCCCGACAGGGATCCTGGTCGTTGGTAAAACACGAAAGAGAAAGTGGCGAAGTGAGTCCGGTTCCAACCAATCTGAGTGTGCCCGTTATTCGGGAAGGAGCACTGGTCGGCAGTCTTCCCGGATCCGAGGAGGCCGAGATACCTCCATTGGAATTAAATGTTCCGGAAGGGGATGTGCTGCTTCGCATCGCCAATCCGAGTGAAATACTGCGAAATCCAACAGAGGATACCATCAACTATGGATTCCTTCAAAATACGGATACGCAGAAAGCACTCTTCCTGACACCGGCTTTTGAAATGGGGCTTCAGAAACTCATTAGCAAAACGCCGCCTTTATTTGTGGATGCCTTCAGAATTGTCAACACCAAAAGCATCTTCCCAAATATTGGGACGGCAGATTCAGATTTTGGCGAGGCGGTTTCCCTAATTGAAAGTGTAGCTTCAAGCGCATTCGAACCCGGGGATTTGTCTGACCTGGGCGCACAAACCTGGGAGTTGATGGATATCCACGATACCATTGATGATGTAAAAGAGCAAGGGTATAAATTATTAAAAGGAGTTGCCGATAAGTTTAATTTGCCGCCTGAGTTTGAACTGATCAACCTGGGTGACGGCCAGTTCCGGATTTACATCGAATACAGTCAGGGAGGAACCGATGGTAAGCTGGATTTTGATATAGACTCCCTGGCCGACAACTGGAAAAGTAAACTGGAAAATGTAGGCCTGGTGGTAGACCTTGGCGGAATTGACCGTCTGCTTACCATTCGCGGAAGCTGGGATTCAAAAAATGGATCAGAAGCGAGCTATCCCGAACCCAAGCTCATCTTTTCGGATGAATTACAACCGGTCATTGATGTGCTGGAGATTCTGCAAAAACTACAGGGTGAGGATTATGCCGGCGCGGTTGCCAGCGGCTTAAAGCTGGCAATGAGCAATAAAGCTGCGAGCTGGGAATATAAATTTGAAGCATCGAAGGAAATTCCGGTCTTGCGGTTTCCATTTCCGGATGCCCTCTACAACGACCCCAATGCGCCCTTTAAAATTGAAGCCGGCCTGAAGCTCGGCGCTTATTTTAACGGGGCAGTCATGCTCACCACAGACCTGGATGAATTGAAACCAAGTGCCGGCGCATTTCTCGGTTTTTATGGTCGACTCTCGGTCATGTGTGTATCCCTCTCAGCGGTAACGGTTTACGCCATTGGTCAGGCCAATGTAGACATCGCGGCTGATACGGAAATCGGACCTTCCCTGCGGATGAAATTCGGTTTCGGAGCTCAGATCGTCATTGGCCTTCCTGTAGCCGGAAACGTCAGCGTGCTCTATATGGTAGGGGTGGAAATGTTTATCGCCTCGGGCATACTCGAAGTTTCTGCTTTCCTCTTGTTTGAAGGGCATGCGGAGATTCTGGGTGGGATTGTTTCCATCACGATTATGATCGAAGCAAAAGGCACGGTCTCCAAAAAAACGCTTGGAGATGGAAGCAGAACCGATCTCGCCTGTCAGGTCACTTTCGGACTGGACATCAGCATTTTCCTTGTAATCAACATCAATTTCAGTACTTCCTGGCAGGAACAACGCCAAATCGCTTAAATCCAAAAACCATGCACGATAGTCAACGTTTTTCCCTATTAGCTTTCCCGCAATTTTTTGACGGAAACAACCTCAGTTTAAATATAGTCGTGATTCCCCGTACGCAAAACCCTTTATCTGCGGCGATAGAAGGGGAGGCCGGGATTACGGATGCTCCCGCTTTCGCGAATGCGGATCTTGCCTTTACGGCGAATATCTTCAATGGCTTGAGTGTGTATCCTCATACAGTCGCCCCTTTTGCTGATATTGATCTGGTCACTAATTCCCCGGCCAATGCCCCGGATATTTTCGCGGCCATGGCCAATCATCTGGAGGTGACCGCTGGAAACGGGCTCAATACAAATGCGAACCTAAAGAATGGTCTGGATCCAAAACACAGACCGGAAAGTGCCGTATCCGAAGCGAGAAGTGTTAAAAAATACCTGCCTAAAACCTACCGGTCTGCTTTTAACTTTACCTCTCCCAAAACAAAGAATGCCGTTACAGACGACAGTTATCATTGTGCGGTGAAAGATGCTAAAAAGCAAGCCGGGTTTAGCCGGGATACGAATGTTATCAGTTGGGGTAAAGTCTTTGCCTATTTGCTGCGACAACCCCAATTGGCTCGGGAAGCAGGCATGATTTACCAGACAAGTTTACCCATAGAACCGGAATATTTTGAAGAGGGAGGCTGGCTGTTTATTGATCTGGCAGATGGCAGCGATTACAGTACCCAATTGAATGAAGAACCCAACTTCATCAAACGGTATGCCGCTAAAATCCCTCCATTAGTACCCGGTGAAGCCCGACAGGTATTTGCGCCTGTTTTATTCCCAGTGGCATTAAGCGATGCTACGGGCACCCCTCCGGGTTATGATGAATTGTTTATCGAAGCAGGTGAATACAATGACGGTTTTGCCAAAATTGTCCATTGCATGCAGCCAGTAAATCGCGACATACTTATTGAAGAAAATGACGGCCATCATCCGGTAAAAGATGCAGGCATTCGGCTGGGTTGGGACGACGAGCAAATTCTCATTTGGTACATGCGGCAAATGGTACAGCATCCGGATGGAACCGAAAGCGGCCGATTGGATGCCCCGCTCGGCGTCTTTGGCTATAATATCGATGTAAAGTTGGCAGAGACCCCGGATTCAGACTGGGAATCCCTGACCCGGATTGAAAGCCGGAATCCCCTGGTTTTAACCAGGTCGAAAGAGGATAATACAAATCCGATTTTAATCGGTGATTTTGAAGGAGAATTGCCCTTTCAGGTTTACCCTTCTCAATTAGACGGAGACAAAAATAAAGAGTATTGGCTGCCCATGTATTTCGGAAGCTGGAATGGAAAAAGTATGATTCTGCCAGATCCGGATGCTGCCGATATTTATCAAACCAATAACCCGGATGTTGAAGACGACCCCGAAGACCCGTTGAATGATACAGGAACCGGGGTAGATGGCCAGGCACAAAATCAGCTAAACCAAATGTACCAGTCCGGCCCAATTTCCATTGATCTGCGATATGGAGAAAACTATGCTTTTCGGGTTCGGATGCAGGATATTAGCGGAGGGTCGCCGGGTATCGAACGGGTCCCAATCAATGAGACGTCTTCAGATATTACCACTTGCAAATTCAAAAGGTATATATCCCCCAATCAGCCCAGAATTCAGGAATTTGAACCAACGGGTGATAACAGCAATGAATTTATCGACAGCGATACGCCGGTAAATGTTACCGAATTAAATATTCAACGGCCGAAGTTGGGGTATCCCGCCGTAGTCTATACCGGGAAGTACCATGATCCGATTGATCGTTTGATTCAACAATCAACGCTGGGAATTACATTTGATGAAAATGATCACAGTGTTAATGCCGAACATCGGGTTGGCCTCGGAATAGCAGATCCGGATGTGGATCGCCTGGAAATTACCGTTGAAGCGGAGTCTTTAAAAATGGACAAACACGGAGGCGTTTCCGGACGGGATGACTTTGTACACCTCTACACTACCCATAGAAGTTTTCCGGCTATACATTCAGATGATGATTATGAGGCCATCTTAAATATCCCGGTAGAATACGTAGATGTAAAAGTAATTCATACCGGAAGTGAAACGGATATTGAGGCGGATTTCGATCTTCCGGAGGATATGGATAATCTGACTCAACTGGTTCTGCCAACGGCACGTAAAATAAGGCTTACAATCCGCGCAGTTTGCGAATCTAAAGCAGATGATCAGGATTATTACGGGTTCATTGGAGATGCAAATGTAAAACTGGACAACAGATATGGTGAACCCTTTGAGGTGATGGCTTATCATCCGTCTACAGACGAACAGGAACTAATCATCCAAACACCGGGTGTGCCCATGATTCAGGGCATCTTTATGCGGTCTGATGTGATTAGTTCCAGAGATGGAACGCTTCAGTCGGTGCTTTTTGGCAGCCAATCGGCTGAGCAACCAAATAACGTACAACAATTAGCCGAAAGGCTCGGATTAGAAAGCAACGGTCTTAGCTTAATGGCTTCAAAAGGGGAGCGTGTTGTTTTTGGGTGCTCCAGCAGGATCAGACATACCCTGTCTCCAGATCATTCCTCATTGACATTGGCTTCAAAAAGCGACCTTATTAATCACTGGCTGGTTTGTGTAAGCTTTGAAATTGACAGAGATTGGATGTGGGATGCTTTGCAAACCCAGAGCTTTATTATCCGGAGTAGTAAGCGGTTTTCCAGAGATGCAGAAGCCCAGTATACAGATGCCTTTATAGGTGATATTGAAATGATCCGCACGGCTTCTTTTGAGTCTCTGATGAAAGCCAATAGGAATAGCACACGCCTTATTTTTATTGACGCCATTGAACCCAAAAAATTGCCCGTACCTACTCCTCAAAACCCGGATCCCGATCCTGATTTTCCGGATACCATTGAATTAAATTACAGCATCGAGCCGCGTTTTAAAATAGATCACGGAGCGCAACAGGATCCGGCAGAGACATTTGAGTTGATCTTGCCAATCACAAATATTCCGGCACAAGTACCAAAAATCGTTTCAGCGGGTTTTGCCCTTTCGCCTTATTCGAGGTCCGACGACTATTCCGAAACCACCTCCCGGAAGCGGTATTTATGGATTGAATTTGCCGAACCTGTGGAAGATCCAAATGATACCTACTTTGCCCGGGTATTGGCCAACTCCCCGGACCAGTTAATCAGCAATAACAATCCGGAATTATTGGTTGCTCCCGATGAGCCTGCTATTCCCCTCGATCCGGAATATATTCGGGTCATTTCCCCCGAAAGTGCGAATGACCTTGCGGGTATTAATGCCATGCAACCCATGGAGAAAAGTACGGACAGCGACAGACACTATCTGTTACCAGTTCCAGCCGGCCTGCACTCCGACTCGGATGAAATGTTTGGATTTTTCACCTATGAATTTAGAGTCGGACATTATCGGGATACTTCCAGTGAAGAAGGACAAATGGTATGGTCTACGGCACAAGGACGCTTTGGCCGCCGGCAAAGAGTGACCGGAATTCAACACCCGGCACCTATTCTGACCTGTGCTCCAAACCGGGATGAATCAAAACTGTGGGTTACGGCTCCCTATGCCGTTGCCGTACACGATGGCAAAAATGTAACAGCTGATCCTCCCCGAACCCAGCTGTGGGCTTTATTGTATGCTCAGGTGAAGCAGGCGGATAACCTGGATTATAGAAATATCCTGCTCGACGACCGTCCGCTCGATTGGCGGGTACGAGTCCAGTCCCAAAAAGACAAAACCCGTCGGGTTGTAGAAGGATATGCAGTAAAAGAGGCAAGCTTGTTACAGGAAATCACTGTAAATAACTTTGCATTTGATGTGAATCCTGCCAATTTCAGTAATGTATTTAAGCTTGCGATCCCAAGCCTCCGGAAAAATAAAAATGCCACAAAATTTGGCACAACTGCCTGGACAAATAAGGAAGTACAACGATTGTTAGGTAATTGTGGCCTTCCGGCGAATGCTTCTTTAAGCGTGATTGTAGTGGAGACACTGCCACACATAACCAACATTTTTGAGCATGTGAGTAATCTTCAAAAGCCTCGTGTGTCGAAAGCAACGGCTGCCTTACTCAACCGACAGGATAAAGTTGGGTTTAGCAGTCTTGTTAATCAGTTGGATAAACGGGCAAAAACGATGTCCTATGCCGGTACAAAAACACGCCAAAGTCCGGTAGATGAAGGTTTGGGAGAAGGCAGGATACTGCGTACTTCCCGTCTGACACCAGTGCCAGATGTTTGTTGTACCGATTGTTGATGGAAAAGGCTGTAACGTCAATCCGAAAATTTCATTTGCCGGCTTCCTGTTCTCGCTTCGGGTATGAAATGAAGGAAATTCAAAATATGGTTACAAAAAAGTACGTTGAGGTTAATATTACAGACACCCAAAATTATTCAGAAATGAAAACTACTCCATTTTTAGTATTACTTGCTATTTGCTTTAGTTTGTCCGGCTTGCAGGCACAAATAAGCGTTTACCCGGCTGAATCTTCAGAAACGGCTCCGGAAGTACCCGCCGGACCCACCACAACTATTGAATTTGAGGAAGCAACATTTGACTTCGGGTCTGCGCTTCAGGGCGATATTGTCACCCGGGTATTTACGTTCACCAATACGGGAGATGTGCCTTACATTATGTCAAATGCGCGCGGGAGTTGTGGTTGTACCGTACCAAAATATCCAAAGGAACCCATCCTTCCTGGGGAAACAGCATCGATTACCGTTGAATTTAATACCAAAGGCAAATACGGAAAACAGAATAAGAAAGTCACCCTTACGGGGAATACAGATCCGGCACAAATCTTTCTCTATGTAAAAGGAGAGGTTTTGAAAACCGAAGCAGATGGAGAAATCTCTTACGAGGAATGGACGCCGGATGAAAAAGTAAACCCGGATTGCTTCGTAATCTATCCCAACCCGACTGCCGAGTTGCTTAAGCTGGACGTAGATGCCAAACAATTGGGCAAATCGGCGACGGTAAGTATCTTCTCCCAGGCCGGTCAGCGCATGGCCGAACGCCATATTCCAGCCCTGGATGGAACGGTTGATTTTGATGTGTCCCATTTTCCTCCAGGTACTTACATCGCTAAAGTTCAAATTGGAGATGCCCGACCGGAATCGCGTTGTTTTGTCGTATTGCCTTAAGGCGAATAGCCTTTTCTGACAAGAAATATTCTGTTATACCCAAGTCGAAGTAATTTGGGCTTTTTTATCTCTTTCTTTTTCCGATCTGCTTTGTTAAAAATACTCGCCGTAGCTTAGGCTACGCCTGCGTTTTTTGCCTTGCTGATCAAAAAAATAAAATTGCTAAAATTATCCCAATCCACTTCGGCTTGGGTATAAAAAGCCGAGCGGATTTTAAAATTCGCTCGGCTTTTTTATTTTTAAATGTTTGATTATCAGTGATTTGTGTGTGCATGTAAAATATGTCCAGACGAATGAATGATAAGTCCAGACCTCCCGACAGGCTTGCGTGCATCTTTGTTTTGTCGCTGAGAGAATTCTCTGAGCGGCATTTCATAAAACCCCTAAATACTTGTATTATGAAAAAAGATGTAACTAAAAACCTGTTTACCCCCGCCATCCATTTTTCATTTAAAACGGTCTGGCTTTTTGCTGTACTGTTTTTCCTAAGCACAGCCAAGCTGATCGCACAAGATGGTGCATCCCTCGATTTTGCCGGCGACGGCGACCGCGCGGATATCGGCGATTTTCAACTGACCACTGCCTTTACTATCGAATTGTGGGTGCAGATTTACGCCAAGGAAGATTTTCAGACGATAATTGGGAATAAGTTTGGCGGCCTGGAAAACCCGGGTTATACTTTTTCAGTCAACGGTTATCAAAATGAAGATCGAAAACTCCACCTCGAAACCCAAAATTTTGAAGCGGTAACCGATGAGGCAGTAATTGAATACGGCGGATGGCAGCATATCGCTGTTACGACAGACGGCAATACGGCCATTTTTTATCTGGATGGCCAGGTCTTGCCAGCTTCTCAAAATAGCGTGTCTCTGGCTTCCAGCCCATATAGTACCAGCATTGGCGATTTTTACCATTACATCATCGGAAATGGAAGTTTTAACGGCCGCATGGACGAATTGCGCATTTGGAATTACCAGCGCTCACAGACCGAAATCCAGGAACAAATGATTTGCGAACTGGAAGGTACCGAAGAGGGCCTGATGGCTTACTATCGGTTCAATCAGGGAATCGGCGAGGGAGATAATTCTTCTCTGACCACGCTGGAAGCAACTGTCGGTCCGGATGGAACTTTCGCTGAGTTTGATTTTTCCGGCGACATCGGAAACTTCGTGTCAGATTTTGGCGTATCGACTGGTGTAGCCTGTGAAGTTACCAGTGCTGTCACTGAAAAAGAGGCGGAACAATTAAGCCTGGGAACCCTGACCCCCAACCCGATTCAGACGGGAAACAAGGTACAAGCCACCATTTTATCCGAGCAGGACGAAGAAATACAAATCGGCATTTACAACACCGCCGGGCAATTGCTTCACCAGCAATCCGAATTCCTTTTTGCCGGAGAATCAACAATTGAAATTAACAGTGATCTTCTCCCGGCCGGGCTTTGCTGGGTCCGTTTCCAACAAGGCGAAAAAGTGGCCAACCGCAAATTGATCATTGTTCGATAAAACCCATTACCCCCATTCAACTCCCGTTTTATTCGATTCAAATCGAATATTTCAAAATCCTAAAATTATCTAGACATGAAAAAGTATAATTTCCCAAAGCTGGCTTTACTGTTTGCCGGCCTAAGTTTCTTTCTGGCTTTTTCAGCCAGTGCCCAGGTTTCAAACCTCAACATCAATTACGAAGTTCAGAATGATGTTATCTACATCAACAACGATTGGAATCCGGTAGGTGCAGAGCAAAACTCCGTATTGATCGATGTATACGATAATGGCTGGACCGGCGAACATTGTTTTACCTATTCTATGGACGGAGAAGGCTATTTCTATGAGTCAGACGAATCTTTACACGTCGGTTTAAACCGACCTTATTACACACCGTTGTATTTTGATCTGCGAGGGTGGGGAAATGCCGTAGGTTCTGTTTGCACACCAGATTTTGGTGACATCAATGAGATCTATGCCGTTTCAGATTCTGATGGCCTTCAGGATAAGTTTTACCTGCACGACGTAGGTCCCTCCGGTCAATGGTCAGACAACTGGAGCAACCAGGTAAATGAATGGATATTTAACTCCTGGGAATACGACATGCGCCTTAAATCGGTTTGGCGTTATGCCGGCGGTGACAGCTTCGCCAATGCACTTGATTTTGGAACCATAGGTGGAAGTGATATCGTAACCCACTACAACAGCAATCGCGGGGCTCCTTCAGGAGCTACTTCTCCACACGTTGGCTATCCGGACAATTACCAGGAGAGCAGCTCAGAAGTGATTTATAAATTCACAGTCAACACTACCAGTTTCATAGAAATTACAACCGATGATCCGGCTACCAATTACGATACCTATATCTATCTCTATGACGAAGATTATTCAGTTGTTACAGAAAGCAACAACATCAGCTCTTCAAATTTGAAGTCCAACATATTGGGATATGTGTGTCCGGGTACCTACTACGTGATGGTGGAAGGCAACCAAAGCAGCGAGGGTGATTTTCAGTTGTACATTTCCCGGCTTGGAGATGGTGATCTGGATGTAAGCCTGGATTATGGCGATGCAAGTTGCCCGGGTTCTTCAGACGGCTTTGTCAGTGTGGACGTACATTTTGGCTTATATCCTGTCCAGTACAGTTGGCAGGACGGATCCACTTCTTCCAGCCTGGAGAACGTGGGCCCCGGGGCGTATTCCGTTTATGTGACAGATGGATGTGGACAGACTGTTTTTCTCGATATTATTTTGGGCATCGACGACAGTCAGCCTCCCACAGCCCTGTGTCAGGATTTAAACTATACCCTGGAGCCGGGGCAGACCGCCAGTTTTAGTGCCAACGATATTGATAATGGCTCCTACGATAATTGCGAAATCCAGGATTTGTCCATCAACATCAATCAGGTTTCTTACGATATGCCCGGCGCCAATACGGTAACCCTGACCGCCTACGACGATTCCGGCAATCAATCCAGTTGTACCGCTACTGTTACGGTTACACAATCTGGAGGCACCTCCGGTGTGAGGGACCTGAAAAAGGAAATAGCCATAAACCTGAGTCCGAACCCGGCAACAGACGTAGTTTTGGTCAGCTTTAACAAGGATGAATTAAGCGATCAGGCCCAATTGAGCATTCGTGATTTAATGGGACGTACCCTTTGGACAGGCCCTGCTTTGAATGGCGATGTAAGCATTCCTTTAGACAATATGGCTGCCGGTTTGTACCTGGTGGTTTTACAGGATGAAAATTATACCGGAACCAAAAGACTGGTTATTCAATAAACAAGCTTTTTAATTTTTTTGTTACAGCGCCAAATCCCTGCCAGAGTCTTCTGGTAGGGGTTTTGTTTTTTTTGGCTTTCGCCGAAAGGCAATAAATACTTCAGGCAAATTCCGGATTATCTTATTAAATTGGGGGATTAATCAATCCAAAAAGAAATCTGATTCCCTGGTTTTTTGATAAAAGAAATTAAACCTGCCCGATTAATTTGTTTCTTCATGTTGCTCCTAGCCGGTGCTTGCCATGAGGCGTGGAGGGCTGATAAAGCCGCTGTAAAAGGAGAAAGGAAGTCGTCATTGATCCTTTTGACAGAAGATGGAGATACCATTCCAACCGGAGTTCCCTACCTGTTAGAAGGTGATACTGTTAGGGCAGATACATTGCCTCCTCCCTACGTTTTTTCGCCAGAATTTGAAAAGATCCAACTGCCAAAGCCAAACTTTCAACAACCGGAGTTGGTATGGGCAAAATCATGGTCTCAAAATGTGGTACAATCCATTCAGGGAGGAAGTGGTGCGCCCCTGCCTCAACAAAGAGTAATATTACCGGATACATTCGACCTGCCTGTTCCCAGAGTTGTAACGGCACTTCCCTGGAGGTTTACTGATATTACCAGCAGCCGCTTTCGGGTTTTAGATACGGGCGAAGGGATGGACAACTCTTTTGTTCATGCTGTTTTTGAAGACTCAAAAGGCCGAATTTGGATCGGAACCAACAAAGGCTTTAGTCTCTATGACGGAAAGTACTTCTGGCATTACAAAATGACAGATATTACCCTAAATGCTCCGATTTCAGGCTTTGCAGAAGACCGGGATGGGAATCTCTGGATGACGCATGGTGTAGGGGGCTCTGTTACGAAATACGATGGCAAACAACTGTATTATTATGCGATAACCTATCGGGGCTTTGGTAAAAAGAGCGATACCTTAATTAACCGCATAAATATTGATAAAGGCAATACTGTCTGGATTTGCTCCCAGGTAGGAGTTGGAAGTCTGAAAAACGATATTTATTCCTTCTATGGAAGAGCTCAGTTTGATTCGGAGTATGATTTTTCTTCCAGCTTTGTTGATTCAACCGGGAATATCTGGATAGGAAACGATCAGGGTCTTTATAAGTATGATGGCCAAAACATCCAAAGTTTTTATTTCCCAACCTACCCGGAAATTGGACTAGACAGCACGCATATACACCTCACCAATGCCGGAAACCAGCTGTGGTTTTCTAAGGGCAGGCAAATCCTGAAGCTAGCCAATGACAGTGTTTACCTCTACAAAGTTGATTTTTATAACGGGCAGACTCCAATGTACATGGCAGCGGGTGAGGACGAGAGCTTGTGGATAGGGTATGCAGGTGCTGGTTTATCTCAATTTGATGGCGAAGTCATAAGGCATTTTACACCGGAGGAAGGCTTGCCTAAAATCTCTCTTTTTCCTGAGATGCAGGACCGGGAAGGCAGGCTGTATTTAGGGTCTGAAAGAGGTATGCACCAATTTTCACCAAAGGGCTTTCGCCACTATTATCCGGAATATTTTTCCAGTGAGTTTATGATTGCAGCCATCGAGAAAGATGAAGAAAACCGACTTTGGTTGGGATCCATTGGTGAAAATGGATTGATGCTGATGGAAAACGAAAATTTGTATGGCTTAAAAGGGACCAACGAACTAAAGGCGGTTGGTTTTCGGTCTTTACACGCTTCCGCGAAAGGTGGTATGTGGATTGGATCCCGAAACGGGGTTTATAAATTCGAGAATCAACAATTGACCTGGTTCAATAAAGCTTCCGGAATTCCCGGTCAAATAACATTTGCCATCGAGGAGGATCAGGACCAAAATATGTGGTTTGGATTTAATGAGGGCGGCGTGAGTAAGTTTGACGGAAAATCCTTTATCCACTACAAATTAAAGGAGGATAAGAAAGTGCTTGACCCGTTGAATTATATTCGGGTCATCAAAAGCGATCAGAAAGGCAACACCTGGATGGGTACACATGGCAGCGGCTTGCGAAAGTTTGACGGAAAATACACCACTTTTTATACCAGACAGGAGGGACTCAACAGCGATACGATTGTTTCTATTCTCGAAGATAGTCGCGGGCTGTTGTGGATAGGAACCGTTGGCGGAGGCGTAAATGTTTATGACGGGAAAAAATTTCATTCCATTTCTGCAAAAGAAGGCCTGACTTCCAATGATATCTGGACCATTTCAGAAGATGAAAGTAGCCGTATTTGGTTGGGGGTTACAGACTGTTTAAATGTAATTGAATTAAAATCAGAGCGGTTTCCGTCTATAGAATACCAATTAAAGGACCAGGTTCAAATAAATACCTATTGCGATCTTGATGGCTTGAAAATATATGAGTTTTTTGCCGGGGCAGGCAAAAAAGAATCGAATGGAGGTTTCTGGTGGGGACACAATAAAGGCTTAAGCTATTTGCCGGTACCTGATAGAGTCAACACAAAACCGCCAGATGTTGAATTAATGAATTTGAGTCTTAATCAGGAGAATCTGGTTTTTCGAGACTTGAAAAGGAATAAAGCGCATCCAAAGAGCCGCAACCCAAATGATATTGATCCCGGGAAAATACGGTTTTCGGGTGTACACTCCTTTCAAAACGTTCCTCGGGCTTTGGTTCTGCCACATGATATTAACAACCTGAGTTTTCACTTGAGTTCTCGAAATTATCCGCGACAGGAATCCGTTCGATTTTCCTGCTTTTTGGAGGGGGTCGATCAGGGTTGGACCATGCCCGACTTTTTGAGCAAATACGATTATCGAGGCATACCCCCCGGAAAATATACGTTTAGAGCCAAAGCGACCGGAGATGAAAATATTTGGGGAGAAGAAATGGTCTATCAGTTTACCATCCGCCCACCCTGGTGGAAAAGTAAATTAGCCCTTGTTTTATGGACCGGCCTTTTTATAGGCCTGGTTTGGTTGATATACCGTTTCAATTTGCGGAAGCAACTTGAAAAAGAAGATACCCTCAGAAGACTGGAGCTGGAGGAAATGAAATCCAGATTGTATACCAATATTACCCATGAATTTCGGACACCCCTTACTGTTATCTTGGGAATGACCAATCAGTTGATTGATACCAGTAAACAGGAAACCCAAAAGACGCAGCTTGGATTAATCAAACGAAACAGTCGTAAGTTGTTGCGAATGATCAATCAGTTGCTGGACCTTTCAAAGCTCGATTCGGGGAAATTTAAATTGGATTTGATTCAGGGTGATATTGTTGGGTACCTCCGTTATTTAACCGAGTCTTTTCACTCCATGGCCCAGGAAAAAAATCTGCAACTTACTTTCCAAACGGAAGAGAAAGAAATTATCATGGATTATGATGAAGATAAGGTTCAGCATATAATCTATAACCTGCTTTTCAATGCCATCAAGTTTACGCCGCCAGAGGGAAAGGTATTACTTAATATCAGGAAGGAAGAAAAGGAGAAAAAATCGATTTTACGCGTAAAGGTTTCCGATACCGGGATCGGAATTGCGGCAAGCGATTTGCCGCATATTTTCGATCAGTTTTTTCAGGTAGATAATTCAACCACCCGAAAAGGAGAGGGGACCGGAATTGGCCTGGCACTTACCAAAGAACTGGTTGAATTGATGGATGGTCAGATTGAGGTGCAAAGTGAAATCGACAAAGGTTCTGTTTTTGAATTTTTCCTTCCAATCAACCAGGAGGCTGAATTGACAGAAAGAAAACACGATGAAAAATCTCCATTTTTAAAGCTTGATTTTCCGGCAGCTCTGGAAATGAATGAAAATCCGGCTGCAGATAAAAGCGATTTTCCCGTTTTGCTTATAATCGAGGACAACAAAGATGTTGTCTATTATATCAAATCCATCCTGGAGGATTTTTACCAGATTTTTAGTGCCGAAAATGGCCGTATTGGGGTTGAAAAGGCCGCAGAACTCGTCCCGGATATCATTATCAGTGATGTAATGATGCCGGAAATGGACGGGCTGGAAGTTTGTAATACCCTAAAAGCAGATTTCAGGACAAGCCATATCCCCATCGTCTTGTTAACAGCCCGGGCGCAAATTGATGACCGAATTGAAGGACTGCGTTTTGGCGCTGATGCCTATCTGACCAAGCCTTTTAACAAGGAGGAATTATTGGTTCAGGTTAAAACCCTGTTGGAGGCCAAAGCACGCCTACAGAAGTACTTTTCGACAATCGTCCAGGAAGATGAATTTGAACCGAAATCAGACGATAAAGAATCTCAATTTATTCAGGACCTGCGGGAACTGGTAAAGGGAAGAATAGACGATGCAGACCTGAAAATTCCGGAATTGGCAGAAGCGTTGTTTATGAGTCAGATACAGGTATATCGTAAACTGAAAGCGCTGACCGGGCAGACCCCTTCTCAGTTCATTAGATCCATTAGACTGCATGAAGGCAGGCGATTGCTTCAAAGTTCAGGTATGACGGTCTCAGAGGTAGCCTATTCGGTCGGCTTTTCAGATCCAAATTACTTTTCACGTATGTTTCGGGAAAAGTATGGGGTAGCTCCAAGTGATGTGCGTAATTAATGCCCCGGCGTCTCCTCCTTTAAAACCCGTTTAACTCATGCCCGCCAATGTCAATTTCTTCGCAAGGCTGGCTTTTACCATCTTTCCAGATATGTTATCTTTTACTCTCAATAAAAGCATACAGCCATGAGTGAAAATCAAAAAAACGATACCCCCGGATTTACCTGTCCCAATTGTAAATCGTTTATCCCGCTGGATATAGAAACTTTGCTAATGGATGGTGATATCACTTGTCCAAAGTGCAGAACAACCTTTAAGCTGGATAATCCTCCATCCCGGGATATACTGGAGAAGCTTAAGTCTGTTGACAAGGCTCTAAAAAAGAATAAGGGAAAAATACAATGACCCGAAGGCTTGCAAAAGTGCCGACAGAATTTTTTTAATGTTGTAAATGTGTGAACATTATGCTGACCTTGTTCTTAAGTATAATAAATAAATTACAACATGAAGAAACTGTACATTTTAGGTTTAATCACAATTTTTGCCAGTCAGACCTTGATTGCCCAGGAAATTTGGGACGGTCCGACTATTACTTTTACCAAAGAAGGCTCTGTCGACTGGACACTGGAAGAGAACCAGGATCGCATCACAGATGAAGTCTGGATCACACGGGCAAATACCAAAGGAATCTTTAACATCGCTCAGGAAACAGAGTATGACGGTATGGATCTGGAAGGCAACAGTCCTTTGGATACGGAATGGGCTTTTGGTACTACTGCAGAGGTAGGATCGCTGAATTTTTCTACCTGGGCTATTTTAGCAGATGGAAGCCCACCGGATTTAGTAGGGGAGGATCTGGTCGTTCATTTAATTACAGAGGATATTTACATTGACCTCAAGTTTACCGAATGGGGTATTGGCGCTGCCAGCGGTGGTTCATTCGCCTATGAGCGAAGTACACAAGCGGCTACTTCGACCCGGGATGTTAATAGCCCGGCGGTAAAAGTATTTCCCAACCCGGTAGTTGATGAAATTATGCTTGAGGGACTTGAGGTAAATCAAGTTGTCCGAATTGCTGATGTCACCGGGAAAATTTGGTTAAACCTTGAAGCGCGTAAAGGACAGGCGATTCAGGTTAGCCAACTGCCTGCAGGGCAGTATTTTGTCCTGATACAGGATCGGAAAGCGGCCTCCTTTATCAAAAAGTAATCAATGACTCATCCCGGCAAATGTATTGTCGGGATGGGTTATTTTACATATTTGGAAAATAATTTTTCCAACACTTCTTCCGGGGCTTCGCAGAGCCCGACATGCACTTTTGAAGGCTGAATTATGGTACTACGGGAGTTGGTCAGCCACCGGAACCGATTCGGTTGATCCAACTGGGCAATTTTGCCTCCTTCCTTTTGCCCGTTGGCTATATACTCCCAGGTCTTGAGATAGGCCTGTACTTCTTCCAAATCCAACTCATCGCTAAAGGCCAAAATTCTGGCCTCATCCAGATAGAACTTTACCCGGAGATATTTTTTTCGTTTGCAAAAGACAATGACGCCTACATTCAGGAACTCCTCTCGCTCCACTTTCGGGACCAGCCTGATAATAGCATATTCGTATACGTGTCTATCTGGCATCTTCGGCTTCTTTAGTGAGTAAGTCGATATTCTCCAGTCTCTTAGACAGGTAGGCTGTGTACACTTTTCGTTTTTCCTCCGGACTTTCATCACCTGAAGGATCTGTCAGCCAATCATCCGGGAGAAGGGAAACAATCCCTTCAATAGTCGCCGGACTAACCCCTTCCTGAATGATAGATTTTGCTTCTTCAAGCCGATCAGCTTTTTCGAGTAAAACATGATCTGCTATTGCCGGAAAGGTTTTTTCGGCATGTGTTTCCCAATTATTCCAGGCGTGGTGGAAATAGATAGCCGCTCCGTGGTCGATCAGCCAAAGTTCTTTATTCCAACTTAGAAGGTTGGTGTTTCTAACGGTGCGATCAATATTTGTGATGAGGCTGTCGAGAATAACGACTTTAGAAGCAGTAAGCCCATCCACCTCAGATACCAGCGGATCAAATGTGATAGCACCCGACAGATAGTGCAAACCTAAATTGAGGCCTACGCTAAACTTCAGCAAATCCTGAATTTCTTCGTCCGGTTCTGTTTTACTAAAAGAGGCATCCAGATTCATGAAAACCAGTTCCGGGACTTTGAGTCCGATGGCGCGTGCCAGTTCTCCTCCCAGCAATTCGGCAATAAGGGCTTTTTTGCCCTGCCCGGCTCCCCGAAATTTAAGGACGTAGGAAAATCCGTCGTCGGCATCAACTATGGCCGGGAGCGATCCTCCTTCTCGCAAAGGAGTAACGTATCGAACGACATCGACTGTCCGGATTTCTGGAATATTCATGCCGGAAAGATAGTATAAATCAAATCTTTACTCAGGTATACATTCGAAATCTGCACTAACTACACCAGGGCTGTTAAAGGTATCCGAGGTACAGGTATCGCCTACATTAAAAGTCCAGGTCCGGACAATCAAAGACAATTAAGGATTCCTGCTGCTGTGGATTGCAGCCGAAAATAACCAATACGAGAATGATTTTTGTACATGTTTCTTTGTTTCAAGATACATAAGGAAATGTGGCCTGCCGATCCGGGTATTCCAAAATACTGGATATATTTCGTTCCTTGTAATAATTGGATAATCCAATACGAATCGGGACAAACTCAAACTAACACCACTCTCCCAATGTCAAAACTTGCTTCCTCGTCCATTTACAAATCCCTGATTTTGGTTGTGCTTATTATGGCTGGAGAAGCAATCTTTCTGCTCCCATTTGCCATTCCGAGGATATTTCGCCCCACCTTGCTGGCTGTTTTTGACATTTCCAACTTTGAACTGGGGATGGCTTTCTCGGCTTATGGCATGGTAGCTATGATCTCCTATTTTTTTGGCGGTCCTTTAGCGGATGCGTTTTCAACGAGGAAGTTGATGACAGTAGCCATGATCATGACGGCCATCGGCGGCGTGTTTTTTGCCTTTGTGCCTGCCGGGGCAGTTTTGGCATTAATCTATGGATTTTGGGGGCTGACCACCATACTGCTATTCTGGGCGGCCTTAATACGTGCTACCCGCGAATGGGGAGGCCCCACAAATCAGGGAAAAGCTTATGGCTTACTGGACGGTGGCAGAGGTTTGCTGGCGGCTTTAGTAGCTACTGTATCGGTGGCGATTTTTGCATCCATATTGCCGGCAGATGTTGGAGCGGCCAGTTTGCCGGAAAAGCGGGAAGCGCTGGTAAAAGTGATTTGGTTTTTTACAGGTTTCGTAATGGTGGTTGGTCTGTTGGTTTGGATTGTTATTCCGGAGAAGCAACCGGGTTTAAAAGAGGCTGACCGGCCTAAGTTTTCATTTCGATCTGTTAGGGGAGTGGTGAAAATGCCTGCCGTATGGCTGCAGGCTGTCATCATTCTTTGCGCTTATGTTGGATATAAAGGGGTAGATGATTTTGCGTTGTATGCTTCAGAAGTGCACGGATATGATGATGTACAGTCGGCTCGAATTGGCACCCTGGCATTTTGGATCCGCCCATTTGCAGCTATGGCTGCCGGATTTTTAGGAGATCGAAAAACGGCTTCCTGGGGCATCGTATTAAGCTTTACTTTCTTATTACTTGGAAGCAGTATGCTCGCCAGCGGTTGGATCGAAGCCGGAATGAATGCCTTTTTGTTTCTTACCATTGCCGGAACCTGTGTCGGGATCTATGCATTGCGAGGTATTTATTTTGCCTTGTTTGAAGAGGCTAAAGTTCCTTTGGCCGTTACAGGTACTGCGGTAGGTCTTGTTTCTGTAATTGGCTACACCCCGGATATTTTCATGGGCCCCGTAATGGGTTATCTGTTGGATCGCTCGCCGGGGGAAGCAGGTCACCAACATGTGTTTATCCTTTTAGCCGGCTTTGCTTTTTCAGGCCTGCTGGCTACATTGATCTTCAGACGGATTAATCAGAGAAAAAGTACTTAAGTACCTGGACGTAATTATGATATTCCTGAGCTGAGGTAGAAAAATTTAAAACCTGCTTTCTCAAAATCTTTTAGTGTTAATCGAGTCAGGCTTACCTGAGCCCCAACTCCCGCTTAATAGAACTTTAATTCTTCTCTCAAAACCTTACTGCCTGCAAGGCGGTAAATAGTAGGATACACCTCATCCAGATAATCCTGATATTGATAGACCTCCAGAAACTCTTCCATATCTTTTGCTTTGCACTGGTCCAAATGAAATTGGAGATCATCAATAAAGGATTGCTTTTTAATAAAACGAACTAATCCAAATTCGTCCAGAATTTCCGCCGGGTAGTTCATGATAACTTCCTCAAATTCATTGGTTTCTTCGTTGAGGATGTATTCAAATAATGGATATTCAAGTCCGTAAATTAGATAATTAATGGTGGCAGAATCCAGAGAGTTGTGACTGCTTAGGGAAGTTAATACCTCGCTTTTATCCATTACTTTTAGAACGGCAGTTTTCGTTATTTTAGGGTGTTTTCCATTTGTTTTTTTCAGTAGAAAGTCTTTTTCTCTCAGCACTAAAAAACTGTCTCTAATAAAGGCAGGTTGGTAAAATAAGCCCTGAGGCGTTTCGTGCAGGTATCCAATTTCCTCTCCTGGTTTTAATTTTGGTATGGGATTGATAAATACAGTTTCGTCAAAGAAGCAGATGGTATCTTTTCCCTGATTCACAAAATAGTTTTTTGGTTGTGGGGTGTGATCATATTCCGATGCCGCATAGTGTCTTACCTCCGGGAATAACTCCTTTCTCAGTGCCAGAATGAATTCGTTTTCTGTTTCTGATTCCCTGGTTCCGGAGAAGGTAAACAAACCATTGGGACCTGAAAGTTTTACATAATCCTTGCTACTCTTAAAACGCAATTCTCCTTTTATCTCAATTCGATCTTTCTTTTTTAACAAACTATCCTGATAGTATACTTCTCCTTTTATAAAGGCTACATAATAGTATTGGCCGGCAACAGGCGAAATGAATAGAAGGGAGAAAATAAGAATGCTTAGTATTCGCATGACTGTCTACGTTAGGACTTTTGAAAAACGGGAAAGGTGATTGGCGGTCGGTGAACCAGAAATTCGACTAACTTCAAATACAATAGTAATACCAATATGTTGATATGGATGTTGAATATGAAATAAGATAATACCGTGGCCAAAATCAGCCAGGTAGATTCCGTTATGCTATTCTCGATAAGCTGACGGATGAGGGTCTTTCTTTTATTTTCTTTCTTCTTCTTCTTGAATATTTCCCAGGACAAATAATAGAAAACCCCAAAAAGCAAAAGCAGCCAAACCGGGCGCAAGCGGGATTCCTGACGGACCAGAGACAGGTAGGCATTGTGTATGATGAGGGGCCCGGGCATACTGCCGTAAACCGTTTCGTGGATGTCATCTTTAAAGTTGCCCACAATAATTGTTTTTCCGGAAACCAGGTCTTTTATATCTTTCTCTTCCCAGAATTCCCACTCAAAAAGCAGGCTTCCCAGTGATCGAAGGGGAAATGCTTCTGTGTTCGAGGATGTTCCGTCATTGAGATCTTTTGGTCTGATCCGAAAATCAATAATCGGATTTTGCATGTGCCGGGTATCCCCAATTTTTGCAAATAACCAACCAGGCTGAGCCTGCTTCCCGCTAACTTGTGAATAAGCGGCCAGCGGAAGCCCTTCAATGCTGTCATTTAAGTAGAGCGGGTATTTCAAAAAATCGCCTGTACTCAGGTAAGCAGCGCCACCGGTGGGTGTGTCAAATACCGAAGGTATGGGGTCTCCAGAGGGAGAAAATTCCAGGGCAGATAGGATAGGGAAGGGGAAGTCATCCAGGGCTGCCTGTAATAAACTATCCTGCGGGCTCTTGTCTGAAAATGCGATATCCAGGATTACCAGCGGGATGTCCTTGCCAATATTTCCAACCAAATTCAGAAAATCAGTCAGCTGATCGCGGTTGGTAATTACGGATTTGGTATAGCCCGTGTACTCTTCATACAGGGGGTCCTTTTGGTCTATCAGGCTTTTGCTAAGCGATATGTCAACGTATAAAACATTGTCATAGTCGGGCTTCTCATCCCAGCCAAATACTGATTTTTTGACCAGGCTGGTCCATTTGATAAAAAAAGATTCATCGCCAAAAGTGCGCGGCAAACTCAACCAGAATAACGCCAGAAAAAGCATTAATAACCCGTTAAGGGTACTAAATAGAATGGCTTTGCTTAGGTGCTTTTTCATGATTGGGTATTGAAAGACCATTAAATATAACACATACCCGGAAATAGAACGCCTTTCGGCGAAAGCCACATATTGTCCGCTCCTCAACCAATAATCACATTTTTGGTTAGGAATAGGTAAAGTATGGGTGATTCTTTATCTTAACTGCAAATCCGAATCTTATGCCTTCATATACACTTAAAATCAATGGTCAGTCTATGACCGTGGATGTCGATGCCGATACCCCCTTGCTTTGGGTGCTGCGGGATCACCTCAATCTAACCGGAACAAAATATGGATGTGGAATAGCCCAGTGTGGTGCTTGCACTGTACATGTGGAAGATGTTGCCATGCGTTCCTGTAGCTTGCCCGTATCAGCTGTTGGCGATGCCCCGGTTACAACCATTGAGGGCCTTTCGGCGAATGGCGATCATCCGGTGCAGGAAGCCTGGAAGGAGCACGATGTGCCTCAGTGCGGCTATTGCCAGGCCGGACAGATAATGTCTGCCGTTGCATTTCTAAACAATTCTCCGAATCCGACAGATGCAGATATCGATGCGGGAATGCAGGGGAATCTTTGCCGTTGTGGTACTTACAATCGCATCAAATCTGCGATTAAAACAGCAGCCGGGAAGTAAGCGCGTTTCAGATTCCGAATCCATTTGTTTTGAAAAGTGCCTTTGTGACTTATAGGCCAAAATCCAATCAAGATGACCATCGTCAAGACTAAAATAAACCGTCGTTCCTTTTTTAAAACCAGTGTAATCGCCGGAGGAGGAATGATGCTGGGCTTCAACTGGCTTACCGCCTGTATGCCCGAAGATAAGACTAAGAAAATGCTCGAGTTGCCCTCGGAGTGGTATGATATAAATGCTTTCCTGAAAATCGGAAACAACGGGGTGGTAACCATTCAATCTCCAAATCCGGAAATCGGGCAAAATGTAAAAACCTCCATGCCCATGATCGTAGCCGAGGAGCTCGATGTAAACTGGGATATGGTAATAGTGGAACAAGCGCCATACAATCCGGATGCTTTTTCCCGACAGGTGGCCGGTGGCAGTCAGTCCATCCGCAAGAGCTGGGACGGTCTGCGCAAAGCAGGAGCAACCGCCAGACACATGCTGGTGCTGGCTGCAGCCAATCGCTGGGGAGTAGATCCGGCTGAATGCAAAACAGCAGCTGGTATCATTACCAATGCCAGTGGAGAGTCGCTTTCCTACGGCGATGTAGCTTCCGAAGCCGGACTGCTCGAAGTACCGGAGGAGGTAAGCCTCAAAGAAGTTTCGGATTTCTCTATTATCGGTACCCCGCGGGGCAATGTCGATATGGACAAGATTATTACCGGAAAACCGCTGTTTGGTATTGATACCCGACGCGAGGGTATGGTTTATGCCGTAGCAATGCGCCCACCTGCTTTCGGACAAAAACTGAGCAGCTTTGACGATACACAGGCACGACTCATAAACGGAGTTTCTGATGTACTGCAGTTTGGCGATAAAATTGCCGTATTGGCCAATTCGACCTGGGCGGCTATGAAAGGCAAAAAGGCTCTGAAAGCCCAATGGGAAGAAGCCTCTCCGGCAGAGAATACGGAAAAACACAATGAAGAAATGTTGGCTTTATTGGATAAAAAAGCCGAGACACCTCTTCGCAAAGACGGCGATGTAGAGAAAGCATTCGCGGAAGCGGATGAAGTGGTAGAGCGTATTTATGAAGCCCCTTTTCTACCACACAACTGTATGGAACCCATGAATTTTTTCGCCGATGTGCGGGAGGATGCCGTGGAAATGTACGGTCCGATTCAAACACCGGCCTGGACTCGTCAGCGACTGGCGCAACTGCTCGAGAGAGATGAAAGCGAGATCAGTATTGGTATGTCCCGCATGGGAGGCGGTTTCGGACGGAGACTGTACGGAGATTTTGCTCTGGAAGCAGCGGAGATTTCAAAGCTGGCCAAAAAGCCTGTGCAACTAGTATACAGCCGGGAAGACGATATGGAAGCGGGGACTTACCGTCCGGCATCCAAGTACAAAATCCAGGCTTCTTTGAAGGATGGAAAAATTACCGGCTATAAACTGACGGAAGCGGCTGTCAACAGCAATATGTATGATCTGATTCCCAACTTTTTTCCTGCCGGAGCTTTTGAAAATTACCAGGTAGAAGCCCATACCCTGGAGAGCAATATTACGACCGGTGCCTGGCGGGCCCCTTATACCAATTTCCTGGCTTCCGCCGAAAATAGCTTTTTTGATGAGTTGGCCGAGCAAATGGGAGTGGATGTGGTTCAGCAACGCCTCGATCTGCTTGAAAAGGCAAAACCTGCGGCAGAAAGTGATGATCGCATTCAGTATTCTCCGGCCAGAATGCAGGAGGTGATAAAGCTGGTTACGGAAAAAGCAGGCTGGGGTAAGAAATCAGGCGTGCATCAGGGATTCAGTGCCTATTATTCCCACAACACCCACGTAGCCGAGGTCGCGGAAGTGGAGATGCAGAACGGAACGCCGATAGTCAAAAAGGTATACTGTGCGGTTGATTGCGGGATCGTCGTTAATCCGCTTGGGGCGAAAAACCAGGCAGAAGGTGGTGTCGTTGATGGTATTGGGCATGCCCTCTACGGTCAGATGCAATTTGAAGCCGGCAAGCCAATGGCCGGCAATTTTGATAAATTTCGCCTGATCCGGATGCCGGAAGCACCACAGGTAGAAGTTTTCTTTGTGGAAAGTGATGTTGCTCCTACCGGATTGGGAGAACCGACCTTGCCGCCGGCAGGTGGGGCTGTAGCCAATGCTTTATACAAAGCCATGGACAAGCGCTTTTACAAGCAACCTTATTTTGCAGAGATTGAAATGTTGGGGTAGAGGTTAAATGTGAATGGAGAGTTTTGAATTATTAATTCTTGGTTATTAATTTTTAATTGAACCAACGGAACCAACGGAACCAACGGAACCAACGGAACCAACGGAACCAACGGAATCATAATTTTCCAATAGCATTCCGCGTTTTGAAAAGAGATAAACAACTAAACCATTAATAATGCGACTCTTTTCAATCACTATCCTTTTAATTTCATTATTTGCTACCAGCCTGAATGCACAGGAAATCCCCTGGCTTAAAGGAAGTTGGCATGGTATAGGTTATCAGGCACCGACCGATTCAAATTGGGAAATAGTTTTGAAGTATGACGAAGATATCGGAAACCTGAACGTTTCCTATCCCAGTCTGGAATGTGGCGGCAGCTGGAAACTGGTGGAAAGCCGGGAAGGCTATGCCGAATTTGTAGAGCAAATTACTGAGGGCACCGAAAACTGCGACAATAGTGTAAAGGTCGTCGTTACCCAAATAGATGACGAATTTATAAGTGTTGCCTATTTCCTGCCGGAGTACTTTGACGGTGTGGTCGCCTATTCTGTTATGCGGAAGAAAGAAGGGGAGAAGCCAAAGCTGAATAAATACAATAAAGGCAAGGTGAAAAAAACCTGATCTTTTTTGGTCTGTTTTAGACTGAGTTGCGAAAGCAACGAACTAGACGCAGCCAAAGGCTGCATAGACCATTCACAGAATCCAGGTAAACCATACGTATCACAGGCAATCGATACAACCTGTCGGAGATTTTACTGTCATTAAAACAAAAATCACCCGACTATGAAAAAAGTACTTGTATTAACCATGATGGCCTGTATGCTCTCTGTACTTGCATTCGCGCAAGCGGATGAAGAGAAAAGAGAAGCCCTGGAAGAAGTTAAGGTAAGCCTGGAAGAACTGGATCTGGAATTGGAAGAAATGATGCAGGAGTTGCAGGAAGAACTGGGCGATCTCGAAATTGACCTCAGTGGTCTTGATGAACTGGATGACATCGACTGGAGCGAGCATGTCAACGATGAGGAAGCCCTGGCTTATCTCGAATCAGAAGAATTTAAAGCAGAGATGGATGCTGTACAGGCCGAAGTAGATGGCGCCATGGCGGAAATGAAAGTCGAACTTCAACAACTGGACGAAATCGACTGGGATGAAATTGAAAATTCCATCAACGAAGCCCTAAAAGAAGTAGAACGCGAATTGTCCGAATTGGATGATGAAGGGCAATAGTTCTTTCTGTTTAAAAAAAAGCCCGCTTGGCCATGCTAAGCGGGCTTTTTTGTATCTTTCTGTATGAAATTGAACCCAACCCTACCGCCCATGACCGGGCTTGCAGGCAGCCTTATTATTTGCCTTTTTGCCTGCACTTCAACAAATGAAAAAAAAGAGTTTGTCGATTACTTTGAAAGGATCGAAGTATCGGATACCCTTCATTTCTACCCCGATCAAGGCCCGGACAGCCTGGCTGCTTCCGTCCCGTTTTCACTTTTTGAAGCCTCCATAGACAATGACCTGTTTGAAGATTCCTTTCTGGGGTTTCCTGATTCTCTTACTGCCCGTCTGATTCCCGGAATCCGTTTTCCCCTGGATGACCAGTTTACTGCCTGTCAAATTGAAATTAAGCAGTCGTGGTTTGTCTTTAAGTATCTGCTGATCTATTCAAATGCTGATCAGGTATTCACGACTATCCAACCACTCGCCGGATTTTATGGTGGTGATGGCGGACAAATCATGCTCGAAAGTCACCTCTTTAATTTTAACGATCCAACCGGATTGCAACAATTATTCCGACGAATGGACCACGGCTTAATACCGCAGGAGACGGGCGATCTTAAAGAATATGAAGATCAGCACGTATTTCTGTTCCAATGGAAAGAAGGCGACTTTGTGGAAATTCCCGTTTTGGACACAGCCGGCTGGCTGCGCCAGTATCCAATTAGGTGGTAACACGAACGGCAGCCTTAGCCACTTTCTTGTCGTAACTGCCGGTACCCAGCTGGTCTAGCAGCGTGAAGTGGCTTTTTAATGCTCCAGCAAAGGTTTTATGTTGATAGTAGGGAATGTTGTATTCGGCAGCAGTCTGTTCCACAATTGGTGCAATAGCCGCATAATGAATATGGCAAATATTGGGGAAAAGGTGATGTTCGATCTGATAGTTTAATCCGCCAATAAACCAGGAAAAGAAACCGCTGTGTCGGGCAAAATTAGCCGTGGTTTTCATCTGGTGAATAGCCCAGCTGTTTTCGACACTGCCATTTTCATCGGCTTTGAAGAAGTGGGTTTCTTCAATTACATGAGCAGCCTGAAAAATGAACGCCAGAATAATGCCACCGATAAAATGCATCATCAGGAATCCGAGCAAGGTCTGCCACCAGGGAATTGGGACCATAATCATGGGCAAAACAATTAGCAACATGATATACCAGCTTTTGTGAAACAGAATCTGTAGAAGCGCTGAGCGAAAGCTTAAGCCCTGGGTTTTCAATAAGTCTTTTTTGTGGTAGCGCGAAAGTTGGATGAAATCCTTTGCCAGAAACCAGAAAATAGTCAACAGACTGTACAAAAAGGTAGCATAATAAGCCTGGAATCGAAAGGCTTTGTTAGGCGCCTGATCAGGCGACATGCGCATTACCCCTTTGTCAATGTCCTCATCAAGTCCATGAATATTAGTATAGGAATGATGCAACACATTGTGTTGTATTTTCCAATTGGTGTGGAAACCTCCGAGGAAATTAAGGACAAATCCGAAGATTTTATTTGTCGTCTTATTATTGGAATACGATCCGTGATTGGCATCATGCATCACAGATAGGCCAATTCCTGCCATTCCAAGGCCCATTAGCACCCAAACCAGAAAGGCCATTGCCGTAGTTTGGACAAACCCGAAAACCATAAAGCCAAGCGGGATGAAATACAGGCACAGCATAAAGGCGGTCTTGAACCACATGGCCCGATTTCCAAACTTTGTAATATTGTTATCCTTGAAATAGTTGTTGACCCGGATATTGAGTTCTTTGAAGAATTCAGGTTGATTCTTCTTGTTAAAACGCACAGAAGTAATACTCATAAATGATTTTAATGAATTGGATAGCTAGGTGGGGCGGGTTTGTAAGGTACCTTAAATAGTGGAGAATCCCGGATATTCGATCATCTTTCCCATTTTAATCTACGTTTGGCAATGGTCATTGCTTTATTAATATAAAATAAAAGCTTAATGTGTTTTTCGCAAATTCTGTAGTTTGGTCCATACAGGATTGCTTAAATTGGTGGTCTAAAGCCTTAATATGAATACTTCCAGTTACCTTTTGCTTATAGCAGTCCTGATTTTTCCGACTGCTCTTTTTGCTCAAAGACCCGGTCAAACCGTACGGGGAACCATAACAGACGCAGTAAATCAGGATCCCCTGATAGGAGCCAATATCCTGATATCATGGAATGACGGCTCCGTAGGTGCAATTACAGATGAAAACGGCACTTTTTTGTTGGAGGAGATCCCCGTAGGCCGTATCAATGTTTCTATAAATTATTTGGGTTATGAAGGTGTTAGAGACGACGGCATCCTTTTGAATGCCTCCCGGGAATTGGTGCTCGAATATAAACTAAACCCGGTTTCTGTAACCCTGGATGCCGGTGTTGAGGTTGTCGCATACAAAAGTTTTGAATCGACCAATGAGCTGGCCCCATTGGCGCGTTCGATCACCGCCGAAGAAATAGAACGGCAACCTACCAATGCAAATGATCCCGGCCGAACCTTTATGTCTTACCCGGGCGTGCAGCCTTCCCGCGATACCCGCAGCGATGTGGTGATTCGGGGAAACTCCTCCGTGGGTTTACTATGGCGGCTGGAAGGCATCGATATTCCCAATCCCAATCACTTTGCCCGCAGGGGAACCTCCGGAGGAGGAATTACCATCTTTAGCCTGAGTATGCTTGATCGGTCGGAGTTTTTAACCGGTGCCTTTCCCGGAGAATATGGAAATGCCTTTGCAGGAGCTTTTGATGCCAAATTCCGAAAAGGATCCGACGAAAGTCGCGAATACACTTTCCGGGTCGGACTACTCGGACTGGATTTTGCAACGGAAGGCCCCTTCAAAAAAGAAAAGAGTTCTTACTTGCTCAATTACCGCTACTCCACACTTGGAATCCTGAATAACCTCGGGTTCAACCTGGTAGGAGAGCGGGTGGATAATACGTTTCAGGATCTTTCCTTCAATCTCAATTTTAAAGGAAAGGATGGAAATTCCAACCTGAACTTTTGGGGGATCGGCGGACTGAGTAACGAGACCATGCGCACCTCTGATCCGGTGGAAGAATGGGATTCATTTTCCGATCAAACCTATTACGAGTTTATCACCAATATGGGGGCAATGGGATTGAAATACAACCTCATCACGAATGACAATGCCTACCTGCAGGTATCGGCTGCCGCAATGGGCCAACAGATAGTAGTACAGGACGACACGGTGAGCATTGGTGGCGAGCATACCCTGATTAACCGGGAGGATTATCTCAACGGACGTTATTCTGTATCGGCCTTTTATAAGGTGCGTCCTTCCAATGCCTTCAATTATCAGATCGGTGCTTTTGCCAGTAACCTGTTTTTTGATCTTCAGCACGACAGCCTGAGCCTGGTTTCCTTTGAAGAACAACAAGTTCTGGATGTGCAGGATCAGACTTTTTTGTTGCAGCCCTATTTACAGTTTCAGTGGAAACCCAATGAGCGATTTATTACGAATGCGGGTGTACACAGCATGTTTCTGACTCTTAATAATTCCTGGTCTGTAGAACCTCGACTATCATTCAAATACAACCTTAGCGAAAAAGATAATCTGGTACTTGCATACGGATTGCATAGCCGGATGGTTCCCATTGGTTCCTATTTTACCCAGGTAAGGGATGATCTGGGCAATATTTCTCAGCCCAATCTGGATCTGGAACTGATTAAGTCTCACCACCTTATTTTGGCCTATCAACGCCTGTTGGGCAATGAATTGCGACTGCGCACAGAGTTGTATTATCAATATTTATTTGATGTGCCCATGGGGGCTGCGCCAGGTAGCACCTATTGGACCCTGAATGATATCCAGGGCTATTCTACAGTAGCCTTAATAAGTGAAGGAGTAGGACGAAATTATGGTATTGATCTATTGCTGGAAAAGGCGCTGGGAACAGATGGATTGTTTTTTATTATAACCGGCTCCCTGTTTAATTCGCAGTTTAAAACTTTTGCAGATCGAGACATCTGGTTTGATACCCGGTACAATACCAATGTAGCTGCATCCCTGACGCTCGGAAAGGAATTTCCACTGAAGGGTGGCGATATTTTTTCCCTCGGTTTGAAGATGCTTTACAACGGCGGCATGCCCATTACTCCCTTGAAAGAAGGAGCGGTGGTTAGCAATCCCTATTATCCGCCTTTGGATGAGTCGGCCCCGTTCTCAGACAGAATCGAGGATTATTTCCGACCCGACGCCCGGATAGCCTACAGACATAATAAAAAAACGACCTGGTTGCTGTCGCTGGATATCCAAAATGTGATTGCCCGCCGCAATGTAGATGGCCTCAATCGCGTCTATGATCCGGATCTCAATGCCTGGGTAGACCGGGTCCAAAGTTCGCTCACCCCAATTCTGAGTTTCCAAATTGATATTTAATGGGCCTTCCGTTGTGGTTTATAGCTGTCCTCCCGGATGCGGTTATTCAGGAGGAAGTCACGGCTTTCAAAATGGAAGCGAAAGAACGCTATAAGAGCAAACACGCGCTCAAGTCACCTCCTCATATCACGCTTATTCCGCCATTTCGGTGGCCGGAATCAGATATTGGAGTCGTAAGGGAAATCATGGAAAAAACCTTTACCAATCATGGAGGTTTTGAGCTAAAATTGGAAGGATTCGATCGGTTTGGAGAGCGGGTCATTTTTGTGGCTGTCGCCGAATGTCAGACTTTGAGCCGGTTGCAATCAGACCTGAAAGGGCAGTTTGCAGATGCTTTAGGAATTCGGGACAGCCGATATACAGACTTTCATCCGCATATGACCGTAGCGTTTAAAGATTTGAAAAAAGCAGATTTTGCAGATGCCTGGAGTTGGTTTTCCTCAAAAACCTATAGTCGGACATTCGAGGTAAACCAACTCTTTTTATTTAGACATCACAACGGTCGGTGGCAGGTTCAGGATTAACCCGGTTGCTCCTCCCGACCGTCGGAATGTAAGGCAAAACGCCCCTTTTCTCTTGGGTGCGTTTGTTCGGTTTCCGGCCAGGGCCAACCGCCGAACTGGGTGCGGCGATATTCCTGGAAAGTCTCCTGTATCTCCGCCTGGGTATTCATTACGAAAGGTCCGTGCTGAACAACAGGTTCGTTGATGGGTTTGCCCTGCAGCAATAGGAGAGAAGCATTTTCGCCTGTTGCTTTGAGGTTTACCTCTTCCGAAGAATCTAATTCAATCAAATGGTAAGGAGACACATCGGTCCCTTCTACCTGAAGTTTTTGCCCTTTATAGAAGTAGAGTGTACGGTTTAAACCAGGCGTCGCTTTCGGAAGCGTCCATTCGGCTCCGGCTTCCATTTCAATGGTCATAACTCCCACTTCATTGGAAGGATCAGCTGCCCAGGAATCAGGCGTTGGATCCGGTGCCTGGGTATTCTGGTAGCTTCCCGCTACGATTTTGCCTTTTGTTTTTTTACCAGCTTCATCAACATCCTCAAAAGCCGGGATGTCTTCCTGCCAGAGCATTTTAAAGTGGGGTTCTACAAATTTGGATGCTTTGGGCAGATTGAGCCAGATCTGGAATATTTCGAAAGGATTGTCTGCTTCGCGGTTTACCAGCGGAAACATTTCAGAATGGAGGATTCCTTTGCCAGCGGTCATCCACTGAACATCTCCGGTGGTAAATCGTCCGGCTCCTCCGAGTGAGTCGGTGTGATCTACAAATCCTTCAACAGAAATAGTAATGGTTTCGAAGCCTCGGTGGGGATGGTAGGGGAAACCGGGAACTTTGGTCCCGTGGTACATGCGCCAACCGTCTTTGATCGTAAAATCCTGTCCGATATTTCTACCTGCCAAAGAATCATTGGGGCCCATGTCATCATTCCCGGAAGGGTATTCATCCCGGTGGTGGACACAAAAAAGGAATGGGTCTTTGGTTTCCCAGGGAAAGCCAAGCGGGGCGATCTTTTTGATTTTCTGACTCATTGAAATGGGTTTAGTTCTTCTGTGAACAACAAAATACCCGATTCAGTTTATCAAAAAGCTCCCCCCGTTCTGCTTTATCTACTGATGGTATAACGAATTGTGCGTGAGTGCTCCTCCACAGCTGCTACAGGTTCCTGCTGCACCGGCTCCTCCGGCACATCCATTGCCACATACATAGTGCCAAACACCTGCTGCATTCTGAGCGGGTTCCGGCTGTGCAGTAGGCGGTGTTTGCTGAATCACCGGGCTCGCCTGATCATTTTGAGGTAATTGTGGTTGGTTGCCGCCCTGGTTATGCCAGGCCTGATTATGAGCCAGTTGACTGTTACAAACCGGGCAGGAACCTTGTGTATCGCTACCGCTGTTTGCACAATTATTAGGACAAGTATAGTGCCAGACCTTTCCGTCAGTTGAGGCAGGACTGGTAGTAGTCGTGGCCGGAGTTGTGGCCCCATCCTGTGTACTGCTCTCGCTGCTGCTTTCGTTGTTGCAGCTCATAAAAAACAGACCGGCACATAGAATTGTAAGGAAATACTTCATGTTCAGATTTTATTAATTCAATAGTAAACGCTTGAGGATCGATACAGAAAATATGTTCTGCTCTCCCAAATGTAAGATCAATAAATATACTTAAACAGTTGAGATTGCACAATGTTGAAATCAATGTCACCGGCTAAGATTCGTGAATCTGCTGTTTCTTTTTATTTAATTCAAAAGCCGGATTGCCTGTTGCACGCTTTTGGTTTCAAACAGGCAGACGAGTTTTAGCGAATACCTGATCATCCTGCCGGCGGGTTTGCAAATACGGCAACCCATTTGGTAGGTAAAATGGTCTAATGCCTGAATGCTTTCATCCCATTTTTCGGGTTCCTTGTGTGCCAGAATTACGGCTGCTTCCCAGGCGTGTTGACGGGCTTTCCGGATGTTAAAATCAATGTAAGCTTCGTCCGTTTTTCCGCCCAGCCAGTCGACCAGCCGCATCATGCCTGAAATACGACTTAGTTTGTTTTGCATATCGTCAATGAGCTGTTGAAGAATGTCATTGACCAGCATGAAGTCTGATTTGATGTCATAAATTTTATCGCCGGGCGCCAGTTCGGCGGCCACGATGCCCAGGTCCAGATTTATGTGGGCATTCATACCCAGTAAGGTATGCTGAAGCAGGCTCAGGGGCTTTTGTGATTCCTGAAATGAGAGGAGCCAGGAGGCGGTGGGCTGTTTGCCCTGATGATGCTGCCAATAAGCATCGATATACCTTTCGGCGAAAGCCACATCAAAACGCTCCATAAAGGCATTGTCTGAAAAACGATTCTCTTTTATGGCTTCTCCAATTTGGGCAGTCGTTCTACGGTAAACCCAGGCAAAGAGAGCCAGTTTACTTTCCCTTGCTTTTGCGTGGTCGATGATCTCATCTAAAGCCTTTAAAACATCTCTAATCGTCTTCATCTGCGGCTAAGATGGGAAAGTTCCTTAAATTGTAAAAACTACATGTAAGGATATTTTTCCCAGATCCACAACCTGCAATATGAAAAAGATCAACAAAAAAGACCTCGATCCGAAAATCTTTGAGTTATACGATGGCTATGCGCACAATAAATTCAGTCGCCGCGAATTTGTAGAGAAACTTTCCTTTTATGCAATCGGCGGCTTAACCGTGCCGGTTTTGCTCGACTACCTGATGCCCAGGTATAAATCGAAGCAACAAACCTCGCCCGATGATCCAAATCTTGAAACAGCCTATATAGAGTACGATTCGCCGAAAGGCGCCGGAAAAATGAAGGCGCTTCTGGCCAAACCGGCAGCTGCAAAAGGAAAGTTGCCCGGCATCATTGTGGTACATGAAAATCGGGGATTAAATCCGCATATCGAGGATGTTTGCAGGCGGGCAGCCCTGGAAAACTTTATAGCCATTGCTCCGGATGCATTGACTCCACTCGGAGGATATCCCGGAACGGATGATGAAGGTCGAACGCTCCAACGCCAGCGCGACAGAGACAAAATGTTGGCAGATTTTATCGCGGCCTACGACTATTTATCAGATCACCCGGATTGTACCGGGAAGATTGGAGTGGTCGGCTTTTGCTTTGGTGGCTGGATCTCCAATATGATGGCGGTGCGGGTGCCGGGACTCGATGCGGCCGTGCCTTTTTATGGCGGACAGCCGGATGCTTCGGAAGTGCCAAAGATCAATGCGCCTTTGCTCCTGCATTTTGGGGGGCTGGATGAACGCGTAAATGCCGGATGGCCCGATTATGAGGCTGCTTTAAAAGCCAATCGAAAGAAATATACTGCGCACTTTTACGAGGATAAAAGCCACGGTTTTCACAATGATACGACGCCCCGATACGATGTGCTGGCCGCTAAACTGGCCTGGAAACGGACGATAGAATTCTTCCAAAAACACTTGAGGTAGTACGCTGATTTCCCGCAATGCTTATCTTGTGGATTCATAAAAAATACGCATGCAAGTCAGCCAGCTAGTGGTTTATCCCATCAAAGGGATGGCCGGAATTTCTCTGGAAGAAGCAAGATTGAGCGATACCGGAATTAAATGGGATCGCCATTTTATGTTGACCGATGAAGCCGGTATATTTCTATCTCAACGATCCGAACCTATCCTGTCTCAGTTTAAAACATCCTTTATCGAAGACGGAATTGGGGTAGAACTGGATGGACACGTCATGGTGTTTGATCCTAAAACGGCCTTTGAAGGCGGAAAGGAAGAAAACTCCCGCTTGTTTGATAATTACCTAAAAACCCAACAGGCAGATGCCGATATTAATCAGTGGTTTTCGGATGCGCTGGGTAAAAAGGTGACTTTGGTAAGACCTGCCCAAGCGCGATTTGTAAACAATCATCCGGACTCGCGCATCCATTTTCCGGATTCCAGTCAGATTTTATTGCTGGGACAGGCATCTCTGGATCTGCTCAATACCAAGCTGGATACAAGTTTGAATATTGACCGCTTTCGAGCGAATATCATATTTACAGGAGGGGAGCCTCATCAGGAGGATGGTTTTCGGCAAATGCGTATAGGCGATACCTCCTTCGATTACGTTAAAGCCTGCGGCAGATGTAAAGTGACCACTATCGACCAACAAACCGGTGAAAAAGGCATGGAGCCTTTAAATACCCTGAATACATACCGAAAATCGGGCAAGAGTATACTATTCGGGGTCTATCTCAAATGGACCGGAGGCGGGGATAAACTGCAGGTGGGAGACAGCTTGCGTTTGGAAAATTCATAAAAAATAGTTTCTATAGGAACTATTCGCGCCCCAATACGTTATTGTGGGTAGTACACTAATTTATTGTCTGATCATCTCTCCAATTGATAAAATTAAGATAGTGCTGTATCAGCGGGTTAAATTGGAAACAGTTTAACCGGAGAGGCTATTTGATCAGACCTAAACAAGAACCTTTATTAATGAGTAATTCGAAAGATTTTGACGCTGACTTTTGCGATTCTATGCCCAATGAAACCGGCCTTCCGGCAGATAACGATCGGTCGTCGGATATCCGGAAGGAACACAACCGCTGGAAAAAGGAAGTAAAAGCGCGCAAAAAAGATGAGAAAACAGAGAAGCAGTCTTATTGGCAACAACAAAGCTCGACTGTATATCTATAGGCCAATTTTTTTAGCCTAAAAGGCGGCTGTTCTTCGGAGCAGCCGCCTTTTTTTTTGATGAGCTACTTTAGCCGCTTAAATCCTATCCAACATTCACATTAAATAAATACCCGACAAGCGCTGTTAAGCCCATGGCTACTGTTCCCCAAAAGGTGATTCGCAGTACGGCTTTTCCGATGCTGGACCCCCCTGTTTTTGCAGCTAAGGCTCCCAGGATAATAAGAAACAAAAGCGCAAAGCCATAAAGGGAATATTCCAGAGACTTTAGAGGGAGGAATAATGTTACCAGGAAAGGGAGCAATCCCCCGATGGTAAATGCTGCTCCGGAAGCAAGTGCTGCCTGCAGGGGTTTTGCCTGACTAATTTCGTTGATGCCCAGTTCATCTCGAATGTGGGCTCCAAGCGCATCATGTTCTGATAATTCCCTGGCAACAATAAGCGCGGTTTCTTTCTTCAGGCCGCGGTTTTCATAAATTTCAGCCAATCGCTGCAATTCAACTTCAGGCATTTCTTCCAGTTCCAGTTTTTCTCTTTCGATATCGGCCTTTTCTACATCTGTCTGTGAACTGACGGATACGTACTCACCGGCAGCCATGGAAAGTGCTCCGGCTACCAATCCGGCCAGGGTCGCCAGAATAACCGGTTCCCGAAAGTCACTGGCTGCGGCAACACCAATAGCAATACTTGCCGTGGATAAAATGCCATCATTGGCGCCCAGAACGGCCGCTCTCAACCAATTGCTGCGATGTATGTAGTGATTGTCTAAATAATCATCAAGCCCTTTTTGGTATTCCGCCATATTTTGAAATTCGTAAGTTTAAACCCTAAAAGCCCGGCAAGCAGGTATTGCCTAATTCACCTTTACGGGAATATAAAATCCATTGATCGATTTGTCGAAAGCATAGGTTCCTTTTTGAAATTGCACCACGCCATTGCTCACAAATTGTTTGGAAATATGGCCGGGAACAGTAATTGGACGCGGCACCTCCAGCATCTGCAACATCGGCATATCCGGTCCGTCGTAAGACATACGCATATAGGTTTTTCCGTCGGTCCCTTCGGTAAGGGTATGCTTAAAGGTGTAATTGGAAACGGATTTCCCCTTATTGTCTCTCATGAAATGGCCAAAGTCTTTCCCGCCGGGTTTGGGGCGGTCTGACTGGCTAAGGTATTCCTGAGGAGATTTACCTCCCGAGAAGCCGCTATTGCCTTTGATCCCATTGACAACCAGTCCGGCACGGCCGCTTTTCCAGGCATTCGCCATTTTAAATTGGATGTACATTCCCTTTCCATTCACCTTCTGGTTGAGGGCAAATTCCAATCCGTCGTTATTCATGGATTCGATGTGGAAAGTATGTTTGATCTCCGGACTAATTTCTGCACAGATCTCCGGAATTGGAGGAAGTGGTTTACGTACAAACCCCATCCAAATCAGATTTCCGGCGATAATCAGTATTATAAAGAGAAGCCACTTTTTCATAGTAATCGATTTGCTTTAAAATATACGAAAAACTTACCACCTTCACCGTATTAATGAAAGATTCCTCCACATACATTCGTGCCCTGCAACCCATAGAAGAGGCTTTTACTTTATCCAATGATAAAACGGCTCTTTGTGTGGTTTGTGTATTGCACCTCTCTCATATGCCGGATGTAAATCACTGGCGTCAGGCACTCCACAAGCTTCAAGATCGGCATTTGTTGCTGCAAGCCGAAATTGTAAAGGATGCAAAAGGCTACTTTTTCCAACTTGCCAAAAATGCCCCAAAAATATCCCTGCGTGAATGTCTGCGTACGGAGCCCAATCAGTGGAAATCGGAAGCCGAAAAGGAAGTCAATACACCCGTGGATCGAAAGGGCCCGCTCATGCGTTGCGTTTTACTTCGGGAGGAAGATGGTTCGAAAGGAGAAATGATTGTAAGCTTCCATCATGCCATAATGGACAGTGCCTCTGCCAGGCTGCTGTTGCATGAGATGTTGAGCCTTTCAGGCGGTCTGGAGCTTCCTGTATTGCCGGCCATTTCGGAGGTCCATACTGTTCAGCAACCGGCTTTCGCCGAAAGTATGTTTAGATTCGCCGCAAGGCAGATCAAACAAGAGTTTCAATTTAGACGGAAGGGAATCGGGGCAGGGATACCTAAAGATTCTGAAAACGGACTGGTCGGTCTTCGACTAAATGCTGCCGACTCCAGAGGGTTGAAAGTGAAAGCTGGAAGAGCGGGTATTGGCTTAAACAGCCTTTTGCTGGCCGCCATAAGTCTGGCTGTTTTACGGGTGCAGCATCCCGAAAAGAACAATGGGGTTTCTCGCCTCATCAGTTTTGCCAATCTCCGGAAGCAGGAACAAGGCATAGTGCCTGAAAGTGTTCTGGGATGTTATATTTCCATGGTGCGCCATCAATTGGAACTGCATCCGGAAATGTCTCTGCAAGAACTGGCGGCTGTTCTTAAAAAGGCGATGTACCGCTCCGGCAGACGGGGAGAAGTACATCGTATGTCGAAGCTGAGTAAGATGCTGGTAAGCCTCGTTTTTAAGCTGAAAAACCAGCGTCTTGGAATGGCCGCCATTAGCTTTATGGGTGTGCTAAATCTGGATAGGAAATATGGCGAAGTCAGCTTAAAAGATGTCAGCACCTTTATTACCAATAATCGCTTTGGACCGGAGTTTTCTGCTTTTGGAAAAATCCTGTTTGGGAGTATTGGCTTGGACTTTACCTATCTCAAATCAGAAACAACGGCTCCCGAGGCACACGCCATGGTCTTGGAAGTAGAGCAGATGCTTCGCGAATTTGCTAATTCGCAATAACGATTCCTTTCAATTGCTCCAGAAATACAGGGCCCATCCACCGCATATTATCCCCCGGATTTGTGTTGCTGCAAGACTGCTGGCGGATGAAGACGAGGTCCAAATCCGGGAAGACGATGGTCATTTGACCGAAATCGCCCATAGCGGCAAAGTTGTTATTTGCCGTATCCAGCCACCACAAGAAGCCATAATAAGCATTGGCCGGGCCCGGGCTGGTACAACTTTCAATCCAGGATTCTGACAGATAGGCCTTCCCGTTTACTTTTCCTTTTTGCGACATCATCAGCCCTACTTTGGAAACATCCTCAACAGTAGTTTGGCAGCCGCCAAAAAGAATATCATTGCCGGCCGGATCTTTGAAAAGACTTGTGGAATCCATACCTAATGGCTGGAAAACTTCCTGCTCCATATATTCGCCGGAAGGCATATTTGAGGCCCTTTCAATGAGAATGCTCACCAGTTGAACGGTCTCATTGGAGTAGGACCATTTGGTGCCTGGCTCCAGTTCGGGTGTGAGGCCCAGCACAAAAGCATTCATATCTTTTTGTGCCAGTACAGACTCAGAAGCCTTTTTTTTGCCAATACCTGCTGTCATGGAAAGCAGATGTTTGATTTTCACTTCTTTCTCGCAGCCCCCTTTCCAATCGGGGATGTAGTCGCAGACAGGATCTTCCACGCTGGTGATTTTGCCAGACTCAATTAATCGTCCGACAGCCAGGGCGGCCCAGGATTTTACCATAGAGGCAGTGTTCATGTAGATGGAATCACAATCTGGATTGTGCCATTCGGCGACTTGGATTCCCTGGTGGAAAATGAGGACTTTATCTGCTTTGGTTTCAGCGCAGCTAAGTAAAAAGGAGTCCAGTTTTACCGGATCTATGGTTTGATTTTGAGCCGGTGAATAAAGGGGGAGTAAAAAAATCAAAAGGAGGCTCAACAAGTTGGCGTAATGGTAGTTCATCGATGGTGTTTTACCCATTAGATGAGCGCTATTCCGGCTTTGGTGTATGGATCTAAAAGGATTACTTGAATTCCCGGATCATTTCCCATTGTTCATCGGTGATGGAATTGAAGTCATAAACAGAAATGCCGGAGGCTCCATGCTGGCGGGCAATTTCCCAGGCTTTGCTTAAAGGGATGGTGTCGTTGAGGTGATCGGGCACAAAAAAGCCGGCATATACTTCAGCATCACGGTCATCCATGGCCGATTTGCTTTCGCGGACGCAGGCAGCGATCCATTCTTCATCAGTACCTCCATAGAAGCCGTAGTAAACCATCGGAAACACAAAATCGAGGTTCCAGTTTGCCCAGTCTTGTTTGCAAATGCGTCGGGCAACTGTAGGGGAGGGGAAGGGAGAAGCAGAAATCTCTTTGCCATGCATTTGGGCGATTACCGCCAGTTTATTTACAATTTCATTGACTTGCTCATACCGGAAAGTGACCCATTTCCAGTCAAAGGCGGGTTCGACTTGATCTCTGGGATCGTAGCCATATTCTTTCATAAACTTTTCGATCATATAGGGATGATAGCCGTAATCCCATTCGGGGTATTCCTTATCCTGCACCAATCCGTAATTGGGTTGAAGCGTTTCCGGTAAGATCACATCCACATAACGGGTATAATCACAACTTATCCCGGCGACGCCCTCTATTTGCAGGATGCTGTCTACCTGTGCATAGATCGAATCTCGCACCCCCGGGATGGCCGGGCACAAAAACTGATAGTAATCCACATAGGCTTTTCGGTCCCGGATGGATTCTCCGTTTCGGTTTACGCTGAGCCATTCGGGATGTTGTTTGGCTATTTTTCGATTGTTGAGAATCCATAGCCAGGCGTGCAATTCGATCCCGTGTTTTTGGGCAATGGGCACAACTGCTTTATACCCTTCGGCGGTTGCATTGAGCAACAAGCCGGTCATGCCATGGGCCTTCATTTTCCGAAGCATACTTTCATAATCTTTGTCTTTCGACCAGGTGTCCCAGCACCAGATGGCGGGTCGCTCGGAGGCTGATTTATTGACAGGCTTTGGTTGAAGATCAATCGTTGCATTTTCCAAAGAGGCAGGAGCCGGATCACTGCAGGAGCAGAACAGGCTGAAAACGGAAAGTACAAGCAGGCAGGTGAAAAGGCGCATATGTTTAGCTAAATTATTCCGTAAAATAAGAAACCCCGGAAACAATACAGCTTCCGGGGTTTAATGCCTTTCGGCGAATGGGGATCAATTATTTAACCAACAGAATGCGTTCTGTAAGTTGTTGATCGTCCATAATGATTTGCAGGAAGTATACACCACCTGCTTTTTCGGTCAGGTCAATTTCGTAATTGGCGCTTTGTACGGATTTTGCCGCATTGTTGTAAACCACTTTACCGGTCAGGTCAAGTACCTGAACCTGCAGGTCTGTGGTTTCGCTAAATTGCAGTTGCAGACTCAGATCTCCGGCTGTTGGGTTAGGACCAAACTGGAAGAATTCCAATCCGTCTACCTTTTCAACAGAAGAAAATACGATGTCCACACTTCCTTCAGCTGTACAACCATTCGCATCTGTAACAATAACGGTGTAAGTGCCTGTAGTAAGATCAGTAGCCGTTTCAGTGGTTTGTCCATCAGACCATTCGTAAGTCAATGGAGCAGTACCGCCACTGGCAGTAACCGTTGCCGAGCCGTCGCCATTGTCTACCACATCATCAACAGCTGGTACATCGTTTGCGAAAACCACGTTGATGGAGTCTTCGGAAATACTACAAATAGTGTTGAACGCATCAGCTGAATTTTCATAAGTGGCTGCGCGGATAGACCATGTACCTGAAAGTAGCGGGAAACTATTGGTGCTAAGCACACCGTTGAGGTCGCTGTTGTATTCTTCCATGGCTGTTGTGCCACTCAGGATAAATTGACCTTCAAGTGCTCCGGTACCATCAGCACCCGGATTAAACAACCAGCCAAATCCGCCGGTCCCAGGAATTTCTTCCGTACCATCGGTAGAGAGGACAACGGTGGCGTCTGTACCACACAGGGTTTCTGCACCGGTAGTTGTCATCACACCAGAATCACATACCAGCGGCTCACAAGGAGCACCAGAGTTACAGGTAAGTGCCGGGAAACCATTGGAGGTTGCGGTGTTGTCGCCACCGCCACAGGCACCTGCTTCATTGATAACAATGAGATAGGTTCCATCTTCAGTGGCTGTCCAGGTGATGCTACAACCATCGCCGTCGCCTGCTCCAAAAGCATCAACAGCGCCACTAGGGGCAATGATGGTAAATTCGGCTACCCAGGCTGTACCACCGGTTCCGTTACACATACTAAAGGTGTAAGAACCGCCGGCAATAAAATTGGATACGGAATAAGCTTCGGCTGCAAATACTTCAAAGCCAGTGATTTCATTGAAAGCACAACCGCTGCCATCGTCGCAGGGAGCGCCTCCAAACATACCGTCAAAGTCTGTCCAACCGGTTTCCGGACTTGGGTTCAACCAGTCTTCACATTGTGCGTTTAGGTCTTGGGACGTACCAAAAAACAAGCCTGCTGCCAACAGCAGGAAACTAAAGTTAAATTTCTTCATTCGGATAATTTCTTTGAATTTATGAAAACCGAAAACTAAGGTTTATCTCAAGCAATAAAAAATATCAGGATTATCCTTCCGCAAGCTTGTTTACATAAACGGGATTAGTGGAGTAGTTTTAACAGGCCGGTTTCATCAATTTGATAGATGCCTTTTCTGCCGCTTCCGCGAATGATGAATTTATCGGAGATCATTTCCATTTGCAGGTCGCTGAGAAAACGCATCTTATTGAATTCGGAAATATCCAGATTCGGCCATTCGGCGAAAGCCCCAAACTGCTTTTTGTGTGCTTTCTGCGCCAGATAAATTTCATACAGGGCCATCTTAAGGTTAAAGTCAGTATCAATCCGAAAGGGAAGCGTTTTGGAGCCGACTTTAATCGCTTCAAACTGGACATAGCCCCAGGTTTCCGGGCGGTGCATATTGATTACCCATTGTGGGGTCCAGGTCCAGTTGTATTCGGGCAAGGGGTTGCCCATTTCGTCTTTTTTCTTTTGATATTTACCATCAACTAATTCCAGATCATAGTGCACGCGGGAATAGGAAATGCGCCATTGTTCGCCGGATTTTGGCGGACCGGAATGCGCTGCGTATTCTTCCAACACCTCCCAGGGTATGGCAACCTCCACGGTCCATTTTTGATCGGTATCCGACGGATCGTTGATGGTGCCGTACAGGGCAACTCCCGATTGAATACCATTTATATCCCAATGATCAATGGCCGGTCCTCCCTCTCGATAGGGTTTGGGAAGCAGCAAATCCCAAAGGGTATTAAAGGCATTCATTTCCAGTTCGTAATAACCGTGGGAATCGCCATCCGGATCGATGAAGATTTCAATATCATTATCGTAGAAAATGACCGTGTCGCGTTGCTGCAGGGTAGCCCATAAATGCGGTTCTTCCATCTCCGCGGCAAAATAAAAGCAGGTACTGTCCCAAAGCATTTTTACCCGGGTGTTGAGGTAAGGAGCTGGTTTAAGACTTCCCTCGATATCTACGAAAGGCATGCTCCAGGCCGCTTTTTCCCAGCTGACCTCCGACAATTTACCATCTATGATTAAAGAATCGGTAAGCTGATAACAAACATAGGATTCCGGATGGGGAATCGGGTAGGGGAGTTGAGCGCCTGTCTGGTCCGGCAGCGCACAAATAACCAGACAGACGATCGATAATAGCAGAGATCTTTTCATAATAGGGCATTCGCGAAAGCTGCCACAAAATAATAAGCGAAAACCGTTTTACTCATATTTATAACCAAGGACTTCGGTATTTAGCATGCTGTTTGGGGTTAGCCCATAATCATCCATACTGCCTAATCCTCTGTATCCTGGTATGTTGTATGGATACATTTCATCCAAGAGGTTGTAACCGTCTGCCTCTCCGGCTACGGGTTGGTATTTATCGGCATTGTCCGGAAGCAGTTGCCATTCTGCCCAGATGCGATCCACATTACAATGGTGTAAGAAAAAGGCGGGATCATTTGGAGATACATCCAGCGGTTCCATAGATCCGACCCGGATATTATTGGGAACCGTATCCCGCATTATATTCCCGCAGAAAGGATTGACAGATTCGACAGGCACCATTTTGAAGGTGTCGACCGGGATTTTGAAAAATCCTGCTACCCAATCGTGGCCGATGTTGTGCATGGCCTGAGCACCTCCGCAAGTTCCATCGAGGAAGCCTTCCAGGCAAAAACGGAAGGAGGTGTTTCCGGATCCGCTGCAATCCCAGGGAGCCATATCGTAGGTCTCCATGTCGAGGCAGTGTTGTATATCGCTGCTTTGCGGCAGGCTGACCGGATAACCCGGATAGCTCAGGGTATCCTCGTCGACCGTGGCAGCAAAGTTCCGTACGAGCCAGGGGTGTGGATTCAACCCGATGTAATCCGGCCGAATAGTAAATAGATTTACGGTAAAGTTACCCTTCCGAAAGGGGCCGCTCATGACGGCAAATTCTTCATTGGGATCGCCATCGCCTCCCAGTAAATCATCGGAGAAAACCGCATCGGTGCTGGCCTGGTTTGTCCAATCCCAATAGGGAAGCCTAACATCCTTGCCACTTACTTCGCGCAAGGCATCTTCAAAGAGGATCAGCAGTTTGCGGTGCCAGGGCGGAAAAGCCGGATTGGCGTGGGCTACGCCAAGATCTGTACAAAGTTTTTTCTCCACAGCCATCTGATGGAATTTTACGAACTGATCGTAATAACTCAGGCTGTCTGAATAAGGGGACGGGGTGCTTTTGAGCGCCAGGACTGCTTCCACAAAGTCGGCCTTTTCCTGTTGCGTCAGGTCCTTTGCATCTTTGCGTATCCTAATTTGTGGTTCGGGATTGTCGTCGTCTTTTTTGCAATCCGAAAAGATCAGCATGGTGCTGCATGCGAGCAGTAGAAGGACTAGTCTGTTTAGCGGTTTCATGAATTGAACTTAGGTGATGAATTTTATAAAAACAGACGGTCGCTGTAGGGAAATTACGAAATTGTGTGTCAAAATTCTTCTTATGTCAAAAATTCAACCTTTTCATTTGGCTATTCCCGTGCATGATTTGGAAGCAGCACGTACTTTTTATGGCGACCTGCTTGGATGTCCGGAAGGACGAAGTTCAGATCAATGGATCGATTTTAATTTTTTCGGACATCAATTTGTCGCCCATTTAAATTCGGGGCTTTCGCCGAAAGAATTACACAGCAATCCGGTGGATGGGCATGCTGTGCCCGTTCCGCATTTTGGTGTCGTATTGAATTGGGAGGATTGGCAGGCGCTGGCCGATCGTCTGAAAAGCGCTGGTACGCGTTTTATCATTGACCCCTACATTCGATTTAAGGGGGAAGCCGGGGAGCAGGCTACTATGTTCTTTTCTGATCCTTCCGGGAATGCCCTGGAGTTTAAATCTTTCCGGGATATAGGGCAATTGTTTGCGAAATAAAAGAACCCCGGTAAGCTTGAGCATGCCGGGATCCTTTTATGGTCTTATTTTCTGGTAAAACGCATTCCGTCCGGTCCGCCCCGGTTTTCACAAGGGTCTGACACGCGTGTCATAATCAGGTCTGTCTCGCTTACTTCAAAATTGTAAACTCCTTTTACCCCTTTGCAGGAATTACCTTCGCCATCAATATCCCAGACGGTAATCTGGCTGTCCTCCAATTCGTACTTCCCGTTAATTTCTACCTGGCCGTCATCGCCAAAATCGACCTGATAAGTTCCGTCGGCAATAGTCAGATTTACGGTCATGGTTGAGCCTTCTTCGGGACCGGGAATATCGGTCAACCAGGTTCCGGTAATATCCTGTGCGATCAATCCAATGGGGCATAGGAATAGAGCAAGTAAAACAACAGTGCTACACTTCATAATAAAATATTTGAGGTTAGTTAATCAGCCAAAATGCATATGGCTGCTGTAAACAAAATAGAGGATTGCTGATAAGAGAGAATAGTAGGCTGGTATGTTCATAAATATACGATAAACCTTTGAAAATCATCCCATGTGCAAGCTGTGTCCGGTCTATGCAAGCTATGTCCGATGGTTTGGAAGCAGAATCCTATACATTGGTGCCAATGTCCGGGCGAAAGAGCCTGAAGTGCCTTCATCTTTGTGTCGTATCGAAAATCACCCAACGTTAACGGGTGCTTTGGCACCCAAAAAATTAAAAAAGATGAAGACTCCATTAAAAGCATTTTTGACATTGACCATTTGTTTGTTCTCTTTCAACCTGGTGTTTGCCGCAAATGAGGGAGGAGAGATGATTGTACATTTAGAGCAAACAGAATCGGGATACCTGGATTTGCATCTTGCCAACCTGCAAGAGCAACGTACAGAAATTGCTATAGCCGATATGAATGGCACTACCTGGTATCGGGAGTGGCTCAACAAGGAAGAAGGATTTGCCACGCGTTTGAAGCTGACGGAAATTCCAAATGGTACCTATGTGTTTTATGTCCGCAACAAATCGGATCATTATGCAAAAGGACTGCTAAAGGCAAATGGGAAAGTGCGCCTTTTTGAGGAAGCACAGGCAAATCCTAAAGCGGGCGTTAAAGCTTTGCAGACATCTGCCAATAGCAAGACTACCGCCAATCTGATCAGTTATTTTACAGCACCTGAGGCCAACACCCTGGGGATTCAACTGGCCAACCTGAATAAGTCTGCCGTTGAAGTACAAATTCACGATCTGAATGGTATGCCGATTGCCAAAGACCAATCATCCGGTGCCTACGGTTACGCCAAGAAATTCCGCCTTCAGGGGATGAACAATGGAATGTATTATGTGATCGTTAAAACCGCAAGCAAAACACAGCTTTGTTTTTTTGAATACAGCCGTGGCGAAGTCATAATTGGATCACTCCAGGAACTGGAAATCTCGCGACCCGTATTAGAACTGGCAAGACGCTAAAAAAGAACTGCGTTTAGCGTTTTAAAATAGTCGAAGCCCCTGGCAGAACTGTCGGGGGTGTTTCATACAGTAAGGTAGATGGGCATCTGCCTTACTTTTCTTAAATTCAATATGCCTATAGCCTGAAATATGATCATGAAACGGATCCTCTTATTTTTAGCCATTTCCTTTTTCTCCTTTTCCTGTACACTTGTTTACGGACAGGATCTCGAATTGGAAGAAAGCGAATACGCCTTTGAGTTGTTTGATTTGCCTAATGGCGAATTGGGGAATCACGTACAGGCAGTTGTTCAGGATTCTTTTGGCTATATCTGGTTTGGCTCCCAGTTTGGTTTGCATCGCTGGGATGGGTACCAGTTTAAAACCTATATGAACGATCCTTTGGATCCCACTTCCATTTCCTCCAGTTATGTTGAATGTATTTACGTAGCCAAAGACGGCAGTTTATGGGTGGGAACCTGGGGAAAGGGAATAAATCATTTTGACCAGGAAAAGGAGGAGTTTACAAGTTATGCCCATAAACCGGATGATCCATTTAGCCTGTCGAATGATTTTGTTTCAGACATCGTTCAGGACAATGAAGGTTATTTGTGGATTTGTACCCAAGAAGGGGTTAGCAAATTTGATCCGGAAATAGAACGCTTTCAACGCTACGAACAAGATCCCAATACCCCAGGCAGCCTTTCTTATAATAAGTGCCGGGAAATCTATAAGGACTCAAACGGAGACATTTGGATAGGTACCGGATGGGCCTGGGAAAACAACAACAAAGGGGGACTCAATAAATACAATCGGGAAACGGATGATTTTACCGTTTATAAGCACGATCCAAAAGATCCGGAGTCCTTAATCCAAAATGAAGTATCTGCTTTGCTTGAGGATTCCAAAGGGAATTTCTGGGTAGGCAGTAAAGGAGATGGCTTGCATCAGCTGAACCGGGAATCCGGAACCTTTACGAGATTCCAGAATAAAGGCACCAGCGAACCCAATTTAAGTTCCCCCAGAGTCTTGAAACAGGATAAATGGCACACCAACTTTAAGTCTGCCGAATGGCATATCAAGTTTATTTTTGAAGATAATAAACAGAAGATCTGGATCGGTGCCTGGGGAGGAGGTCTGAAAGTGTATGATCCTTCTACCGGAAAGATCACCCAATTCTTTGTAGACAGCCACGTTTCAACTATTCCCGATAATTTTGTGTGGGACATGTTTCAGTCGAGAGACGGAACACTTTGGTGCTGGACAGCTGCCGAGGGAGGCAGGCTTTTTCAAATAAAGCAGAAAGAGATTGTTTTTAATCACATCAATACCTTTCTGGAAAGCCAGGTCCAGAGCATTTATCTCCAGGACAGTATCCTTTGGATGGGCACCAACAATAATGGATTGCGTCTGGTAAACCTGCATACGGGACAAACAGAAATTTACTTTGACGATCCAAAGAAAACAGAAATAACAGGTGTCGATCCCACGGATGACCGATATTACCCCAACCGGGAAAAGCTTTTTGAAAACATCACCAATATTATAGAAGATGATGGGGGGAATATCTGGCTTGGCAAACGTTGGAATAGTGTAAATCCCGGTCTGATCCGTTTCAATCCTGCACAGGGCACCTATACCTTTTTTAAACACGATCCAAAAGACCCGCAAAGTCTGCCGTCTAATTTGATTGCCGACATCATTATTGACAGGCAGGGGCAAATATGGGTGGCTACAGGGGATGGAAGTTTATCCCGCTTTATGCCGGAGAGTAATGCATTTAAAAGTATTCGCCTCCCATTGGATTTCCCAAAAGATTTGAATGATGGCCTGTATTATCAGCTGAAAGAGTTGCGGTCCGGCAAGATTGCGCTGGCTGGTGGGAGTGTTGATCCTGCGCTTGTGCCTTTCTTTTCCTTTCTCTTTGATCCGATGGCCAATCAATTTTCCAGACTCGAACTTTTGGTGGAAGATGAAAACTATACCGGCCACCAGTGGATAACCGGAATTGACGAAGATCCGGATGGGAATTTATGGATAGGTCGACGCTATGATCTAAAAAAACTGGATATGAAAACAGGAAGGGTTGAAGTCTTATACCCTTCTCAGTTTGGGGCGATCCTGTTTCATAGTTTCGTGTTTGATAAGAATGGACAAATCTGGATTTCCGGAGATAAAATGTTGGTTTACAATCCGGAAAACCGATCCAGTTTTATGTTTTCTTCTGATTCAGGAATCAAAACAATGCCCTTCTTTTTAGGGGCAATTTTCAGAGCAGAAGATGGCCGGATCTTCATAGGAGGAAAGGGTGGATTACAGTATTTTGATCCGGATCGCATCCTGACAAGGGAAACATTCCGATCTCCCAATGTGCGTATTACCGAGTTTAACTTATTGGCTAAATCACAGGAAAAAGATTACATCCAATATTTATCAAAGGAGTTTTGGGAAAAGCCCGAAATAGATCTGAAATACGATGAGAATGTATTCTCCTTTCGGTTCTCAGCGCTGAATTTCATGGATCCGGAAAACAACCAACACGAGTTTCAACTGGTAGGCTATGACGATAATTGGAGAAAGGCGGGTCGCGACCCGGTCGCTACCTATGTAAAGGTTCCGCCCGGAACATATGAATTTCATGTGCGGGCTGCCAATCTCAGAGGAGCCTGGAACTCTCCCCAATCTATTAAAGTAATTATTCATCCTCCGTGGTGGGCTACCTGGTGGGCCTACAGCCTTTATGCTATTGCATTGATTGGATTTGTGTTGATGGTATATCGTTTTCAGTTGCGTCGCAGATTAGATCAGGCAGAAGCAGAGCGACTGCGGGAAATGGATTCGGTAAAAACCCGCTTGTATACAAATATCACCCACGAGTTTCGCACGCCTCTTACTGTCATTTTGGGTATGGCCCGAGAAGCCCTGAGTAAGCCCGGAAAGTCTAACGAAAAGGGCATGAAAATGATCATCCGCAACGCCAATGGTTTATTGGATCTGGTCAATCAGATGTTGGATCTTTCGAAATTGGAAAACGGAAAACTCACGCTCCATAATATTCAGAATGATGTGGTCGGATTTCTGAGTTATCTATCGGAAAGTTTCCAATCATTCGCGGAAGCGAAAGGCATTCAGATCCATTTCCTGTCGGATGCGGAAAACCTGGTCATGGATTACGATCCCGACAAATTGCAGCAGGTCGTGGCCAATCTATTGTCAAATGCCATCAAATTTACGCCCGCCGGCGGGCATGTCTACTTCTCCCTTAGCCAGTATACCGCTTCCGCGAATGGCGATTCGAGTCAGCAGGATAAAAGCGCTTTGCGGATTAAAGTGCGGGATACCGGACCCGGAATTCCGGAAGAGGAGCTGCCACATATCTTTGATCGGTTTTACCAGGTAGACGATTCGGAAACCCGCGAAGGAGGCGGATCCGGCATAGGCCTTTCCCTCACCCGGGAACTCGTTACTCTGATGGATGGAGAAATTCGGGTCAAAAGCCGGGATGGAAAAGGCACCGAAATGTTGGTTTATCTGCCCATTCGCCGAAAGGCAATGCCTGTAAAACAAGTAAGTAACAGCCTGCCCAAAACAGAGCGTAAAGCGAATCCGCCCTCCTCCCAGAAGTCGGTTGTAACGGAAACAAAATCAGCAGGAGCAGAAGCTGCCCCAACCGTATTGATCGTAGAAGACAATCCCGATGTAGTGGAATATCTCTCTACCTGCCTGGCAGATGATTATAAGATTCGGATTGCAACCGATGGCCAGGAAGGCATTGAAATCGCGCTGGATACCATTCCCGATCTTATTGTTTCGGATATCATGATGCCGCACAAAGACGGGTATGAGGTTTGTAAAATTTTAAAACAGGATGAGCGGAGCAGCCATATTCCCATCATTATGCTTACGGCTAAAGCTGATGTGGAGAGTAAGCTGACCGGCTTGGAATATGGGGCGGATGCCTATCTGGCAAAGCCCTTTCACAAGAAGGAATTGCTGATTCGGATTCGGAAGCTGCTGGAGTTGCGCAAAAAACTGCAAAAGCATTATTTGTCAGCTGCCGGTTTATCGGAAAAAAGCCGGGTAGTACGCGATATTCCCGACACACAGGAAGTAGAGGATGTCTTTATCCAAAAAGTAAGGGATTTGGTGATCGATCATATGGACGATTTTGAATTTTCTGTTGAGCAAATGTGCCGGGAGATAGGAATGAGCAACTCTCAATTGCACCGCAAGCTTTCTGCTCTTACGGGGCTTTCGGCTACGCGGTTTATCCGGTATGTACGATTGAACAGAGCAAAGGAATACCTGACAGAAACCGAACATTCCATTACGGCGATAGCCTATGATTGTGGCTTTAATGACCCCAGTTATTTTGGACGTGTATTTAAGAAAGAGTTTGGGGTGACACCCATGGAATGGCGGGAAGTTCGGGTTAAGGAGCTGGAAAAATAAAAGCCCGTCATCCGATACTTTTCGACTCTTTTCAGAACCTGAGAGAGTCCCGGACAGATAAGTTGAACTGGCTATTACCCGGGATTCATTCACCTTAAAGTGAAAACTGACAACCGTCGCTATCAATTATCACTCCGGGCAGAACAACCACTGTGGGCGCTATCCGTTTTGTTCATGAGATTCAATCTCAAAGACCGGATGAACAGGCTATTTTCATTGTTTTTGGCAGGGCTCGGAGAGGTGCAAATATACAAGAGACCAGGAAGTTTTGTAGTTATTTCAGGATGAAGTGGTATTTTTTCAGGATAACCCGGAAAATTTAACGATCCAATTTGTGGTGTGATCTTAATTCACTCAGGATTGTCTGAATATTTTAGAGTATGTTGAGTATCATTGGGCCAGACAATACGTATTGGATTTGAAAAAAGGCATTAAGGTATTTATCGCTATTCTCCTGATTTTGGATCTGGGGTACACCTTCTACCTCAATTTCCATTTTCCTTTGGATGGTGATCTTGCATCGATCATGATGCCGGAAGCGGGGCAGGCTTATCACGATGTGCTTCAGGATCCTTTTGCCCTTGACGTTTTACTGGAGGGTCGGAAGTATACCAATCCCAATCGGTATTTCTCTCATGCTGCCCTGAACGCCTGGTTCAGGTCGGTGCCTTTTGTTTTCCAAACAATAACAAATCCCGTAGATAGTGTGTACCTGGCAGCGGCGCTGGCGAAAACGGCCATTCAATTTTTTATTATCTGGCTGCTTGCCGTGATTATTTCCAATAAGAGCCGGTTGTGGGAGGAGGGCTTTTTGATGGCAGCCGTTTTGATTACTCCACTGTTTCAAACCTTTGGTTTAAACCGGCATATGGCCATCATAGACCAGTCGGTAACCTATGTGTTTTTTTATGCGCTTCCCCTGGCTATGTTATTGCTGTTTTTGCTACCAGTTCTGCGCGAGTATTTGCACGGAAGAAAATGGGAGCCTGGTCGGTTAATGCTTTTGCTATGGCTGCTGTTGATTCCGGTAATCTGTTTGAGTGGTCCCATTTTTCCGGGAGTGGTCCTCCTGTTGGTTCCGCTTTGGGTCTTTGCCAAAGCCTGGATGCATTTCCGCAGTTCGAGGAGGTGGACAAGCTTAGAATCAGGTTCCAGCGCCCGGACATTGTTTTTAGGTTCCTTTTTTGCCAGCATTCCTATAAGATATTGGGTGGCTGCAGGGCTGCTGTTATTTTTTGGATTTTATTCCTTTTATGTAGGCGGATTCAATGTGGAGAATGATACATCTGCTGACCTGAGTCTGTGGGAGCGTTATAGCCGTTTGCCCCTGGGCTTGTATCTGAAATTTACCACCAAAATCGGATTCCCGCTTTTGCTAATTCTGATTCTGGTACAGGGTTTATGGATACGGTATAAAGCCGATCCGGAATCCCGGAAACAGCTGTTGCAGTTTGTGGTATGGGGGCTGATTTTTTCGGTTTTGTATCTGTTTTTATTGCCTTTCGGCGGATATAGGGATTATCGCGAGCATATCATTCGATATGATACGATTATGCCTGTAACGACCTATGTTTTTATGGCCTGGGGATTAAGCAGTTATTACATCTTCAGGAGATTGGATCGTACAGGTCGATTCAGATATATGGGTCTGATTGCAGCGGTAGTCTTAATATTTAGCCTGCCGGATACCAGGCGCGAAAATGGCTGGGCATGCGAATATGCAGCACTTCAGCAAATTCAGGATTCAAAGGAGGAAGTCGTTGTATTTGAAAGTGACTGCCCGGTTTTCAGCTGGTTTAAGATCGAGGATCCGGAGGATTCAAAGCGAGCTGCCCGAATTCTACATTATTGGGGTATAAGTCAGAAGGGGCAATTGTATTACTCCAAATAATACCATTGCCCCTTTAGTATCTGTCTACCTTCGGCGAAAGCCCTATTACCGCAATAGCGATACCTCTCCCATTAGTTCTTCTTCAGTACCTAATGCGGGGATTTGATAGATCAAACGGTAGACATAAACATCCGATGGGGCTGGTTCACCATCTTGCAAGCCATTCCATCCGGCCAGTCCGTTTTCATTGTCATAAACTAGTTGGCCCCAACGATTGAAAATCTTGCATTCTACGATAATGACCTCCACTTCTTCCGGAACTACCAGCTTGAAGAAATCATTTAAGCCGTCTCCATTTGGTGAGAAGGCATTCGGAATATCAATTTCATAACAATTTTCTGAGACCTCCGATATTACTTCTACCTGGGCCGTATCGGTGCAGGTCAGGTTTTGTTCAAACTGATAAACGACCAGCTGGTAGATACCCGGTCCGCAAGCAGTTGGCATAAGAATGTCTTCGGAGAGATCCAGGCTGCCACCTTCAGTCGTCCAGGCATATTCTGTAAACCCGCCCTGGGAAGAAGCAGATGCATCTAAGAGGACACAATCCGGATTTTCGCAGGTAAGCGGATCCGGACTTGCCAGGTCTGCTTCTACTTCCACAAAACTCAAGGTGGTGGTAACCAGGCTGTCGCAGCCGTCTATTGTGGTGAAGGAATCTTCGTATACACCGGGGGTGGTTTGTTCGGCTCCTCCGACAAAAAAGCTTTCGCCAGCGCAAAGAATGACGGCCTGATCATCGGAATAGACCGGAGCAAATTGAAGATCAGTCACGACCAAACTGTCACAACCATCGATGGAAACATAAGTGTCTGTATACAATCCGCTGGTGGTTTGTTCCATGCCTCCGGCAAAGTAGCTTTCTCCATCGCACAGCTGTACATCCAGGGTATCTGCAAAGACAGGGAAGAAGCTCAGGTTTGTAACAATGATGCTGTCACAGCCGTAAATATTCTGATAAATGTCGGTATACAGTCCGCTGGTAGTTTGTTGTTGGCCTTCTGCAAAATAACTTTCGCCATCGCAGAGCTGAACCATGGTTGTATCTGTCGTTCCTGTTGGATATACATTGTTTCCGGTACAAACGTATTGCTGATTAAAGGCAGCCCCGGTGGAGGCGGTAAATCCACAATAAACCATGCTTTCCCCTCCGAAGCAGTCGTTGATTACATCGTATACTCCGGTAATAATAAGGGCCCCGTCAAAGTAGATTTCGTAGGTGTTTGTGGCGGGGTCCCAGCTAAAAGTAACTTCGTGTTCCTGGCCATCTTCAATGTTGCCCATTTGAACGGGCGGGCCGGAAATTTGGGAAGCCATATCCCCGTTGACGTTCACGGCAATATGGTCCTGTATCGGATCGCCATACTGCGTATTTTGCCAGGTGTCAAATTCTATAATCAATGAATTGTCGATTTCAAGGGCCGCAATACCACCGCCTGTAATTCCACAGGTTTCAAACCCGTCATCATCGAGATGGTATACCATGCAAAGTCCGTCTGCACCGCCATCATTGGTGCCAAAGAACATGGTAACATTATTCACAAATGGCTGCGAGAAGTCAACCAGTTCTGCTGCCCAGGCGCAACCTCCCTGAGTGGTGAGGTTGTCGGTCAACTGGATACAGGAGAAATCGCCGTTCTGCGGATCGTGGAAAGCGGTTCCGGTAGTATAGTAGGGAAGCGCAGATAAGGGCGTGTCTTCCGGCAAGCCGTCTAATACACCCGGAGAAGTACCACTAAAATCAATTTCCAGGTGGCTGTTGACCATATTCCCGCTGTGGTCATTCATTAAGATAAGATAGTACATGTCCTGATCAACTGCTAAAGGTGTCAGGAAACCGTCGCCGGCCACTCCCTCGCAATCGTCGGTGATGGTGGTGCCATTGATCGGATGGGTATCTGTTAGTCCGGTGATGTCTGTCGGATCCGGAGCATATGAAGAACGCACCGGCTGGTTATTTTCAATAAAATCACAGAGGTCTTCCGACTCGGAAATGGGTCCCCATATCTGAAAGTTTATGTCGGCATCTTCCTGGTCAGAACTGTTGGAAGCAAGGAAGGCGAAATCTCCGGCTACCTGTGCCTGAAAGATGAGCCAGGTGAAATGTCCGGCTCCAATTCCTTCCCAGCAGCCATCGTTGATGCCCGGTTGGAAATATTCCGGAATCGGAGAGGCGAGTTGAGATACATCAAAGAGGGTAGGAGGCTCGTTGCAACTGTTTAGCACGATAGCATCTTCACACAAAGGGGCCGGATTGACAATTTGCAAACATTCTACCTCTTCGATCAGGATATTGAAGTCGGTGCAATTGGCATTGCTGATATCAAAATACAGGGTGCCTCCCGGCAGGCTCAAATTGCTGATCAGGATGGTATCGGTCGTCGTGCTTTGTCCCACTGCCATGCAATTGTCTGCATTTTCCGGACAATCATTGTAGATGGAAAGCCAGGTGTCGGGATCAACGCCGGTAAGGAGAATGTCGGCGCAAATACCACCAGGCGAGTTGAAGGTATAGATAAAGTCTTCTCCGGCCAGCACTTCCGCACTATTGTCGCAGGGACCATCCTGAACATCGTCTCCCGATCCACAGGTCGAAACACCATTCGCCTGAAAAGGCAAAAAGAAAATAGAACTTGTCTGCTCACAGGGTACAAAGGTTGTATTGCAACTGATGGGCGAGCAGGACCAGTTTAACTCAAAGCCCGCCTGAGTGATGGAGATATCCGAGTCAAACAGCACGGTAAAACAGTCGGCACCAATTTGGAAGGAAGCAGGCCCGCCGCCACCGGTAAAGTTTGCTACCTGAGCTCCTGCCGTTGACGAACCTTCAAAAATGGTCAGATTGTCAAATCCGTTTTCGATGGTAAAGGATGCCACATCGATTGTGATACAGCCAGTCGGATCGGAAGGACAAACGGTAAATACATGTGTTTCATTATTGGAATAATTGCCCATCGGCCCGCCAGAGTCAAAAAGGGTGCCGCTGCAAGCACTGGAGCCCGGCTCATCGCCAATATTAAATACGATATCCGGTTCTTTTACACAAAGCTCAAAATCGCCCCAGTTGGGCGCTGCCGTTCCCGACCACGAATCAATGCGCAGGTAATAGGTAAAACCGGGAGTCAGGCCATCAAGAGGTACTTCAACAGTTGATTCACCGGGTCCGGCCGAAGCGCAAATGAGTTCTTCCAGGCCGTTCAGTTCGCAATCCCCGCGGTATACAGCGATTTGTGGTTGGAGGATCGGACCATTGGGGCCATTTACCGCTGAGACGATTACCTCAAAGTCGATGACACTTCCATCCACCGGTACATCGAAGGAGAACCATACATCCGAATCGGGTTGTCCGCCCATAAAACAGGAGGGGACATTGGCTGCGGGATCGGTAAAGACCATGCTGCCGGTGGCATCTACATTGGTAAAAGTATCAATGACCGGGCAAATCGGTGCTTCACCCAGATCAATGATGCCCGCACAATCGTCATTGCCGGGTTGTGCCATCAGCACCCCTGACCAGGGCGCGAGCGAAAAAAACAATACGATTAGCAGTGCCGGGATAGAGGTGCTCTTCATGACCGAGTTTTTTGTTGCTCCAAAAATAGCAATTGTGATTGGCAGACCACTCAATCCGGAGAGAATAGATGGTTTAAGACAGGATTTAGCAGGAGGGAGACGAATGGTTTGTATGTCATCCGTTTACCACAATAGCCCATCTCCGACTTTCAAAGCAGCAGGAAATGATTAAATTAAGGTGTTAACTTCCGCTGTGGAAACTATTTATTTTAGCTGTTGTCCGTAATGGCAGAGTAGCAATCTCTTTTATTTACAGGATGATATCAAACAAAAATTTTGCAAATGAAAAACATTCAACACTCAATTCTAACAGCCCTGGCTGTAATCTTTTTCGCCGGCTCCCTCTTTGGGCAGTCGCAAACCCTCCACAAAAGTGAAGCATTGATGCAGCCCATGCCTATGAAAAGGACCATGGATATGCCAATGCCTCCCAATGCAGATGCAACCGATAATCCGGTTATTTCTACCCGGGACACCAAGATGGATGTACTGATTGGCAGCTCTGTGTACGATCTGCAAACCAATTATTCTATCTGTAACCGGATGTCGATTGATGGCGATGGCAACATCATGGCTGTATGGACTATGGGCAACAGCTCCGGCGATGGGTACTCTGACCGGGGAACGGGCTACAACCGTTACGATGCCGGCACCGAATCCTGGATGGCTCCACCGATTTCCCGTCTGGAGGATGGATCTCGCACCGGATGGCCAAATCACATAGTAACGGATTCCGGAACGGAGTTTATCGTAAATCACGTTTTTGGAAACCCGGAGTATAAGTTGCATTACCTGCGCCGTGAAGCAGGGGATACAGAATGGACAGAATCTGATATCCCTTCCAACACCCCGTTTGGGTCACTTTGGCCACGGGCTGCCAGTAGCGGAGAGACGGTTCATGTGATTTCTGTTGCTACTTCTACGGCACTTGGAGGAGATTTGTATGAAGGGATGAATTTGCATCCATTGTACTATCGTTCCTCTGATGGAGGCGACACCTGGGAAGTTCAGGATTTTATTATTCCCGGACTGGATACCACTTATATGATTGACTTGTTTTCTTCTGACTCTTATGCAATAGATGCGCGCGGTGATAAGGTGGTGGTAGGCATATTTTCTCAGTTTAATGATACTAAGGTTTTCATCTCTGAAGATGGAGGCGATACCTGGTCTGAAACACGTATCCAAGATTTTCCAATTGATAAGTATGTGATTGATAGCGGGTATGAATTTGATGATCTGCCGCCGCTCGATCCAAATTCCCCGGATTCACTGGCTATTTTTACGACCGATAATACCGGTCATGTAATGATCGACAAAGATGGCGGTGCACATGTCTTTTTCGGAGAAATGTGGGTATTGGATGATGTGCTGACGGATGGAAACTATAGCTATTTTCCAGGTACCAGTGGATTGTCTTACTGGAACGAAAACTTTGGTCCGGATTCTACCCGTACTATTGCTGATGCGCCTGACTTAAATGGCAATGACACGCTGGATGTAGAAGGCATCGGTAATATTGCGCTGTACTATATGTCTCTATCCTCCATGCCGAGTGCCGGGGTTGATGATGACAACAATCTTTATTTGATGTATTCTGCCTTAATGGAGGGTCCGGAATTTATTGATGCCGATGATGATCAGCATTTCCGCCACACCTTTATGATCAAGTCTGAGAACGGTGGAGAAACCTGGTCAGAACCTTACGATGCAATCAATGAGTATACCATTGGGGACCCCTTATTTGTGCCTTTCGTTGAAGCGGTTTTCCCTCATGTATTGCGGGATTTACCGGGTGAAGATGTGCTGTATATGTATATGCAGGATTTCCAGCCGGGACTGTCTGTTCGTGGGGATGAAGATCTGCCCGGAGAAAACAACATCATTTTCTCCCAAATTGGAGAGGATCCCATTGGGTCGGGTATTCCAATTTTGACGGAGAAATACGGCTTAGAGGTATTCCCGAATCCGGCTTCCGAATCGGCTCAAATTCAATTTGAATTGCCGCTAACCACTCAGGTGAAATTAGATTTGTACAATGCCATGGGGCAATACGTACAGGCGGTTTCTAATCGGGCTTACGCCGAAGGGCCACAGCAGGAAACAGTAGATCTATCGGGTCTGGCCAGTGGCATGTACTTCGTACGCATGCAGGTAGGACCAAATGCGAGTGTTATTCGCTTGTTGGTAGATTAATTAAACTTGCTTTTGAAAAAAA
>JAAEZH010000069.1 GCA_018222965.1 Bacteroidota bacterium
AGTTTAAGAAGATCGAGCAAAAGATGCTTGAGCTTGCCCGGCAGAAAAATGAATTTGTGCGCAAAGAGGTTTCCAAAGCCGACGCGATCTCATATTATAAAGAGAAAGGCGACGAATACAAACTGGAGCTTCTGGACGGTCTGAATGACGGGGAGATCACTTTCTACGAGCAAGGCAATTTTGTTGACCTCTGTCGCGGGCCTCATATTCCGGATACCGGTAAAATCAAAGCGGTAAAACTGATGAGTCTGGCAGGTGCTTACTGGCGAGGTGATGAAAACCGGAAACAGCTTACCCGGATTTACGGAGTTACCTTCCCCAAGCAAAAAGAACTGAATCAGTATCTGGAGATGCTGGAAGAAGCCAAAAAACGGGATCACCGGAAATTGGGTGCTGAACTGGAACTGTTTATGTTTTCCGAAAGAGTTGGAGCCGGTTTGCCTATTTGGTTGCCAAAAGGTACTGCACTTCGTTCGCGCCTGGAGGACTTCCTGAAGCAGGAACAGATTCGCAGAGGATATGAGCCGGTTATTACACCGCATATTGGCAAAAAAGACCTCTACGTAACTTCCGGGCACTATGCCAAATACGGAGAAGACAGTTTTCAACCCATTCATACACCGCGGGAAGGGGAGGAGTTTCTGCTGAAACCAATGAATTGCCCTCATCACTGTGAGATCTTTGGGCATCGTCCGCGATCCTACAAAGAACTTCCTGTGCGTGTTGCAGAGTTTGGCACCGTATATCGCTATGAGCAAAGCGGCGAGCTGCACGGTCTCACGCGGGTGCGTGGCTTTACCCAGGATGATGCACACATTTTCTGTACTCCGGAACAATTAAAAGATGAATTCCTGGGCGTACTGGATTTGACTAAACACGTATTGGAGAAACTGGGCTTTGATGATTATACGGCTCAAATTTCCCTGCGTGATCCGGAAGATCCGGAAAAATACATCGGTTCCAAAGAGAACTGGGACAAAGCAGAACAAGCCATCATTGAAGCTACCCGGGAGGTGGGGCTGGAGACAGTTACAGAGCTTGGAGAAGCGGCATTCTACGGCCCAAAGCTGGACTTTATGGTTAAAGACGCCCTGGGCCGTCGTTGGCAGTTAGGCACTATACAGGTAGATTACAACCTTCCGGAGCGTTTTGAGTTGGAGTACATCGGTTCTGACAATTCGGGGCATCGACCGGTTATGATCCACCGGGCACCTTTTGGTTCGATGGAGCGCTTTATTGGGGTACTGATTGAGCACTGTGGAGGTAAATTTCCATTGTGGCTCAGTCCGGAACAATTTGCTATTCTGCCGATCAGCGATAAATACAATGAACATTGTGAGGAACTGAAGGCTGAGCTTAATGTTGCCGGTCTGCGAGGTTTTGTGGATGATCGTTCAGAAAAAATTGGTCGGAAGATTCGCGATACGGAGTTACGGAAAGTGCCCTTTATGTTGATCATTGGCGAGCAGGAAGCTGAAAGCGGGCAGGTTGCTGTGCGTAAACAAGGTGAAGGTGACCTGGGTGTTATGGATTTAAGTGCATTTGTAGCTCTTATTAATGAACAACTTTAAAATCAATTGATTATAATAGGGAAACTGGTTTAGGAGTGTTTACGTCCAGGCTGGTCGGAAATTTTCCGCTTCCGGAAGAAAATCTATTAAGATTTTTGCTATGTATTATAATTACGCATAACTTTAAGTAGCTGGACATAATTGATGATATTAAATGACCCGAAAGATTTTTGAGCTAATCGAGGCAAGCCCGGAGCCTGATAGCCATAGCTATCAAGGCGAGGACTCAACGAAGAGTAGCGCAAAAAGATTCAGTCATTTATTATTAATTAATCTTGTCCCGGTACTTAAGAAGAATATTTTTGCAGTCATTTGAACCCTGAAGCTGATGAAGCAGACTTTACTTTTCGTTTTTTTATTCCTTTCATTTGCCTATTCTGCGACAGCTCAGTCGGGGCCAACAGAGATGTTTCCCGTTGAAGATCCTGCTGAAAGTCTTTCCATTTTTCCGAATCCTGCTGTAGATTTCATCGAGCTTTCCGGTCCGATAGGCCGGGTAAAGAGTATTGTTATTTACAGTATGGTTGGAAGAGCGGTTCGACAATATCCGGTAAGAAGTGGCGTACGATATGAAGTAGGAGATTTGCCTAACGGGATGTATTTGGTTCAAATGTTGGACTCTTCCAGGAAGGTTGTTCAAACAGACAGAATGCATAAGAGATCCTGAGGAGAAATCTGATCTTGATAAAAAGCCCGTACTTTATTTTAAAGTACGGGCTTTTTTTATGGAATACCCCCTTGTTCGGAATCAATATATGGGTGTATTTTACCGGCGGGTTCAGGAATTTTATTGTTACTGAGTGGCTGGAGAGACGTCACAAGTACAGTCGGAAAAGCCTAAAAGTGTAAAAATCCACCTGAAATGCCGAAAAAAGGCAAATAGTGGTAGGTTTTTACCGGGGATTGGTTATACCCATGTATAGATATTTTTCTTAATTTGCCAAGTGCATGAAAACCACGATCCTGAACCGATTTATTATTAAACCCAAAATGAACATATCTTGAGAAGGTCTACGCTTATTGCTATTAAGGCCGCGCTTCTGCTATTTTTGCTACCGTTTGCTCAATCAGCGAGCGGGCAGGATATCCACTTTTCTCAGTTTTATAATTCCCCCTTGAGTCTTAGTCCCGCCCTTACAGGTGTCCATTCAGGCGACTATCGTTTCATTGGGAATTATCGTTCGCAGTGGCAGTCGGCTCTTGTCCCTTATACCACCTTTTTCGCAACAGCGGATGCGAAGTTTTATAATCCCCGCAAGCCAAATGGCTTTTTTAGCGGTGGGCTTATATTTACGTATGACGCTGCCGGAGATGCTAAACTGAGTACGACGCATGTCGGACTTAGTGGATCGTATACTCTTGCGATTGATAAGGAGAACTTCCTGACTCTTGGTGTATATGGAGGAGCCACACAGCGCGCATTCAATCCCGAAGAATTAACATTTGATCACCAGTTTAACGGAGAAGTTTTTGATCCAACCCGCTCCACAAATGAAGACTTTCAGAATACAAGTCGGTTTTTTGCAGATTTTGGTGTTGGTCTCAATTATCACGGTCAAAGTCTGGAGAAACGATCCAAACTGGATGTGGGAGGAGGTATTTATCACCTGACCAATCCCGATGGAAGTTTTGCAGATGCGGATAATGCGGAAATACCCATGCGATTCAGCATGTACATGATCCCCGTTATTCAAATCGCTGAGCCGCTTGACTGGGTTCTGCATGGCTCCGCTCAGATTCAGGGTACCTATTTTGAAGCCCTGGCCGGAACAGGCATTCGTATTCACCTGAGCAATAAACGAGCTCGTGAAGTCGCTGTTCAGGTAGGTGCAAATTACCGCTTCAATTCCTTTGGTGATGCTATCATCCCAACTGTGGAACTACATCTCTACAATCAATGGAGGGTAGGAGTCAGTTATGATATCAATGTGTCGGATTTCTCCGTTGCAACCAATAATTATGGTGGACCGGAAGTTTCCGTTCAGTATCTGATCACGAAGGTGCGCCCACTTGATAAGTTTAAGATTTGTAAACTTTTCTAGCAACAGGCTGGCTTTATTCCTAAGAACCTAAAGAAATGCTAAAAATGAACATATATAAAATGTTCGTGCTGCTCGTTATGCTGGCCGGAGCTACAATGGCCAACGGGCAAACGCTCAAACAATATATCAAAGAAGCGGATAAGGCTTATGTCGATGCCGACTACGGTTCTGCCATCGAATGGTATGGCATTGCCGCAGAAATTGAGGAGGATCGCTCAGACATCTGGTTCAAACTGGCAGAAAGTGCCCGGATGATCGACTTTTATGAGCTGGCAGATAGCGCTTACCAAAAAGTAGTCGAATCAGAAGATCCCGCCAAATATGCCGAATCTGTTTTTTACCAGGCTAAAATGAAAAAAGCCCTGGGAGAATATGAAATAGCTGCTACTTTATTCAACCAATATGCCGGGATTCAGGGAGCAGATACCGAAATGGTAGCCGAGGCCCAGGAAGAAGCCGAAGATTGCCTGCGAGCAATTGAAGTGGTAGAGCAACCTATGGAGGACATGGCTCTTGATACTATACTCAATGGCATAAATACTCCGGAATCAGAATTTGGAGCAATCCTGTACAACGATCAAATCTATTATACTTCCTATTCTTTCATCAAGGAAGACGATACGTATTATCCGCCGCGACCCTACATGAAGGTCATGCAGTCTGAAGCGGTTGACCAGCCTGGTACTTTATACCTGCCGATCAATCACGACACCATGCATACTGCTTATGCTTCCTTCAATGCAGCAGGCGATAAGGTGTACTTTTCCCAGTGTGCCTATAAAGGCGTTTCAGAACTGGATTGTAAGCTTTACTATCGAGAGGTATTGGATGAAGATGGAAATCTCGGACAGGCAGTGAAACTTCCGGATCATGTAAATAAAGCCGGCAGTAGCAATACCATGCCCAACATTGGCGTCGATGAAGCATCCGGGTATGAGTTGCTTTTCTTTGTTTCCGACCGCGAAGAAGGCGGGAAAGGCGGAAATGACATTTGGTGCAGCATCATTAACGAGGAAGGGGAAGTATCTCATCCGGTTAATGTGGAGCAGGTCAATTCTGATGAGGATGAGGTGACTCCATTCTTTCACTCCGAAAGTCAAACGCTTTATTTCAGTAGTAAAGGTTTTGAAAGTATAGGAGGTTTTGATGTTTTCACTTCCGTGAAAGAAGGAGATAACTGGATCGACCCAACAGCCATGGGTTATCCGGTTAATACCAGTTTTAATGAAGTGAGTTTTTTCCTGGCGGAAGATGAAAAGAAAGGCATGTTTTCCTCCAATCGCCGCAACGCACAACCCTACGAATCGGGCAGCGATTATTGCTGTTACGATATCTATAATTACAAGAAACTCACCCTGGATATTGAGATCTTCGTCTATAATGCCAAGACTAGAGAACCACTACCCGGCGCAACCGTGAGTATTGATAAAATCATCCCTGGGCTTACGCCGGAAATGCTTACAGAAATCACTAATCCGGACGGAAATGAGTTTTTCTATTCTCCGGAACTTGGATTTGAATACCTGATTACGGCAGAACGGGAAGGATTTGTCACAACTGACCACACCATCGATATCTCTCAAACGCAGAATCCGGAAGATCCCTTGATTCGGGTAGATCTCTATTTACCTCCGAATGAAATCGACCTGACCGCTCTTGTATTTGATCGGGATACGGAAGCGCCATTGTTGGGCACTACCATACAGCTGTTGGAGTTTGATGATCAAATTGCCATTGAAACCAAAGAGGATACCCATATATATGAGTACGAACTCAAACGGTCGAGACTGTATACGGTGATCGCTTCTAAGCCGGGATATCACCCGGATACGCTTATAATTGATCTGGAAGCGCTTGGCAATCCAATGGAATTAGAAAGAAAGATATACCTGCGGGTGAAAGACCTGATTGATTTTCCACCGCTGTATCTGTATTTTGATAATGATCAGCCGGAACCAAAGACATTTAGAAGGACTACGGAGCAAACTTATGGGCAGACATTCGATAACTACTACGCCCGGAAGGATAAATTTATCGATGAATATACCAAAGTACTGGAAGGCCGGGATCGATTCCTGGCGGAACAGTTGATGCGGGCATTCTTTGAACGGGAAATCCGGGATGGGTTTGAAAACCTGGAAGTTTTCTCTTCCCGTCTGATGTACTACCTGGAAAGAGGCGTTGCTGTTAAAGTAACTGTAACCGGATTTACAAGTCCGCGGGCAAGTTCAGAATATAACGATGCTTTGAGTGCGCGACGGGTAAATTCCCTGATGAATCACTTTAATAATTTTGAGGGAGGCATTTTAGTGCCTTATCTGAAAAATGGCCTTTTGAGTGTGGAGGAAGTACCGGTAGGGGAAAGTAAAGCTCCAAAAGTCGTGAGTGATCGATTGAATGACGAACGGAACTCTATTTACAGCCCCATCGCATCCGCCGAAAGGCGCGTAGAGATCATTGGCGTAACAGTAGACGAATAGAACTATGGCCGATTTATATAACCATGAACATTACACCCCTCGAAAAGAGCTATCATGCAAATGATTAAGTATACAAATTGGACGAAAATGCTGGTGCTTGCCGGACTGCTGCTCAGCAGCTTTGGCTTGCAGGCTTCACACATCGTGGGAGGAGATATTTCCTACACCTGCCTCGGAAACAACCAATACGAAATCGAATTAAGCGTATTTCGGGATTGTTTTTACGGGAACCCGGATGCCTTTTTTGACGATCCGGCATCGGTTGGGGTATTCAATCAATACGGTGTGTTGGTAACAGAAGTGAAGATGTTTTTTATGGAGGACGACACATTGGATAATGTGTTGAATGATCCCTGTCTCTTCGTTCCCGGCGATGTCTGTGTGCACACGACCACCTATCGCAAAACCGTTACCCTGCCCTATATTGAGGGAGGCTATCAATTGGTTTATCAACGGTGTTGTCGAAACCAGACCATTAATAACATAACCCTGCCCGACGAGACCGGAGCCACCTATTTTATCTGGCTCACCGAGGAAGCATTGACCGAATGTAATAGCAGTCCCAAATTTGGCGGGATTGCCCCCATATTTATATGTGTCAATAAACAAATAGACTACGACCATTCTGCCATAGATGTCGATGGAGACTCCCTGGTGTATAAAATGTGTACACCTTATGCGGGCGCCTCCTTAGATGATCCCAAGCCAGTACCGCCCAATTCTCCGCCTTATGAGCAATTGGAATGGCTGCCCCCCTATAGTGAAGCGGATATGTTGGGGAATCCCAATGCTCCGCTCAGTATTAATTCGGAAACTGGCGAGTTAATGGGCTTTCCAACAATTATTGGACAGTTTGTTGTAGGGGTTTGTGTGGAAGAATACAGAGATGGAGTTCTGTTGTCGAGAGTTCGAAGAGATTTTCAGTACAACGTAGGCGTGTGTGGGGAAATCGTTTCCGCATTTTTCGCACCCGAAGCACAATGTGATGACCTTGAAGTTAGCTTTGACAATCAGAGTTTATTGTCAAATGACTTCCAGTGGTATTTTGATTCGGAGGGAGATCTATCCCTGGAGACGACAGAGGAAAGTCCGATATATACATTCCCGGACACGGGTACCTATAATGTAATGCTTATTGCAGAGCCGGGAAGTACTTGTGTAGATACTTTTACCCAGGAGATTTTCTTACAGTACAATTCGCTTTTTGCAGATTATGAAGTGGAGGTGTTTGACTGTTCAGACAGTTCGGTGATTACCGTTACGGATTTGTCCTATGATACGATCACTTCTCCCGTAGAATGGGATTGGACTTTGATTTATGGAACGGATACACTGACATCGGCGGTTCAGAATCCTCAGTTTTATATACCTTCCGGCGAAACGGCGACTTTGGAACTAATCGTTCGATCGGAAACCGGTTGTGAACGATCATTAAGTACCGTTATCGAAACAGGCTTAGACAACCCCGGCCAATATCTGGAAGACCAGTTTGATATTTGTTTTGGGGATAGCATAGAACTAAATCCAAACTTTGCGCAAATAGGGAATCATCCGTATACCTGGGGCCCTCCCGACTTGTTTGATAACCCTTCGAGTCCGACACAAATGGTCTCTCCGGAAACGACGACGGTCTATAATGTCTCCATAGAAGCGCCTGGTGGTTTCTGTGCCTACGAACAAGATATTACAGTAGATGTCACTCCGCTGCCGGAATTGGACTTTGACTATTCGGTAAATTGCGATGGCTATACAGTAGAATTTAATAACGGAAGTAACAACAGCCCCGGTTATGCCTGGGATTTTGGAGATCCCAATACTTCGGGAGATACTTCAACGGATCCTTCCCCGACCTATACTTATCCGGATTACGGACAGTATAATGTAAGCCTGGCAACACCGCCCGGAGCACTTTGCCGGGATACTATTACTGAATTAATTGATGTGCCTGAGCGCATCCTTGAAGCAGGATTTGCCTTTGAGTTGATTTCCTGTGAAACGGATGAGCAGGTTATTCAATTCAATGATCAATCCATCAATAACCTTACTACTACAGTAGATTGGGATTGGGATTTCGGATCATTGGGAACAGCGACAGGGCCTAACCCGACTATTACTGTTACTTCTGACCAAACAGTTACGGTTACGCTGACGATTACTACTAATGAGGGATGTACGGATACATACGAAGAAATCTTTGATGTAGAATTAATCAATGAAGACCTGATCACCCCAAAGCTTATTTGCCGCGGTGGTTCTGTTGAATTGAATCCAACCGGAAATCCGAATTACGAATACCTTTGGACACCAAGTACCGGACTGGATGATCCTACCTCTCCAAACCCGGTAGCCAGCCCGGATCAAACCACCGTATATACCGTTAATATTACACAGGTAACTTTCGATACCTGTACTATTGTTCGGAATGTGATTGTAGTGGTTCCACCCGATATTCAACTGTCTACTACGGGAGATATCGAAACTTGTGATCCGGAAGCAACAATTTTTGCAACAACAGTTGAGCCGGCTGATCTTCAGTGGTATGATGCTAATGACGATGTGGTTGGGACCGATGACGAGCTTACCGTTGAAGTTTCCGGTGTAAATGTATATGAGGTAATTGCAACCGATAATTATGGTTGTACCGAATCCGAAACAGTGACTATTTCCGGAGGCCCGGTAAGTATTGAGGCCAGCCCGGATCAGATTGTTTGTTCTGATGAACCAATTGATGTTTCTGTAGTCAACCTCGATCCAAATGATATTCTAACCTATAACTGGACACCGGGGAGTGGTATTATTTCAGGTGCAAACACGGCAAATCCAACTATTTCCAATGAAGCAGGGGAGACCACCTTCTATGTGGATGTGGAAAATCAGTTTGGCTGTACCGAATCCGATACCGTGTTTGTAGCAGTTGTAGACAGTGAGATTGATCTGGATTTTGATGCGATTGTGCAGTGTGACGGGGGTACGGTTGAGTTTGTCAATCAAAGTACCAATGCTTACAATTACGTATGGAATTTCGGTGATCCGAATACTACGCTGGATACTTCGACATTAGAAAATCCTACCTATCAGTATCCTGAAATGGGAACGTACTATGTACAGCTTACCATTTTATACAATGATCTGGATTGTGTAGATGACGCGGTTGTTCCGGTTGAAATCGAAGAGCCGATCCTGTTTGCTGATTTTGATTTCGCTTACGAGGCTTGTTCAGAAGACAGCATTGAAATATCCTTTACCGATCTATCCTATAACTTCCTGGATGACACCAACGAGTGGATTTGGACATTTAGTAATGGCGAAGTGCTCAGCGAGCAAAACCCGACGATTACTATCTATTACCCGGAAACGCCGCTTTCAGCAAATTTGACAATCAATACGGAAATCGGTTGTACAGCATCAACTACGGAGTTGCTCGAGATTGAATTCATCGAAAACAACCTGGCAGATACCATAATCATGTGTTATGGAGATACAACTCAGTTGAATCCGGACGGGAATTTCACTTATGAATATGAATGGTTCCCGGCAACCGGCCTGGATGATCCGAATTCGCCTAATCCGAATGCATCTCCAACCGAGACAACCACCTATACCACAAATATTACGCTGTTTGGACCAGATACTTGTTCTATTGCCCGCACCGTAACCGTATTTGTGCCTACTCCGATTGTAGTAGACGCAACTGAAGATTCGGTTACCTGTTGGGAACCCGTTGACCTGAATGTGGTCGGCAATGTGAATCCACTGGATTACACCTGGTATGCAAATGGAGAAGTAATTGGTACCGGGCCCGATATCAATGTGGCACCTGATACGACGACTACCTATTATGTGTTTGGCCAGGATGAGTACAGTTGTTTCAATTCTGACAGCCTGGTGATTACCGTACCGGAGGTTATCGAACTGGTTACTACTCCGGATAGCATTACCTGCGGAGATCCGATATTTATTTCTGTAGAAGGAAATGTAGATCCCCTGGATTTTGTCTGGACAGATGAAGATGGAAACGTCATTGGCATGAATCCGACTATCGAAGTGGATCCGGCAGTGAGTGGCGTTTATTATGTGGATGTATTTGATCAGTATGAATGTACTGTTGGAGATAGTGTAATGGTTACCAATGGGGAAGTAGATTTGCAAACCGATGGCAACCTGATTATTTGTCCGGTAGATTCAACACAGATCAGTGCGACCAATCTGGATCCAACCGATATGTTAGATTACGAATGGAGTACGGGCGTTGGTGGAACCATCCTTAGTGGAGCAAACACCAATACCCCCTGGGTGTCCACAGAGCCTGGAATCAACATTTACTATGTGGATGTGGAAAATCAGTTTGGCTGTACCTATCTCGATTCTGTAACCGTAATCATGTCAGACTTTAATCCAACCGAACTGGATACGGTAAGGATTTGTCCGGGTGTGCCAACCGCCATTAATCCGAATGGCAACCCGAATTATGAGTACGAATGGTTCCCGGCAACCGGCCTGAGTGATGATTCTGTATTTAACCCGGATGCAACGTTGTTTGAGGATATGGTCTATACGGTTACCATTACGGATTTGAACGGTGTGGATACTTGTGATGCCACCCTTCAGGTTTATGTGCAGGTTAATCCGGATATGGAGTTAAGCACATTTGGCGACACCATATTGTGTGATTATGGAGATGTGGATATTTCGGCCAACTCTATTTATGCAGATGGCTATACCTGGTTTGACGACCCGGACCTGAATAACCCAATTGGCACTGGAGATGAAATCATCGTTTCGCCGGAAGGCACCAGCAATTACTGGGTAGTTGCCGAAGACGATCTGGGATGTCTGGATACCGGGATGGTCGTTATTAATGCTTATCCGTTAGACTTCAGCTTGCAAGGCGAGTATCTCCTATGTATCAATGAAGAACTGGAACTGGAAGTAATCAATAATGCCTCCGATCAGACCCTGGAATACTTGTGGGGGCCTACCGGCGATATAATCATGGGAGGTACCGACTCGGTGGCGATTGTAAGTCCGCAGGATACCAGCACCTTCTATGTGACCGTAACCAATCAATATGGCTGTGAGGGAATGGATTCCACGCAAGTGAATGTGATTGACATGGGCATCGGCTTGTTTGCTATGGCTGATCCGGATACTATTATTCTGAATGCCGGAGATTCAGCTTACCTATGGACCGTAGACAATCCCGATTACCTCTACACCTGGGATCCGGGAGAAACCCTGGATAATCCATTTGTGTTTAATCCGGTGGCATTCCCGACAGAGACAACAACCTACACGGTATTTGTGGAAGGAGACAACGGCTGTATTTCCAGTCGGGAAGTTGAAGTAGTTGTTATTGACCCTAGTTGTACAGAGCCCTTTGTCTTTGTTCCATCCGGCTTTACGCCGAATGGCGACGGCAATAACGATGGCTTCTACGTTCGTGGAAATAATATTGACGAAGTATATATAGCTGTTTACAATCGTTGGGGGCAGAAATTGTTTGAAACCAACGATAAGGATATTGGCTGGGACGGAACCTTCAAAGGCCGTGAATTGCCACCTGACACCTACGGCTATTACCTGGAAGCGAAGTGTTACAATGGAGATACGTACTTTAAGAAAGGCAATATCACATTGATTCGCTAAGCGAAGGGAAAGCAAAAATTAAAGATGGCCGATGCAGTTGATTCTGTATCGGCCATCTTTTTTTTGAGAATGCGCGGAAGTGGTTTTGGACCTGACAGGTCGGCAACCCGTCAGGTCGCCGACCTGTCAGGTTGATTTCCTCAGTTTTCCAAAAGCAACTCCCGCTTCAATATGATTTGTTTAGGCTGATCGCCTTCAAGGATCACAATTTCAATAGAATCCCTGCTGGAAAATTCTTCCCGATTCAACATAAGAGAGCAATACACCGACTGGTCTTTGGCCCTGAAGTCGTATTCATCAACTTGAAGTACCTGCTGACCAACTTCGATGCCATTGCGATCTGCTGCACCGTTTTCATAGATAAAGGCGGCTTCAAGTTTGCCTTCATAATACCGGAACGTTAGCCCCAGAGAGTAAAATACATTTAAAGGAATCTGATTTTCATTGGGGGACAAATAGGCTCGTTGGTTTTCCCAGTCCAGGGTAGTGGTATAGTTTTGAAAGAACTCATTGCCCAAAGCTCCCTTCCCTCCACCGGAGACTTCTGAGATAAGAGTAGGGAAGGTATGACCACCGATGGACCAGGTTGGTAAAGTGATTTGTCGAACCGTATCCATGACCTGACCATACAAGCCGGCACTGCCGTATCCATGTCCGGAAATTTCTTCTACCTGGGTTTCCTTTAGGAGCTTTCGGTACATACTTTCTGAAATGTCCATGCCTTTATTGGATCCCAGATCAAGGGTCAGTCCATTGAAGGACTGTCCATCTACATCTATGTCAATATGGGGCGTACCCTGCCGGGTAATGGTAAATGGAATCCCAAGTGTATCGGCAGGAAGTTTGAATTTCTCCAGATCGTTTGCAATTCGGATGATTCGTTTTTCGTAATCAATTTGCCAATGAGCCCGCCGCATCAAATTGGCTCCTATCAATCCATCTACTTCCAGGCATTCCAAAGGGGCAACCCCCTCCCAATCGGCAATCAATCCGCCAAAATCTTCAAAGACCAGATCGCCAATCTGAATCGCTTCGGCTCTGGTAAAAGGCAAATCTCTGGACCTGTTCTGCGAGTCACTAACTCTTGAAGTCAAAACGACAGGTAAATCGAGTGCTTCTGCCATAGGAGTTGAGAATAAGTTAGGGGCACCGGTGTCGAAAATCATATCAAATTCCTGATCATTAGCAGATATGGTTACAATGATCAATCCGGCTCGTAGCTCAAAAGGTACTTCCGTGTAAAAGTTTTCTTCGGAGATTTCTCCATCAGTAAACAAACGGGCGATGCGTGTGCTTTTGCACGAAGTAATCAGAATCAAAAGCAAGAGGAAACTATAACATCTAATCATAATAGAATGGGTATAAATAGAAAACGTCCCGGTACGCAGTCTGTTGCGCCGGGACGTTTCCATATAGTCTAATCAGTTGGTTTTAGAGCAGTGGAGCAATTACCAATGCAACTACTGACATCAATTTCAGGAGAATGTTGAGGGATGGACCAGAAGTGTCTTTAAATGGATCACCTACTGTATCACCTACAACGGTTGCTTTGTGTGGATCAGAACCTTTGTAGTACATCTTACCATTAATCTCAACGCCTTCTTCAAACATCTTTTTGGCATTATCCCAGGCACCACCAGCATTTGACTGGAATATGGCCATAAGGACACCAGTAACAGTTACACCTGCCAGAAGACCACCGAGCATTTCAGCGCCCATGTCAGAACCCAGTCCGATAAGACCTGGAGTCATACCAACAACAACCGGAGCAAGAACAGCCAGGAGACCTGGACGAACCATCTCGCGAATGGAAGCTGCTGTAGAAATCTCTACACATTTTCCGTACTCGGCTTTGCCGTCAGCAGCGTCAAATGTTTTTTGATCTGCCTCGTTCCAGTCTTTGTATTCTTTTTCGCCATTCTTTTTCATAACATCCAGGGCTGCACGCAACTCAGGAATGTTTGCAAACTGGCGACGAACTTCCTGGATCATATCCATTGCAGCACGTCCCACAGCACCCATTGAAAGGGCAGAAAACAAGAATGGAAGCATACCACCTACAAACAACGCAGCCATTACATAAGGGCTGGTAATATTGATGCTTGTCAATGGAGCCTCAGGGTGGGAAAGGTTGTATGCTGTAATGAAAGCAGCAAAAAGTGCCAGTGCTGTCAAAGCAGCAGATCCAATTGCAAATCCTTTTCCAATTGCAGCTGTCGTGTTACCAACGGCATCGAGCTTATCGGTACGACCACGAACTTCGCTAGGCAGATCTGCCATTTCAGCAATACCACCTGCATTATCAGAAATCGGTCCGTAAGCATCTACCGCCAGCTGAATACCGGTGTTAGAAAGCATACCTACCGCTGCAATCGCAATACCATACAATCCTGCGAAAGAGTAAGATCCAACGATGGCAACTGCCAGAATGAGAATCGGAATAGCCGTAGACTGCATACCTACACCCAATCCGGCAATAATGTTAGTTGCAGATCCGGTCAAAGACTGGTCTACAATACTTTTTACCGGCTTGGTTCCTGTGCCTGTATAATATTCTGTGATCATACCGATGAGCAAGCCACCTGCAAGACCAAAGATTACCGCCCAGAAAACACCCATAGAAGAGTAGGTCGTTTCACCGAATGTCCATGTTTCAGGGAGCATCCAGTTTACAATGGCAAAGGTAGCTGCCAACATTACTGCCGCAGAGATAAACTCGCCACGGTTCAGTGCTTTTTGTGGATCACCGCCCTCCTTGACTTTCACAAAGAAAGTTCCAAGAATGGAGGTAACGATACCAATACTTGCCAAAATAAGTGGAAGCAATACGGCATTCAATCCGCCAAATTCATTTGTGGTTTCGTATCCGGTAACACCAATGAAAGCGGCACCCAGTACCATGGTACCAATGATAGAGCCTACATAACTTTCGAAAAGGTCGGCACCCATACCAGCAACATCGCCCACGTTGTCACCAACGTTGTCAGCAATAGTAGCCGGGTTGAGCGGGTGATCTTCAGGAATACCTGCTTCTACCTTACCAACAAGGTCGGCCCCAACGTCGGCAGCTTTGGTGTATATACCACCACCTACACGAGCGAAGAGTGCAATAGAAGAAGCTCCAAAAGAGAAGCCTGTAATTACAGTAATCACTTTGTTAATGTCCCATCCAATACTGGAGTAACCGAGGAAAAGAGCTCCTAAACCAAGAACACCCAGTCCTACAACACCCAGTCCCATTACAGAACCGCCGGCAAAAGCAACTTCAAGGGCTTTGCCAAGGCTTGTACGAGCAGCATTGGTCGTACGTACGTTTGCTTTAGTAGCTACACGCATACCAATATATCCTGCCAGGGCAGAACAAATGGCTCCAAGTACAAAGGAAAGTGCTACCAGAGGAGATGATCCTTCTGTGTTTCCGCTAATGCCAAGCAGGATGGCAACAGCCAAAACAAAGATGGCAAGTACGCGGTATTCCGCCTTCAAAAAGGCCATGGCACCATCAGCAATGTTGGTTGCAATTCGGCCCATGCGTTCAGTTCCAACTTCCTGACGAGAAACCCAGGAGGAGCGCCAGAAGGTGTAAAGCAGAGCCAAAACCCCAAACACAGGGATGGCCATAGTCAGTGTATCACCCATAAAATTAAAGTTTGTTGTTAATCATTTTGACCGGAAGTCGTTGGTTTTTAACATCTTATATGCTGAAAATCAGGACTTGTTACCGGTTTTTCGTTTCGCGCTGCAAAGCTAAGGCAATAATTCTGTTTCTACAACTATCCGGGGCAGGCATTCCAATAAGGAAAAATGGGGGATACATGCTTGAAAATCAAGCGGGTTTCCAGCTTCGAACCTTCTCTTCCATGCTTTCCCGCTTACCTTCCGGAATCTCTCCGTCGATGTATCCCATGTAAAAAAGTCCGAGACAACGCTCGCCTTTTTGCAGTTGGAGGAATTCATTTGCTTTGGTAATGGAAGAGGGCGAACTCCAATAAGAGCCAATGCCATAAGAAGTGCAGCTGAGCCACATATTTT
>JAAEZH010000102.1 GCA_018222965.1 Bacteroidota bacterium
CAAGCCCACAGACGAAATCCTCGCCATCGGTAAACACCAAAATGACGATAGTATAGCTTTGCTGTGGAACTAAGCAGGTTTTGGAAGAAGACCGGGCGGATCTTTTCCCGGGCTTGTACAAAAGCGCTCTTGCTAGCTGGGGTTAAGCCTAACTGCTCAAAAAAATCGAACAGCTCTATGGGCAGGCTTTTTTTAAAAGAGAAAGTACCAGACAGGCGGTCCGGTCGAAATGCAGGATACGCCTGCGGGTAAAATGACGATCAGGATCGTAAAGGTATTGTTGGCGAGCTTTATCCGAAAGCAGAAAAAACCGCCGAAGGTCTGCCAGGTATCGATGTAGTGATTTTGACATGGAACATTTTATACCAAAGATCAATAGTGTCCGGTTATAAATCAAAGATATTCAATTGGTTAGAGCCAGGGGGGTGTTGGTTTTTGTTTTCTATTTTCATAAACAACTGATTTACAGGTATTTTATCGAAGGCTGATACACTCAATATTTGTAACATTTCATTCAAAGAGTGTAGATTTTTCAGCCTGTGTTTTAATAAAGCTACCAGTACAAAGGTGCTGATGGCAATCCAAATTTGAGTTTTGACGGCATTTGGACTTTCGCCCCAAAAGCGCTTGATACGTAGGTGTTGTTTGATCCATTTGAAGAAAATCTCGACCTTCCAGCGATTCAAGTACAGGGTTGCGATTTCCATTGGTTGCGCTTCAAAGTGATTGGTCAGATAGACATAAGTTACTTGATGTTCCGAATCATAATATTTGATTCTGCGCAAGTGCTCCGGGTAGTCAACGGCTGCATAATGGTTCTTCAAGCGAATGGTTTGGTCGCATCGAAGGCCGGTCGTTTTATCGACTAACCTGGAATAGACCCGCTCAAAGGCCAGGTTCTTTTTTGCTCGGATGACAAAGAAAGCACCTGCCAAATGAATGTGGTAGAGTCGCTTCCAATCGGTGTAACCTCTATCCATTACGTAAAAGGCTTCCGCTTCAAACTCAAGAATATCCAGCACATTGACATCATGGAACTTTCCGTCGGAAACGTGTACAAAACAAGGGATTTCGCATCGAACATCTAACAGCGTATGTAGCTTTACAGCTGCTTTATGTTTACGGAATTTGGCCCACCAGAATACCTCCAGGCAAAGCTCAATCGTAGTTGAATCCAGGGCATAAATCACATTGTCCAGATCAATCCCTTCTAGTTTTCCCTGGTAAAGCTTTCGAGCCTTGGCTATGAGTGACTGCGCCAAATCCTGATAGATTCGATAGTCTCTTTTTTCATTAGCATTTGCCAAAGTGGAACGCTTGACACCTTTGGTTAATCCCAGGTGATAAAGCTTCTCATCATGTGCTTGAAGGCAATTGACAATATCACGCAGACTTTCTCGATTAGTCAATTGACCGAAACTCATACAAAGGAATTGGTGCCAACATGTGAAGCTTTGCACTCGATAATTGCCATTGTAGCGCTTGACAAAACGGGCAAAACTTTGCCAATGAATTAACCGCATTAGTTGAGCAAAAACGTAAGTTCCTTGGTTCATAAACCCCCTCTTTTGGGGATTCTCAGATTTTTCAAATCCCTCACATTAAAAAAGGAGGGTAATTTATTAAAGATCAATTGGTTACAATTACTAACTTGTTTCTTAACCGGACACTACTGACCAAAGATAAGCATTCATGAACCCTTTTATACCTCCCCTTTTTCCCTTAACTTAATGACCATGTACGAATGTTAGCAGCAAGTAAGAAAAAATAAAAATGACAATAGAGGAATTCATCGATGAATATTATGACTTAGAAAGCTACCTGAAATTGGTACAAGACGAGCATGGAAATAAATTGAAGCTCTCGAAAATTATGATTGAAATTCCTGTCCCGCTAATAAATGAAAGAATCAAAATCCATGAATCACAATTGAATAAATTAATTCATGGTGAAGAGCCTGACAACATTCCAAGTTTCAAGTACATCAAAAGTCATGGAATAAAGTTTAAGAAATACTATGAATTCTGTATAAGCATCCAAAGTGATGACTATGGTTGGTTCGAAGGAAATGATTGGAAAACTGAGCCACTAAGGTTTAAGATAGATTCTACTC
>JAAEZH010000070.1 GCA_018222965.1 Bacteroidota bacterium
CTACCCGATACACGCTCAACGATTTCCGTTTAATTCAACATTAAAAAATCACCCCTTCTCTGCGTGAGAATTTCATTAGGTTCGGTTTAATTCCTCATTCCTCATTAACAATTAAGAATTAAGAACTATAAATTATAAATCCCCCCCCTTCTTATTTGCAGATCAAATCCACCAAACCATTGGCGGCTGAGAGAGGCAGGATTTTTTGTACATGGCGCAGATCCACGCAAGCCTCATCGAAGAGTTCTTCATTGAGATAGGCTTGTCCGCGGACATAGCGGAAGTTGGCGTGGTCTGGAAACAGATCGATGGCTTCGCTCATTTTAGCCAGGCCTGATTCTACCTCCCCCTGATTGTAAAGCATCAAACCTTCTTCTGACAACTGCTTAGCCCGCTCGAAAGACCGGATCAGTTGGTAGCAGGAAGGATCCATTGTTTGATAAAGTACAGGTACATTGATAATGGAAGTCACCTTTTTCCCTTCGTAAACGGCAGGTTCCCACATACCACTGGAGGCATTCGCAGCAGCGATAAATTCAAACTGCAAATCGAAGCCCAGATTGTTATAATCACTAACATCCAGTACCTGAGCGCGCCCGTTGGGCTTTACCAATAAGCTGATTTCCAAATCCCCAATCAGACAGGTATCCTGATACTCTGCCGGAACTTTCACCTTCTTGACGATCCAGGCACTGATGGAATCCGTTTCAGAAATAAACCGGGCATCCTGGTCAACCACTGAATAGATGGTATCCTGTCCTACGATGGTATAAGGAAGCGGTTCTTCCAGTTTGAATTTTACGGGCAGGTTAAATTGTACCCTTACAGGCTCCCCGTCTTTTAGGCCCGGAGTCCAGCGGACACCGATTTCATTCATGGCTCCTACTACTCGAAGGGCTTCTTCGGCACAACCGGATCCGATGTCTCTCACAACCTCCAGGTTGGAAATGGTACCGTCCTTTTCGATAATAAATCTTACGACGACTGTTCCCTCTACGTCATTCATTCGGGCTTCCAAAGGATACTGCACATTGGAATAAATAAAATTCAGGAGTGATTCTTCGGAACATTTCTGTCGGACGACAGCCGTTGTATCCAGGTTTTCACAACCCGGAAAACGAGGAGGAACTTCTGCCGAAAAATAGACTGTGGTGTCTGCTACCTGGGCAACCGCTAAGGTGGCAAAACCCCAAAAAAGGAGGGAAGCTATATATCTTTTCATTAATGTCGTTTTACTCATCGTATGATTAGCCTGCATAGTTATCAATTTTCCGGGAGCTGCCAAAACCGGATTTATTGATTATCGATCCAATCGAAGAATGCTTTCAGCTTATTCTGGTTAAACTGGAGCCACCGCTCCACATCTCCACCATGTGCCTGAAAGATGTAATAGCTGAAAACCTCTGCATGTCCGGCATCTTCAATCTCGGCCAGGACGGTGGCGAACCATTCCCACCACAGGCCTTCCTTGCCCCCCAGGTTCTCTCCCAAATTGCTAAACAGGCTTTGATTGATTTCCGCAAACAATTTTGGCACAGAAATATCTCCCTCGTTTTCATTGACAAGGGATATCGCTTTTAAACCGATCAACATCTCCTGAGAAGCAAACTCCGAATCAGAAGGAGAGGAAAGGGTAATATTAAAATCACCTGCACCGTCTTTTTCCAGGTTAGGAATAATTAATCGCTTGCACAAATTGACCATCTCCTCCGCCCGATTGGCCTGAGGGTCAAAAAACAAATACAGATAAGCACTCATCAAAGCTTTTATACGCTCTCCTTCCATTTCCTGTGCAATGGCCATAAGCGATAGGGAACTTGTGTGATTGGGCAGAATATCCAGTGCATTTTCCAGGGCAAGGATCGCATCTTCCCATTCATCTTGTCGACTAAGGGTCAGTGCCAGGTTGTAATACAGGAGGTGATCGTCCGGAAAAGCTTCAATGCCTTTTGAGAATGTTCGAATAGCCTTTTTGGATTTACCTCTGTCATCCTGTGCGGAACCTAAGATCTGCCAGGCCTGATTCGCAAAAGCCCCGTCCAACTTGATCACCTGCTTCATCCATTTTTCGGCTTTTTTGAAATCGCCCATGATAAATCGGGTAAATCCCATCTCATACATCGCTACTTCAGAATCCTCATCAATTTCCAAAGCTTTTCGGTACAGAATCATGGCCTTGTCATACTCCCCGGCATCGTGGAGCACTATTCCCTGTTTTACCAAGGCGGTCACCTCATCATCAAAGGGAGGTTGTCCGCTTAGGTTACAGGGTAGTACGGTAATGAGGCACAGTGCCAGGAACAGGATATTTTTCATTTATGATTTATGTGTTTGATACGTTTGATACGTTTGATACGTTTGATACGTTTGATACGTTTGATACGAATTTACAGCCCTTCTGACAATTCAAAATTCCGAATTCTTCATTTTACATTCTACATTTCCTAAACCTCCCGGCCTTGGGCTGGTCGGGGTTGAGAACCCACCTACGCTCTCGCGAGCTTCGGCGGGTGGTTGATACTGCCCGGCTAAAGCGGTCAGGGTTGAGGCCTCATCGACTTCGTCGCTTTGGTCGCCTCCCAATACGCGCTCAACGATTACAATTATTTCTTCCTTCTGATCTTTCGCCACAGCCAGCCGCCTTTCCAGAGGAGAAGGAGCAATATGATAACGAGTGGCCAGATAGAAACGATTCCCAGGAACAGACCACGCAGGAGTTTTCCGCCATTGGAAAGGCTTTCTTTGAGATCTGTCCAGAAGTTGCGTTTGTAGGTCGAGGGTTCGATCTCGTATTCAACAGGTTCGTAGAGATTGAGATTAATGGTGCTCATTGACACCCGGTTGCTCAGGTATTTTAAGCGGCCTTCTTTTGCTTCGATCTCTTCCTGTATTACGCGGATCTGTTCTTCGGCCAAGAGCACTTCTTCTACAGTTTTGGCTTTATTTCGCAGGATATCCACATAGCGATCGCGCACCTCCCGCTTGGTTTTCAGTCGGGTTTGGATGTCGATAAACTCTTCGGTTACATCTTTGGCTTCGATGCGTTTGTAGTTGGTGTAGACTGCTTCTCCGCCCAGCGCTTCCAGGAGTTGATCAAATTTCTCAGCGGGTACCCGAATGGTCATACTGGCGTCCAATTCGTAATTGCTGCTGCTTTCTTCCTGGGAAGTAATGTAGCCATTGTGTGATTCGACCAGCCTTTCTATACGGTTTATGCTTTCGCGAAGATTGTCTACCTGGATGCGATAATTAGCGGTTTTTATCACCTTTCGGGGAATGTCGGGGAGATCCTCTTGTTGAACTTGTTGGGCCTCCGGCTGCTCTTCAGCCTCATCGTAATATTCGGCTGTCTTGGCTTCTGTTGCGCCGGAGAAATCGGAGTTGCTGTTGCCATTACAGGCAATAAAAAACAGCATCCCAAACAGGATGAATGGCAGGTAGTTTTTCATGATCTATGGTTTTGTGGTTTCTAATCAAGATGCCACAATCAATTATTTTGGCGTAATCAACCCCAATCAACCATGTAATTTACCCATTTTGAGGAAGAGTGGAAATGTAACAGTTTGTTTTTCGCCGGAAGGCCAGGCCGCATCCATCTTCTTCATAACCGCTTCTACCGGATCATCTGCATGGGCTTTGCGGTAGTGCTGTACGGCTGACCAACTATTGAAAAAACCTTCCAGCTCCTCGCGGGTCCAATGCATCTCCTGCTTAAAGGAAGGCGTCGGGACCGGAATAAACGGAAAGGGAATATCGGCATAAGCATTATCAACATGCTTTCGCTCCGGATCCCAGTAGTCTCCCAAAACATCGTGGTAAAATTCGTGCATGATGGCATTGAGTTTTCCTTCCATCTGACAAAGCTCATAACCCCATATCGCCATCCAACTCCCCGGACGTGCCACCCTTTTTGCTTCCACGAAAAAGCCTTCAAAATCAAACCAGTGCATGGCCTGCCCTACGGTAATCAGATCGAAAAAATCACCGGGCATATCGGTTTGCTCTGCCCGGGCGACACGATACATCACATTCTCTTTTTTGGGCGCATGCTTGAGCTGTTGTGGAGAAATATCTGTAGCTAAAACTACTTCAAAGCGCTCAGCCAGTTTTTGTGCAATTTGCCCGTTTCCGGTGGCACAATCCCAGGCGCGCTCGAAGTCGGTCAGTTGTGCAAATACCCAGTCGTAAAGCGCATCCGGATAAGCGGGTCGATAGCGGGCATAGTGAGCAGACTGAGAAGAGAAATTATCTTTTGCTGGTTTCATAAAAGTTGGATATCAGATAGCCGTGGCTGATCGCGAGTTCAGCCGAACTGTAATTTTTAAAATGAGCATCAATCGCAATGCGCTCAACAGCCTCCACCGATCCCTCCCGAACGAGTGCTTCCCGATAAGGAAGATCCAGTTGTTCATACATGACCAGATAATCTTTCCAGCGGAGGCGGTTTTGAGGCTGAATATCATTGTCGATCAATTTCCAGCGCTTTTCGCTGAATTGCAGAAAGTTATAAATATTGATCGAAGAATCCATATGCGCAAAGTGATCCGACAGGTCGATAAAGTGACTCATTACACTTCTGTCGTGTTTGATACGTTTGAATTCGGCCAGTATTCCAAGCAATACTTCCGCATAAATATGCTCGAAAGTATTATTTGATGTGAAGTAATCGATACTGCCGGCATCTAGGCCTGTATCCCGCGCATCTTTAATTAACAATTCCAGTCCGATCGTCTCGCAGATCTTTTCCATCGGTGCTTTATCATCGGCTAGTTTCAGCAATGCATTCCAGCGATCCTCATCAAAATCACTCAGGTATTTCTCCAGTCTTCCTGTTTCCCGCCACTCCCGGAGCATTTCAATGCAAACCAGCATCGTCTCTCCATTCATCCACGGACGAATATCCAGGGAGTACACTTTCGAAAATCCATTTAAGTACAAAGCAATTGGCACCACAGGATACCAGCCTGTACCTAATTCCAAACAATTGCTTTCGCCGAAAGGCTTCCCCTGCTCCTCCCGGAAAAACTGCAAATGGTCTTTTGCATGGGTCAGTTTCCAGTGCAAATGCTCTTCATTAAGCAATACCCCTTTGGTCACATACTTTTGAAAAAGGTGGTTTACCTTATGCTTCCAGGGAAGAAAAGATATTCCTTTTTGTACGACAGCTTTTGCGATCCAGTTGGGCATGGTTAATTCCGTTTGTTCCGTTTGTTCCGTTTGTTCCGTAAGATAGTGAAATGGTGTACTGGTGTACTTGTGTACTTTTACATTTTACATTTCCTAAACCTCCCGGCCTTCGGCTTGTCGGGGTGGAGAACCCGCCCGCGGCGGATGGTTGATACTGCCCGGCTAAAGCGGTCAGGGTTGAGGCCTCATCGACTTCGTCGCTTTGGCGTTATTCCGCTACCCGATACACGCTCAACGTTTTACATCCCTATCGAATCACTTCCAGCAAGCCGGTAAGGACGTTTGCTCCGTCAATAAGGCGATAATAGTACGTGCCGGTTGACAACTTTTGAGTCAGGAATGACTGAGAAAAAGCATCTCCGGGTACAGCTGCCCAACGCAGGGTGAATGCAGGAACGCCCCCCGTGGTAAACAGGTCAAATTGAATGCTCTCAGATAAGGCTTCTTCAATCTCGATCCACACTTCTCCTGAGGCGGGATTGGGAAACAGGCGGAAATTAGCTGGTGGCGGGTAGTGCAACAAGCGCGGCTCAGAATAGGCATAACGCCCGTTGCCATCGATGGCTTTAATCCGGTAATAATTGGGGCCATTGAGAGGGGCATCGTCCACAAACTGGTAGCTGTTATTAATGCCTTTCGGCGAAAGCCCACCAATAGACACAAACTCAAATGATGACGTTCTTTCAATTTCCAATGCTATCAAATCTTCTTCCAATTGCGTCTCCCATTCCAGCAGGATGCCGTCTTCCCGGGCTATAGCTGTAAACGGATCGACCTCAAGAATCGGATCGCCGCAATCGGGAAAAATTTCTACCTCATCCGATGCTTTTAATCCCGCAGCATCCTCAGCAGTCAGTCGGATTCGATACCAGTACAATTCCTGCTCGCAACCGGCTGGCTCTATCAATACGTTTGTTTCTTTCCGGGGGTCGGGGGGCTCTGCGTGATAATGATCATTGTGGTGAAAGAAAACCTCCCAGGAATATTCGATCTGATCATCCGGATGCTCGGTGTCGTTAACCTCCCCTTTTAAGGGCAACCAGGTCATTCCCGTAAGGGTATACAAAGCACTGTCGGCCACTGAGGTAATACTCACCTCCGGCGGGGTATTGTTTAGAGAAATAACCTGTTGCACCTGGCTACTTACCCCCAGGCTGTCGGTCACTTCCAGGCTAACGGTAAAGGCTTCGGGCGCCGAACCGGATGCGGTAAATGTATGCTGGGGAGCTATATCTTCGGAAGTCTCTCCATCGCCAAAATCCCAGAAGTGAGTAATGGGCAGGCCGAAAGGATCAAAGGAAGCGCTCCCATCAAATTGCACGGTCAGCGGACTGGGACCATAAATAGTATCTGCTTCAAGAATGGCTACCGGAGCCGGATTTCCGCCATAGCAGATCTTGCGAATTTCCCCATCGTAAATCTGCGCAAAATACAGGCAGCCATCGACCGGATTCAGGGCGAGATCGACCGGTCCTTTTGCGGTTTGAAAGAAGGGATCTATGCGATCAAATTGTTGATTATCATCTACGTGCAACACCTGTATCCAGCCACTCAGGTCCACCAGAAAAAAAGCGTCGTGGTATGCTTCCGGAAAGACATCGCCGGTGTAGAAACATCCGGGAACACTGGAATATCCTTCAAAAGGAAGTCCCTGAAGGCTGGCTTGTGGATCATCAATCGGAATGGTAATCGGACTGCCATCTTCGTCAAAGCCGCCGATTCGTGCACGGGCCGGCGGGTTCCAGAGCTTATTGCTCCAGGCCAGCAAAGGCCAGGTATGTGTAAACACCGGAATATCAACCGGAATCGGTGAAGCGGTATTGCAAGGATTGGAAAAGCCCGGCTCCCCGTTTAATGTAGGTTGGTTGATCAGATCCTGAAATACAAAGAACTCCTGGTCGCAGCCCGGTTCACCAAAAAGCGGATTGGGTGCATCCAGATTCTCAAGCTCCGTATCGTAATCGGGCCAGTGTTTGTCATAAGCTTCAAAAAGCGGCCAGCCAAAGTTGCGTCCGCCGGAAGCAGCCAAACTGACTTCCTCCCATTGAGAACCTCCCACATCCCCGATCAGCAGCGTACCCGGATCGCCTTCTTCCGGAAAATGCCCCCCTGTACCCGGCTGAAGGATAAAGCGAAAAGGGTTTCGGAAACCCAGGGCCCACACCCGGGAAGAGGCAGATGATGGATTGTCTGATTCGTAAAACGGATTGGAGGACAGCCCCTCCCCTGTTTCGGGATCAATACGAATAATCTTACCTGTCAGGTTGTCTACCTGCTGGGCCCGGTAGCGGCCAATATTTTCGCCTTCCTCGATGATGCCATCAGCGAGCGCCTGTTCCCAGTACGTATTTGGATTGCTGCCAAAGTCTTGTCCTTCGTAATGCGCTCCTTCTCCGCAGGATGCCAGGAGCGTTCCGTCTTTACCAAAAACCAACGAGCCAATGCCGTGCGATTTCATCAAAATGGGAAATCCATCGGTAAAACCTTCGCCCAAAATTACCTTTCCGGAACCGGGAATAGCGACTGGAAAGTCCCCGCTCCTATCAGCCTGATAGCGGGTGATTCGGCCTATAGTTGCTTTTAGGTAGTCATCAGCGGATGGGTCGTAATTGGCCGTGCCATAGTGCAGCAAGTGATGTCGGTCTACCACATAAAGCAGGTAGAAATAGCCATTGTCCTTATACTCCGGATGCAGGGCAAAACCCAATAATCCGTGGTCCCCCCAATCTCCTACTTCCTCTGAGATATCAATTAAAGGTTGGTCTGCTTCCTGGCCGAGGGTATCAAAAGTTAAAACGATTCCTTTTTTCAAACATACGTATCCCCTTCCGGCCTGATCGAAACTGATGTTGGTCGGTTGCTCCAGACCACTCAGCACCAGCTCATCGCTAAAGTCATCCGGGAGCTGGGCAAACAGCTGCGCGCCCATAAGGAGTACAACAGCTAAAACTATATTCAATCTACGCATTGTCATATCTGCAAATTTACAGAAATAGAAGGGCTCTACTTTTCAAACTCGATCCGACTTCCGTCAATTACCTGATAAAGTCGTCGAACGTTTTCGGCCGTGTAGGATTTTACCAGGATATTTCCGCCGCCGTATTCCGGTTTCTTCTGGTAAGCCGCAAAGCCCTGATCACAATTGATCAGACTCACTTCATCTACCACCAACACCGAACGATCCTTGGAGGCCATGCCAATAATTGCTCCGTTTATGCTGCTTCTGAATACAGCCACATCACTGGCTTCGCCCACACTCACCGCCTTGTCGCCATTGTTTAGCCATTCACAGTCCCGTACTTCCAGGTTGCTGCCGGAAACATCGAGACCGTCGTTGCCGGTATTGGAGAAGACACTGCTTTCGATCAGGCCCCGGCAGAAGTCGCAGTCAAATCCGTCGAAAGGCGTTTCATTTACCAGGATGTTTCGAATGTCAACATCTGACCGAATGACATTCAGGCCGTCCTCACAATGATTGCGCAGGAAGGCTACTTGTTCCATTTCCACATTCGACTCGTAGAAAGTAACGGCACCGGTCAGGTTCCAGCCTTTGTAGGCCAGCGTATTAAAGCCTTCAAACTGGGCGTAATGGAGCCGGGAGGTCATATCTGCCTTGAGCACGGTAAATCCGCCGGCACTATTATCACTTGAGTAGATGTAGACAATATTTCCCTCTTCCCCTGCCATAAAAACCGGAGAACGGCTTATGAAAAAGGCGCCTCCAATGAGGTCCAATTCGGCGCCAGCCTCAAAATGAACCCGATATCCGGCCGGTATGATAATATTGTCTGCCGTTTGGGTACGCCCTTTAGGAAATACAATTTCTTTTCCATTGAGTACAAAGCCCTCTCCTTTTGGGATTTGGCTTTCGCCGAATAATGCCTGTGCCGGGGTTTGTGGCAACAGCTCAACGGCTTTCACAATGCTGGAGGTATAAACGGAATCCAGCCCGGGAATTTCAAAGTAAAGCACTTTGGCGGATGCAGGAATATTGATTTGGTGAGGCATCCGCTGCATGTGTTGGCCGCGGTCCCGGCCGATCATCCGGCGTATTTCATTCCAGCTTTCAAATTTGGTTGTATCAGCCCGCAAACGGTTAAAATATTCGCGGGGACTGGCGGCAGGAAGCAAAATGGAAGTATCCAGTTTTTCCATGCTTGCTACATCACCTGAGGTACCATAGCCCAAAATGCGGACGGGCAATTCGTGGTGGTTGATCACCTGAATGCTACCGGAAGCGTCTCGCGAGGAGGTAAGGCTATATTCCCCGAAAGGGAACAAAAAGTTACGCACCATGCGTGCCCGCTCCATAATGTCAGGAACAGGGAGCCGGTAATCACTCGCTGCTTTGTTTATAAACAGCTGACGGCGAATAATCTCCACATTCAGGCTGTCCAACATATTGTTCAGGTATTCGACCCGCGTATATTTTTCGAGGTAGCTTACATAGGCCTCTACAAAATCCAAATCCTGAAAAAGGCTGGCGAAAATAGGTCCCGATTGCAACTTATGGGGTTGGCTGAGGCCTTGCCCGAGGAATGAGGTGCGCACCGGCACCTTATCGCTAAAGCCATCATAACCGATGGGCTCCAGGCGATTTTCTACCGGATTGTAGTAGTAGCGCTGGTTGTGCCAAACGATTCCATGATAGGCACAAAGCACATCTGAGATGGCGTAGTATTTTGCTGCCAGGTCAATGTCAAAAACATCTCCGGCTTTTCGGCCGCCGGTTCGGTATTGATCCAGCAGGCTGGCGGCCATTTGGTACTGCTTTCGCAGCAGGGAGTCTTTCAGGGTTTTTGACTCATTGAAAGGTTTTATCCGGGCGTTGTCGTATTCGGCAATTTCGGGTTGGTAACCATAATTGACCCCACCTGTGTGACGAAGTTGGCGTTCAATATTTGACCACATTCCGTTCTCGTCAAAACGGATGATAGGCCCTTCGCGGCGGGCTTTGTTTTCGACGAGTTGTTTCTCAAAATGTTCTTCGTAAGCGTATACGCCAAGCTCCCGTCCGTTGAGATATACATTTACAAAATCATAGCGGGTGGTCAGTACATCTTCCCGCTCCCAAAACTGGTGGAGCAGCCACTCCATCAGGTACGAGCGGGTGGAGGGTCGCTGGACCGAAAAGGTGGTCATGCCTTTCCAGCTTCCACCGGTTTTCATGGCTACCCGAAAAGACCATTTTTTGCCTCGAAGGTGATCGAGCCAATCTCCTTTGAGGCGCATTTTGACGGCCTGTTCGTTTTCCGGATCTCCGTCGTGCATTTTGCCCGACACCCAGTCATCATCGCCGGAAACCAGGAGTCCCGAAGCCAGCGCTTTATTTCTTTTGTCCTCGATTTTTCGGAATCCATCCGGACCAATATTGAAGTGCAGTTCGGGAAAGGGTTCTTTTGCCGCTTCGCTGAGGGGCACTTTTTCGATCAGCAGATTGTCGAAGTATACAGGTCTTTGCCCTCCGGAGAACACATAAATACTGTAGGTAGAGACTTCTTCTTCATGCGTTCGGAAATAGATTTCCAACAACTCCCAACCATCCTTGCGACGCATTAATGGATCGCCTTCGCTGATATACAGACCGTTTTCCCGATCTTCGTGTACGGTCAGATAACTGGGCACTTTGGCGGAATTGTGTCTCCAAACTTCTACCCGGTACAGAACACCGGGTTCCACATCTTTGAGTTTATAGCCAAATCCAAACTGAGAACCTTCTCCGTCCTTTACGCGGCAGCTGTATCTCCCTTCATAAGCAACTTTATCGCTTTGGGTATCTCCTTTGCTGAAGGTATGATCGCCGGTTACGAAATTTCCATCGCGTACCGTTTCGGCATCGCAGAAAATCTTGTCGGGAGAGGTATAAGCCTTTTGCTCCCCCGGCTTGAAAATCCAAAGGGCCAGGGCCAGGAGGATTACCAGACCCAAAGTCCAACGAAGCCAGATGGGAAGAAAATTCGATTTCGGTTGTTCCGATAGGATCATACGATCAGGTCGGGTTGATCCACAACAGACAAGCTGGTATTGCCGGATAGTTCTTTCAAGGCATCCCGCAGCTGGCTGAGTTGTCTGATATCTGTGGCTTTACAAATGAATGAAAGATCCAGGCCTTTATCCAGGGTATCCATCCGTTTGAGTTCGACAAATGGAAATACATTGGTCAGTACCTGAACGATTTGATCCAGATCTTCGATGTCTGTATTAATATTTACAAACATCCGGTCTTCTCTGGAATGGCTCAACTGGCCGGTAAAGCGTTTGTGCACAAACAGGATAAGGAGTATCACCAATAGGGCGACAATGGCCAGAATCGGTTGATTAGCGCCTCCTGCCAGTCCGATACCAATGGCGATAAAGAGGTAAGTCAATTCCTCCGGATCCTTGATCGCCGCCCGGAAGCGTACGATAGACAAGGCTCCTACCAGACCCAGAGAAAGGGCGATGGAGGATTTTACGATCATAATGATCAGGAGGGTTCCAAGTGCCAGGGGGAGAAAGTTATTTCCAAACTTTTTCCGGTTGGAAATGGCCGACCCAAAGCGAATGTAGAACCACCGCAATAGGATCGTGAGCAATGCCGTGATGACGATATTAAACAGAAATTCGCCGACAGGCACATTATTGGAAAATTCCTCAATGTACTTTTCCTGAAGTATTTGTATTACATCCATGTCGCTAAAGCTTGTTTCTCCCGGAAGGCCCGCAGAGAATTGGGCACAAAAATAGCAATTGATTTGGATTGGCAGAGAGCCGGGGGAAAACAAAAGAGCCCTCTGTAAGACACAGAGAGCTCCGGGTTATAAACAAACAAAAAACATTCAAAATTAAAAAGTCGGTATTTCGACTTCGTTCACCTTTTTTTGCAGCGTACTTATAACATTATATTCCCGAAAGGGTTTATGAAGAGCGGGTAAAATAGTAGTGGATCTTCTGGTTTTTTGGAAAGGTCGGCTTCGCCTCCGGGGGTGGTTAGTCAAGAATCACTGATTCTTTCCTGCCGGGAGAGTCGGCTGCGCTTTCGCTTGCCGGTGGGGAGAGGTTGGGAGAAATGTAAAATGTAGAATTAAAATGCATCGCTTGCCGGGTAGGCAGGCAAAATGTGAATTCGGCCTAAACAAAAGGCCTTACTGCTTTGTGTTTTATATAATTTGTGTGTAATCTTGTTTAGAGTATGTTTAACTTTCTTGCATGTCAGATCAAAACGTCAATTATAACTGGATCATTTATCTGCTGGTCGGCCTGGCAGCCGCTTTTGCCATTTCCCGACTGCTGATTGTTTTCCGTTTTGCGTTCTTCATTTTCCTGAGCGTAGGGCTAATCATCGGACTGGTTTACTGGTATCGGAGGTACCGCAAACGCAAGGCTTATGAGTCTTCTATTGAGGGACAAATTGATCACAAGCTGGCCTTTTGCCGCCAAATGCTGGAGCAAAATCAGGAAGAATTATCGGACATCCAGTACAACTACCGGGAATTGCAATCTCAGCTTTCCAATGATGAAGAACTCAGCCGGGAAACCTGGAAGGAATTAAAGCGCCTATCCGACGGATTTGCCTCCGAGCGGAAATTGCGTCAAACCAAAATTGAATTCTTTCGCGCCTGTGTTCAGAAACTGGAGCGACTGAAAAAGAATCACGAAGTGGCCCGCGACCTGGAGCAGCGACAGCACAAGCTCAAAGAATTACGGGAAGGGCAGTTGGAGGCTTTGGCCGAAATGGAAAACCTCCGTTCTGATCTGGAATACGATCAAACCTACCTGGAAACCATTGATAAGCTTTCGCTGAAACTGCTCAAAAGCCAGTCTCCCGAGCAGGCTATTGCCTTGCAGGAAGAGCTGGAAGAAATGACCCGGGAGATAAAAGATTAAGCCAGATGCGGATATTCCTTGCGGGCCTCTTACTGTTGACACTCCTTGTTTCTGCTTGTTCTGACAACAAAGCCCCTGCTCAAAAGATCCTTTTCCTGGGCCACCCCTATCAATGGGCAGCGGAGGGCGTACGCATGGATTTCCGGGTGGAAGCCATCGATCAAAACCAGTATGACAAAATCTGGCTGGGCGGTGATCTTTGTGCCAAGACTACCGAAGATCCACAGACGCTCGTTTACCTCGACAGCCTGCTTGACCTCGACTCCCCTGATCGGCACTGGAGCCTGGGAAACCACGATGTAATGTTTGGCAAGCTGGAGAAGATTCGGGAAGCAACGGGTAGAAACGACTTTTACCAGAGTTGGGAAGACGGCTATACGTTACTCGTTTTAAATACCAATTTATTTAGCTGGCCAGAGGGAGACGTGGCTGATGCTGCCTGTCGGCGAATGGCGGAGCAAGTTAATTTTGTCCGTTCCGTATGCGATACCATTCAGGCTTCTTCGCATTTGGTGGTACTTCATCATCAGTGCCTGTTGACTGATTCTCTCGCTGGAGGAACTACTGATCTTAAGACCGTTTTCAATTACTATCAGCCTGATTTTAGCGTAGAATGTGATTCGGGTGCCACATTTAGTAAAGTATTCTATCCGGCATTAAAAGCCGTTCAGGAAAGGGGCATCCAGGTTCTTTTCGTTGGAGGCGACATGGGCATGCGCGCTAAGAAATTTGAGCACAAAAATCCGGATGGCATCTGGTTTTTGGGAGCGGGCATTAATAACTCTGTGCCCGATGATTTTCGTCCGAAGTACATTACCGATTTCAGTCCGGATCAGGTGTTGATTTTGGAATACGCTAAGCGGGAATTTAGTTGGTGGTTTGAGGAGTTGGATTAAGAGGGAGAGAAGTAGGTGATAATGCTTAATTATTAATGAAGCTATACCATACCATCAAACTATTTAATCGTGTCGAGAATTAACGGGAAAAACGGAATAAACGATTACACCATTTCACCTTTCACCACTACACTAATATGGTTGAGGTCGGTCTTTCGCTTCGCTCTGTCCCTTCGGTTGAGTTTGGTTGAGTCGTCCGCCGGTGGCGAACGGTGGGTTGAGTGGAGTCAAATAGGTTGTATGTATACTTTCCACGTATTTACGAGACCAACGGGAAAAACGGAATAAACGATTACACCATTTCACCAGTACCCTATTTCCCTTTCGATTTAAACTCATCAAAAGAAGAAGAAATGTAATGCTCGCCAGCGATGTACTCCAGTTCGGGCATGAGGTCTTCCGGGCCTTTATAGCCTGGAGAAATCGTAATGCGCTCGAGGTTTTCGTTGAGATATACGAGAGAGGGATAAGACATACGACCATTGAGCAGGGAAACGGCCAGTTCGTGCGAACCGCGACGACCACTTGGTTTGAATTTTAATGTATGTCCTTTGAAGATGATGTCTTCTTTTTGTTCCGCATCAAATTTAACGGCGTAGAAGTTGTCTTTCAGGTAGGATTCAATCGCGGGATCGGAGAAAGTCGTTTGATCCATCCGCTTACACCAGCCACACCAGTCGGTGTAAACATCTACCAGTACTTTGCGGGGTTCTTTTTCCTGTGCTTCTACCATTTCTTCCCAGCTCATCCACTCCAGTTTATCACCGGCATCTGTGGTTGCTACCGCTTTCGAGGCATCATCGGGACCTAACACAAAGGCGTACAAAAAACCAAGGCTTAGGACAAGAGCGAGGGTAGGCAAAACTTTTTTCACGTTAATTTGATTTAAATTCATGGAAATCGTTAAACGCTTTCAAAAGTAAGGAATAAATCAGGCATTTACCGCCATTTAAGAATACATTAACGCCGCTGGTTTTAAGCAGGAAATATGAAAAAACGCAAGGTCGCAATCGGAATAGGAGGATCCAGTGGAAGCATTTATGCCCGGCAACTGCTGGATAAACTCACCCAATTCCCGAAAGAGCAGTTGCAGGTGGGTATAGTCATGAGCGATAATGCCAAATTCAACTGGGAACTGGAACTCGGCAATAAAGACTACCTCAAATACCCTTTCGACTTTTACGAGAAGAATGATTTTATGGCGCCTTTTGCCTCTGGTTCTGCTCAATACGATACGGTTATTGTTTGTCCTTGTTCCATGGGATTAATGGCCCGAATCGCTCATGGTATTTCCAATGACCTGCTGACCCGTGCAGCAGATGTTGCGCTCAAAGAGAGACGAAATCTGATTTTGGTGCCCCGCGATACCCCTTACAATCTGATCCATATAGAAAATATGCGCACGATTACCCTGGCAGGAGGCACGATCTGTCCGGCCAGTCCCTCCTATTATTCCAACCCAAAAGACATCGAAGAACTGGCTGCAACCGTAACTGATCGGGTACTGGATCTGGCTGACCTTTCGGTTGATACCTATCGGTGGGGAGAGAGTTAATGACAGGGAGGGGTGGTCGGCTTACGCCTCCGGGGGTGGTTAGTCAAGAATCACAGATTCTTTCCTGCCGGGAGAGTCGG
>JAAEZH010000071.1 GCA_018222965.1 Bacteroidota bacterium
TGGTTCCGTTGGTTCCGTTGGTTCCGTTGGTTCCGTTGGTTCCGTTGGTTCCGTTCTGTTAATTGAAAATTAAACCCTAAAAATTAAGAATTCCTCATTCCTCCTTCAAAGTATTGACAAACTCCAGTATTTTCCCATCCCATTCTGCCAAAAGCGGAATTGGGTGCCCGCCGCTTTGAGCCATTAAAGACCAGAGGGCATCTGCTTCTCCGCGTAGAGGAAGCGCTTTATTTTCTTCGTCAATCAACAGCCAGGAATTTTGTTTTTCGAAAACGGGGATGGCCTCTACCATTACCGGCATTCGGGTAATCCAGGGATGGCTGCTCATTACCTGAGTGGTTTGGGCATAGAGTTCTGACCAGCTTTTTAAGCTGTGCCAATCCGGCCAATCTGCGGTTGTTTTCTTGATCTCCTCTACGATTACTCGCTGGGGATAAGCAGCCGGATAATAATGTACATTGGCTTCATAAAATTGTCCACTCTCCCATTCAAAATCGAAGGGAGTGTCTCCGTATGCGAAATCAAGCACCAGGGCAAAACGCGCCAATTCCGGTTCATACAACCAGACGCGGCGAAAGCGGAGGTCTTCCTCTTCTCCGTTTACAATTCCGGCGGCCAGCCAGGTTCCGCTGATTGCCGGTTCTTCCAGTACGTCATTTTTACGGAGAGCCATTCCCGATTGGGTGAGTAATTCATACTGCACATTAGAAGGCAGGTCTTCCAGCTTTTCGAAGCCTCGGATCACCAGGTACAGTTGCCCAAATTCTTCCATGATTATTTCATGCCAGCCGGGCGTGCCAATTAACCGGGACACCCGACGCAGGCGACGAGCCAGGCTGCCGAGTTTGGCATCCACCAGGCGAGCAGATTGTTCTTCCCAGTAAGCATCCGGGAGTTCGGGCAATCGGGCTAAGCCCTGTCTTAAAAGGTCGATGATGAGGGATTCTAATGCGATCAGTCCTGCACGCATTTCTTCAATGCGTTTGGCTCGTTTGGCCATTCGGGCTTCCTGACGTGCTTCGGCTTCTTCGGGAGATTCTTCTGGCAGGCTTACCCCGTGGGCCAGCATACGCGGACGGATTTCCAGCGCCCATTCCGGGACATCGGAGTCGACCCGGATCATTTCATTTCCTTCTCCCAGCATAAAATACAGGGCCAGCACATGGGAGCAGGGCCGCTTCCTACTGGAGCAATTGCAATAGTAAAAGGGTCGGCCCGTTTCGACGATTACATGAAAATCACGCGTTCCTTTCGAACGGCATTTCCCCCACAGCAGCCTGCTGTTGCTGGCCATCTCCTTCCATAGTCGGGACTTTATCAGGCGTCTTGCCGACTTGCCGGATGATTGGTCCGGGATCAGCGCAGATATTTGTTCGGGCGTCATACGCTAAAGCCATTTAATCACCCAATCGATCAAACGTTGCTTCTTAGGGGTGTAAGGAGTGGCCAAAAGGTCTGCTGCGCTGGGAAGGACTTGTTTGCAAATTCCCCGGGCATTACTGAAAGCTTTAAAGCCCCAGATTCCATGAGCTTTACCAATTCCACTATTATTGCTTCCGCCGAAAGGCAAATGATGATTGAAAAATTGCACCAGGCAGTTATTTATAACCGTCCCGCCAGCGCGAGTCTCATCAATCAGTCGCTGCATGCGTTTCTTGTTTCGGCCAAAAATGTACATCGACAAGGGCTTCTCCCCTGCCTGTATATGACGAATGGGGTCTTCCAGATCTTTGAAAGTTAGTACGGGTAATACCGGTCCAAAGATTTCCTCCTGCATTAAGCCTGATTCCAGGGAAACCTTGGTCAGTACCGTAGGAGCGATATAGTTCTCTCTTGGGTCAGTCTGTCCGCCCATTTCAATCCGGGCACCCAGTTTTTGAGCTTCGTCCAAATAGCCTTTAATACGTTGAAAGGCTTTTTCATGAATAAGTCGGGCGTAATAGGGTGATTTTTGGGGGCTTTCGCCGAAAAATGATTCCGCTTTATCACGCAGCGCGTCCAGGAAAGCCTCTTTCACCTCTTCATGAACCCAGGCGTAATCAGGTGCGATGCAAATCTGACCGGCATTCATGCATTTTGCCCACAGGATACGTTGTGCAGCCTGTTTGATATTGGCAGATCGATCTACTATAACCGGAGATTTTCCACCCAATTCTAGTGTAACAGAAGCCAGGTTTTTGGCGGCAGCCTCCATGACAATTTTTCCTACTCCTGGAGAGCCGGTAAAGAAAATGTGATTAAATTTTTTACTCAATAGCAACTGGGCCGTTTCTACTCCGCCTTCAAAAAGTTGCACCTCTTCCTTACTGAAATACTCCGGAATGATGCGGCTCAGCAAAGCGGAGGTATGCGGGGTCATTTCGGAAGGTTTTAGCACGGCGCAATTCCCGGCGGCAAGTGCTGACATTAAAGGGCCAATGAGTAGCTGGTAGGGAAAATTCCAGGGGGCGATAATTAAAACGACTCCTTTCGGTTCATAGTGGATATAGGATGGGGTTCCGACCATAGAAATCGGTGTCGCCACTTTTTCAGCCCGCATCCAGCGCTTCAGGTGTTTTTTTATGTATTTAGCTTCGGAGGTAATAGTCAGAATCTCACTCAGATCGGTTTCAGCTGACGGCTTTTTAAAATCTGCTTGCAGCGCCTCCTGTATTTCTGAGCGGTACTTCAACGTCATTTTGAGAATCCTGTCAATGCGATCCCGTCGATTTTGGAAGGTGTTGTATGCCGGATTTTGCTGAGCCTCCCGCATGATGGCCAGGCATTCGTCCACTACTTTTTCAGAGGGTGTATTGGCTAAGGGTGAGACAGTCATAGAGTCAGATTTCGATTGGTTTAAAGATAGGATTTCAAACAGAAAACCAGAAAACTGTCATTGGAACAACTGCTTTCGGCGGAAGTTTGGAATTAGCCTATCCGTTTTCAAATTTGCTAAACGTTTATTTCAACCTGTCAGGTCGGCGACCTGACAGGTTGGCGACCTGACAGGTCGCAACATTAGGTGCCAAAAAATCAGACACCCTCAAATCAAAAAAAATGCAAGAAATACGCCTTAGAAAAGAGATCAGACTTACCCTCCAATAGTCGACATAGACTCCTGGATGGAACCATTGGAGAAACGGTTCTTTTCGGCTTCGTGTCCATTACGGGCGCGATTGCCTACGGCTTCCCGAACAGCCGTTTCTATTTGTTTATCGGTCGCTCCCTCCCGCATCAGATCCCGAATATTAAAAACCCCTGAATCGTACAAACAGGTTTTCACCGTGCCCGTGGGCGTTAGTCGGATGCGGTTGCAGCTTCCGCAAAATGTTCTGGAATAGGCGGCAATGATGCCCAATTTTCCTTTGAATCCCGGGACCGAATAACGCACAGCTGTATCTCCAAAATTCATGGGTTGGCGTTGCATATCCGGGAAGTGTTCCTTCAGTTCTTGCAGAATGCGAATGTGGTCCCAGTTTTCGGGATTGGGCAGTCCTTCACTTCCGTTGAATGGCATTTCTTCGATAAACCGAACTTCATCTGCCTGCGTACGAGCCAATTCAGCCAGGGGAATCACATCCCGGGTATTCCTGCCCGCCATAACCACCGTATTGATCTTAACGGGTATTTCGGATTGGTTTAAGGCTTCCAGAGAGTCCAACACCTGTGGCAGCAAATCCCGACGAGTAATATTGAAAAAACGTTCGCGATCCAGGCTGTCGAGACTGAGATTCACTCCTTTAATGCCCATTCGACGAAAGTCGGAAATAAGTTTTTGAGAAACCGTGCCATTGGTTGTAAGGCGAATATCTGTAATGCCTTCAACGGCATTGAGCCTGGTGATAAAATCCTCAAGGCCTTTTCGTACAAATGGTTCTCCGCCTGTGATTCGCACTTTATTGACTCCCACCGCTGCCAGGACTTTCAGGAGGCGAAGCATTTCCTCATAGCTCATAAGGTCTGTACGATCCACATATTTGATACCCTCTTCCGGCATGCAGTAGAAGCAGCGCAGATTGCATCGATCGGTTACTGCCAGCCGGAGGTAATTGATCCGGCGGCCGTGATTGTCGACAAGGATATCGCGATTGTTACTCATTGTTTATAAAGGTAAGGCTTCGTCAAATCTAAACAACTTCTCCTGTATATAGTTTGTCTGCGTTACGCCTTATGGGCGACGACAATATAGCGGGTGGAAACACAACTGTCTGCATCTTCCGGGATGATTTCCAGACTATGTGCATCATACAAATCTACCTGTCCGCCAAATGCCTTCTCGAAATAAGTTCTTATCCGGTGAAGAGGTGGTAAAAAGCGTTTGTGTTTCCCGGCATAAGTTACCCGCATCGGACCATCCGCAAAACTGATATTAATAATTTCACTCTCCTGAAACATCCGCCCGGATTGTTCAATTAAAGCAGGTGTGCGCAGAGAAATGATCTTTTTGTCATCTGAATAAACCACGTTTGGATACCAGCGGATATGGTCTGGCGTAATAAAATCGCCCACAAAATAACCGCCTGGCTTTACTATAGAAGCAGTCTTTTGAATGGCCTCCTCCAGTCGGTTGTGTTGGAGGTACTGATAAACGTTTAATCCGCTGTAAGCCACGTCCCACATTTGCACACCCGGATCGAGGCTAAGGACATCTCCAACATCTGCCCGGATGCGTTTTTGAGACTCCCGAACCATGGCTTCGCTGATGTCGATCCCATACAAGTTGTTATAATCAACACCCATTTCACGAATCATAAAGGCTTCAATCAGTCCGGTACCGGATCCGATAGAGATCAATTTTTTATTGGTCAGATCAGGCATGTATTTCTCTGAGAAAAAGAACAGGTATTTTCGGATGAAAGCATCCATACAGGGTTGGCAAATCAGAGAATCATAGAGTGCCGCATATTTGTGAAACCGATCGTCAGCTCGTTGCTCTTTATACAATTCATTTTGCAGGATCGCGGTTTCTTTTAGTTCCCGGTTTAGTGCACGCCAGTAGATGGAATTGCTTTGATGATCGTTTTGATTGGTATTCGCCGAAAGGCAGGTCAGCAATTGTTTCCTGTGATCCGAGGAAAAGGCATCCTCAATAATTTTATTTAGGTCTCTGCCATTGGTTCCTGCTCCAGCTTCTTTCATGCGCCTGAGACGGCGAATCAATTCTACCATATGGCGCAGGCGTGTGGGGAAATCTGCTTTCGGACCTTCCTCAACCCGGTCTATTTCCTCTTGGGGCAGTGCATAAAATACGCCGCCATTTACTCGAAAGATGCTTTCCGTTTCCAAGTCGAAAATCCGGGCATCACCTGTAATACTGCTTTGTGCATGTACATCTCCATAAACATGCAGGCTCATAAAAAAGACATCGGAAGTTGGGTTGCCCATTTGATGGATCAGCGAATGCCCCACACCAACAATATCACCAGGCTCCACGAGCCAGCGAGCCAGCGTAGAAATAAACCCGTCTTCCTCCCGGAAAGTAGCATGCTCTGCCGGGCCAAATATTTGTACCGCCCCCCATTGAGTATGCCCGTGATCGTGTATGGTGGAAAAATCGCCGGGACGCCAGGACATCGCCATGATCTCAAAATTGGCATCCTTAAAAATGAGCTTCCGTCCGTAGCTGTCTGTTACCGGGTGGTCGTAGTCTGCCCATTCTTTCAGGTCTTCAGCCGAAACCGCTGCCTTTTTCATCATTTTAACCACCTGAGCCGGCTTCAAATCCGTGGCTGTTTGCAATGAGTTGATAAGCGACCGGAGTGTTTCCGGCAAGACATCCGGAATCTTTTTCCGTTTTATTTGATCTTTTTCTGTCATTTCCCTGTTTTAATCCTGTTTCAAAGATCAGAAATGCAAAAAAGATCCACTGTGATCCTTGTCACTGACTGACTGTTGCCCCTGACCTAATTTTGTCATTGAAATCGGACGAACCCCAATAAGGTCCGAGCAGACAATTCCAAATTACAGCTATCACCACACTTAAAGCATCGGCAATGCCGTATGGAATAGCGTGTGTGTTGGTTAAAAAGTCGGAAAAGATGACAAAGAAAGTTTCATTTAATGATCTGATAAATGGCGAAAAGCCGGTTTTGGTAGATTTCTCTGCCGAATGGTGTGGTCCTTGCAAAGCGATGGGGCCAATTCTACAGGAAGTGGCTTCAAAAATTGGAGATACAGCCTCTATTGTCAAGATCGACGTGGATAAAAACCCCGGCATTTCCGGACAAATGAAAATCATGGGTGTACCTACTTTCATTCTGTTTCAAAACGGAAAAACCAAATGGCGTCAGTCAGGCATGATGTCTGCCAATGCACTGACACATGTAATTAATCAGGCTGTCGCCGAAAATTTGTAAAAGTTAGGGTGTAAAAAATTAAAATCGAACAATGGAATTCCTAATTTCTGAACCCCAGAGTTTCCTGAACTTTATCAGGCAGCCCTGGCACTGGTCGGTATCTGGTATTGCGATAGCCGGCATTCTCTTTCTAATGACCTGGATGGGCCGCAGTTTCGGACTATCTACTGCCTTCAAAAACTTCTGTAACATAGCGGGAGCGGGTAAAAAATATGAGTTCTTCAATTTTGATCTGAAGAATGAATATTGGAGACTCGTCTTTATAGCTGGTGCCATTGGTGGTGGATTTATTGCTTCTACCTTTTTGAGCAGTCCGGAAGCAGTTGCCATTTCAGACGCAACCATATCGCATCTCGAAAATGACTTTGGTATCTCCTACCCACAGGGTGGCGGTTTTCTGCCTGAAAGCCTGTTCAACTTTGGCAATCCTCTGGGAGTGATCATTAGTATTGTTGGTGGCTTTTTGGTAGGCTTTGGTGCCCGTTATGGAGACGGTTGTACTTCCGGCCATGCCATATCTGGTTTGTCTCACCTTCAATTGCCTTCCCTTATAACTGTTATCGGATTTTTCATTGGCGGGCTTACGATGACCTGGATCATCATGCCACTCATTTTTGGATAAAGAAATCAACATGCGTTTAATAAGCTATTTTACTGTCGGCATACTTTTCGGAATTGTCATGACCAAGTCGGAAGCCATATCCTGGTTTCGGATCCACGAAATGTTTCGTTTTGAAAGTTTCCACATGTATGGAATCATTGGAACCGCAGTGGTACTGGGTGCTGTCATCATTTGGGCCATGAAGCGATTTAAAGTAAAGACCCTTCGCGACACTTTTGTAGATTATACACCTATGAAACTCAGCGTTCCCCGGCATTTGATTGCCGGCAGCATCTTCGGATTGGGCTGGGCTATTATGGGTGCCTGCCCCGGCCCCATGTTTGTCATGCTCGGTCACGGATTCGGGATCTTTGCCCTGGTACTTCTCGGAGCCACACTGGGTACTTTCACTTATGGTGTTATAAAAGATAAACTCATTCACTAATGCAAATGACTCGGCTCCGATATTATCGGGCCGAGTCTTTTTAAAGCCGTTGTTATGAAGTATTTTTTAATGTTTCTTGCAACGTCTGGCCTGCTGCAATCCTGTGGGCAAATCACCACCACAAACACCAATCAACATCCGGAAGATTGGGGATATCAGGGAGAAACTGCACCGGAACACTGGGCAGAATTATCACAGTCTTTCTTCAAATGTGCGGAGGGTCATTTTCAGTCTCCCATTGACATTGAAAGCTATGTTGTTGATACAGATTCCGGAAAATCCTTGAAATTTTATTATCATCCCTCTCCGGTTGACCTGGTAAACAACGGGCATACCGTCCAGGCTGTCCCGGAAGAAGAGAATTATGTGGAGGTTGAAGGGTATCCGTACCGTCTTCAACAGATCCATTTCCATGAGCCGGCTGAACACCGGGTAGATGGCATCATTTATCCGATGGAGATGCATATGGTTCATAGCGACTCGGCTGGAAATATTACCGTTGTCGGTATATTCATCAAAGAAGGTCCGGAGAACACGGACCTTCAGGCATTGTGGGAGAGCCTGCCGGAACATCCGGCTGAACACAAACATCCAAACGAACGTTGCGACATTGTACATTTGCTACCGGAAGATGGAGCCGTGTTTCATTATACAGGCTCGCTAACCACTCCGCCCTGCTCTGAAGGGGTAGAATGGTTTGTTATGGAAAAACCCATTCGTCTTTCTAAAAGCCAGATTGAACGATTTAAAAAGCTGTATCACGGGAACAACCGGCCTATTCAAAAGCGGGGGGATTCCCTTCTTTCGAATACTTAAAGATCTTGCATGAGACCGATCCATTTACTGTTGTTGCTCATTTGTGTAATTCCATTTTCTGCTTCCGCTCAGGAAGACAAGGGGTTATTGGGAAAATTGGAAAACTTTGAAATAAATCACAGCGTTGGGGTCCAGATATGGAGCACTTATACGATGGGCCAGGATATATTCAATGAAGTAACTGGTAAATACGAAGCGGTAGACAATCGATTTAATACACAGCTTCGGCGATCGCGCATTAGTCTCAAAGGTAAAGCATACGAACGGATCAAGTTTAATTTCACGGCTGCAGTAGATGCTATGGGGCGCGATCTGCTATCCGGAACAGAAGGCCCTGCAAACAATGGTCCAAGTCCGTTTATCCGCATTTGGAACTTTTTTGTACAGTGGCAACTCATTCGCGAAAGCGAAGACCTTTATCTCACAGCAGGATACTTTGTACCGCAAATCGGCCGGGAAAGCATTACGGCCGGACTGCGAACCGGATCCATGGAAAAGTCCTGGTCGCAGAATTATATGCGTCGGCATATTGTAGGTACTGGTCCGGGACGGGCCATGGGGATCAACCTGGGAGGCATCTTGTCATCCGAGGAAGTCAACTTCCATGTTGGATATGATGCCGGCATCTTTTCGCCGGTGTTTCAGAGCTTAAACGGGAATTCAACAGGCATCAACTCTACTCCCATGGTTTCTGGTAGAGTTGCCTTATATTTTGGCGACAAAGAATCAGATTCGTATACCCTGGGGCATAAGGTCAACTATCTCGGCAAGCGAAAGGGACTGACCTTAGGGGTGGCTGCCACTACACAAGGGGAGACAGATTTGTTTACCTCCAATTCGGCTTTTGGTATCGATCTGTTGTTCAATTATGGCAACTTAAACCTCGATGGCGAGTGGACCTGGTTGCAGCGGGAAGGTGAATTTGGCAACACATCGCCATTCAGCGTAAGCTCACAAACAGGCTATGCCAGAATTGGATATAATTTAAACCTGAGAAACGGCTATATAATTGAGCCTGTGGTTATGTGGGTTGCCTTTTTAGGAGAAACGGATGAAGCCAGTCAAGCTTATGCTGCATCCGCGGGATCTCTATTCGGCGAAGAAGAAACCATTGAATTGGGCGCAAATCTGTATTTTAATCCTGATTTAAAGCTATCGCTGTTTTACACCCTGCGAAATGGAGATCTGGGTGCCGCAGATGAAGGGGCTCAGATCAACAACTACTATTCGCAAGGAGGTGTGGGAGCCATTCGACGTGGAAACTGGGTTGGCCTCGGACTCGTAGCCATTTTCTAAGCAAAACAATCACTACAAGCAATGATTACCGAATCAGCTGATATACAAAAAATATTGCGTCAAAAATTCCCTCAGATCGCTGAAAGCGGATTGCAGCAGGAGATTATCGAAGTAGGCAAAGTTATGCACTTTAAGCCCTGGGAAATCATCATGGATTTTGACAGCTATGTAAAGATGATCCCTTTAATTGTAAGTGGGTCTATTAAGGTATCCCGGGAAGATGACTTAGACGGAAGAGAGATTCTCCTGTATTTTCTGGGGGAAGGCGAGACTTGTTCGCTTTCCTTTACCTGTTGTATGATGAACAAGAAAAGCATCATCCGAACGCAGGCCATGGAAGAAACCACGATCATTGGCATCCCGATCAAATACATGGACCTTTGGATGTCTAAGTATCAAAGTTGGAAAAACTTTGTCATGCAAACTTACGAAAGCAAGATGATGGATCTGGTTAAATCCCTGGACAGCATTGCTTTCGAAAGCATGGATACCCGCCTGGTGAAATATCTCCAGGCCCGGGTTGACAACACCGGTTCTACCCTCATTCAGGCTACCCACCAGGAAATCGCCAATGACCTGAATGCATCCCGCGAGGCCGTTTCCAGATTGTTGAAAAAACTGGAAAACGCCGGAGAGGTAGAGCTCGGTCGCAACCAAATTAAGCTCCTGAAGTGATCGAAGTCACTGACAACTATCTGAATGCCCGGTACCTTTGTTCTGTATTTCTGAGCAACTCGTCTCGCTTTCGCGAATAGACGTATGCAAAAAGCAAGAAAATGAAGATCAAGCAATTTATCCCGGCATTTAGCTGGCTTCCATCATATGGGTCAAAACAAATTAAAGGTGACCTGACGGCAGGCCTTACAGTAGGTGTAATGCTTATTCCTCAGGGAATGGCTTACGCTATGATTGCCGGGCTTCCGCCTATTTACGGTTTGTATGCATCGACTGTTCCATTGATCATTTATGCGCTTTTGGGTACTTCGCGCCAGTTGGCTGTAGGACCAGTCGCAATGGTTTCTCTGCTTACGGCTGCCAGTATAGGCATGATGGCTGAGGCCGGATCGGAGACCTACATTACCCTGGCCATTGTATTGGCTTTGTTTGTTGGTATCATTCAATTCCTGTTAGGTGCTTTCCGGCTGGGATTTCTGGTCAACTTTTTATCGCATCCGGTCATTAGCGGTTTTACCTCTGCTGCCGCTCTGATTATTGGATTAAGTCAACTGAAACATTTGCTGGGAGTAGACATTGCCCGCAGCCACCATGTGCATGAAATCCTCCTTCAGGCCTTTGAAAAAACAGGCGATATAAACTGGACTACTTTTGCCATCGGAATCGGTGGGATTGTATTGATCAAGGGGGTTAAAAAAATCAATAAATCTATTCCTGGTCCGCTGCTCGCGGTTCTATTTGGAATCCTCGTTGTGTGGGCTTTTGGCCTCACCGATCTGGGCGTAAAAATTGTGGGGACCGTTCCCGAAGGATTGCCCAAAATGGGTATGCCTTCCTTTAGCCGCGAAACGATTAGCATGCTGCTCCCTACGGCCCTCGCCATCTCTCTCGTAAGTTTTATGGAGAGTATTGCGGTTGCCAAAGCCATACAAGCCAAACACAAAAATTACAAGGTAGAACCCAATCAGGAACTCATTGCCCTGGGTGCAGCTAACATCGGTGGAGCCTTTTTCCAATCCTATCCGGTGACAGGCGGGTTCTCCCGGACAGCCGTAAACGATCAGGCGGGTGCCAAAACAGGAATGGCTACTATCATTAGTGCAGGATTAATCATCCTTACGCTCTTATTCCTGACGCCGCTGTTTTACTACCTCCCAAAAGCCATCCTGGCTTCTGTCATTATGGTCGCTGTATTTGGGCTGATTGACATCAAAGAAGCGGTTCATCTTTGGCACGCAAATCGAACCGATTTTGCCATGCTTATCATTACTTTTCTGGCAACCCTTGGATTGGGTATTGAGCAGGGTATCGGAATTGGAGTAATCCTCTCGCTGGCCATGATCATTTTCAAGACAACGCGTCCGCATGTAGCCAGATTGGGGAAAGTTCCCGGCACCCATTTTTACCGAAATGTAAATCGCTTTCGTCAATTGGAAGAACGGGAAGATATCCTGATCGTCCGCTTTGATGCGCAACTGTATTTTGCAAACACCAATTTCTTCCGGGATAAAATGGAAGAGTTTATTGCTGCAAAAGGAGATAAGCTGAGAGCCATCATCCTCAATGCCGACAGTATAACCAGCATGGATAGCAGCGCCATACACGCTATGGAAGACTTTGCTACAGACGTAAAGACTGCCGGCTTGAAATTATACCTGACTGGTGTTATCGGTCCGGTTCGGGATTCTATGGTAAAAGGACATCTGATCGAAAAGATCGGTGAAAACAATTTCTTCATGAGTGTGCAGGAAGCAGTAGATTTTTACTCAAACCTGCATGCTACTGAAAATAAAAACCCACACCAGGAGTTCATCATGCAGACGAATGTCTAAAAGAGAAACAGAAAACAAAGATCTCATTCTTCGCGACCGGTTGGCCATCGACAGAACCCGTATGGCCAACCAGCGCACGCTCCTTTCCTTTATACGAACGGGCATCTATTTTGCAGCTACTGCACTGGCTATTTTCCATCTGGAGAAAAGAAGCCACTTTACTTTTATTGAGTGGACACTATGCTCCATAGGTGTCTTTCTCGCGCTGACAGGTATCATCAATTATCTATTCATGCGGCGGAAAATCCGAAAGGGTCAGATTTAAGAAGCCCCTTCCCGTCAATGACAATTGTCACCTCCCCGATTGATATTGTTCACCACTCAATGTGATATCCTTCACACTGCCCGCCAGCACAGGCATTTATCTTTGAGTTATCATTTTAATCAAAGAAAACGGACAATTATGTGCTCCAATAAATGCCCCTGAAAAGTACCTAAAGGCTTTTCATTTTCTCCACGGCCCCAACCTTATGGGCTAGGCCGGCCTGGAATAACCCCCCATATCTCACCCTTTATCAAACATTAAAATCAACCAATCATGAAGGTAGAACAAATTTATACCGGTTGCCTCGCAGAGGCTGCATACTATATCGAAAGCAAAGGCGAAGCTGTAGTCATTGACCCATTGCGCGAAACAGAACCCTATATTGAGCGCGCCGAAAAAGATGGTGCCAAAATTAAATACGTACTGGAAACACACTTCCATGCCGACTTCGTATCGGGTCACCTCGATCTGGCCAAAAAAACAGGCGCTCAGATTGTTTATGGTCCAACGGCTCAGCCAAACTTTGATGCACACGTTGCCAAAGACAATGAAGAACTAAAAGTTGGTGATATCACTATCGTTGTGCTGCACACCCCTGGTCATACCATGGAAAGTTCTACATTTCTGCTTCGCGATGAAAAAGGAAACGACTATGCCATCTTTACGGGAGACACGCTGTTTCTGGGAGATGTTGGTCGTCCCGACCTCGCTATCAAGCAAGGCGAAATCACTCGGGAAGACCTGGCAGGATTCCTCTTTGAGAGCCTCCGCAACCGAATTATGCCATTAAGTGACGATGTAATCGTTTATCCCGGACACGGAGCCGGTTCAGCTTGTGGTAAGAAGATGAGTAAAGACACCTGGGGGTACCTGGGCGATCAGAAGAAAACCAATTATGCATTACGGGCAGATATGACGAAGGAAGAATTTGTCAAAGAAGTTACAACCGGTCTGGTTGAGCCTCCTCAATACTTCCCGAAAAATGCCATGATGAACAAGATGGGTTATGATAGCATTGAGAACGTACGCGAAAGAGGTACGCAGGCGCTCGGTACAGCTGCCTTCAAAGCAGCCTGGGAGGGCGAGGAAGCGATCGTAATTGACACCCGTCATCAGGATGTATTCGCCAAAGGCTTTATTCCCGGTTCCATCTTTATTGGCATCGACGACAACTTTGCCATGTGGGTAGGCGCCCTGGTTACCGATCTCAAACAACCAATCCTATTTGTTTGCGAACCCGGTCGCGAAGATGAAGTAGTCGTCCGCCTGGCACGTGTAGGCTACGACAATCCGATTGGTTATCTCGATGGTGGTTTTGAAAGCTGGGTTAAAGCAGGGGAAGAGGTGGATACACTGGAAGAGGTAGACGCTGCTGATTTTCAGGATGTATACACTGAAAATACCAACCTGCTTGACGTACGCCGCGCCAGCGAATACAATGCAGAACACCTGGTAGGTGCCGAAAACTTCCCGCTTGACTTCATCAATCGAAATATGGCGGAGGTAAATCGCGATAAAAAATACTACCTGCACTGTGCCGGAGGATACCGTTCCGTAATTGCGGCTTCCATTTTGAAAGCCCGTGGCTTTGAGGATGTCGTAAACATTCGCGGCGGCTATGCCGAACTGGGCAAAACAGATCTCAAGCGTACCGAGTACGTAGAGCAAGTAACCGAATTGTAAGCAATGATTGGAGGATGCCAGTCTTTTGTCAGACTGGCATCAATCTGATTTTCTAAGAATTAAAATTGTTCGATTTTCATTTTGTGTTGAGGGCTATTTCAGGATAGCCCTTTTTTTTTGCCTTTCGGCGAAAGCCTGTAAAACAAGTGGGTTGTTGTGATTTGAGTCACTGATTATGGTTTCTAAAGCCCCGAACTTTGTGTCAACAAAAACACAAAAATTATTTACCAATGGATATCAAACAAATCATTAATCAGGAAAATGCAAACATCATTGATGTTCGCGAACCCTTTGAATTTATCACCGGACACATTGACGGAGCCACGAATATCCCACTCGGCAGCCTGCCCTCACGTATAGATGAATTTCGCAGCATGGAAGGCCCCATTGTAATGTATTGTCGCAGCGGCAACCGCAGTGGCCAGGCAGCGGCTTTTTTAAATGCTTGTGGGGTTGAAGCCCATAATGCCGGCAGTATTGAAGATGTGAGCTGGATGCTCGCTCAGACTGCCTGATGACAAAGATCACTGGAAAATAAAACCAGAATGGCGGATCAAAGTGTTATATTAACAATAAGCACCTTTGCCATCCATTCACCAAAAATACGAACGATTAAAATGGAAGAACAAACTGTAAATTATTCTATGCCAAGAATTGGCGACAAGGCTCCGGATTTTGAAGCTTCGACAACTGCCGGGCCCTTAAAACTTTCTGATTATAACAAAGATAGTTGGGTGGTCATGTTTTCGCACCCGGCGGATTTCACACCGGTTTGTACGACAGAGATGTCTGCATTTGCCCTGGACAAAGACTGGTTTGCCGAACGCAACACCAAGCTAATCGGCTTGAGCATCGACAGCATCCACTCTCACCTGGCCTGGGTCAATAACGTGCGGGAGAAAACCAATGTATATATGGATTTCCCGATCATCGCCGACCTCGACATGAAAGTAGCGACCAAATATGGAATGCTGCATCCGGGAGAGAGTGCAACAGCCGCAGTTCGCGCGGTATTTTTCATAGATCCCAAAGGCATTATTCGCCTGATCATGTATTATCCGCTTAATGTGGGAAGAAACATGGATGAGATCCAGCGGGTACTTACGGCGCTTCAAACTGCAGACGAATGTAATTGTGCCTTGCCGATCAACTGGCGTCCGGGTGATAAAGCGATTGTACCTCCACCGAAAACACTGGTGGAAATGGACGAACGCATTGCCAATACAGAATACGAAAAGGTTGACTTCTACCTGGCGAAAAAGTCGCTCTAGGGAGTCATATTTGAAACGGGAGTTTCAGGAAGAGTCGCTTCTCAGATTGATTTTGAAGCGGCTCTTTTTTTTGGACCTGACGGGTCGCCAACCTGACGGGTCGCCAACCTGACGGGTCGCCAACCTGAC
>JAAEZH010000072.1 GCA_018222965.1 Bacteroidota bacterium
AGGTCCTTCTCTGTTTAACAGATCATAAATGAAACGTTTATTTTTTTGAATAAAACGGTATAATTATTTGGTTTTCAGCAATTTAGGCCCGAAATTTTTCAATTATTTGCTCAGGTTGCCGACCCGTCAGGTTGCCGACCCGTCAGGTTGCCGACCCGTCAGGTTGCTTTTTGAATTGTCAAAACTTATTTTTAGATTTGCCTAAAAATAAGCATTCCCCATGACGAAGGGTTCCCACAAGTCTGTTTCTCCAACCGAAGAAAATTACCTCAAAGCCATTTTTAAAATTACGGTCGGAGCAGGCCTCGCCAGCACCAACGCCATCGCTCAGGAAATGGAAACCAGCCCGGCCTCCGTTAGCGATATGATCAAACGGCTCTCCCGAAAAGGCCTGGTAGATTACGAAAAATGGAAAGGAGTAAGCCTGACAAATGAAGGGAAAGGACTCGCCACAACACTGATAAGACGACATAGATTGTGGGAGGTATTCCTGGTGGAAAAGCTACATTTTAATTGGGATGAAGTGCACGAACTGGCAGAACAACTCGAACATATAGCCTCTAAAAAACTGGTCAATCGCCTCGATGAATTTCTCGGCAACCCAAAATTCGATCCCCATGGCGATCCCATCCCGGATGCAGATGGCAACTTTACCAAACGCAAACAAATCCTGCTCTCCGAACTTTCCTCCGGCGAATCCGGGGTAATCGTAGGCGTTCAGGAGCATTCTTCCTCCTTCCTGCAATACCTCGATCGCATGAATCTGGTACTGGGCGCCAAACTTAAAGTAAAGGAAGTATTTGAATACGACGATTCCATGCGGATCGCCCTGGCCAACGGAAACAGCCTGGTCGTTTCCAGTAAAGTCTCTCAACACCTTTTTGTTCAGCAACAATGATCAATTACACAGCAATAAACTATATGCAAAAACTACTTTTCACATTCCTCTGTTTTCTGAGCCTAAACCTGTCTGCATCAGATACCCTCAATGTGGTTGCCACTGCATCCATCTTTGCAGATATGGCTCAAAATATTGCGGGAGATGCTCCTCTCCGTATCAGCTCCATCGTACCCATCGGTGGCGATCCGCATATCTACGAACCAACACCAAGAGATGCCCGGCTGGCCGCAGAAGCAGATCTTATCCTTATGAACGGACTTACCTTCGAAGGCTGGCTCAAAGAACTGATCCAAAACTCGGGTACATCCGCTACAGTCAAACTCATTACCGAAGGCGTTACTCCCATCGAAAGTACGCGCTACGAAAATGCCACCGATCCACACGCCTGGATGGATGCCGCCTATGGATTAATCTACATCAAAAACATCAAGGATGCCCTGGTCACACTGGATCCGGATAATGCCGAAATGTTTGAATTCAATTACCAGGTGTACAAACAACAACTGGAAGAAATTCATCAATCCATCCAGAAGCAGATCAATAGCATCCCGGAAAAACAAAGAGTACTGATTACCTCCCATGATGCTTTTCGCTACTATGGCAACCGCTATGGATTGCAATTGGAGTCCGTCCTCGGAGTGTCTACGGATGCGGAAGTACAAACATCCGACATTATGCGACTGAATAAAATCATCCAGGAAAATAAAGTGCCGGCCGTTTTTATCGAAACAACTGTGAACCCCAAACTTCTGAAACAACTGGCCACCGATAACAAAGTTGCCATTGGTGGCTCCCTTTACTCCGATTCCATCGGCGGCAAAGACAGTCCGGCCCCTTCTTACCTGGATATGTTGATCTATAATACCAATGTTATTACCGAAGCACTCGGCAAAGCCGTTGATAGTTCAGATACATCTACTGCGGAAAAATCCGGCATCCCCATCTGGATTTATATTTTAGGAGGCATATTACTTCTGGGACTACCCGTTTTATTATTTGGCAGAAAACGATAATTTATGACACAGCCGGAAAATATTATTGTGAAAGGTTTATCGGTCTCTTATGATCGAAAAAGGGTATTGACCAATATCTTCCTGGATTTGCCACCCGGACAGCTGTATGGTGTCATCGGACCAAATGGTGCGGGTAAGTCTACTTTGTTTAAAGCGATGTTGGGACTGATTGACGTAAATGCAGGTTCTACTTCTTTTCAGGGAAAGAAAATCGAAGACTGCCGAAAGGAGGTCGTTTACGTTCCCCAAAGGGACAATGTTGACTGGACTTTCCCGGCTACCGTTCGGGATATTGTGGCTATGGGGCGCTACCCGCATAAAGGCCTACTGCAAAGAATGAATCAAGAAGATGAAGCAGAGACCGCACGAGCCATGAAGCTGGTGGGTATTTCTCATCTGCAAGAACGACAAATTGGAGCACTCTCCGGGGGGCAACAACAAAGAGTCTTTCTCGCACGCGCACTGGCCCAGGGCGCCGACACTTTCTTTCTCGATGAACCCTTTGTCGGAGTAGATATCACAACGGAAGAAAGAATCATCCAAATCCTCAAAACCCTGAGAAGCGAAGGCAAAACAATCCTGGTGGTACACCACGACCTGAATTCAGTAGAAGAATATTTCGATCAGGTGATTCTCCTAAATCAAAGACTAATCGCCTACGGCCCCACTCCCGAAGTATTTACCGAAGAAAATATCAGTACCGCTTACAGCAGTCAGCTAAATATCCTCCACAAAACAGGAATGATCGAGAAATAAGAAATTACGAGCTTGCCCTGGATCCGTTTTTTAATGTAAAATGCTCGCCCGCCGAAGCTCATTAGGGCGCAGGCAGGTAGAGCGCAGGTTGGTAAAATGTAAAACGGGATTCTACCCTGAGCGCAGCGAAGTCTCAACCCTGGCCGCTTTAGCCGGACAGTCTCTACCCTGACTGCCACAGGCAGGCAGTCTCAACATAAGCGAATATAAAATTTGGAATCCCCAGTCACTCTCTAAATTCGCATCAAACGCATCAAACGCATCAAACGCATCAAACGCATCAAACGCATCAAACGCATCACCGCACCACAAAAACACGACTGCTTTGCCAGCCATCTCCCTGAAGCCTTAACACATATTGTCCGCTGACCAAATTTAGCGGATCTATCTGCCAACTGCCATTCAAATCGTTCCAGGTCCCAAGTTGTCGGCCAAGCATATCAAATACTTCAGCTCTGTAATTTCCTAAGCCTGGAGATATCTGCACATTTAAGGCAGTAGCAGCAGGGTTGGGGTAGAGTCTCACTTCTTCCAGCGCCTGCTCCTGAACACTATTGATGACAACGATTGGCACATCCGGACAGAGGTAATCATATAATAACAAGGCTCCATCAACGGTAAAGGTCTCCCGATAGGATTCATATTCCGCATCAAAATAGATGTTTTCGTGCATGCCGCCAGGCACAGGAACGTGAAGATTTGGAATCCCCAGGTCATCTAAAACCGGGTGGAGTACTCCGCTTCCATCAATAGAATTGAAATAGTAAACCACGCCAAAATCAATGGATAAAAAATCATGCTCATAGGGCACAATTTCATCGGCAGTTCCATGAATGGTAACCATGGGCGCTTCATCCGCATCTATCCAATCCCGGGTGTAAAGCGCTCCTGATAAACTGATCACAAACTGTACCTCAGAGCTGTAGGATAAATTATCAGCATCTCCGGAGGTACCCTCCATACCGCCATTCGCGTCAAGCGCATCCTGAAAATGAGCGGGAATATCATCGTCCACATCCAAATAGGCTGCGTGCATGGCCGTAATGCCTCCGGCCGAAACACCACCAACCAGAATCCTTTCCGGGTCGATGTTGTAATTGTTGTCGGTAGCGGCATCCTGACGCAGATGACGCACCGCTGCCTTCATATCATGCATCGCTTTCACGATTATGTCAATGGTAGAAGTGGAGTCTGGAAATCCCTGGGTGATAGAATACAAACGATAGTCGAAAGCAACCGTAACAAAACCACGTCGGGCAAATTCGATGCAGGTCTCTTCCATATCAGCCCGGCTTCCACCGATAAATCCGCCTCCATAAGCCCAGACGAAAGCGGGCCGCTGAGAAACGGTGTCTCCCACGGGCTGGTAAACATCCATGTAAAGCGATTGAAGCTGACCGGTTCCATTGATGTTTTCGCCAAACAAGACCGTAGTTTTATCCACTTCCGTGAATGGCTCGCTGATGTATCGAATACCATCACATCCACTGGCAACATCCTGAGCTGCCAATTGAAAAACAAAAAAGGTCAAACTAAAAACGGATAGAATTAATCGCTTCATTTCTTATCATTTAAAATCGTACACCAGGATCATCATCAGAAATAATATCTGCTGCATCTTTGCGAAACAGCGCTACATTCACTCCTGCACGGAAGTTAAAGTACCGACTATTTTCCGGATCAAAAGCAGAAATAATATTATCTGTCATGGCGTAGACCTGAACAGGTCCGGCACAAACAACGGCCGAAAGTCCCAAATTGTCAAAGGTGTTGTTGGTAAGGGTATAATTGGCACCCAGTCTCAACCAGGGGCCAATGGTTGCTTTGCCATAGAGCGAAACTGCCGGGTTCATTTCCTCCCGGTAAAACTCTCCGGCCAAAACAGCTCCTACTTCCCAGGTGTTGCTCAGATTGTATCCGGCTGTCAAAAAGGCCCGGGTTGGCAGGCTGGTCTTGTATGATCCGCTTCCCTCCTCAAATTCAAAAATCTGAGAGAGTGTATCCAGGGCCTGTTCAAAACTTACCGAATCGCCACCCAGTGCTTGTCCTATATCCAGTCCTTCATAGGTGAAGCTGCCCTGACTGCTGTAGGTTTTAACTTCTTCCTGCCATTTGATCGATCCCAGGTCGATGACACTGGCTCCAAATTCAAAACTGCCGACATTCGCCGTAAGGCCCAAATCCAAACCAAAGCCTGCATTGCCGGAAAACAATTTATCACCCGAAAGCTCTCCAAAACGGAAGTCCAGTTCAAAGTCATTAAACGCCTGGTAATTGAGTGAAGAAGCGGTCTGTAATTGATAATCAGACATAAATGTCAGCTGGTAAAATTCAGGATCTGTATACAGGGAAGCTTCATTTCGGGTCGTACTCAGGTCTCCAATACCCGATAGATATTTTAGTCGGGCTCCAATATTGATGTTGCCCAGATCAATGGATCCACTCAGTCCGATTTCGTGGTATCCGTTGATCTGTAAGTCGTTGTTGAGCGGTATGGTTTCCCCAATATATGGCGCATTCCCTTTCCAAATAAGGGTCGGCAATTCTTTGGGATAATCGAGGAATGCATCAAATTTAGTGGTGTGGTGCAATCCCAGTTGGATGTTGCCAAACTGCATGGAAAATCCAATGGTGCCAATTTGAAATTGTTCCCGCAATTGGTTGCGATCTTCGAGATTGGCAATGATGCTTTCCACGTCCAACACGGTTTTGCCGTCGATTTCTGAAATGGCATTGCCGTATGTCGGACCGGTAAACGCGAGGGTATTGCCAATGGAGGGTAGAATAACAACGATGCGATGCTCCGATTGACTGGCAGGATTGTTTAGACTACTCTGCCACAGTTCGTTCATATAGGAAAGCCCGATTTGGGTTTGCGCAAAGGCTGGTAGGACTGCCAATACCAAAAGGGCAGCAAGAATATGCTTAGTCATTTTTTTCTTTTTTTGCTTCCGCGAATGATGATTCTTTAATCGCCGGATGTTTCCAGTCGCATTCCCATCTTGACAGTGATATCATCTTTGTCAAAGACTTTCACGGATACATCTCCGTCGAGGTAAGTGGAGAAACTGGCGGCCAAAAGCACTCGCTCAGCAGTGCGCACCTTGTCAAATCGCTCCGCATCAAAAGGAATGTAAAAGGTCTGGGTGTTTGTCTGGGTAACCACCCCTTCATCATCCACAGGAGCAGCATCAATTAGTTTTGTTTCCTGCTCCAGCAAAGAGTCTAATACCACGCCGTCCTGATCCACAAAATATGCCTGAATGCCTACATTTAAGGGCAGGTTGTTTTCGGTGATCAGCTTAAATTCAGCCGCTTCAACTTTGTCAAAACCATCAAAACTCAAATCAAAGGTATCTACGACTCCAAATCCGGAGGCATTTCCGTAAATGGGTAAATCTACTTCCACCAGAACCTGGTACTTGCTGCCATCAACAATGAATCCTCTGATGTCTGTATCGTTGTCGGGATTCGTAATGGCATCTACGTCATAGTCTACGGCTACCGGTTGAGATCCGAGCACTTCGGCAATATTTGAATTAGTGGTATCAAAGGTAAAATAGGTCACCTTCGTCTCCCCAACTTCATCCAGCGTAGGATATTCAAAGTCAATACCCGTATCAAGGAAAGCACTCTCCAGGGTCAATACATCGCCATCAACCGTAATGATGTCAAAAACTTCTGCGATAGACCTTGTCGGAACTCCAAAAGAGTTTTGCACTTCAATGGTTATTGTCGGATTTTCAAAGTATACGTCTCCGCGGGTCCAGTTTTCAAAAAACTCAATTTCAATGGTGTCTCGCCCGGCATCGTGCAGCTGATTGGCAAAATATCCTTCTGCATAAGAAAAGGTGAGGTTTGAAAGTACCACCACAAACTGAGGCAGAATAACTTCATCTGAAGTCACGGTGTTTATGGCTTCGTATTCAATGTAAATGTTTCCGTCGGGAGCTGCTGCAAGGGTGTAATTGGCCATGTCAATAAACTGCGGAATCAACATGGTGGTATCTCCGGGGCTGGCGCCACTAATCAGGTGTTGCCTTTGAACAACTTCCCCGTTTTCATCAGTCATCTGGGGAAAGGTAACGGTTACGGCAACCGGATCTGGTTCGGCATTGCCAAAAGAGTAGGCCAGGGTACCGGTTTTTACTTCCACATAATCGATCTCCACACCTTCTGCGTTTTCGAGCGGGATAGGCCATTCGGGGCCTTCTACCACAAAGGCACCTGCGGCGGCAGCGATACTGGCAAAAATGTCATCGCTGGAACGCGTCAGTACATCACCCTTATATCGTAAGTGGATCAGTCCGTCGGGGTCTACTTCAATAAAGGTGTAGTCGTCCAGATTTTCTAATAAACCCTGGAAAGAAAAGGTCGTATTTATGAGGGGAACGGCAAATTCGGCATCTCCGCCAACCGTTTCAATATCTTCCAATTCGTTGAAGTGCTTGCAGGCGCTAATCCCCAGCAGGGATACGGCCAGCCATAATAATAGCCTTTGTTTTCTCATAATAATGGTTGCGCTTAAGAGGTCCTAATGAATTCGCCAATACCAAAAAGAGGCAATTGGCTTACGTTTCCATAAACGTATGCTGCTTCTGATCCGTTGGCTTTGATTTTAACGTATTTTGTCTTCTAATACGCATATCAGCTTGACCCAAATTGCGCTTAGTCCAGTTTGAAAGACTCCTGAAGATGTGGTATTGATACCTTTTTATAGCCATTTTTTTGCAGGAGTCCGGCAAATGATTTTTGTCGATCTATTTCACCGTGTACTAAAAAGGTTTGCCGCAAATTCTTTTGATTTCCCAGGAAGTCCAACATTTCATTCCGGTCGGCATGAGCAGAGAAGGAGTCCATGATCTCCACATCCATGCGCACCTTTTTTTCTTCACCAAATAACCGTATTTCATCGGCGCCGGCTCGCAAAACACCACCTGTTGTATTCGGTGCACAATAGCCCACGATCAGCAGGGTGTTTTTCGGGTTTTCAATATTGTTGCTAAGGTGATGGCGTACCCGGCCTGCATTCATCATCCCGGAAGCGCTAATGATTATACTTGGCTGATTCGTCTCATTGAGCGCCTTTGAATCTTCCACATCCCGAATGTAATGCAGATTGTTAAATCCAAATGGATTTTCATCAATGAGCAGGTATTCATTGAGCTCATTGTCATAGCATTCCGGATGGCTGCCGAAAACCATGGTGGCATTTACGGCAAGGGGGCTATCCACATAAACGGGAATTCGCGGAAGGATACCGGCGGTTTCCATCTGGTCGAGCATATAAACGATTTCCTGTGTACGGCCGATGGAGAAGGCAGGGATAATCAGTTTACCCTGTTTTTTGAGGCAGGTATTTTTAATGATGGAAAGTAAATGCTCGCTTTCTGCAGGTTTGCCCGGGTGGTCTTTATCACCATAGGTCGATTCACAGAGCATGTAGTCTACTTCCGGCATCTGCATGGGGTCGCGCAGGATGGGGCGATCCGGACGGCCAATATCTCCGCTAAATCCAATGCGGCGTGTATATCCCTTGTGGTTGATTTCCAGGGTGACATTTGCCGAGCCCAGAATGTGCCCCGCATCTTTAAACAGGACCTTTACTTTCGGATGGATGTGAAACCACTGATTGTAACCATGAGCCGTATACAGATTCATGGCCTGTTTTACGTGCTCGGCCGTATAAAGCGGTTCCTTTTTTGCACCCTTATTTCGTTTGTTGTGGTATTCTGCGTCTCTTTCCTGAATATAAGCACTGTCGAGCAGCATGATCGTACAAAGACTACGCGTAGCATGGGTAGCGTGTATTTTTCCTTCAAAACCGTCTTTTACCAGTTTGGGGATACGTCCGCTATGGTCAATATGTGCATGTGATAATATCAGGCAATCCAGCTCCTCCGGCTTGAAATACCAGTTCTCATTGAAGTTTTTCATGTCATCATCATAGCCTTGATACAGGCCACAATCCAGGAGGATCTTAAATCCGTCTTCCAGTTCAATGAGGTGAGCGCTGCCCGTTACTGTTTGAGCTGCTCCACAGAAAGTAATTTTCATAGTTTGTTTTTTTGTCAGGGAGCATCAAGGTAAGGAATGTCAAATGTAAAATGCAGAATGTCGGAAGGAAATTGCGGCAGGCGGATAAGAGGGGCATTCGCGGAAGCAAAAAAAAAGAGACTGTCCTGGATAGGAACAGCCTCCAACTCTATAAAATCGAATTAGTATGCAAAACAATAGGCTGCCTTTCGGCGAATGTACGCCTGCACGAAGGCAGCGGAAGTTTACGGAAGGTCAGTCAGTTACTTTTAATCCCCCGTAATTCAGTTGAGCTTTGATCACGGAGCCTCCTTGCTGGTTGCCGCCGTATCCCTCTACCTCGTGGAAGGTGCTGCTTTCCTGCTCATAAGTTACCTGGAGTGATTCGGGGTAACTGATACCGGCATAGTCGGCAGCAGCCTGCAGTTTGTAGGCCATTCCTTTTTCCACTTCCAGTTTGTAGTCTGTAAAGCGGCCTACGAGGCTGAGTTCATCAAAGTTCCGATCGAGGTGGTCGATCTTAGCCAGGCCATATTCGAGATCGAATGCGCCACTGTCGTTGATCGTACCCACGTGAAAATCGGAGTATTTGGCAATAGCCTGCAATTTGTCTACTTCTTCGACATCTACGACATCGTAGCGTCCTTCGTAATCAAATGCACCAATTTTGCCGAGCTGAAAGTTGTTGTACTTAGAATTTACATACACCTTTTCAGCTTGCTGGATCTGAAGATTGGAGAAAGCGGTCTCTAGTTTGAGGTCGCGAGACTCCTGAATCTGAATATTGCAATAGGAGAGGGCTCCTTCCACATCTTTTACCTGCGCGATTTGGCCGGTACCGTGGCTGAAATTCAGATGGAGATCTTCGTGCAACTGCTCAATTTGCAGGTTGCCGTATTTTAGTGAGATGCTCGTTTTACCCCGCATTTCGGCGAGGATGACATCTCCGTATTTGTTTTCTATGTTGAGGTTGACGGTATTGGGCAGCCAGACTTCATATTTGATTGAGAAGTCTTTTTTCTCTTCGCTTTCCCAGTTCCACCAGCTTTTTTCCTCCACAAATGCGGTTTGCACCGAAACTTGCTGAGGGGTATCGGTAAAGTGTACATTCACCTGGTCAAATACGTCGCGGGCTTTTTGCTCGCTGCTGGCACGCACGGTGATCGTTACATTAATCTTTACGCGATTTTGTGTCCAGGTCTTTACCTCAACCGGACCAAAGGAGTTGTCGAGTTCCACCAATCCATCGGAGTGGATTGGAAAGTCCTTGACAATCGTTTGAGAATATTCCTGCCTGGTGGCGAAGGCCAGCAGCACTCCACTTACCAATAGGAACGCGATAGCACTATATACTGATTTCATCACCTGTAGTGTTTGATAGTTCCGGATCTGTGTATTGTACGCGCTCTAACACGCGCTCCAGAATACTAAGCTTGGCTTTGTAATTGTCGATCATCGCCTGGATGATCTGTACTTCACTACCTTTTGGAGCCTGCTCCAGTTCCTTTTGTAATTCGCGATAAACCTCGTCCAGTTGTTCAAGATCGGGCTGTACATCAGCGATTTGTCGATAATTGACAAGCTGCTGCGTACGAAGTTGCACCTGATTCTGATAATAGGATTCCAGTTCGGCATGTTCGGGTGAAAGGTCGGTCAGGGTCAGTAAATCCGGCTCCTGATTACGGCCATTCATGTAAAAACCGATTCCGATCCCAATGACCAGTATAGCTGCCGCAGCAGCTACCCGACGCAGCACAAAGTGAAGGGACACCCGCTTGGCGGATGGCTTCTCCCGAGCGGGGATGTCGGCTTGTCGATCCAGCGCAGATTCCACGCCTTTCCAAAGAGAGGCTGGAGGTTGTCCGGTATCGAAAGCCTTTCGGTTTTCGCGAATAAATTTTTCTAATTCTTCCATGTTGTTGCGTTTCCACTGAATAATTGTCAGTTGGGTGATTCCAGCGGATTTGCTTGTAATATTTCCCGGAGCTTTCGCTTTGCCCGGCTAAATTGTGATTTTGAGGTGGCCTCGGTAATTCCGAGGACCTGACCGATTTCTTTATGGTCGTAACCTTCCATTAGATAAAGGGTAAATACAACGCGATAGCCATCTGGCAATTCTTTTATAGCGCGATTTACGATCTCTACATTTAGGCCGGTTTCAACACTTGGGGTGTTGTCAGAATCTGAAATTCCGGTTACCCGGTCATCCAACTCTTCAAACTCCAATCGGCGTTTTTTTAAAAAGTTGATACAATTATTGACCACGATTCTTTTAATCCAGGCCCCAATCGTAGACTCAAAACGAAAGGTGTGTAACTTCGTAAAGACATCTACAAATGAATTTTGAAGCAAATCCTCTGCATCCATTGGGTTACGGAGCATGCGCAGACATATGTTATACATGGCAGCTGAATACAGCTGGTACAACTGGAACTGAGCCTGGCGCTTTCCAAGCTTGCAATCCTCTACGATGTCCCGATGTGTGTCCTCGTAGTTCAAGTAGGGTATCTTGTATGCCTTTCGGCGAAAATATTGACGGATTAACAGTCTTTTGAAAAGACACTACTTTAAAGATAAGGGTTGCATTGAGTGTGGAATCTTTTTTACTGCAGCTTTGCCTCAAACGGCTTGGGAAGATCATCTGCGCAAATTCTTATACAACTACAGCGACAATCCTTACTTTTGGGGGGTAAAACGGGTACCTATGCAAATACGCTTTCATTTCCTGCTGTTATTACTGCTTGTCGGATGTATGCCTCCCACGGAGGAAGTGATTACAGATGTGCGATCAGATCTTTCAGATCCGGTATTGCAAACCATTCTGGATTTTCAGGACAAACAGCTTACGGATAGTTTGTACACGTATTTTCGTTCGGCAGACCCCACTTACCGCGCTGCCGCCGCCAGGGCTTTTGCCTCTACCAAAGATGCTTCCGGCATTGACAGCCTGGGTGCCATGCTTAAAGATCCGGTTGCTGAAGTGCGGATAGCCGCCGCTTATGCGCTCGGACAAATAGGCGAGGAGTCGGCTGAAGAAATCTTACTCAAGTCCTTTGAACGCTATGACACCATGCGGGTTTGGAGTGCCTTCAACGGCACCGTACTGGAAGCCATGGGCAAATGTGGTACTGAGGATTACCTCAAAGACCTCGCAACGATTTCAAGTTATTCCGCCAGAGATACTGCCTTACTGGCCGGACAAGCCTGGGGCATCTACCGCTATGCCCTGCGTGGGTTCATCCGCCCGGAAGGAACGCTCCGCATGGTGGAAATGGCCACTAATGCCGATTATCCGCTGGCTGCCCGATTACCAGCCGCTAATTATCTGCTGCGTGCCCGCAATATCCAACTGGAAGAACATGTGCCCGCAATGACCGAAGGGCTAAAAGCAGAAGACCCGCGCCTCCGTATGGGGTTGGTTTTTGGTTTGGGGAAAAGCAAAACAACTGAAGGGCTGGATGCTCTGAAAGCCCATTGGGAATCGGAAACGGATTATCGGGTGAAGTGTAACCTCATTCGGGCACTGGCTAACTTCGAATACGAAGAAGTAGAAGGTCTTATCAATGGGGCGCTGGATGACTCCTCTCTGCCCGTAGCTAAAACAGCTGCAGCTTATTTTCTGCAAAATGGGACAGCCCGTGGCGCGCGTTCTTATTGGCAACGAGCCAAAGACAGCCTGCACTGGGAAGTTGCGCTAAACCTGTACGCAGCGGCAAACAGGCATATGCCCAACACCTTCAGCCAGACAAAAGGGTATATCAATTACGAGTTGCGAAAACGATTCGAAGAATCGGAGAATCCCTACGAGCGGGCAGCTGTAATACGCGCAATGGGAGAATTTGGCTGGAATTACGAATACATTAAAGCCAATGCCTTCCCGGCTGATGAAGAAGTGGTGCGTACCGCCAGTATTCAGGCCATTGGGCGTGCCCTGGCTATGGAAGACTTTCGAAAATATTATGGAACTGGATATCGGCGTGTTCGACAGGATTTTAGCGACATACTAAAAGAAGCGATCCAAAACGGAGATCCGGGTATGATTGCTGAAGCAGCTGGCATCTTCAGACGGCCGGAACTCTTTTTTAAGGGGACACTGGATAGCCTGGATTTTATTGAAAATGCCCTCTCCGAATTGGAACTGCCAAAAAATATTGAAGCCTGGAATACCCTGAATAAGACCCTGGCATTCTTTAAAGACCAGGACGAACCTGAAAATCGAAAAGTTGAATGGAACCATCCCATACTTTGGGATTCTACGGCTGCTATTCCTGCAGATGCACGAGCAACCATCGTGACCAGCAAAGGCAATGTAGAATTGGAATTGCTTACCTTGGATGCTCCCGGTACCGTTACCAATTTTGTAGCCCTGGTGCAATCCGGCTTCTATGATGGACTGAATTTTCACCGGGTGGTGCCTAACTTTGTGATACAGGGAGGTTGCCCGAGAGGAGATGGTTATGGCAGTCTCGATTATACGATACGATCGGAACTTGCCGGACCACGCTATGACATCGCCGGAAGAGTCGGAATGGCATCTGCCGGGAATCATACAGAGTGTACCCAGTTTTTTATTACCCACGCACCAACACCGCATTTGGACGGGAATTATACCATATTTGCAAATGTGATTTCCGGAATGGAGGTGGTGCATGATATCCAACTCGGGGATGTCATTGATAGAATTGAACTAAATTTCTAAATCTTGAGCAATCAGGATAAGCAGATAACAGATAAAACCATGTTAAAAACAACACCACTTACGGCCGTTCACGCAGACCTCGGCGCTAAAATGGCTGAGTTTGCCGGCTACAATATGCCCATCGTTTATACCAATATTCAGGACGAGCACATGGTTGTGCGGAATGGAATTGGCATGTTTGATGTATCGCATATGGGCGAATTTATCGTTCGTGGAAAAGAGGCTTTGAAGTTGGTTAACTTCGTCACCTCCAATGATGCGGCTAAACTGGAAATCGGTCAGGCCCAATATTCCTGCCTGCCTAATGATCAGGGCGGGATCGTGGATGATCTTTTGGTATACCGCTTACCCGAAGACAACTGTTCTGAAGGCGAACAGGCTTTTATGTTGGTCGTGAATGCCTCTAATATTGAAAAAGACTGGGCCTGGATTAATTTGCAGAATGAGTTTGATACCCGCCTGATCAATATTTCTGATGATACGGGATTGCTGGCTATTCAGGGACCTAAAACGGTGGAAGCTCTACAGTCGCTCACCGATACAGATCTCTCGGCCATCAAGTTCTACCATTTTGAAAAGGGAACCTTTGCCGGTGTTGAGAATGTAATAATATCTGCAACCGGATACACCGGTTCCGGCGGATTTGAGATTTATGCCGATAATCAGGAACTCCCCATTATTTGGGATGCAATAATGGAAGCGGGAAAACCTTTTGGTATTCAGGCTGTCGGATTAGGAGCACGTGATACGCTGCGACTTGAAATGGGATACTGCCTGTATGGCAACGATATTGATGACACTACATCCCCAATTGAAGCCGGCCTGGGTTGGATTACCAAAACCAAGCAGGGACCATTCATCAGCCGCGAGACCTTTATCGATCAACGGGCTCACGGGGTAGAGCAAAAACTGGTAGGTTTTGTGGTCACAGATCGTCGGGTACCTCGTCAGGGATACCTGATTTGCGATGAAAACGAAGAGGTTATCGGACGGGTTACTTCAGGTACTCAGTCTCCGAGTTTGGGTAAACCAATCGGTATGGGTTATGTGCCGCTCAGTCATAAAGCACCTGGTTCAAAGATTCTGATTGATACCGGCAGAAAGAAGCTGGAAGGAGAAGTCGTCAAGATTCCTTTTTACCAGCCAAGGAGCTAAATGAACAATGCAGACTAATTTTCATTTCTTTATAGAAGCAGATTAAACAAGCGCAGCATGCAGTTGGATGAAGGAAAAGAACGCTTTATTCAATCCTGGGGAGCCCTGGGATCAAATTGGGGTGTGAGCCGGACCATGGCGCAGATCCATGCACTGCTGTTATTGTCTCCTAAAGCGCTGAGTGCCGACGAGGTTATGGAAGCACTCAGCGTTTCCAGGGGAAATGCCAATATGAATATCCGGGCCCTCATTGACTGGGGACTGGTTTACAAAGAGTTAAAATCCGGCGAGCGCAAAGAATACTTCGTAGCCGAAAAAGACATCTGGGAGGTGGTCAAAAAGATCATTACCCAACGCAAGAAAAAAGAACTCGAGCCCATGCTCCGCGTCCTCGATGAAGTTTCCGGCGTAGAAGGAAATAGCGAGGATGCCGAAGAATTTCGCAAAATGGTGCGTGAGATCAAACTCTTCTCCAATAAAGCCGACTCCACACTCGACCGCCTGGTCAAAGCAGACTCCAACTGGTTTGTCGGTACTTTCCTGAAGTTGATTAAATAGTTTGTTCCGTTGCTCCCGTTGCTCCCGTTGCTCCCGTTTGTTCCGTTAAAACGTGGAACGTCCGACGTGGTACGGAAAAGTATACTGGTGAAATGGTGTAGGGTGGAATGGTTGCTCCCGTTTATCCCGTTGGTTCC
>JAAEZH010000073.1 GCA_018222965.1 Bacteroidota bacterium
CTTTCCTGCCGGGAGAGTCGGCTGCGCTTTCGCTTGCCGGTGGGGAGAGGTTGGGGAATTATTAATTTTTAATGGGGAATGCGGAATTTTGAATTTATCGGGAATCTTTGAGCGTGTACCGGGAAGCGTTCAGCGTTTATCGGGAAACCCGTCATTCCAGGAATGGAAAAATCCCGCTAAACGACCCCCGTTCAACGTTTATCACGACAAAGTCAACCACCCGCCAAAGGCGGGTTCTCAACCGGGCCCGCTTTAGCCGGGCAGTCTCAACGAGAAATGCAGAATTAGGAATTTTCAATTGATGAAAAAACGGAATAAACCAACGAGCCAACCAACTTTTTTCCCACACAGAGAAGGGGGAGCCAATGTAGAATGTAAAATTTGTAATTCTTAGGTGTAGTCGTATATACTTAGGGACAAAGCCAGATGTCGCACCTACGGCGCTTAATATTATTGTGAATCTTTGTAGTCATTACCCATGATTTCCATTTTAAGCTCCAGCGGAGCGACACCAACTCGTGGTTCAGGTTTTGCCCCCAGGATCAAGTGCCAATACATTTAATTATTAGGTTTTAATTCTTTGATTCAGGGTATGCCTACCACGTATCACGTAATGTAAAAATCAACGGAAAGAACGGAACCAACAGGATCAACGGAAAAAACCCATACACTTTTCACCATTTCACCATTTCACCGGTTCACCATTACTCAGAACAAACAGAATTCCTACCTTTGCACGCAATTCGCGGAAGCTGTAACCGTTTCAGTTCCGATTCAATTTTTAATAACGGATAAATTTATATCATGAAGTACCTGACTGCCATAGCTCTTTTTCTATTCTGTGGATCACAGCTACAGGCTCAAAATCTTACTAATTACATGGATTCACTTTCTTATAGTGTGGGTGTCCTTGTGGCCCAAAACCTCCAACAACAAGGAATCGATAAAGTAGATCCTGAATCTCTGGCCGACGCCATCAATGACGTAATGGAAGGCAATGACCTCAAGATCTCTCAGCAGGATGCTGCGATGAATTTCCAAAATCATATGGCTAAGAAGCAAGAAGCTGCCGCTGCTGACAACGTTGAAGCCGGGAAGAAATTCCTCGAAGAAAATGCCAAGCGTGAGGAAGTAACCACTACTGCGAGCGGCCTCCAATATGAAGTACTGGAAGCAGGAGATGGCAAATCGCCAGAAGCAACTGATCAGGTAACGGTACACTACGAAGGCCGTCTGCTTAGCGGAAAAGTATTTGACAGCAGCATTGAACGCGGTCAACCAGCTACTTTTGGTCTTAACCAGGTGATCAAAGGTTGGACAGAAGGTGTTCAGCTGATGAAAGAAGGATCAAAATACCGCTTCTACATTCCATCTGAATTAGCTTACGGAGCACGTGGCGCCGGTGCAGATATCGGACCAAATGCTACCCTGATCTTCGACGTTCAACTCATCGAAGTTAAGTAAGCTCCTTTTAATCATGCGCATCGACATCATCACCGTATTACCCGAGTTGTTGGAAAGCCCCTTGGGACATTCCATCATGCAGCGAGCCAAAGACAAAGGTTTGCTGGAAGTGCATTTGCACAATCTACGGGATTATGGAATCGGAAAACACAAACAGGTGGACGATTACCAGTACGGTGGTGGTGCCGGCATGGTTATGATGTGTGAGCCCCTCGCCAATTGTATCGAAGACCTATTCGCCGAAAGGCAATACGACCACTGCATCTACATGACTCCCGATGGTCAAACCCTAAAACAGGGGATGGTCAATCAGCTTTCGCTGAATGAAAACCTGCTCATCATTTGCGGGCATTACAAAGGGATCGACGAAAGGATACGCGAGAAATACGTAAGCCTGGAAATTTCTATTGGAGACTATGTTCTCTCCGGGGGCGAACTGGCAGCTGCCGTGCTGGTGGATGCTATTGGCCGCCTGATACCCGGTGTGCTCAACGATGAAACCTCAGCACTTTTTGATTCCCACCAGGACAATCTGCTGGCACCTCCGGTGTATACACGTCCCTCCGATTTTCAGGGGATGCAAGTACCGGATATACTCCTCTCCGGAAACGATGCCAAAATAGAAGAATGGCGCTTTGAACAGGCCGTCGAACGTACCCGTCAACGACGGCCCGATATGCTGGAAGAAGGAGAGTAAGGAAGGTTTAGCCCTTCAACTTTTCCATCAGACTGATATACTCTTCCATCAATTCTGTATTCCCCTTAGCCGTAAAATCACCGGAACTTAAGGCTTCATAAATTTCCTGCTGCCGTTTTTTCAAGCGGGAGTTTGTGTCCTGGCTGAGATCATACTGCATAATTGCCAGTACATCTCCTTTCATCGCATCTACTGAAGCAAGATCACCAATGGAATGTGCCTCCTCAATACGGTCGAGCAATAACTGCATATCCTGAATTTCCCGAATATCGTTTTGTACTGCCTGCTGATCCTGATGCCTTTCCATTCTGTCTCCTCCATCAGGAGTAGACTGCGCCTGCATCAAAACAGGGCTGAGAGCAATAAATAATACAGCAAATAACCAATGTTGCTTTCTCATCTGAAATAAATTTATGACTTTAATCCCCGAAAGGAAAACTACTTTTATTCGGGTGATGTTAATTTGCCAACATCAGGAACCATTCCTGATTGGAAAATGTCTCCCCTACAAAGAAATCAATCCTTTCAATAGGCTGGTTACATTTTCAGTAACGCAAGTTGGTCATTTCCGGTGTAAGTGACCGCTATTTTATTATTTGAATTAGTCGCCGGATATAAAAATCGCACTTTTTTCAGCTTTAGGCATGTTCACTGTAAAACATTATCTGGATAAGATTGGAGGAGAATTGCTGGATACCTATCTGCAAAAAGGTTGGTATCGTATGGGCCAGGCTGTTTTCACCTGCCGGTTTTTGATCTTTAGAGGTAAACTGTTTTCAGCGATCTGGATCCGACTTCCGTTGGCGGGCTACCGATTTAGCAAGCGGAAAAGAAAGCGCCTAAGGCAATTGAAAAACAGGTTTAAGCTGGAAATCCGTCCGTTGCAACTTACAGAAGAAAAAGAAAAGCTTTACCGCATCTACCGCAATCAATTTCCGGCTAAAATTGCGCCTACCCTTTCTGCTGCGCTCATGGACGATATGGATTCCAGCATCTTTACGACCTGGGAAACCGCTGTATACGATGGCGATAAACTCATTGCATACAGCATTTTTGACCTCGGAGAAAAAGCGATTGCCAGCATCCTGGGAGTTTATGACCCCGGATATGCCAAATACAGCCTGGGGGTTTTTACCATGATGCTGGAAATTGAATACGGAATTCAAAACGGCTTTGCGTATTATTATCCGGGTTATGTGGTTCCGGGTTATGATAAATTCAATTACAAGCTTCAGATTGGCCCGGTAGAATACTATGAAGAGTCGGCCGTTAGCTGGTATCCCTGGGAAGAGATTAATATTGAGTTTCTTCCTACAGCCGTCATGGAAAAGGAACTCCAGCGCATTCAGAAGGTGCTGACCAAAGAAGGCATTCTCTCCAAGCTTTACCTTTATCCGCCCTACGAGGCAAATTTACTGGGTTTTTGGATTCTGGACTATCTCGACTATCCGCTGGTTCTGGAACTTCCCCTGCATCCGGGTGATTCCCGCCTAATCATCTGCTACGACCACCGAAATGGAAGTTTCCATTTTTACCATTGTACCTATTACAATGATCTTGGCGACTTTTTCCGGGCTTACATGGAATTAGACATGGCGGAGCACCCCATCAAGTACGAACTCCTGATCAAAGAAAGAACTCTCATAAAAACTCGCTCGGAAAACGAATTGATCAAACTTGTAAAGGAGGAACTAAAGACCCGAAAACTCAGGCATTAATCTTCAGCCTGGATACGGGAAAACCCGCTGTAACAGTTAAACTGGCCGTTTCGGAGGAATCCAACCAGCGTCATATCACAGATCTCGGCTGATTTCACCGCAAGACTGGAGGGGGCACCAACAGCAGCTACCAAAGGAATGCCGGCCATGGATGCTTTTTGGACCAATTCAAAGCCGATCCTGCCGCTAAGCCACAGAACGTGTTCCCGCAAAGGCAGTAAGCCCTGCAAAAAAGCTTCTCCAATTAGTTTGTCCAAGGCATTGTGGCGGCCGATATCTTCCCGAACCATCATTAATTTGCCTTTCGGCGAAAAAAGTCCGGCTGCATGTAAGCCTCCGGTACAAGCAAAGATCTCCTGACTCTTATCCAGTTTAGCACTCAGCTTAATCAACATTTCCGGCGCTATACGCGGGTAGTCCTTTCTGGGAAAATAAGCCGGTTCCCAGGACATGCCATCCAGGTTTTCCTTCCCGCAAAATCCGCAACTGGCGGTTGCTGCAAGTCTTCGGGCACTTCGATCCAGATCGAGATGCTGCCAGGCTTCCTGACTCGTAGCAAGGGAAACGACAATCTGATTTTCTCCAATTTCCACGGATTCCAAATGCTCCGGTCGACCGAGCATACCCTCACAAAACAGGAAGCCTGCTGCCCAGGCTCGCTCATCACCGGGAGTAAGGAGGTTTACACTGACTCGAAAACGCTTGCGATTGGTGGCCGGCCCGTACAACAAGATCAATTCAACGGGTTCCTCTACAGTAAGCTGGTCGTTTACTGCTTGTAACTTATTCCCCTCATAGCGCCAAATCTTTTGACTCGACACTGCCGCCTGATCCAATTCCTGCCCCATAGGGTATTTAATTTATAATTGAAGTTCTCTAAAAATACAGAAAAAGCCCCTATCTGGTTTACCGGGACTATTGTTTAAAAATTTGACAATATGAATCTGCCAAATTACCTTTGCGTTTGAATTTTACACGAAATGGCAAATAATTTCCTGGCACAAAATCTTCAATTCCTGCGCAAACAGCGCAAAATGAGCCAACAGATGCTTGCCGAAGCGCTTGGTCTAAGCCGAAGCAACATCGCTTCCTACGAGAACGCAAAGGCGGAGCCCCGTGCGACCATGCTGCTTCGTATCTGTCGGTATTTTGATGTGCCCCTTGCCTATCTGGTGGATCATCCGCTGGATGAAGAAGCCTTGAGCAATCAGGAAAACACCCGACAAAAGCTGGATAAACTCCTCCAATCCAGACAACTGGATGCTGAAATATTTAGCAAACGCTCCGACCAGTTGCGAAAGATCATTGAAGGCATGAAAGCCTACCACGAGCTGAAGAAAGAACAACTGGATGATCCATCCGAGGTTCAGCAAGCCTTTTTTAAAGATTATGAATACTTATTGACCGTAATGGAAAGCCTTGTTCACTCAAATGACGAACTGCTTAGGCTGGTACAGGAAACAGAAGAGGTCCGATACTAAAAAAGGCAAGCTGGTTAGCAGCTTGCCTTTTTATTCATCTATGTTCTGAATGATTAGTCTCTGCTTGGAGCAGCGTCATCTTCAAATTTCTTGCCATTCCACTGACCGAGCCATTCGCATTGTTTCCCTACTTTCTTGTAGTTCAAATACTGGTGAGCGGCCTCTTCGCGTGTTGCGCGGGAAATCATAATTTGCTGAAATCCTGAATTAACATTGAAGTAGTACTTTCCTACTCCCAGAGTCCATTTTTTGTTTACTGCCATTTTTTATGTTTTCGCAGGAACAAGCTCCAACTTGTCCGTGTTCAAAAATTTGACCGAAGATACATTTTTTTGGTCAAATTGACAAGATTTTAGCCGGATTTCAGCATTCGGCGAAAGCCAAAAAAAGGATCCCGGAAACGCAATTATTCGGCTGAATCAACTGAATAGTCCCGTTTCCAAGATCCTTAAATACCGATGTAAAACCGGATGTCGTTGTCTATAATCCGAAAGTGGCTTTCACCTGATCCACCATGTCCAGCTTCTCCCAGGTAAAAGTCTCCACTTCTTTACTAATCTTTTCGCCGGAGCCGTCGACCAATACGACCGTTTTCACCTCCGGGGTTCTTCCCATATGCCCATAGGCTGCAGAATCCGAATAAATCGGGTTGCGCAGCTTCAATCGGGTTTCGATAGCATAAGGTCGCATATCAAACAGCTCCCGTACTTTCTCAGCGATCTGGCTGTCATTCAAATCCACTTTTGCCGTACCATAGGTATTGACGTAGATATTGGTTGGATGTGCCACTCCAATGGCATAGGATACCTGAACCAAAATCTCATCGCACAATCCGGCAGCAACCAGATTTTTGGCAATGTGGCGCGTAGCATAGGCAGCAGAGCGGTCAACCTTTGACGGGTCTTTTCCACTAAATGCCCCACCTCCGTGGGCGCCTTTCCCTCCGTAGGTATCAACGATGATCTTACGACCGGTAAGACCGGCATCGCCATGCGGGCCGCCAATCACGAATTTCCCGGTTGGGTTTACATGGAAGGTGATGGTATTATTGAACAATGCCTGTACAGAATCGCGGCAACTGGCTTTCACCCGTGGAATTACGATATTAATGACATCTTCCTTGATCTTATTGAGCATTTTTTCGTCCTCGTCAAAATCATCGTGCTGCGTAGAAACCACGATGGTATCAATGCGCTGAGGAACGTGATTGTCTGAATACTCAATGGTCACCTGAGACTTGCTGTCCGGACGCAGGTAGGTCATTTCCTTTCCTTCTTTGCGGATAGCTGCCAGTTCGATAAGGATCTTATGGGCAAGGTCCAATGCCAGCGGCATGTAACTTTCCGTCTCATTGGTAGCATAACCAAACATCATGCCCTGATCACCGGCTCCCTGATCTTCCGGATTGCTGCGCTCCACTCCCTGGTTGATATCCGGAGACTGCTCGTGAATGGCAGATAGAATACCACAGGAGTTGGCTTCAAACATATACTCGGACTTGGTATAACCAATTCGGCTAATCACCTCGCGTGCGATTTGCTGCACATCCAGGTATGTATTGGATTTTACCTCACCTGCCAAAACTACCTGACCGGTAGTCACAAGCGTTTCACAAGCTACTTTGGAGGAAGGGTCGAAGGCCAGAAAATGATCCACGAGTGCATCGGAGATCTGATCGGCAATTTTATCGGGATGTCCTTCCGAGACAGATTCGGAAGTAAATAAATATGGCATGATATTATTTGATTGCTTGAATAAACGGGCACAAAAATAGGAAAAATCCAAACAAGCTCAGTCCTTATTTCACATTACAATGCAGCAATTTCTGCGGACCGTCTTTTGTATGGAGATAACCTTCCAGTAAGTCTCCGACCTTTACGGGGCCAACTCCTGCCGGTGTACCGGTATAAATCAAATCGCCCGTCTGCAGTTTAAAATACTGAGAAACATACACAATGATATCCCGAAAGCTGAATAACAAGTGACTGGTATCACCCGATTGTACGGTTTCTCCGTTTTTCTTTAACTCAAATTTGATGCTGTTTGTGTCGAGCTCTGACTTGGAGATAAATTCGGGAGAAAGTACCGCCGAATTGTCAAAACCTTTGGCAATTTCCCAGGGATGTCCCTTCTCCTTACATGCTTGCTGAATGTCCCGGGCGGTAAAATCAATCCCTAAGCCGATCTCCTCGTAATACGCATCCGCATGCTCCGGCTGTACGTGTCGACCATTTTTGACAATCCGCAATACGACCTCCAGTTCGTGATGCAAATCCTGCGTAAATGCCGGATAATAAAAGGGTTTATTATTAACCAGCAAGGCCGTGGAGGGCTTCATAAAAACAACCGGTTTGCCGGGCACCGGATTGTTTAGCTCCCGGGCATGCTCTGCGTAATTTCTTCCTATGCAGATAATTTTCATGGTGATTACGTTTTAGTCGTGTTCAAAGTGTAATGGTGAAATAGTGTATCCGTTGGTTCCTAAAAAACGTGTATCGTTGATCGGGTATCGTTTAGCGGGATTTTCTAGCCCTGTAATTACGCTATTTCCGATTTCCGCTCAACAATAAACGTTTCACGATTTTTCCGTTGGTTCCGTTGGACTGCCCGGCTAAAGCGGGCAGGGTTTAGGCCGCATCGACTTCGTCCTTTTGCTTTATTCCGCTTCCCGATACACGCTCAACGATTACCGTATAATTAGAAATTAACACCTAAAAATTAAGAATTCACATTTTCTATTCTCCAGGGCGGATTTTTCCGGTTCTTTCCTGCGAAATACAAAATGATCTGATTGCCAGCCGGGTCTTTTAATCTGGCTTCCCGCCACAGCCAGCTTTGGTCTGTGGGCAACAGTTCAAAAGAAATTCCCTGTTGCCGCAAATATTCTACTTTTTCATCTAAATCACTGCATTCAAAGTATATAGATGTGCCTGGATCGGGCTGCAGGCGATCTGCTTTGTGCAAAGAAAAAGTCGAGTCTCCATCCGGACATTCAAAACGTAGGTATTCAGGGGATTCCACAATGAGTGTCAAGCCGAGTAGGCTGTAAAATCGACTGGAAGCATCCATGTCTGTAGCAGGAAGCGTAACCTGATTCAAATCCATGTTTACTATTATTATTTAATCAATTGGGAAACCGTCATTTGCAACCAGGGCAGGACATCTCCTTCAAACCAGGGATTGCGTTTAAACCAGGCCACATTGCGCGGAGACGGATGGGGCAAAGGAAGAAATTCGGGTATGTAATTGCGCCAGTTTTTGACGGTTTCGGTCATATTGCGCTCCATTCTGTCTCCCAGGTAATAGGGCTGGGCATAATTTCCGATCAAGAGGGTCAATCGAAGATCTGGCATCATGTTCAGCATGGGTTCATGCCAGGTGGGAGCACATTCCTTTCTCGGTGGTAAATCTCCCGACTTCCCGCTTCCCGGATAGCAGAACCCCATGGGCAGGATAGCAAAGTTTGCTGCTTCATAAAAAGCATCTTTATCTACATTCAACCACTGGCGGAGTCGGTTTCCACTGGCATCATCCCAGGGAATCCCGGATGCATGAACCTTTCGGCCGGGTGCCTGTCCGATGATAGCCACCCTGGCTTCCGGATGTAAACTAAATACCGGCCGCGGACCTTCGGGAAGATGCTCCGCGCAGATCGTACAATTTTTAGCTTCCTTAATTAAGTCTTTAGACATCCTTTAAATATACAGAAACGGGAATAAGACCATTGCCCTATTCCCGTTTTCTTTTTTTTGCTTACGCGAATATTATCAGAAGCGGACATTCATCAGTCCGGAAAGATCCTTCACATCTTTCAACGTCTGCTGGGCTCTTTTCCGAATCTCAGCAGAAGAGGCTTTGATCTGTCCTTTTACTTCTTTTTTATTGGCCAGGAGTTCAGCCCGCTTTTCGCGAAATTTCTGACTCAGTGCGACAAGTGTTTCAGCAGCAGCTTCCTTGAGGTCTACATACTTCAGGTTGTCGGCATTATAGTCTTCCATCAGACTGACATGTGCCTGCTCATTTCCGCCTGCTTTGATCAGTAGGAAGAGATTCTCCACACCGGCACTCATTTCGCCGGAAGGCTCTCCCGTATCAGTCACAGCAGACCGGATTTGCTTGCGAATGCGCGCTTCATCATCAAACACATTGATGTAATGTTTCTCTCCGGCAGATTTACTCATTTTACGAGTTGGATCTGCCGTTGAAGCAATTTTCGGCGTTTCGGTATGCAAGCCTTTCGGCATGACAAAATATTCCTTGCCAACCTGGTTGTTGAAACGACTGGCAATAGTGCGTGTCAATTCCAGGTGCTGATCCTGGTCTTTTCCAACGGGTACGAAATCTGCCCGATAGATAAGAATATCTGCAGCCTGAAGGACCGGGTAATTGAGCAATCCGGCAGAGATAAAACCATCATCAGTAGATTTTGAACTCTTGTCCTTAAACTGGGTCATCTGATTGAGTCGGCCGTAAGGCGTAAAACAGTTAAAGATCCAGCTCAGCTCGGAATGCTCCGGTACCAGCGACTGGATAAACAGGTTTTCCGGCTGAATGCCGGTAGCCAGCAGATTGAAAATCAAATCCCAGGTATTCTGACGGAGTTTGTCTGGTTTATAGGGCATTGTCATGGCGTGGTAGTTTACAACCCCATAAAAGCAGTCATATTTTTCCTGCAGGTCCACCCAATTCTTAACCGCGCCAAAGTAGTTTCCAAAGTGCATGTGGCCGGTGGGTTGGATACAGGATAATACGGTCTTTTTTTCCATGACAAATGAATATTAATTGATTATTGATTAAGGTTCGCCTATTTCCCGGCGATAACAGAGATTTCAACGTTTACAAACTTTGGTAAGTTCGCCACTTCCACTAATTCTCTCGCCGGAGCGAATTCTTCGCCAAAATACTCGAGATAAACGGCATTTATCCGGCTGTAGAGGTTCATATCTTTTACAAAGACAGATGCCTTAATTACATGGCTGTAATCCAGGCCGCCCTCTTTCAGAATGGCTCCAATGTTTTTCATAACCTGATGCGTTTCCGCTTCGATGGTATCCATGATCAGATTACCTGATGCCGGGTCGATGGCAATCTGCCCGGAGGCAAACAACATATTGCCATACCAAACGGCCTGAGAATACGGGCCTACCGGCGCTGGAGCATTGGATGTTTCGAGTATGGACTTTTTCATGGTTGTGGTTTTGAAATATTGAAAAAAGTAAAATTTCTAAACGACAAAAAGCTCCACATCGCGAAATTGGATGGGAGCTTTAAGCTTTTAGACCATAGGGTCGGAGGCGCGAAGCCGGCTCAACCGGTAGGCGCCTTATTCTTCTACGTCTGCTTTTACCAGAACACGACCACGGTAGAGCATGTTGCCCTCATCGTCGTAGTATGCACGGTGGTACAGGTGCTTTTCGCCCGTTTGCGAACAGGTAGCAACCTGTGGTGCAGTGGCTTTTTTATGTGTTCTGCGCTTGCGCTTCCGTTGTTTCGAGATTCTACTCTTAGGATGTGCCATTGCTGCTTATTTTTCGATTATTGATCTTTCAGATTTTTTAGCGCATCCCAAACGGATGGCTTTTCTTCGCTTTCAGAAGCTGGTTCCTGTGCCGGATCTGCCTGATCCAGGTATTCCAAAAATTCAGGATCACAATCTTCATCGGCCATATCGTGTGTCTTACTCATCGGAATAGATAAGTGAATAAACTCGTAAATGAATCGAGCTACATTCAACTTCTTCCGGTCCCGACTGATATATACTATGTCGGCTTCTTCCCGCTCATTATCGTCAAACTTAATCTTTATCGAGTTATCCGACTCAATGGGCAAACTGAAGGGCTCCAGACAGCGATCACAATCCTGCTCTATCGTACCTGTGATAAATATATCAAGCACGAAGAACGACGGATTCTTATCAAATGTCAAATCGACCTTCAGATCTCCATGCTTAATCGCTGAAGCATCGTATGCCTCAAAAAACTTGTCATCAATCTGAAAATCAAAATGATGCAAGCCATCGCGCAATCCGGAGATGGGAAGAGAATAGCTGATCAAAGGATCCATGTAAAAGAACTTTTCTAAAAAGCGGATGCAAAGATAAACATTCGCTTTAATTATTAAAACATCTGTTGTTGATAAATTCTCTAAAAATGGACTTTATCAACCAGGCCCTTAGTTTCTCCTTCGGAAACATAAGCGGAAGATGCCTGCAAAACAGTTGTCAATCTATTAAAGTTCGGAAAAAACAGATCAATTCAGGATCCAGGCCTTTTCATTAAAAAGGTCCCGAACTATAGCCAGTTTACGCTCCAACTCTGCCTCCGAATTATAAACAACCCGCACCCCTACACGAGTGGCGCCTTTACTGATATCCGAATAAGCATCATAACCTTCTCCATAAACCTCTTCAATCAGTTTTTCAGCATTGTCTACATCCCGAAATGCGCCGATTATGATTACACCAGAATCCATCCCCGGATTAAGGGTAGGCGCATCGGTGTCTGCTTCTTTTTTGGGTCGGGGTCTTTCCGGACGGGTTTCCGTTTCTGAACGGTCCGGACTAAGCATAGCCTGGTCTTCTTCCGGCATATCCTCATCATTCGTTTCCTCTATTTCCTCTTCCGGATCATCGGGATACTCATCTTCCGGTTCGTCGACAATGATCGTTTCTTCCTGAACAGGCAAACGCTCCGGTGCTGTATTTACCCGATCAGAGGGCAATTCCTCCCGGTAGACGCCTGCCGCCCGTGGTTCTTTATTGATAAAATAAATGCTAAGCGTAATAATAAGTATCGACAGCAGGATGATCCAGGTCATGGAGCTCTGAAACCAGCGCGAGATCAATCCGCTGTTGCCCCGCATGGATTTGCGCAGGGATTCGGTAACCGCTGCGGTACGAATTTCCCGGGTGGCCGACTTCTGGTAGCGCACCACTGGATAAAACTGCACCGTTGGCAAACCAAAGGATTCCGAATTAAAGTTGGTATTATCCTGAAGGAATTTAAAATTCTGCTCAAAATCCTGGTACAACCGACCAATTCGGGGAAACACCACAATCTCCCGGGCTTTTAGAGCCTGCCGCGTTTTATCGACAAAATCTTCGACTGCCAGCTTTGCTTCTTCCTTCCCAATCTGGTATTTTTCTTCCAGATAGTGAATCAGCACACCGTCATTCATCGAAAGATTGTCATTAAAATCCAGCTCTTTTGAAGGTGGGTGCAACAAGCCCTGTACATGATCAATACCAGCCTGTTCGTAGGTGGAGGCAAATCCACCCAGGCCTGGTATGATGACGGAATCCCGCTCATACAACAGCTCCCCTATGCTTTCCGCTACATCGATCTTTTTCATGATCCGTGATTTCATTTACACGCCAAATCGGCGCTGCATACAGGTCTGGTGTTGTTTTTTATGCCTTTCGGCGAAAGCCAAAATTAGGATTTTTTACACAGATGACACCTTTTTTTCAATCTAACCCAACCATTGCCACCTGCTGTGCGGTCTGGCATAGCAGAATTGAATGATCGATCACCTGATTAACAACATAAACCTAATTTAATCATGAAGATTAACGTAAAACTAGCCGGTCTGTTATTTGTACTGCTCGGCTTCGGCCTGCAATCCTGTGTTAAAGACAGCTGTGAGCGGGAAGTTACTTACCTCGACTACATCCCTGTTTACAAAACGGTAGAAGACATCCGTCAGGATATTACACCGGAAGCGCCGCGGGATCTGGAAGCACCCGGCAAAATATACTTCTACAATAATTATGTGTTCATCAACGAAATTCGGAAAGGAGTACATGTTATTGACAACAGCAATCCCTCAAATCCGGTAAACATCGGTTTTATCGGCATCCCCGGAAACGTCGATATTGCGATTAAAGACGGCATTCTGTATGCCGACAATTTCATCGACCTCCTTTCTATCGACATCAGTGATCCGGGTAATCCGGAGTTGATCAACCGCTCCGAAGATGCCTTCGAACCGGTTTACACCAATCAGGAAACCGGAGAGATGCTCGTGTATTACGAGACAGAGGAACGCACAGAAATGGTCGATTGCAATCAATGGAATGGCGGATGGCAAACCATTGATCTGGCCTTCAATGCCGATGTAGCTTCTGTAAATGAGTCCTCTATTGGCGGGGGCAACGGCACCGGTGGCTCCATGGCAAGATTCACCTTGTATGACGACTATCTCTACACGGTAGATGAGTACGACCTGCGCGTCTTTGATCTGAGCAGTCCGACAACTCCGGCGCTGGCAAACACGGTATCCGTAGGCTGGGGCATCGAAACCATATTCCCTTATGAGGACAAACTGTTTATCGGTTCTCAAAGCGGCATGTTCATTTTTGACAACAGCAATCCGCTCTCCCCAAACCAATTGAGTGAGTTCCGACACGCTACAGCTTGCGACCCGGTTTATGTGAAAGACAATTATGCCTACGTAACCCTGCGCGATGGTACTCCCTGTCAGGGATATACCAACGAACTGGATCTGATCGACATTTCAAACCTCAGCAATCCGGAACTGGTAGAAGCATTTAAGATGGACAATCCGCACGGACTATCCATCGACGGCAACAGCCTGTTCCTGTGCGAAGGAGAATTTGGACTGAAGACTTTCGACATCGAAGATCCGACCAAACTCGACAAACACAAAATCGATCACCAACGGGATTTGCACGCTTTTGATGCTATTGCCGTTCCCGGCGAATCCAATGTACTGCTTGTGATCGGCGACGATGGTCTCTATCAATATGGCTACGATAACCCCAAAAACCTGAAGCTGCTCAGCAAGATTCCGGTAAACAAATAAGCCATTAAATCACCTGACCAGAGGAGGCGGTTTCGACTGCCTCCTTTTCAAACTTTCAATTATGCGACGTATTACCCTCCTTTTCCTCCTTATCGCAATCGCTCCGGCCTTCCTTTTGGCGCAGGAAACCGCCGAGACTTCACATGTCTATCTCCGCGATGGCAGTTTTTTACAGGGTACCGTATTGGATTCCGACAAGGATCAGCTCACCCTGCAAACGACTTATGGGGAAGTACTGCATATTCCACAAGAAGCTGTTAAACGAGTTCAGGAGGGCAATTATGCACTTACCTACTTCCCGAAAGGAAAGACGGCAAAAGCCAAGGGGCTTTACGGCACTTTTGATTTTCAGTTATTGGTCGGACAGGCATTCGACAATCCCTGGGATGACCTCCCTACTTTCCGGGCAGGTTTTTCTGCGAATATGGGACTGGGTTATCAGTTTTCCCAGTTATTCAGCACCGGCCTGGACCTTGGCTTCACCGCCTACAGAAATCACCTCGTCGCCAGTCCTGCAGTAGAAGTACGCTCTTATTTAATGCAAGGCCCCTGGTCGCCCTACCTTCGTCTGCAGGGCGGTTACGGCTTTGACCTGGTTGGCAATCCGGCTCCCTGGGAGTTTGGATACACCAAAGGTGCAATGTATTATCCGGCTTTGGGCTTCCGATTTGCCTCCCGTTCCAACACCGAGTTCCACATGGATTTTGGATATAAATTCCAGCACCTCACTACCGAGGATGTATGGTTTACGGAGAAAGAGGTGTTTCGTCGGTTTAGCCTGCGTTGTGGGATTAAGTTTTGATCCGTTGGTTCCGTTGGTTCCGTTGGTTCCGTTGGTTCCGTTGGTTCCGTTGGTT
>JAAEZH010000074.1 GCA_018222965.1 Bacteroidota bacterium
TAAATCGCTACAGTTTCAAAAAAGACCTGATCAACATAACATTCATTTCTGTCCTGATACTTAGCAAACTATCTTAAACAACTTCCTTATTTTTGCCATCCTAAAACAAAGAATATGAAACCTCTGATTTATCTCGCTCTCATACTGACTCTTTTTTCTTGCCAGGAAACCGGTTCTGTTTCCGGCCCTTCGCTTTCACTGGATGGCTTTGATGAAGCCCCTATTCCCGGCTCTCAGGCATCTTATGTTTACCGCAATGACTCCTACGACAGAATCCTGGAGGAAGGCATAATCGTGAATGGGAAGCGGGAAGGATTGTGGATCACTTATCACGATAATGAAAAGCAGATTCCAAAAGTAATGGCAAGCTATGTAAATGGAAAGCTAAATGGTGCTTATACCGAATTCAACACCCGGGGTGGAATTACACTGCTTAAGCATTATGTCAATGACGTGTTGGATGGAAAATCCATTGAATTTAAAAATGGCCGGCTCGTGGAAGTAGCCAATTACAGGAAGGGCCAATACCACGGTATGGTAACGACCTATTTTGAGCGAAGTGATCAGAAACAAACCGAAGCACAATTTAAAGCGGGCAAACAAGACGGTTTGCTTCGATACTACAATGAGGAAGGTCAGGTTGTCATGGAGTATGTCTATGAAAACGGAGAGAAAGTAAGCGGTGGTATGATTGAGACTCCGGAGTCTGAAGAGAAATAATTATTCTTTCTCCAGTGGCTTTCGCGGAATACCTGTTCTAACAGTTGGAGGCCTCTGCCCCAATGGATAAACGTTGTCAGACAACCGCACCGGTAGAAAGCGGCGGCTTTCCATAACCGCTTCATAAGCCTTTTCCGAGGGTTTCCCGAGAAGTTTATTAAGTTCCATTAAATCTTTGATTTTACTCATGCACATACTGCCCTGCTAACCACAGGGCAGCCCTTTACTTTTTTCTGTCTGCCATATAAGCAGCAGGGGTTTTACCCGTATGTTGTTTAAATACCCGAAAGAATGTCGACTTTGTCCGAAAGCCATACTCTTCGGCAATACTAAAATAGGAACGCCCCTTATTTTCCGGCCGGATTACGGCCGATTGAAAGGCTTCCACACGGTAACCATTGATAAATTGTTGGAAGTTTTGGCTGGCAAACTGGTTGACAACCTGTGAGAGGTAATTGGTATTGGTTTCGAGAATTTGGGCGATCCCCGGCAAACTCAGATCCGGATCCCGAAAAGCTTCTTCTTTTTCAAGCAATTCGCAAAGTCTGGAATAGATGCCAACAGCTCTGCTGCCTTTCAGACTGCTTTGCCCATACCTTTTTTGCAGCTGGAGGATTGGCAGCCCTTCCTCATCTGTCACATCAGAATCAACCTCAAAGGCAATGAAGTTTCTCAACTTGCCTTCCTGATCAAAGATGGGATAAATCACCAGGGTACAACAGTACTCCTCTCCGTCCTTTCGGTAATTGGTTATCGACTCCCGCACGGGAAGCTGATTTTCCAGGTTCTCCCGAATACGGGAAATGATCTCAGGCTCTGTATTTTCCCCTTGCAATAAAGAAGGTTTTTTCCCAATTACCTCCGCAATGGAGTAGCCTGTAATTCTGGTAAACCCATCATTAACCCATAGAATCCTTCTATCCGGACCCGTCAGGATTACTGCAATCTCTGGTGCCGAAGTCATATACCTTTACTAAATAGTTACCTTATGTGGCCGGTGAAAGCCAGAACCTTCCCGACCTTGATACAATATAACAATCTAATTGCAATAAACGAACCCGTCCCAAAACAAGCCTGCAATACACCGGACACATGCCCCCGTAATATCAAATATGACCTGGTTTTGACTTTATCCCAAAAAGTATAATCTTGTTGAATATCTTTGGAAACACTGCATTAGCCAGGAAAACAGAAAATAATGACCAAATCCCAGGATGTTCAGGGCCCGCTAAGTATTTACCAAAACCTGCTCCAGGCAGGAAAGGATTATTATTTCCTGTCGGGGATTGATACAGGTGGACAGGAGGCAGCCAAAATGCTGGTTGAAAGCTTGTTTCACAAAAAATTTTCAGACCCGCTGAGTCCCGGACTGGCTTCCACCGATCACCTCCGTCATTTCTTTTTTGAGAGTCGCAATTACGAAAAACTTTCCGGGGTAAATCCCCTGGGTATGGGCTTCCCCCTGCTTTCAATCCCCAATGAAGAACCCCGACTACTCCCGCTTCTTATCTGGCGGATCGAAATGGAAGCCATGGGGCCAAAGCCCGACACCTGGATCCTTCGGTTCAATGACAAACCAACCTTCCGTCTGAACCCCGAGCTGCTCGATCTTATACCGGAAAATGAGCGCAAAAAATGGGCAGACTTTCGGAATATCGACGGGGCTGCTGTTCAGTCTGAAATTGAATCGCTCGCCAAAAAAATTAAGGCTGTCTGTCCGGAATCAGTCTTTGACATTCAGGGTATAAACAGTCTGGAAACTCTTTGGGAAAAGGAAGAGCTGGCCACTATACTGCCGGAGGGTATCATCGGTTTGTTTAAACCCTATCCGCGCGATTCCCGCATGGAGGATCGGGAAATCCCCGAAACGGAGAAGGCGGATCTTCATCACATTTCCATTCCTGCCATAGACGGAAGGCAGGCGAGTGTCCTGCATAATTTGGAGACAAATAATGGGGCTTTCGCCGAAAGTTTTTTCCCGGAACGGTTAGAAGATACGGCTCACAACCTCATTAGCAATCGATTATCCAATGGCAAATCCTGCATTTTCATATCTAAGAAAGTGCCCCGATTGGTCAGTTTTCAACGAAAGTTGCAAACCTTTGGCCTGGATAAACTCTCTGTTGTTATTCGCAACCCCAGACTCGACGGCCCCCTGTTGGAAAAATTGCTCCAGAGCCTGCCTTTCCAAAACCTGAAGGCATTGCCGAAGAATTCTTTTAAGGTATTGAAGACACGGCATAAAAGGCTGTACAGCAGCTTGCAAAAGCAATACAAAATCCTCCACGGTCCATACCTGAATAACTGGGATTGGCAGGAGTTATGCGGGCAATTTATCCGCTCCCGAAAAATAGCAGGAAGGGAATTACTAGATCGGTTTTTAGATCCGGAAAACTATGCCTGGAATTCTGAAGAGTATCACTATTTGCTGGATGTTCTGGAAAAGGCCCATAAACTCTATACACCGTTGGGCACTCTAAAACATCCTCTGACGGACCTGCATCCCGCTGTTTTTATACAGGAAACTCCGGATGGTGCGCAGGCTATTGCAGAAGCCGGGCTTTCCAGTTGGAAACAGAAACTGGAAACACTCCATGCCGAGTTGTTAACTTTTACCAATAAATATGCCCTTCAATTAACCAATACTTTTGAGCAGCACTATCAAAAGCTGCAACGGGAAAGTCAGGGAATATTGGATTCGCTCGATGAATACAAGTCACGCTTCGGGAGCTATAGTTGGGACAAAAGCATACCTTCTTCCCTGGCCGGTGCCTTGTCAAAAGAAAAAAAGGAAAGCAGAGAGAAGCTGCTGGAAATCCGAAATAAGACCCTTAAACTGGAACAAAACATAGAGGACTCCCCCATTTCCATTGAAAATGTAAATCCCAAATTTCGACGTGTTCGGGATTTGAAAGACAACCTGGATGCTTTTCAGGAAAACCTCAGAAATTGGCGCAGTAAACTCACTGAAAACATTGAAGAAGAAGTACAGCGACTTAGCAGTCGAAATGTGCATCCCGTCTTGCAAAATAAGTTGAGTCCATTGCAACTCGAAGAAGAAATGGATCAGTTCCTTCAAACCGTCAATGAATCCAACTGGCTGGCCAAGCCCCTAAACCACCGAATGCTTTCCCTGCCCCAAAGGCAAAAGCATCTTGAAAAAATCATAGAAACACTGGATACCATAAAACTCAATCTGCGGGATTTCCAGGCATTCTACAACTGGCAAAAGTTTTGGCTTCAATTGCCCGATAATGCGCAAAAACTGGTAGAAGCACTGGTAAAGGTCAAAGCTAAAAACTGGGAAGCTGCCTTTAATTCCTGGTATTTCCACCAGTCGCTAAACAGACTCCCGCATTCAAAGATGCCCCTGCATGAAACAGATATCCGTGAATATTACGACACCTACGAATCGCTAAAAGAAATTCTTCCCGGACAAATTCAGCACTATTGGCAGCAGGAATCCGAAAAGAATCAACGAAAAATCAGATCCGGGCAAAAAAAGCTGCTGAAAGAACTCGCAAGCGGTAGCGGACTCAGCGAAGTGCGTTTTGGCGAAATCCTGGAAGACCTGTCCACCCTGCTGTTCAGCCGATTCCCCCTATTATTGATTAGCAGCGATCAGGCAGTTTCCAGTTTTAGCCGCCTGACCAAAGCCGCTGACAGTGTAATTATTTGGGATGATGGATCATTAACCGAAAGGGAAATCAACCAGTGTAAAGAACTGGGGAGAGACTGGCTGATCCTGCGGGAGACAGGATACCCCAAACCGGAAAACAGCATCGATCTCCCCGGTAGAACCACGCCCTCTCCTTTTCTCGACTGGAAAAAGGATCGCATCCATTGGAATGTAGCAGAAGTTTTGGGGCAATTTGATGCAGAATCAGGCATTAACGATTCGGAAGCCCGACTGGTCATTCAATTACTCAATGAAATTCGGCAAACGCCTCAGCGTACTTTCCCGAAAGTGGCGATTCTTACTTTAAATACGGCTCAGAGAAACCGCATCGCTTCTTATTTGCTGGAGATAAAACAAAGCAAAGGCACCGGTTGGGAAAAGATCCAACAACTGGAAAGGAATGGCCTGAGTGTCTTGACGCTGGAAGAACTAAGCGGACAATCATTCGATCAGCTATTCTTTAGTTGCCAGATCGGAACAACCACCAACAAACCTGATGCATTTTTGGAATGGATGGACAGCGAGGCTGGAAGCAAACAGCTTAGACAATTGCTTCGGTTTCAAAACCTGCTATTCATTCATTCATTGCCCAAAGAATTTTTGGAAGGCTATGCAGATTACCGCCCGGGAGGCGGACAACAGCTGCTTTGTGGCATGCTTAATCTGGCGAAAGCAAAAAAACAACAAGATCCATCGGAAGAGGAAAAGTGGTTTAACACCTTGTTTCACGCATCATTGTATATAGATCCGTTCAACACACTCGAAGAAGAAATTCGCGAAAGCATCAAGCATCAAATTGATGAAAGCCGGATTATGATCCATCCCGATCTGGAGGGAATACAAATTCCTGTTTTCATCCATAGCGATCAGGAGAAAATTAAAGATGTGGCGATTCTCCCCGATATTTTCCTCAATGACACCGCCGCTCCTTCCCTGGCGCAGGAAGCTCAGATCTGGCACAAACTTGAAAAGCATTACACGATCATCCCGGTATGGTCCGTTGACTGGTGGCGGAATCCGGTTCTGGAAGCACGCAAGCTATCGCGGCAACTGGAGGATTATTTTCATCCGGTAGAATCATCGGTTTTCGAGGAGGAAGAATAAGGCGGCATCGGGTTGCACCAGCGGCCCCGTCTCTACAGGTCGTTTCGTAGTACGCCCCGTTTGAGATAGAATCTGATAGGCCTGTTCCGTATTCATATCGGGATCAAAACTCCGCAGCAAACCGACAAGTCCCGCTACAAAAGGGGTAGCCATTGATGTTCCGCTCAAAGCACCATATTTATTCCCCGGAAGGGTTGAAAAAATAGATACACCGGGCGCTGCGACTCCCATTTTTAATCCGGCTACAGAATTGCTAAACGAAGCCCGATCCAAAAGGGTGTCTACCGCGCTTACCGTAATCAATCCCGGTACATTGGCCGGCGCAATATCGCGTGCCATTCCCCCGTCATTACCCGCTGCTGCAACCACAATAGCTCCCGCTTTTCGGGCATAATCGACCGCCTGCGTATAGGCTCGCTGACTACTTGCATTTGATCGTCCTCCGAGCGACATGGATATAACATCGGCGCCGGCATCGGCTGCTTCCAGAATTCCATTTATGATACCTCGTTGATTACCAACCCCATAATCGCTTAGCACCTTGATACTGGTTACTGAAATATAGGATCTATCCGGGCTTAAACTGGCCACTCCTACCCCATTATTGGAGACGGCTGCAGCAATACCGGCGCAATGCGTACCATGGCCCCGCACATCCTTATTGTATTTCGACTTAGTCGAGAAAAATTGACTTTTGAGATCTTCGTGCTGCCCGTCGACCCCCGTATCCAGGATATAAATACTAGCCTTTTTTGTGGGTTTTCCGGCATCATTTCGCAGGAGGTCGTATAATTTATTCACCTCAAGGGAAGCATACGCCCATTGGTTTTGAAGGTCCGGATCGTTGATTTTATATTTATTATTTACCGGAGGCAGTTTTCTGGATTCGATAGGTGCTACGGAAACGCTTTCATTATCCTCTACCCAATCTACCCCTTTAGCATTGGATAAAGCATCCTGAATTTCGCGAAGTAAGGATTCGTTTTGCTCCGGAATCTCCACCGCGTAATAATCATCCAGCTCTGTATCGGATTCATTTTCCATTTTGAAGGCGGGCTCCAGGAAAAGGTCGTATTTGTCAACCACCTTTTGAATGACACGTACATCTGAATCCTCGCTGAGTTCGAGAAGCAATTCCCACTCGTTTTCGAGCTCATCCATCGATTCGGGAATAAACTGGGTTTTGGAAGCCATAAAACCAGTGGCCAAAGCAGCAATACCCAATAGAAGCATAAAAGCAGATCGCCTATTCGCCAACAGGCTCAATGCCGCGGGAATAACAGCAAGCCAGGCCAAATCACGTGCCAGCACGCCCCATTTTAACTCCCAGCTGCCCGAAGAAAACAACATGCTGAGCACATATAAACCCAGAGCGCTAAAAAACAACATCCGAACAGCACCTGCCAGTTTGCGTTTGTTGCGCAGGAAATACCACAGCGACAAACTCACAACCGACGCTAATAAAGTAAGGGCGTAAAACATAATTAATTAAATTTATCTGCTTCCAGTCCGTAAAACGTAAATTCCTGGGTAGTTATTCAAAATACCAAATACAATATAATTATTGCCTTTCGGCGAATCTAATAATACAGACAAAAGCCCGGATTCTTCCGATCAGTGAAGGTCTGGCGGGTTAGAAAACTTTTCCTGTTTTCGGCTTGTTTCTATTTTCTCTTTAGCAATCTGACAGAAAGGCTAAAACAGGTTTTTCTTTAGCTTGTGTCCGCAATTTGATCATTATCTCGCAAAGCAGACAATCTGCCTTATGGCTGATTGCCCAGAATTACTATTTTTGCGACTTATACAGTGCCCGAAGGCAGAGAGAAAAATTTCTCCAATGAATGCCGGGGCCTTAATTACAAGCCGCTTCATTATAAAAATACCTGGTCTATTATGGCAGAAAAATTGAATTGCCTGATCATTGGTTCCGGCCCGGCCGGCTACACCGCAGCTATTTATGCTGCCAGAGCAAACATGAAACCCGTATTGTACACCGGTGAAGAACCGGGCGGACAATTGATGATCACCACCGACGTGGAAAACTATCCCGGTTATCCGGATGGCATCATGGGGCCTGAAATGATGGAACATTTCAAAAAACAAGCAGAACGCTTCGGAACAGACATCCGATATGAGCTGATCAATAAAGTAGATTTTACCGGAGATGTTCATCAAGTCTGGACAGAAACCGGTCACGAAATCGAAGCTCACGCTGTAATTATCGCCACTGGTGCCAGTGCCAAATGGCTTGGATTGGAATCGGAGCAACGACTGACCAATAACGGTGTTTCCGCTTGTGCTGTATGTGATGGATTCTTCTATCGCGGCAAAGAAGTTGCTGTTGTAGGTGGTGGTGACACGGCAGCAGAAGAAGCCAGCTACCTGGCAAAACTTTGTCCTAAGGTACATTTGCTTGTCCGTCGGGACGAAATGCGTGCCTCCAAAATCATGCAAGACCGTGTAATGAATATGGAGAACATCGAAATCCACTGGAATACGGAAGCAGAAGAAATTCTTGGTGAGGAAGTGGTTGAAGGCGTGCGTGTTGTCAATAATAAGACAGGAGAAAAGCAGGTGATTCCTTTGGAAGGCTTCTTTGTAGCGATTGGCCACAAGCCGAATACAGACATATTTAATCGCTGGTTGGATATGGATGAAACCGGTTATATCATAACCAAACCAGACAGCAGCAAGACTAATGTCGAAGGGGTGTTTGCCAGCGGTGATGCCCAGGACAAAACATACCGCCAGGCCGTAACGGCAGCGGGTACCGGATGCATGGCCGCCCTTGATGCGGAAAGATATCTGGTAGAAAAAGGAATCCTTTAATGGATAGCCCGGATGGAATAGATCCGGGCTTTTTTCATTCTTTCCCGCCCTTCCGAATAAATGCTATTTTTGTAATCTGCATTTGATTCAAACAAACAACTTTATGACTACTTCTACTTCTAAAACAAGATTCCGAACAGGCGTACTGTTTGGTGATGAAGTTACAGAGCTATTAAACTATGCCAACGAGAACAACTTTGCCATCCCGGCAGTAAATGTTGTAGGAACAAACTCCGTAAATGCGGTTCTGGAGACAGCCAAAGTTCTTAACTCACCGGTAATCGTTCAATTTTCTAATGGGGGTGCCTCCTTCTTTGCCGGAAAAGCACTTCCCAATGATGACCAGCGCGCCAGTGTTTTGGGTTCTATTTCCGGTGCTATGCATGTACATGCCATGGCAAAAGCTTATGGAGTTACCGTAATCCTGCATACGGATCATTGTGCCCGCAAGTTGCTGCCCTGGATGGATGGCATGCTGGAAGCAAATGAGAAATTTTTTGAATCGCGGGGATATCCGCTTTTCAGCAGCCACATGCTGGACCTTTCGGAAGAGCCGATCGAAGAAAACATCGACACCTGCGTGAAGTATATGGAACGCATGAGCCAAATCGGCATCACCCTGGAAATCGAACTGGGGGTTACCGGCGGTGAAGAAGACGGAGTCGATAATACGGATGTAGACAGCTCTAAGTTGTATACACAGCCAGAAGAAGTATTTTACGCCTATGAGCGTCTGCGCAAAATCAGCGACCGATTTACAGTAGCTGCTGCCTTCGGAAACGTGCACGGTGTTTACAAACCAGGCAATGTAGAGTTGCGTCCGATTATTTTGAAAAACTCTCAGGATTACCTCCGGGAGAAATTGAATATCGAAGATCCAAATCCGATCAACTTTGTTTTCCATGGCGGATCCGGTTCCAGCCGGGAAGACATTCGGGAAGCCATTGAATACGGTGCTGTAAAAATGAATATCGATACCGATCAACAATGGGCTTTCTGGACCGGTGTGCGGGACTACTACAAAGACAAAGAAGCATACCTGCAAACCCAGATTGGCAATCCGGATGGTGATGATAAACCAAACAAAAAATACTACGATCCACGGAAGTGGCTACGGGCTGCAGAAGAATCATTTGTAGTACGCCTGAAGCAGGCTTTCGAAGATTTGAACTGTGTCAACACAAATGCGGTGTAGGTATTATTCCTCCCACATATGAATAACAAAATCCCGTTGTCTTGTAAAAGGCGGCGGGATTTTTTTATGTGCTATACATATGCTTTCAGAGAATCAATGCTCCCCTATCCAATCTATTATCGCTCCTGAAAAAAGTACGGGCTCGTTTAACATCGGACTGTGCCCGGAAGCGGAGAATATAATGTATTCCTTATCTTCAGTGCCTATCAATTCGAAGGCATCTTCACCCAGTTTGCTGGGAACTACCAAATCATAAGCGCCCCATAAAATCAGACTTGGTACTTTAATGGAAGCCAACTGATCCGTGAGTGATGTTTTGATTAATTCGTCATTGAGGACAAGCGAGGTATGCAGGCCATTGGTCGATACCACTAATGGATTATTGGCAAAATAATTCGAAGTAAACACCTTATTCTGATCCTTATCTGAGATTGGATCTGTATATCCGCGATTCCGGAGATAAGTCTCCGCTTCGTTTGCTTTTTGATTGAGAAAAATAAGGTCATTTCCGGCAGAAAGGTCTTCCTGGAATTCACCAATACCGGTTTTCACCTGATTCCAAAACACAGCATCGTTTCCAAGAGAAATCTGCTCATCTGCAATAGAATCTACGAGCGGGACTTGTGTTCTGAAAAGCTCCGGAAAATCATGCGCGCCTGCTATGTCGATCCAACCATCTACTAAGAGTTGATTTTCTTCCTGCACCAAAAAGGCGGTTCCCAGTGTGCCCCCCCAGGAATGCCCCATTAAGAACAGGCGAATATCCGGGCCGTATTCCTGATGGATAAGCAGACAAAGTTCTGCCAAATCTTCTGTTATGGTTTGGATCATAAGATCCGAACTATTGTATTGTCCCTGAGACATCCCCTGCCCTCTTTGATCCCAGTATACAACGGCAAACTGCTCTTCCAAAAGATCTGAATAAGTACCCAATCGGTACCCTAATCCGGAACCTCCCGGACCACCATGTAAAACTAAAATGAAAGTTTTGGATGTCGCATTCCCATAAATATAGGCCGGCATATCAGCCCCATCCTTGCGCAAATAAATCACTTCTTCCAGGTTTTCCGGATCGTGACTTTGGCAGGCAGAAACACCCAGTATCAGAGCAAAAATCAAAAGGCGAAAGGCAGCGGGCATAATATTTATTATTTGAATGAGAAGCGATATCCCATCTCCAAAAATATCAGGGGATAAAAGAATCCATTACTCGGAAAAGCAATATTGGAATCAATGTTTAAGAACCAGGTCCTGTTCGGATGTTTCTTATTAAAACTTTCAATCCCGAGCATCATGGAGAAGGTAAGATAGTTACGCCCGGCAAAGGGTACTTTCTCCGCGACTCCCTGTTCGTTAAATTCGTATACATTCGGGAGAAAAGTTCTGAAATATCCGGCTCCAAAACCACCGCGAATGCTCATAAACTGAGGAGCCATGATTCGATAGTGCAACTGGTAATCATTGACCAGGCCGATATGACTTAGGGGATCCCAATACCCACCCAGGGAGGCATTAATGTGCCAGGAACGAACAATCTTTCCCGGTGCAGATTGCCGTATCTGAACAGGTTTGTCCAGGCTAAATCGCAATCCGGGGTTCCAAATGATATTACCATAATAAGCGACGCTCCAACTTCCCCGATAGGAAGGGCTTTCCTGAGCAGACATCGAGAGACTTCCGCTGAGTAGCATTATTATGGTCAAGAATCGCAACATGTCGAACATTTGGTGAATGACAATTATTTCGGAACCACCATTCTTAGGGTTTTGGCTATGTGATTGTGTATTTCAGTCAACTTCTGATCTACTTTTAATAAGTGGATTTGCTGCTCCACATCTCCGGGATCACATCCCTTTAGTTTTTCCCTATTTCTGCCTCTGAGGCGGTCAATCTTTCTAAGTTTCAATCGGAGTACAGACTCCACGCTATCATTAACGAAATTTTCATTCGGTGGTTTTTGAGTGCCCAATTCAATTCCGTTCTCAGACCAGCCCGGACTCAACTCGTAAGGTGACTGAAGGAATTCATAGGCCAAATCCCGAATACTGGTATTAGGATGAGCCAGGAAATACTTTTCAGAAACACTACCTCCTTTACCCAATTTATTCACTACATCCTCAATCAGCTGTTTATAAACCGGGTGGTCAAACTCAGCCACTACATCTTCAATCTCTCCAATAATGTATTCGGCTACTGTCAATCCATCCTCAAATTCTTCCCCTCCAAATGCTATTAGAAGCTGAGCTATCTTTTGCTCGTGGAAACCATCTGTATTGGATGTTTTCTTTGAAACGTTTGGAATCGGCCTTGCTTGCTCAACAGGCGGAATATCCGACCGATTGTCGCTTGCCGGACGGCTTGCCGATGGTTTGGCTCCAGCCTGACTATCCCTGTTTTTCTTTTTAAGCTGTTGCCTGACTGCTGCATTCATTTCAGCTATCAGCATTTCTTCTTCCAGGTCCATAACCCGCGCACATTCCTTGATGTACAAGCTTCGCTTAATCGGATCAGGAATGATCGCAATACTACTTACGACATCCCGGGCAATTTTAGTTTTAGCAACCGGATCATTTCCAGCCGATTCAACCAGTTGTCGAGTCTTGAAGAAGATCACATCTTCTGCCTTCTCTTCAATAAAAGCCTGCATCTTCTCGCCCCCAAGACTACGAACCAGAGAATCGGGGTCCTCTCCTTCGGGCAAAACAACCACCCGTACATTCATATCCTGCTCCAGGGCAATATCCAACCCCCGGGTTGCTGCTTTCAAGCCGGCAGCATCTCCGTCATACAGAATTACCAGGTTGGGTGAAAAACGCTGGATTAAACGAATCTGATCGGTGGTCAAAGCCGTACCAGAAGAAGCTACAACATGTTCAATTCCCTCCTGGACAAGTGAAAGTACATCCGTGTATCCCTCAACAAGAATGCATTGATCTTTCTTTCGAATGCTTTTACTCGCCTGATGCATTCCATATACAATCCGGCTTTTATGATAAATCTCAGATTCTGGTGAGTTGAGATATTTGGGAGCTCTTTCTGTTTTCTTTAAAACCCGGCCTGCAAAGGCAATGGGCTTACCACTGAGATTGTGAATGGGAAAAATAACCCTGGCTCGAAAAAAATCGTTGTCGCGGGCAGTAGTCAGCCCCAATTCCTTTAACAGGTCTATATTGTAATTGGCAGCTACCGCAGCATTCGTAAAGGATTTTCCATCCCGGTGGCTATATCCCAAACCAAATCGGCGGATGATTTCTTCCCGATATCCCCTTTCTTTAAAGTAAGACAGTCCGATACTCTTTCCCATATCAGACTCAAACAGTTGCTTTTGAAAATATTCCTGCGCAAAACCGTTTATGATATGGAGGCTGTCCCGATGTTGGCGTTGTAGCTCAACCTCGGGGCTCCAATTTTCTTCTTCAATCTCTATACCATATCTGGCGGCCAAAAAGCGTAGTGCTTCCGGGTAGCTGTAATGCTCATGCTCCATCAGAAACTTGATGGAATCGCCCGCTTCCCCGCAACCAAAGCATTTATAGAAGTTTTTGGAAGGAGAAACAGTAAAAGAAGGCGTCTTTTCATTGTGAAACGGACACAGACCGATCATATTTGACCCTCTTCGTTTGAGGTTCACATAATCACCAACTACCTCTTCTACCCGGGCAGTGTCTCTAATCTTATCTATGGTGCTTTGTGTTATCAATCTTCTATGTTTGTGCCTTTTCTATGAAGTTGTTTAATAATGGCTGCTGAGATTCTGAGAATTGAATTTTCATTCCAGT
>JAAEZH010000012.1 GCA_018222965.1 Bacteroidota bacterium
AGGTACGTACAATTTTGTAACAAGCATCCGGTACTACATAGAAGTACTGGTCTTCAAAGCTTACACCGATAAGTTCACACTCATCGAAGTAGATTTCAGGCTCACCAAAGTCTGGCAAGTCACCATCCGTACACTCAACAGTAATGTCTGCAGGGAATTCAACTACCCAGTCAGATACGTGCTCTACAAAAATAGTCTGCGTACAGTTAGCAGAAGGGTTGTTCGGGTTATCGTCAGTAGCTGTCCAGGAGCGTACAATGGTACCTTCCTGACAGTTGTTGATGTTTACAGTAACATTGTACTCAATGTTTACAGCACAGTTGTCGAAGAAAGTAGCAGTACCGAACTGGTCAAGTACACCGTATTCTTCGTTAGCCAATGCAGCAGCAAGATCATCCACGTACTCCTCACATGTGATGGTCTCAGGACCAGGACAGAAAGTAGTGATTGGTGGAATCTTGTCGTCAACGTTAACTTCAACCATACAATCGTTTACATTACCGTAGTCGTCAACAACACGGAATACAACAATGATTGGGCTAATAGCAACGTCGCTACAACAGAAAGTTACAGTAGGACCGAAATCGTCGAAGTTTCCATTACAGTCACCGTCCATACGGCGAGCAAGGAATCCGTCAAGACCACAGTTGTCGAAAGAACCGTCGTCAAATACGCCGGCAGGAACAACTGCTTGTCCGTCAGAAGAAAGAGTCACTTCAGTGATCTCGTCACAAATAGCAGTAGGAGCAATATCATCAACTACTTCGATTGTTACATCGAGGTTAGTGATGTTACCACACTCGTCTTCAGCCTGGTAAGTGATCGTGTGGAATCCTAAGTCCAAACCTGGAGAAGGAATCAATCCACCTTGAGCACCATCCTGACCGTTGATGTAGACAGCTTCACCTACTGGAGTGAAAATACGGAGTTCCCAGTCGTTGCAGTTGTCAGAAACATTTGCAGCAGGAAGGAAGTCCTGAGAAGTACATGGCTGTGGGTGTTGACCAGGAACGTTAGCACTCACTTCAAATGGCGCCATTGTTACTACCGGAGGCGTAGTGTCAAGGATCTTAATCACTTGTACGTTGTCCTCACCGTCTTCGTTAGAAGTAACTACGGAGTTAGTACACCAGTCAAGAACAGTCCAGGTACGGATAATTTTAAAAGAAGTACCGCATGTTGCGATAGTCTGGTCGCTGTAGCTGATGTTGTAGTTACAGTATTGACCTGTAATTCCACCAGGAACGCCAGAACCAGTGTTTGCAAGTACAGCACCTGAAGTGATGTCTGAAGCGTCAATCGTTTCAGTTCCAACCTCAAGAGCTGCTACTGTAGGATGCAGTTCAACGGCATCAGTGATGTTTGCATAATCATTATACTGTGTACATTCCCAGGTAATGTCGTTAGGGAAGTCTACGTCATCAGGACGCTCGATAATGATCTGGTCGTAACAAACGTCAGACTCGTTACCGCTGTCATCGATAGCGATGAAACCACGTGTAACGATTACAAAACCACCGTCAACATTACATTGGTTGGTGATGTCGATGTCTGAAGATACTTGCTGTACATCAGGGAAAAGATCACAGTTATCATCTGCATCAGGGAAAGGCACGTTGTTGTAATCCTGCGTACAAGAGATAGTTGTTGTACCACAGAAAAGCACAGGATCTGCCTTATCCTCAACATGGATAGATCCCCAGCAAGAGTTTGTGCTGGTCAAGTTTGTAACTTTTGTAACCAGTGTCTGGCCCAGGTGAGGGGCTCCGCTAAAGGAAACTACGTTTACACCCGAATACAATACGTTCGGGCCTTGCATTACTTCAATCAGATAATCAGCATTAGGATCTGGGGTTCCTTCAAGAACCATATCAGCTGTCAAATCAACTGTACAGTTACCGTCGGGAGTAGGGTCCACCGAGACCTGAACGTTGTCGTTACAGGCGATGGCTTGTGCCATGGCAGCGTTGCTCGTTAGCAGCGCAACCGGCAACAGAAGCATCCACGTTAGTGAACGCATCATTGTAGATTTCGCAAAATTCATAAGACTACAATTTGTTTAATAAAGGTATACGAGAAAAAATGGGTAATAGCCAAATCTATATTTCGGACCACCATAAGGCAGTCACAGGGATATACTTCTGATTCAAAGAACAATACCAGTACTAAAAGGGAGATTACATGAAAAAAGCAGAAGGGAATTTGTGCTTTCGTGGCTACTATAACATCGCGTGCCTGAGTATCTTCTAAAGCAGAGGGGAATTTGCTTTATCGAAGACGGCTTCGATGTAATCGTAGTTCATGGGACCTCAATAAGTACCTGGCAAATGTAAAAACAATTGCCATCAATTCCAAACAGCAAACGGCCTTCCGGCCACCTGAAGTAGAATCTTTGGGATTAATTTCGTCTTTTCAGACGCAACAAAGATACATCGGCAAACAACCATTCGTCATACCCAAAATAGGGTATTTTTGAAAAAGCACCGCTTTCAGATCAAACTGTGATCAAAAGCTTTGCGCATCAGCTCCGCTACATTATTGACTCCGAGCTTCCGCATGATGTTCTTACGATGTACACCAACCGTCTGGTCGCTTATGTACAAACGTTTGGCAATTTCTTTATTGGAAAGGGCATCTGAGATGAGCTTCAACACTTCTAATTCCCGACGAGTCAATAAATGCTTTCGGGCAAAACTGTCTTTCAATACCTCCTCCTTCTTATTCCTTCCGGCAGCATTGTTAAGCTGCACGCCCTCACCAATGTGATTCTCGTCTTTTAGGACGCCCAAAATAGCCTCGGGTAACGAGCCTTCCGCGCTTTCTTTTAAAATATATCCGGCAGCTCCGTATTTCATCGCCTGCTTGATCAACTTCGAATCCCGGTATGCACTAACAATCAATACCTTTACAGGCAATCTTCGCTGACGAATTTTCTTCAACACCTCAAATCCGTCCACATCCCTCAAATTCAACTCCATCAACAGCAGTACCGAAACATTGGCCCGCAAGGCCTGTAGCAATTCTTTACCCGACCCTGTTTCATAAGCCGGGGAAACAGCAATCCTGGACTCTTCCTCCAAATACTGCCTCAACCCCCTCCGGAAGAAAGGATGCGGGTCTGCAATGAATATCCGGTAGTTTTCCAATAATTGCATATATACTGTCTCTGGGTAAAAGCCCGAATGGGGGCAACTTAAAAGGACGCTGCTACTCGCGCCCCCTGATCAATTGCCCGCTGGGCATCAAGTCCCGCCGCATAATCGGCACCGCCTATTATTACAGGTTCCACTCCGCCCGCTTGCAAGGGTTCTATCAACTGCCGCACCGATTCCTGCCCGGCACATATGATTATAGTGTCTACCTCCAACAGACGGGGAGCTCCCTTCATTTCAATGTGAAGGCCGGCATCATCAATCTTCTTATACTGCACCTCACTCCACATCTTCACTTTCTTTCGACGTAAGTCTTTGCGATGAATCCAACCAGTCGTTTTGCCAAGCTTGGCTCCGGGTTTCCCCGAAGAGCGCTGCAGCATCCATACTTCCCGTTCCTTCGCATGTACCTCCGGCTTTTTCAGGGCACCCGGATTCTCATAATCCGGATCTACGCCCCAGTGCTCCATAAAGGCTTCCATGTCCATATCAGGCGATTCCGTCAGGAAGGTGGCTACATCAAACCCAATACCCCCGGCACCAATGATCGCAACTTTCTTTCCCGCTTTTTTCTTCTTCAACAAAACTTCGGGATAACTGAGCACTTTCTCGTGATCCATACCCGGAATTTTCGGTACCCGGGGCTTTACTCCCGTGGCGATCACAACCTTGTCATAGCCTTTCTGCAACAAATCGGCTGCACTGGCCGGAGTATTCAACATCAAATTGACACCATGCAAATCCAGTTGCTTCCGAAAATAACGCAGGGTCTCTTTAAACTCTTCCTTCCCGGGTATCTCTTTAGCCATATTAAACTGCCCTCCAATTTCCGGAGAAGCTTCATATAAATCCACCTGATGGCCCATTTGCCCGGCATAACTGGCACAGGACAAACCCGCCGGACCGGCCCCAATAACAGCCACTTTCTTTGAGGCCGTGGTATTCGGGAAATTCAATTCCGTTTCCCGACAAGCCCGGGGATTAACCAGACAGGTAGCTGCTTTCTTTTCAAATATATGGTCCAGACAAGCCTGATTACAAGCTATACAGGTATTGATCTCATCAGCCCGGTTTTCTGCCGCTTTATTGACAAAGTCGGCATCTGCCAACATCGGCCTTGCCATCGAAACCATATCTGCATGGCCCTGCGCCAATACACTTTCGGCGACAGCCGGCATATTGATCCGATTGGTCGTAATCAACGGAACATTCACCTTGCCCATCAGCCTTTTGGTAACCCAGGTAAATCCGGCTCTTGGCACCATGGTCGCAATAGTAGGCACCTGCGCCTCATGCCAGCCAATACCCGTATTAATTATATTGGCTCCTGCTTTTTCAACTTCTTTTGCCAGGTATTCAACTTCCTCCCAACTACTCCCCTCTTCAACCAGATCGAGCATGGACAGGCGGTAAATCAGGATGAATTCCGGACCTACCTTTTCCCGGACGGACCGGATAATCTCCAGCGGAAAGCGAATGCGATTCTCAAAGGAACCGCCCCATTCATCTGTACGCTTATTGGTGCGCCGGGCAATAAACTGATTGATCAGGTAGCCCTCAGACCCCATAATCTCCACGCCGTCGTAACCAGCCTTTTGGGCCAGCTCCGCACAACGCACATAAGCCTTAATGGTCTTTTTTACCCCGCGGTCGGACAATGCCCGGGGTTTGAAAGGAGTGATCGGCGATTTGATGGCCGAAGGAGCCACCAGTAAAGGATGGTAACCATAACGCCCCGTATGTAAAATTTGCATACAGATTTTACCACCGGCATCATGTACGGCAGTCGTAACTGTACGATGCTTCCGTACATGACGCTGGTTGGTCATTCGGGCCGAAAAAGGGCCAACCCATCCGGCCCGGTTTGGAGCAATCCCGCCTGTCACTATCAAGCCCACGCCACCTTTGGCACGTTCGGCATAAAAAGCAGCGAGTTTTTTAAACCCGTTCTTCGACTCTTCCAGGCCGGTATGCATGGATCCCATAAGGACCCTGTTCCGGATTTTGGTAAACCCAAGATCCAGTGGCTCCAGCAAATGTGGATACGGTTTGCTCAATGCTAGTATTTTATTCGGTGCGGGCGTTTACCGGCTTATTCAATAACGATCATACTGCGGCTGGCTTCTCCATCTGCAGTAAGAACCTTATAAAAGAGCGGGCCGCTGGCACCGAGACGGTTGCTGTCAAATTCAAAGTAACGTGTTCCGGCAGCACAATCTTGCTGATCGGTATACAATACCTGACCGGTTGCTGTATAAATCTCCAAACCAACGCTTCCCGCTTCCGGCAGGAAGAATGGAATCCGCACCTGCCCTTTGGCCGGGTTTGGAATGGTTTGGTAAAGGGCAAAGTTTTCCTGCATTTCCCGACTTTCGTCGAATGCCAATTCGAGCTCATACACTTCAAGATCTTCATTGTACATCTCGCCGGAAACCAGCTTTACTTCCTGCTGCAACACATCGCTCCACTTCAGGCCGCGTTGATTCGCGCGGAAGCGCAAACTAAACATCGGAATGTCTGACTCCAGCATCATAACTTCATTGTTCCAACTGAAAGTCAACACACCGGCTTCTTCCAGATGGTTGAAATGCTCGGCATTAAAACCGGGCAGACTGATCGGCTCCAATTCGCCAAACTCCACAAGGCTCTTATCGTAAGAAAGCGCAAACTGAAGTCCGCTAAGCGAACCCATCTCTTCCAGATAAACAGCTACAGAAGCCCATTCGCCGACAGGCAATTCCGTATCCATAATCATCAGGTTGGCAAAACCCGAACGGGTATCCACGGATGTTCCTTCTGCCGGATTCGCAGAGTTGTTGACATCCCCAACTTTGACAGCCACAAAGGCTACCTCAGTGGTATCGTTCAAATTAGGTACATCCGCATATTCCGGGAAGTTTTCTGCCAGTGGAAAAGTCGGATCATCGAAAACATAATTGGCATCTACAAAACGCCAGGAAGTATTATTCGGGAACTCGGTGGAAACGATCAGAATGACTTTCCGAATCTCCACCAGGTCCAGGGTAGTAATCGTGTTGCTCTTATTGGCATCAGCGGCTATATGCTGATAAGGGGAATCCAGTGCGTCCAGACCCAATATGTGCTTCTGCACAGCTACGAGGTCGAGCGTGGTCACACCATTGGTTACATTGATGTCTTTAAAGGGAGTAACCCTGTAGCCATCGCAGGTCGGAATGTCGCCCACCTCAAAAAGGCCACTCTGATCGGTAGTTTGCGTTCCGATCAATAAGCCTTGTCCCAAATCCGTGATATCTACTGTTACATCCGATACATACTCGGTCAGCTCGTTTTGAATGCCGCCGCCAATCGCCGCAAAAGGCTCATCGGTGGTACACAGCATTTCGTGAGGCGTAGCAATAAAGACATTCTCCTGCATCAGGGGAATATCAGAATTGCGGCAAACCAGATCTTCCAGTCGGGTGTCAGTGATCAACTGCTTCTCTTCGTCCGACAATGCCGGATCGTTCAGATAGTAAAAGCGATCACCATCCCGCAGATCCTGAAACTGCTTGGTCATGATGGTCATGATCGTTTCGCCAAAGAGCGCATTGCTCATGTGCGATTCGGCCAGCATGCCTACCCAGGCATCCAGCGAATCCAGCGAACCGTATACATTTTCCAACAAGGCGGAAACGGTAGTCTCGCCGGTAATATCTTCGAAAGTTTGATGAGGAGGCAGTCCGAAGGCAATCCGGATATCATTAAGTGCCGGAATACCACGCTCGCGTCCACGGGTAATATTGATAGATGCCAAATCCAAACCGCCGGAACCCGGAGGGCCAAACAGGAAATTGCGAATCGCATCAATCACTTTATTGTCCATGCTCTGTTGCACCTGAGCTCCCATGCCTTTGAGGTAGGGTTCTACCCCCATATCGTGCAATTCCATCGGATGGAAGAAAGCATCTTTGAGCAGGAGATTTCCTTCTGGTACCGTTTGCCCTTCCATGTCTTTCCGACGAATGGTGTCGGTAAGCAGGGTGTGACCAAGGCGGTAAGCTGCTGCAGAAAACACATTGGAAATACCGGCATTGATCGACGGATCGTATCCGGTGTACGGATCGAGGTGAACCCCCATAGTCGGCAGCCACTCTTCATATACAATAGCCTGCTGCATGCCGCCAACCAGTTTGCGTACATGCTGGTAAACTTCTTCATCGGTCCAGGTCGGATGCTCCGCTATTACTTCATCACACATTCGGTTGTGCTCGCGCACAAACAAGGTATGGAAAGAAGCCAGCAGCACATTCTCATTGGCACGCACATCACCAGCTACATAATGCTTGGGGCCCATGCCCACCGGATCATCCATGTGAGGAGCATTGGCATCCACATCCGAATCATATTCACCATCAATCGTATTGAAGGGGAGCATATTTCCCGCAGAGGTTTTCAACTTCCCATCCTGGAATGTACGCAACCAGTCAGCCCGCGCCTGATCGGAGCCATAAACGGCAGAGGCATCAATAAATGAAGTGATAAAGTTCTGGTGTTCCCTCGGATTGTCGGGACCTGTACCCGTTCCCGGGAATGGCGTTGATCGACGCATAGGAATCAATGCCTGACCGATACCCCACGGATCAAACCAGGGATCGCCTTGTGGAACCTGGATGTAAACATAACTGCCCGGCGTAGCATCGTCGGCTGCCAGGGTAATATCGTGATCGATAAACTGACCAAACACCCAACAGTAGTCACTCAGACCAAGCGGGTCGTTGAGCAGCCCTGTCTGGGCAAAAATCTCATTACTAACATATCGTGGATTCGGCCAGCCCGGGCCGCCGAGGGTACTGACTCCGTCTCCATAATTGGGCGGAGCGACCCGAATAAACTGGCTGTTAGCTGCGCCCCAATCCGGGTTAGCTACGTTATTACCGGTACCGTCGACAGTCCGGTTTTCCTGCGCAAAAAGGCTACTTGCCAGGAATAGAAGTAAAACAGGGAGTACAATTTGCTTCATGGCATTTTCTTTTGTTCATGGGGGATCAATACAATATCTCCTATAAACACAGGATGTATTCTTTTGATCGGCTTTGGGATGCTTTATCCAGTCAAATTGCTGGTGAGCTCTTTGCAGACGTGGCAAATATAATCAATTTCACCCTTTGGTTGCCAGTACCTTACCTCAGATTTTAGTGACTTTTGTTCTCAGGGTTCTCTGCTTGAAGCATTTGACGCGTTTTACAAGAATTGGAGCCCCCCTCATTTCTGCAGGAAGCCTTGAGAACGATACTCGCTCATCCTAAAAAAAATCCCTACTTTTAAACAAACACCGATAGCCCAATATGATCCATCCACATTCCGATCTTCTCAGTTGTATGTATAATACGGGATACACCATATTTGTCCTGGCATATGCAAATGCCGACTGATTTATGGCAATGAGGATAATGGGAAAATCATTTGGGGATTGTAAAAATGTTCTGCGAAAACAGCGGAAACACAACCCATTGTAAAATGACTGAGTACTACATCCTCCGGGGAGAAAATAAGGAAGGCCCCTTTTCACTGGAAGCATTGAAAAATCAAAAAATTTTTACAGACACCCTTATTGGAATGCCCGGATGGGAAAACTGGAAACCAGCAGTTGATGTTCCTGAATTAAAAGATCTCATCAGCAAAGACCTCCCTCCTGTTCCGACAACAAAATCCAACAAAGAAATTTCGGAAACGCCTCCAACCTATGCCGGCAGTATGGGAACAAGTGTCAACCTGGAAGACGAGCTGGTCCCCAGTCAGACAAAATACGACTACAGCCAGGTGGAAGACATTGCAGGCGTTGACTATCAAAAGGCGATGTATGCCACCGGCGCTTATATTGCCATAAACATATTTTTCAAGGATATCGCTGTTCTAAACTTTGCCGGCATCCTGATATCAACCACGCTGGTAGTATTTGTCTGGATTTACTTCAAAAAGTATTTTGATGCCATGAAAGACAACAGTACTTCCAAACTGGTCACCTGGATCATCGGAGCATATATCCTTTTTGGAGTGGTCAATCTGTTTTCCAATTCTTTTATGTCTATTTACAGCATCCCGGATACGGGCGAGGATGAACTGGCCAGGAGCTCCGGATTTATTTATATTGGAATAATAGCCGCCATGCTTGTCGTGTTCATTTCTGGCATTCGATTAATCGGTGCGGGAAGCAGGCATCAATTGCCATTAAAGCGCATTGCCGTAAGCTCGATGATTTTGATTCCGGTTTATATGGTGGTCAGCTTATTGGAAAACATGCCGCTGCTGGATGAAATCGCTCAGATGTTTGGAGACGATCAATTTGAAACGGGCCCTGTTTTTAACATTCTGGTCATGCTTCCCTTTTTCTTTTTGCTCCAGCACTTTTACCGGGCCGACAAGTATGATGCTACACCCGGCTAATCGAAACATGAAAGCAGCCCCATCCAGAAAATACCAACATCTTTTCATTTCCATTTGCCTGGATCTTTTGGGGATGTTTACCTATGCCATCCCTCTTCTGGGGGAAATAGGAGATGTCGTATTTGCCCCCCTTTATGCCCTGGCTATTTTCATCATGTATCGCAAAAGAAAACTTCCGGCAGCTGTGGGTGCCTTTGTCGGTGCAGTGGAAGAATGGCTACCCGGTACAGACATTATTCCGAGTGCAACGATTATGTGGGTGTATGTCTATCTCGGGGAGCGAGATAAAGTTGGATAGTTGGATTCCCCGCCTAAATCGCTTCCAATAATTTAGCGGCTTCCTCATCCATATACTGCTGCTTGGACACGATCTTTTCCAACAAACTTTTGGCTGGAGCTACCTGCCCGTTGTGCAGATAGGCCAGGGCGAGCACCCAGTCGGTCTCCGCTTCCAAATCATCTGATAACCCCCTGGATTCTTTTAGGAGATCTATGGCTTTCGCCGAATTGGGTTCATTAGACAACAGTAAGGCACATCCATAATAAAACAGATCAAAATGATCTGCTTTCTGCTGCTGAATCAATTGCTCGTACTGGGATATCGCCTGGGCATAATTTTTATCCCCAAATGCCTTATTGGCGTTGTACTTTAGGATCTTACCAGCATCCTCTTCCGGACTTTTCCGCTCGGCCATCTGATCCGTCATTAAATTCAGATCTTCCAAATAGTTGCCTGCCATCTGTCTTACATCGGTCGGCTGATTGTTCCGAATTAGAAAAAAGAGACTGATAAGAATTGCTACGGAGGCTGCTGCCAATAGCGGACGTAAACGCCTGATCCGAAAGCCCTGTCTGCGAGAATTTTTACCCTCCCGATAGATTTCTTTATCAGCCAGTTTTCCGGCCCAGCGCTCCTTTGTTTCCTGATCCAGATGCTTTTCAATCAGTTTTTCTGTCAGTTTCTCCATTTCCGCTTCCGGGAGTTCTCCTTTGGTATATTTTTGAATTTGTTTCATTTTGTGTTTATTCTTCAATGTGGTAATAACGAGCGAAACAATGTCTTAACTTTTCGACACAGCGCTGTTTTCGTTTGCGCAGGCTGGCTGGTGTAACTTCTTTTTCAATCGCCATATCCTGTAGGCTAATCTTTTGGTAATAAAACCCTTTAAGTATCTGAGCACAATCCGCACAAAGCTCTTTCCAGGCATTGCCTAATGCAGACATGACTTCCGGCTCCACCTCCTCCGTTTCATAAGAGATCAATAATTCATCGGCTGATATCTCTTTTATTTTGCCATCCTTACGAATGGATTTCAAATAAAGTTGATGCGCCATTCGCGTAAGCAAAAAACGAAGGTTGCCATATTTGATCTTTCCCTCCTGCAATTTCTTGCGAAAGAGCAGCAAAGCGTCCATGGTCATATCGTAAGCCAGCTCTCTGCTTAAGCCGTTGTTTTTCACCAGATAATTTCTGCAATCTTCAAAATGATTCAGAAAAATGGTTTCAAACAATGACTCATCTCCAGATTTTAACTGGACAACCAATTGCTCAAAGCTCTCCTGGCTAAGACCAAAATTCTTTACGGGAAGCGCTTCAGTTGTAGACATCTATAGAATTACGCGTTTGATGTTGGCTTAATCTCGCTAGTATAATCCATATCACAGAAAGTGTGACAAAAAAATAATAATTCAACAGATTATTGTCACAGTCATCCGCTTATCGATTTATAGGTATGTACCTGTTGCAAACAACCAACCCGACAACCGGCATTCAGGAAACAGAAAGATTTATCAAGCTATAATACGAAACAGAGAATACGTCAATAGTGTGGCTTATACTATGGGTTGTTCCTCGCGGAGCAGCCCTTTTTTATTTTTTCTCCACATTTTTTGTCACACTTTCAAACGGCAGGGATTATAGGACGGATACAATGATCAAAGCCGGGATAAAAATTTTATTTTCGGGTTTTACGGATAGGTCATCGTCTCCAACTATTGACGAACAACAAATCAAAATTCATGAGATTTTCCACACGATTTACAGCCGTGCTGCTGGCTATCGGGATGCCATTTAGCCTGCTGGCACAAACACCTCCCACCACTACCCTGACCCACGATAACGCTACACGGACAACAAGTTATGAGATCAACAACTTCAATGCCGGAGGTGATAAGTTTTACATCTTCGGAGACGGCTTGTGCAGCTGGGATAGTAGCACCGTACACGATCATCAATTCAGAGATGATGGCGATTATGAATCAAGGACCTATGCCGTTGACCCCAAAACAGTAACACCTCCTGCAATTACGGTTATTCTGGATTCTGTCAACTATGTAAATACCGGTGTTCCCGCCGGATCAAGCGCCCCAAGACTTTCTATGGGTAGCAACCCGGTACAAGTGAATCGCAGTTGGGAAGCTGCTACAGGGTACGAGTTAGTCCTAATCGTATCCTTTCAACATCCAGGCACAGTCCCTGGTCCGATCGACGGGCAGATAGAACTCCTTCTGGACGGCAGCCTAAGCTACATGGACAACTTCTATGCTGCCGACTGGGTTGATGGCCCTGGTGTCTACACCCCCCTTTCTTCTGGCCCTTTTGGCTCCAAGGTTTCCTGGGATTTTAGCGGACTCAACCCTGGTGAAGTACGGCATGTCTATGCTGAAGTATGGGTCGATCCGGGAACAAACAAACGGTTGGATACCAGAGCTCAAATGTTAGGACCAAACACGGGTTGTGATACACCTTGTTATGATAATTTTCGCATGCTGCGTACCGACAAGCCCAAGGATCCAAATGAAATGTATGTCGACCTGGAATGTACTGAAGCAGGGACCCCGGCACGCCAGACTCTCAATTATCTGGTTGACTTCTACAACCAGGGTACTGGTTATGCTAAGGATGCCATCCTAAAAATCGACTTCAACCAATACCTGGATCCAAATGATATTGTGATTACCGATTCCAGCCATCCATGTACCTTTTATATAGATCCGATCAGCGGAGACTTAACGATTGAGTTTATCAATATTATGCTCCCGGGGACCAACCAGATTTTTCCTACCATGATGTTCGCACCCGATCAGTGTGAAGCATTTGTAGAGTTTTCTTATTGCTCGCCCGCTTATATGGCTCCTGGCATTCCAATACAAGCCGTTACCGATATATACTTTGATGCGGAGCCCCCTGTTCAGACAAATTACGTTTATTCCTGGCCGGAGCCTCATTGCTTCGCACAGACCATTTGCGGTTATGGAAATGAAGAAGGCGGTGAAGACGATATGGATCGGTCCCTCCCTGGATATTCCTTCGCTTTCGAGGCTTTCCCGAATCCGGTGCAGGAGCAGTGTCAGATTGAGGTGAGCATCCCGGAAGGCGAGCAGGGCGTTTATCAAATCACACTGACCGATATTACCGGAAAAACAGTTAAAACACTTGGACAGCAAACACTGACTCCCGGCCAACACCAACGCTTCATGGATACCAGTCAGTTGCCCCGGGGCGTCTATTTCCTCCGGCTTCAATCAGGGGATCGCATGGAAAGCCTTAAATTGGTGAAGCAATAAAAACTTAAATGCACAACCCTGTTTCTAAGGTTCTTTTTTTCGGACTATTACTGCTTGTCGGCCTAATGGCTTGCCAGTCACAAGAGTCCACAGAAAACGAAATGATCAATCAGGAGAGGACTCCTTCCGGGGAGCTCCTCTCTCGTTTGTTTGAACAACGTCTGGCTACAGATACCCTTTTTAGTCAAGCCCTTTGGGATACGGCTTTCGCCGAATGCAGATACGTGGCTGACACCTATGCAGAATACCAGTTGTGGGACAGCGTCTTTCGGGTCAACCGGGAAGTTTTTGGCAAGGCCTTTAAACAAGACTTCACGGCTTCCCTCCCTTTTCTGGAATCAAGCCTGGATTTATACAACCAACTCCCCGACACCCTGCAGGCACGGATATACGAATTGATCGGCTACATACACTATGTCGGAACCAACTATGCCCATTCGGCGAAAGCCTATAAACGCTGCATGGAACTATGGGAGCCCTATTACCTTTCCAGGAGTTTACGCAACGCCTATAATATGTTGGGGAACAATTATACCTACCTGGGCGATTACAACGGGGCTATTCGGGTATATGAGGCGGCGCTTGCAAAGATGAAAGACATAGGAGATGCCCGGGCAATGGAAGCTTACCACGACAACATTTCGGGCTCTTATATGGCGCTAAAAAAATTCGCGAAAGCGGAAGAACATATCAGACAGGCCCTTGCCCTTAATCCGGAGGCCAAATCCAAATACCAGTACAGGTTGGCCGAAAACTACAAGGATGCGGGTGATTTTGATCGGGCCATTGAGGCGGCATTGAATTCCCTTGACATACGCCCCGCCACTGCAGAAGAAGACCAACGACCACTTACCAGCTATTACGAATTACTGGCAGAGGCCCATCTGTATAGGGGCGATGTAGCAGAGGCTATTCGGTATTCGAAACTGGGGTTGCAAACAGCTTTGGAAGAATACCCCGACCGCCCCAGAGAACATGCCAAAGCCCGGGTTTATCTGGCAGAAGCACAGATCGAGGCCGGCCAAAACACTGCCGCCCTGGCCAACTTACAGGCAGCACTGAGCGAATTTATTCCGACATTCCAACCAGCGGGAATAAACGACCTTCCCAAACCCGAACAACTAAACCGGGAGACCTGGCTGATGATCTGCCTGAAATTTAAGGCAAAAGTCTACGAGCAGCTTTATGAACAGACCGGACAAAAGCAATATTTGCAATTAGCGAGCCGGCATTATGCCTTGTCGCTCGACCATGTTAACGACATCCGCAAATGGTATACCGCTTCTGAAAGTAAAACCTATTGGGGCAAGTATGCCATTCCGTATATCGAAGGAGCGGCTGCTGGTCAGTTACAACTCCGGGAACTGGATCAGGATCAGGATCAAAGTCGCCTGGATTCTGCTTTTCAATGGGTGCAGACTTCCAATGCGTATTTGCTGCGCGAAAGAGTGCTTGAAGATCAGGTTCTTCTACTTGCCGGTGTAGCCCCGGATTCTGTCACCTTACTCCGTGCGCAGCGGGCAGAGGTGATCGCTGTCAAAGAGGCCTTGCAAACCGATTTGACGGAGGCAGTGAGAGACAGCCTTTTGCAGGCCCGGCAGGAACAATCAGATGCTTTTGAGTTGTTGCAATCTCAGTTGAAAAGGCAATATCCGGATTACGCCCGCATGCGGGCTGAGATTCCGATACGCAGCATCTCGGAAGTTCAGGAGCAATTGAATGATGGCGAGCTGTTGTTAAAGTATTTCGTTGGCGAAAAAAATATTTTGGCATTTGCCCTGCAGCCACAGGAAGTGCAGGCTTATTCCATCCCCCTGAACGATTCCTTGCTGAACAACATAGACGTTTATCGCCGCAGTTTATCGGATTTGGACGACATCCGGGAATCGCGAGAATCGGCTGAAAAAGCCTTCCTGGAAAGCGGCCGTTGGCTGTATCAAAAACTGGTAGCTCCGGCTCTGAATTCCGCTTCTGCTATAGAAAAGATCAGCATCATCCCCGATGGTTTACTCGGGTATTTGGTCTTTGATTGCCTGCTGCTGGAGCCTGCCGATTCCTGGCTGGATTACGAGGCTTTCCTAATTGGCAAATACAACATCAACTATTATTACGCCGTCGGACTTACAGAACCGGGGATGGCTGTTCAAAACAACGGGGGCTTTGTCGGTTTTGGGATTGAATACTCGGATGAATTGCTGGAAGATTTGCAGGTCAGTGCGAAGGATTCGGTGCAAAACGACAGCATCCATCCTGCCTTACGCGGTAAGAAATTCGGTCCGCTCAATTTTGCCGATGACGAAGTCTACTCCATCCAAAAAAGACTCGGTGGAGACGTTTACATCAACGAACAAGCCACCAAAAAACAGTTTCTGGACATCAGCAGTCAACATCAGTTTATCCACATTGCTGCACATGGTTTCCTGGATGAAAATCCGAATACAGATGAGGCTTATCTCATCTTCCATCCCGAACAAAATGACGATCAGTATTTGCTGGGGCTGTCAGAACTTTACCAGCAGGAACTCTCGGCCGACCTGGTCGTACTAAGTGCCTGCCAAACCGGTATCGGCAGCCTCCGGGAAGGCGAAGGCATCATGAGCATTGCCCGGGCCTTTCAGGTAGCCGGAAGTCGATCTGTCGTTGGCAGCCATTGGAACCTGACCGACCAGGCTACCTACAAAATCATGGACCTCTTTTACCAAAACCTGGTCATGGGCCAAACAAAAAGCGAAGCCCTTCGCCTGGCTAAACTGGAATACCTGAGCAATGACCGACTTTCCAGTCCGGCCTACCGCATTCCTGCCTATTGGGCCGCCACCCTGGTGATCGGGGATGACACGCCACTGCTTATTAACAAAAAAACCAACTATCTCTGGTGGCTGGGTGGCATTGGTTTGATTCTGGTCTTAGGCTTTGGAATGAGAAGGTGGTTGGTTTAACATACCCGCTAAACACCCACCATCAACTCTAAAATTTTGCCTAATTTTAAATGCAACACCGGGAAGACCGGAAACCCTGGTCCAAACCTTGTTGCATCAATAAAGGATTTTGAAAATACCATTCGAACCAGGCGTTTTAGGCTACTCCATAAACATGCATTTGATTCTGGAGTATCTGGCATTTTTCATAGGGTTCAGGTATTATGTCTATCTCCGAAAGCAGTCTCCGGATGTTATAAATTCAAAAAACAGGCTCTCCATAATTCTGGGTGCTATTACAGGTGCATATTTAGGTTCGCGGATAGCAGGCTTTCTGGAGAACCCGGTCTTTGCATTAAATCAGGAAGGCATAATACACATCCTAAACTCAAAAACAATAATGGGTGGGCTTTTCGGAGGGCTGCTGGGTGTTGAACTAGCGAAAAAGATCATCAAGGAAAAACAATCGTCCGGAGATTTATTCACCCTGCCGCTCATTGCAGGGATCGCCATAGGAAGAACAGGCTGTTTTTTAAGTGGAACGAATGAATTCACCTACGGAACTCAAACCTCCTTTTTCACTGGCATGAACCTGGGCGATAACATTCTGAGACACCCCATTGCCCTGTATGAAATAGTCTTTTTGGTTTTGCTGTTTATCTCCATTCAATATTTAAGGAAAAATGAAAAAGCCCGGGAGAATGGCGACTTATTCAAAATCTTTATGCTCGCCTATTTTGGTTTCCGTTTTCTTATAGAATTCATCAAGCCCAATGTCTTTTTTATAGCTCGTTTAAGTTCGATCCAGTGGCTATGCATTATATGTTGGATTTACTACTACAAAACACTAGGAGCATGGCTTAATTTTTTGCCTTTACGGCGAATAACCACTCCTCAAACACCGATTAAAAAGCTATAAAGGATGCCTGCCAGAAAATATACCTATTACGATCATACCATTAGCCTTTGCCCGGAATGCCTGAAACGGATCGATGCAAAAATTGTATTCGAAAAGGAGAAGGTTTACATGCTCAAAAGATGTCCGGAACACGGCAGGTCAAAGGTGCTAATTGCAGATGATATTGCGTATTACAAAAACATCAGAAATTACAACAAACCATCCGAAACGCCCTATAGATTTAATACGGATACACACTTTGGCTGTCCCTATGATTGTGGCCTATGCACGGACCACGAACAACATTCCTGTCTGACGGTGGTAGAAATTACCGACAGATGTAATCTAAGTTGCCCAACCTGCTATGCGGGCTCCTCCCCCACTTATGGAAGACACCGAACTTTGGAGGAAGTAAAAAGCATGTTGGACACCATAGTGGAAAATGAAAGAGAACCCGATGTGGTCCAGATCAGCGGTGGGGAACCGACCATTCATCCACAGTTTTTTGAAATTCTGGATTATGCCAAATCGCTTCCCATTAAACACTTAATGGTCAATACCAACGGCATACGTATTTCCAATGATTTCGAGTTTGCCCGTCGCCTTAAAACCTACTCGCCCGATTTCGAAATTTACCTGCAGTTTGATTCCTTTGAAAATTCCGTTTTAAGAACCATGCGAGGCGCCGACTTGGTGAAAGTCAGGGAAAACGCATTAAAAAATCTAAATAAATTAAACCTCTCCACCACCCTGGTAGTCACTTTACAAAAAGGACTCAATGACCAGGAAATTGGGAAAACGATAAACTTTGCGCTCCGGCAAAAATGTGTGCGAGGAGTCACCTTCCAACCCACTCAAGTTGCCGGCAGACTGGAAAATTTCAATACAGAAACAGACCGGATCACCCTGACGGAAGTAAGACGTAAGATACTGGAGCAAACAGACTTTTTTGAAGCAGATGATCTGATTCCCGTACCCTGCAATCCGGATGCTCTGGTTATGGGCTATGCCTTGAAACTGGAGGGAAATGTACTCCCCTTAACGAGGTACATAAATCCTGCCGATCTGCTGGACAACAGCAAAAACACCATAGTCTACGAGCAGGACGAGGACTTAAAGCAACAAATGTTTGACATTTTTAGCACGGGCATTTCTCCAGACAAAGCCTCCACCAAATTACACTCCTTACTTTGCTGTCTGCCATTCGTAGAAGCTCCCGAACTGGGATACGACAATCTCTTCCGAATTATAATCATGGAGTTTGTGGACGCCTATAACTTTGATGTAAGATCTATTAAAAAATCCTGTGTACACATTGTAAATAAAGACAATAAAATCATCCCTTTCGAAACGATGAACTTGCTTTATCGCGATGACAAGATCGAGCGTCTCAAACAATTACAAAAAGAGCAGTTATGATATTTTTAATGGATGGAAACGGGCTTTTGGGTTTGGTGATAATCGCCTATTTGGTTTGCCACATTCCCGCAATAATCACATTAATCATCGGACTGGCAAGATTGAAAACGAGGCCGGAAAACGCCAAAAAATTCTTGATATTTTCAGGAATCTACTTCCTGATAGGCGCTGGTGTTTGTGGGGCTATGTTGACATGAGTAAAGGTTACTCTCCGCCCTTCCCGGTGGGAAGCAATAGTTGGCCAGATAGTTCGTTTACCTGGTTTGCGTGGCTACTGAAAGTCCTACAGCTATAAAAAATGACCTTTTTAAGTCATTTTGATTTTGGGAAATAAATTACTCAATACACTGGATTCAATTAAAAAACCAATCAATGATTAAAAAAATAAAAATCCTACAAATCATCATCCTTGTTTTTGCTTTTACACAACTTGCAAATGCACAATCCGATGAAGAGATCCAGTTCCTACAAAAAGTGGGTATTTCAGACAGTTTATACTCCAACAGCCTAAAAGAATACAGAAAACTATACATTCAATTTCCGGTCGACTACCAGGAAAATGGAAATAAAAAATATCCCGTTACTTTTGTTTTAGACGGAGAAGTATTTCTACCCACAGTTAACAATGTACAAAGCTTTTACAGTGGTGGCTTTACACCTGACATGATTCTTGTCGGAATTTCAAATGCCAATAACAGAACAAAAGACTTAACAACATCAAAAATAAAAAAGCAGTACGGAATGCCGTTTAATGAAGAAAATGGCGAAGCTGCAAACTTCATCCAATTTATAGAGACTGAGCTCATACCATTTATTGAAAACAAATATCCCGTAACCAGCTTTAGAACTATAATAGGTCATTCTTATGGAGGGTTATTTACCATTTACACCCTACTCAATCATCCCCATTTATTTTCTAATTACATAGCTATAGATCCAAGCCTTGATTGGGACAATCAGAAATTATTAACTGAAGCAAAAGGCAACCTGGAAAGCAATAATTACAAAGGAAAATATTTATTTATGTCTTTAAGCGGGCAATTACATATGCAAAACCCGCAGATTACTATAGACAATGTAACACAAGACACATCCGACTTTACTTTATTTGCAAGGTCAAATATTAGCTTTTCAAAATTGGTGAAACAGAACAAAATAAATGAGCTGGCTTTCGAATGGAAATTTTACCCAAGAGATCTACATGGCACTATTCCACTACCTTCAATAATGGACGGACTAGTCTTTTGTTTCGATTGGTACCAAATGGAAAATACCAACAAATTTAACTCCCCCGCTACCTCGAAAGAAGAATTATTTAAGCTGGTAAATTATCGTGCAAATAAACTTAAAAGTCATTTTGGATATTCTGCACCCCCTTATCCACAAGATTTATTAAATGCACTTGGGTATATGAGTTTAGATATGGAGCAATTCGATAAAGCAAAAATGTTTTTTGAATTCACTATTGAATTTTACCCTAACAGCGCAAATGCATATGACTCTATGGCTGACTACTATGAAAGAATTGACGACAATAAACAAGCATTAAAGTTTATTACTAAGGCATTTGAAATAAGTGGAGCCCCATATTATGAGCAACGAATTAAAGAACTGAAAGAAAAAAAATAAACGATGCTATGCCCAGGCGAAGCAGGCATCAATCAGAATAATACATTAAAAAGCATTAGAGAAATAAAAATTCATCCGGGACCAACACCCCCTCCATAGCTGGAAAAAGCTGGCTAACCCCCATCGATTTCCCCTTAAACACCTGTTAACAAGGCTCTTACACCCCGGCAGTCACTTTACAAAAACCCTCCAATGACAAAGCTTGATTCGAGCTGACAGGGGATCTGTATTGATACTGAATTAAGGTAGTGCAAACCTGAAAACACGGAGCGAATACACCTTTCCCTTTTAGGTATGGGATTATACAAGTGTTTACAAAATTTAAGTTGTTACTAATTAGAAATACAGCATTATACTGTATAAAAAATGAAACTCTGTCTTTTTATAATTTCTATCCTTATTGGTCCGGTTGCATTTTCTCAAACTGATTTTGATGAGGCTATCAACGCAATCCTGAAAGCTCATGTCAGTTCTGAATCTGAAGCAGGGTTAACTATTGGAATTGTAAAAGATGGTAAACTAATTTACCACAACAGCCGAGGTTGTATGAACCTGGAATACAATCTTACTTATAATGATTCAACGGTCTTTGGACTTGCCTCTTTAACCAAACAGTTTACATCGGCATGCATAGGGATATTGGAAAACCAGGGAAAGTTATCCATCAATGATGATGTAAGAAAGTACATTCCAGAATTAGCGAATTATAAGGAGACCATACAAATTAAACACCTGCTAAACCACACAAGTGGCATCCGAAATCATAACGTGCTGCTCAATCTAAAAGGCTTTGATTACAAACATCGAGGCTATACAAATAAAATGATTCAGGAGCTTATGTTTAAACAAAAGGGGATCAACAATCCTCCAGGAACAAAGATGCTCTATTCTAACACCAATTATGTTTTACTAGCACTAATAATTGAAAGAGTATCAGGAATGCAGATTCATGAATTTGCTAAACAAGAATTATTCGACCCTTTAGAAATGACAAAGACCTTTTACAAAAGTAATCTTGAAGAGGTAATCGAAAATCGAGCATATCCTTATTATAAAAGCAACGGACAATATCAGCAACCCAGGTCCTTAACGCTTTGTGTAGGTGCAGGTGGCATGGTCAGCACAATTAAAGACTTAACAAAATGGTCTAAAGTGTTTTTAAATCCCAACCATACGTTTTCCTATTTGAAGGATTTCATAACTGAGCCAGACACCTTAAATAACGGAGAGCTAATGAAGCATGCCAGAGGAATGTTTGTTTCTCCATATAAAGGGTATACTACTTTCAATCACAGTGGCCGGGGTTTAGGCATGCGCTCCCAATTCCTATGTATTCCAAAGAAAAAAATAGCTATTATAATTTACTCGAACTCTGAAGAGATTAATGCTGTAAACATCTCCTATGAAATATTAGATTTATTTATTGAAGAAAAACCTGATGAGACTAAAAGCGAAATACATTACAAACATTCTACAAATCAAAAAAAGAGATTCGAAGGAACCTATCAAGAATTAAACAGTGATTTAAGAATGGATATTTTTGTTGAAAATGACACCCTAAAAGCTATTAGCAGTTTTGGAAGTAACGCAACTGCCTTGACTTCACAAAGCGCTAATTCATTCTTCCGGATAGATAACCCTTCAATTGTGTATACATTTCAGACAGAAAGAAGTACAGATGTTGATTTATTAGTTGATTTTGGAGGGGCCACATTTTACTTTGAAAGCATTGAACTGGAATCAATACCGAATCAAAATTTGGACGACTTTGCAGGGAGCTATTACTCAGACGAACTCAATGTTACGTATTCTATTTCCGTTGAAAACAACAACCTAATTTTAAGCTACCCCAACAATGAAGCTATCATAATTAAAGAAGGTGCTAAAGATACGTTTGGCGCAAACAGAAGAACCAAGTACACCTTTAACCGCAATAACGAAGGGAAGGTGATTTCTTTTGCCGTTGCTTCTGAAGGTACTGTGAAAGGCATTTTATTTGAAAAATCAAACTAATCTCCACAAAGTACATGCAGCATTTAAAGGCTTGGACATAATATAATGTCAGTCATACAAACCAATTGAAAAATAAATAACAGCCGACCGGGACTAACATCTTCCTATTCATAGCTGGCAAAAATTGGCTAATTTAAATCCCCCCCTTAAAAATAAGTTAAACCTCTGCTCCCGCCGCTACATTCTACTGTGCTCATACGTCAAAAGAATGGTGAAGTGCACAAGCTCATTGATTTAAAGCATGATTTGGGTTTTCTTTACCTTAGCCTTTGACCAACTAACTGACGTAAAAAGCACGCGCATGAAACCAGCTGCCTACAGATTTCTAACACTATGCTTCTTCCTGAGCTTCTTCAACCTCCTGAATGCACAGGATTATGGACCCAATGGATACTATACCTTTGGATTGAACGCCGGTTGGTCCTACCAGTCGAGTGATATTCCCATTGATGAAGACGGATATGGATTAGGGCTTACACTCGGACGTAGCCTCTATTACAAATACAATGCGCCACTGGCGGTTGATATTCGGGGGCGTTTTCTGTTTGCGCGGCAGTATGGTTTAGATTATGAGCGGTCTTTCGATATTACCAACAACTCGGTGCTGAATGGCAACAATAACCTGAATTACCTCGATTATCCCAATAATTTGAATGTGCCGGAGGGCTTTGTCTTTCAGAACCACCAGACGACGGTAGGAGAGTTGAGCGCCGAACTGGTTTTCAAATTCAATCGCCTTCGGGAACGGACCAATTTCATCTTCAACATCTTTGGAGGCATTGGTCTCGATCTCTACAACACCCGCATCGACCAGGCAAACATAAACAATACAGAATATTACGATGCCTACGCCAACCTGGATATTACCCGGCCCAGACTCCAAATTTGCGACGACCTGCGGCTGAATGTTCTGGACGGCATCTATGAAACTACAGCTGATGGGTTTTCAGGCGGCCCCAAGTTGGGGATCATGCCGGATGCAGGAGTGGAGATCGGCTGGCAATTCAGTCCCAATTTTGCGATCCTGTTTGGACATCGAATCACCTTCACGGGAACCGACATCTTTGATGGGCATCAGTGGGCAGAAACGGATAATGACTGGTACCATTATACCAGCTTTGGGTTGGAGTGGACCATTCCCCGAAAGGGAAGAAAAGACAAACCACCAAAAATTACGATCCTGCAACCCCGGCAGAATCCCCTTTATACACAGCAGTCAAGACCTGTCATTTCTGCTTTGATAGAAAATGTAAACAGTCCGGCAGAGGTCAGTGCAAATATCAACGGCCGCCAGCTCGATTACGACTTCTTTACGGAAGACTTTACGGCTCAGCCTTTGCTGCGAGCCGGTCGGAATGAAATCACCATTACTGCTCGAAACGATGCCGGAATGGATCGCAAAAAGGTCATCATCTTCCTCGAAGGAGGCGGCCCGATCGTACCGCCAAATCCACCACCAAACCCAAGTGGAAAAGGACCGATTGTGAAGATTACCAGTCCGTCGGTAAGCTCTGTGACGGTCAATGACGACAACTATACCATTCGCGCCGAAATCCTGGGTGTCAATTCCAAATCGGAAGTAAAGTTCAGTATCAATGGCATTAATGAGCGCAACTTTACCTTCTACGAGCAGACTGGTCAGTTTACGGCAGCCATTCGGCTCAAGCCGGGAAGGAATGATATTCAAATCCAGGCATTCAATGCTAAGGGGTCGGATCAGGATAATGCGGTGATCAACTACGGACAAAGCGGCGGCGATGCACCAGTGGTGCGCTTTACTTCGCCTTCCCAGAATCCATACCAGACAAATAGTGAAGCCATTACAGTAAAAGCCTTTGTAGACAATGTCTCCAGCCGGCAAAACCTCACCTTTTTGGTGAATGGACGCAGCAACAATACGTTTAGCTTTAACGGAACCAGTTTTTCGGCAACCCTTCGTCTGTCGGGTGGTACCAATACGCTGGTACTCCGCGGTGAAAATGCCTATGGAGAAGCCGAAGATCAGGTGAAGATCATCCTGGGCAATGACCAGAATGACTTCCCGCTTCCGGACGTGGATATTACCAAACCGGCAGTAGCTTCATCGAGTACCCAGAGTCAAAAGGCTACCATTGTAGCCAGTATCCGCCATGTCAATTCCAGAAGCAATATCAAGTTTAAGGTAAATGGCAAACTGGTAACCAATTTCAAGTTTAGCGGAGAAACATTCAGCGCAAGCGTAAACCTGAAGCAAGGCAATAATACCATTCTTATCCAGGCTTTCAATCAGAAAGGAAGTGATGAGGACGAGGTGACCATAAAATACAGCAAACCGAATGTGCAAAATCCGCCATCGGTAAATATCACTTCGCCCAACAATAATACGGTGACCGATCAAACGCGCATCAATATGCGGGCAGTAACGCAAAACATCAGCCGCAAGGATCAGATTGATTTGCGGGTGAATGGTAAGCGGATTACCAATTTCAACTTCCAGGCGAGCCGTCGGGAAATCACCGCCAACATCAACCTCAGCCGCGGATTAAACACCATTAGTGTAAGCGTAACCAATCAGGATGGCAGTGATTCGGATCAGGTAAAAGTTACTCACCGTCCGGTTGCCGGTCCGCAGGTGAGCATCAGCTCTCCGGATAATAATGAGGTATTTGAGCAGTCGGGCATTCAATTAGTCGCTACCGTACAGAACGTCGACAGTAAATCGGGTGTACGTGTGGAGCTAAACGGAAAAACGACCAACAGCTTCAGTTTTAGCGGCAGTAAAGTAACCGCCAATCTGCAATTGAAGAGCGGTGTCAATGTGATCAAGGTGACGGGCACCAATGCAGGGGGAAGTGACAGCGATCAGGTCAGTGTCACCCTGCGTGAAGTGAGCGTTCCAAAGCCTGTGATCACGTTCACCAATCCGAAAAGTCCGGGCACGACGACGACCAACAAGCCTTTCTCCTTTCAGGCGCGCATACAGCATATTGACGGGAAAGGCGATTTGACGGTTCGCTTCAACGGGCGCCCAATCAAGAATTTTGATTTTTCCGGCCGGGCAAACATCCTTACGGTGCCGGTTTCGCTCAGCAATTCCGGGCGCAACACCTTGCAAGTGACCGCCACCAATGATGGCGGAAGTACATCGGAAAGCACTTATGTGATCTACAGTCCTAAACCGGATCAGCAGGGGAACCTGCCGGTGGTCACCATCACGAAGATTACACAACCTGCTACCAATCCGATGAATCCGAATTTTGCGACCAGTGGGGTAGAGGCCAAAGTTACCGGCATTCGCGGAAGCAGTCAGATCAGCATCCTCCTCAATGGAGAGGAAGTCGAGGAATTTAATTACAACAACCGAACCAAAGACCTCACTTTCGATTTGATTATCCCGCGAGGCAGCAACAGCCTCAAGATCACAGCTACTAATAGCGACGGCAGCGACACAGCTGAGACGACGATTGATTTTTAAGCACAACAGATAGTATTTGAGGCTCCCCCTTCAAGAGTAAATCCTGGAGGGGGAGTTGTTGTTTTGTGCTGTTGTGCCTTTGTGCCTATGTATCCGTATGCCAATTTGCTATGCGTTTATTTTCGACCTGACAGGTCGGCAACCTGACGGGTCGGCGACCTGTCAGGTCGAAGTACCATTTAGGGCCCATTGCTTTCACCCCAACATTTCCCTGCACTCGGCCCAACAACATGTTTAAACAACTCAAGACCAACCCATTACGACTTTCACTAAACTTGTAAAATTTAGCTCAAAAACAAAGCATTTTGGTGATTGGACCTGTCAGGTCGGCAACCTGACGGGTCGGCGACCTGTCAGGTCCAAATCGTACAAACCAAAAAATCCGCAACCCCCGCAACCCAACCAACCAACTAACCGCCCCCCCAACATCATAAATCCCTCACCTTTCCGTTCTTTGCTATGTGAATCGGAGGCTACTCAAACTAAACGTGCTATGGATCCTCCTCCTCGCTTCAGCAAGTAGCCTGACAGCGCAGGAGAACGGTATGCTTTCCAACCTGCATTGGAAACTCCTCCCCTGCTCGCCCGATTGGCAAATACTGGATTCCCTTCCGGTGAATGCTTCTACCCTTAGCCTGCACCAGGAATATGACGGCCCCGTTCTGGACCTGCCTTTTGAACTCGAAAATTCCCAAATACGCTTTCGCGAAAGCGCTACCATTCCCTGCCCCGACAGCCTCTGGGTGCAATACCGTACACTACCGGCCGTCTGGCAGGAAAGCCTGAGCCGTATTGATTCGCAAAGCATTACCACTGGCGTGGAAGAACCCATGCTGATCTATGATCCTTTCGAAGCCCCCGAAGACCCTCTACTCGATTTTCAGGGAATGAATTACCGCGGCAACTTTACCCGCGGACTGTCATTCGGTAACAACCAAAACCTGGTGCTTAACTCCAGCTTCAACCTGCAAATGGCCGGATACATCGGTGATGGCATTGAGGTTTCTGCTTCTATCTCCGATCAAAACATCCCCATCCAGCCGGAAGGAACTACCCAGCAACTCAACGAATTTGACCGGGTTTTTATCCAGCTTCGCAAAGACAGCACCCGACTGATCGCAGGGGATTATGACCTCCTCCGACCCGATGGCTATTTCATGAATCACTACAAGCGCCTCCAGGGATTTAGCATGAGTTCGACTTCCATTCCGACAGGGGAAGGTCAGCTCGACCTCCGGGGAAATGTGGCCATCAGCCGGGGGAAATTTAATCGCATGACTTTCTTCGGACAAGAAGGCAATCAGGGACCTTATCGCCTTATTGGTCGCGATGGAGAAGCCTTTATCATCATCCTTGCAGGCACCGAAAAGGTCTACATCGACGGGCAGCTGATGGAACGGGGACTCGACCGCGACTATATCATTAATTACAATAGTGGAGAGGTTACTTTCATGGCCCGGCGACTGATCACCAAAGACATCCGCATCATCATCGAATTTGAGTACAGCGATCAGAATTATCTCCGCTGGCTCTATGCCGGTGGAGCCGATTACAATATTGGAAATACCCGATTGTATGTGCAGGCTTATTCGGAGCAGGACAGCCGCAGCACCGTTGGCGATGCCAGCCTCTCGGATGCAGAAAGAGAAGCCCTTCGACTTGCAGGCGACGATCCGTTTAGTGCCGTATCCAGTGGCATCGACAGTCTCACCGAGGACTCTGCCAACCCGATAACCTATCGCTTACAGGATACAACTGTCAATGGGTTCATCTATCCGGATATCCTGATCTATAATCCCGACACCACCGCCGATCAGCAACTTTACAATGCCCGCTTTTCCGATCTGGGTGAAGGCAATGGCAACTATATTCGTCCGGCCAGCGATGCCAATGGGGTGGTTTATGTCTGGGTGGCCCCGGATGCCAACGGCAATCCGCAGGGGCGGTATGAGCCGGTGATTCAACTCGTGGCTCCCCGGCAGCGGCAGCTGTTTACGGCAGGTGTCCAACATGCCTTTTCGGAGTCTTCCCACTTTCAGGGAGAAGTGGGACTTAGCCGCAACAATCTGAATCGCTTTTCAGCGGATGACAGCGGCGACGATGTGGGCCTGGCTACTTTTCTGAGTTATGACCAAAGTTTTAAACTCGGAAATAAATGGCGGCTGCAAAGCTTGCTGGAGCATGAGGCCTTGCACCAAAATTTCAGTCCGCTAAATCCTTACCGCCCACCGGAATTCAGCCGCGACTGGAATCTGGACGATATCGACCCCAAGCCAGAGCATTGGGGGCGTGCCAATCTCAGCCTGTTGGGGGACAGCATCAATACTCGACTCGACTACCGCTACAACGGTTTCTGGCGAGGCAAAAGTTATCAGGGACAACGCCACATCGGACAGTGGAAACTTCAGGAAAACAACTGGCTGGTCGACATGACCGCCGACCTCCTGAATGCGGAATCAGAAGCGGAAAACAGCCAGTTTTGGCGACCGGAAGCCCGCCTCGAGCGTAGCTTCCCAAAAATTAATAACTGGACAATCGGCAGCTGGTATGAATCGGAGCAAAATCGACGCCGCGATAATGAAGCGGATACTTTACTTGCCAGCTCTTTTGCCTTTTCTGTCTATCAGGCCTATCTCGAAAGCCCCGACAAAGACAACTTCCAGACCAACTTAAGCCTGCAATACAGAACCGATGATCAAGGCGGCGGACAGGCACTTCAGCGATTCTCCCGTGCCTGGGACACCCGTTGGGATGGCAAATGGCAACCCGGCAAAGTATTCCGAACCGGCTGGCAATTGCATTATCGGCGCTTGTACCTGGCTGATCCGGGTGAGGGACAACCCGCTCGCGGCGACACCTATACCGGCCGTACTGATATCGGTCTAAGCCTCCTCAAAGATGCTTTGCGGTATTCGGCCGATTATCAATTGGGTTCCGGACAGGAGCAAAAAATCCTTTTCATTTACCGAAAGGTCAATACCGGTGAAGGGGTATACCAACACATCGATTTTAACGGCGATGGCATTGAGCAAAACGATGAGTTTGTGGTGGCCCCCAATCAGGATCAGGCCACACATGTGCGCGTGATCATCTACTCCAATGAGTTTATCCGGACCAACAATGTGCAGCTGTTTCAAAACCTGAGTCTAGATCCGCGAAAATGGTGGTTTAATGAAAAGGGCGTCAAGGGTTTCCTCGGGCGTTTTGCATCACAAACCAGTTGGCAGAGCAATCGTAAAGTGCGGCAGCTTCCCGGCGTATCCGGCTGGAATCCCTTCCAATTGGAGTTGTCTGATACCGCTTTGGTGAGCAGCATTTCCAATTTGCAGCAAGTCTTGTATTTCAACCAGCTGGACCCGGTATACGGCTTGCAATACAATTTTACCGACAACCAGTCAAAGACGCTCCTGACGACAGGTTTTCAGGCCCGGCGACTTCGGGAACATTTGGTTCAATTGCGCTGGAACATTGGTACGGCACACAGCATTCGAATTCGTTATGCACAAGGCGATCGTTTCAATCAGCAACCGGCAGAACAGATGCAGGATTATGATCTTGCCTTTCGGCGAATAGTGCCTGAGTGGAATTTCCTGCCCAACAACGATTTCCGGACCATTTTGTCTTACCGCTATGAAACCGGAGATGATCAACTGGCCGGATCGGATGTAATGGCTGTATTTCATGAAGGTAAACTGGAGGTACGCTATAACCAGGCCTCCACAACTTTGCTGAGTGGCAGTTTTGCATTCACCCGGGTAAATTTCAACGGCGAAACCGATTCGGCAGTAGGATTTGCCTTATTGGATGGGTTGCAGAATGGAAATAACTTCCGCTGGAGTGTGAGCATAGACAGGCAATTGGCTAAAAACCTTCGACTAAATCTCAGCTATGAAGGCCGGAAAACAGGCCTGGCAAAAGTCGTGCATACCGGAAGAGCACAGGTAGCGGCTGTATTTTAGCAGGTCTCCCACCAATGAGCTGAATCCATAAAAAACAAGACCCGCAACGGGCAGGAGGTGGCCAACTTCTATTAGACAGGCAACCTCCCACCAGAGACGGGTCTTAACTATATAAAATCTCAACCCCGATCCGCCAAAGGCGGGAGGTTGTTAAGCTATTTACTCGCCACACATTTCTGAATACTCCCAAACGTGCGTAGCAAAATCTTCCCATTTTGGATCATCACCATACTTGGCAATCAGATCCGGGCAATCGGAAAAGATCATTTTGAACTGCTCATCGTAAGTTTTCTTCTCTACCTTAAACGCAACAGAATCATCCGTTTTGCGCAGGTAGTAAGATTTGTCCAAACCACCTGCAAGCGTAATACCAGCTACACCTACAGACATGGTTTCTTTGGCAAGCGGGTCGTGGTAAACGCGCAAAACACCACAGAAGGTCGGGTTAACGACCTGCATCATCAGGGTGAAGGTTTTCTTCTTTACCCGTACATCCGTTTTCTCGAGGTAAACATATTCTTTCCCCAGAATATCAGCATCGAGATCGGTAGTCTGCCACTGGGTTGCATCGTTCAGGAAGTCAGTCGCTTTCGCGAATTTGTCAAAACCTGATGGCGGCAGATACATGTAAGAGATCTCATCTCCACTGTACTTTACTTTTTTGTCCTCCTGATCCAGCAGTTTCACTTCTTCCAGCTGGCCTTTTTTACGATCCAAATCTTTAATTGTTCCGATCACTTCTGTACCATCTTCCAGATAAACGTAAGAGGTTTTCTTGTGTGAATAAGTTTCTACAGGCGGCACAAAGTATTGAGCGGAAGCTTGCGCAATAGCAAACAAGCAAAAAGAAAATAACAAAGCAGATTTAAGTGCTTTCATTTTTAAGTTTTTAAGGTAAATGTAATGAAGGCGCAAATGTAGGTATATATCTGCTTTGATTTCATGCTGTTTAGCAAAGAATTGGCATTTTACTTAAGAAGTTGTTTAATAATGGCTGCTGAGATTCTGAGAATTGAATTTTCATTCCAGTTGAGGCTTTTTCAGGAGCCGGTGAGCTATTTTTAAACAACTTCTAAAATAAAAAACGGGCTGTACATTCGCACAGCCCGTTTTCATTCGCCGCAAGGCAGCATTTATTCTATTCCTCCAAGAAGTCGGAAGGTTTCTATCTGCTCCTCTCCTAATTGGAGTCGAAGGAAGTAAACCCCCGCCGCAACCTGAGGTGTCGGAATTGAATAGAACGAAATCGATTCAACCGTCTCCGATCCCTGATAAATCAGGCGCCCGGCAGCATCAAACAGATCAAACTTCAGCTCTCCGGTAAAGAGATCATTGAAGGACATATTGATTTCGGTTGTAAATGGATTCGGATATAATTGATACACGCCAAACTCCTCAAAGTTTCTGCGGAGCACCAACACATCGGATTCGAACTCGTAATAATAATCCTGATCCTCGTTTTCATTAAACACTTTCAGACGGAAAAAGTACAGGTTCTTCTGCCCGATAGAGGTGTATTCATATGTATTTGGCTGACTGTCATTTACCCCTTTTGCCTGAATGGTTTCTATCAGTTCATAATCGACCCCGTTGTCTGAGCGGTAAAGCTCAAAATACTGGCAGTTGAATTCCGGAATAGTAGTCCAGGAAACAGTCGTTTCTGTGCCGCTGGAAAACTCCCCAATAAACTGCGTGAGTTGGGTTTGTGCCTCTCCCTCAAAACGGGTTATGACTACGTCATCAATGGCTACACCCGCTGAGCTGCTATTATTGCCATCCGATTTAAAGGCAAAGCGGAAAGCGATTTCCCCCAATCCGGACAACTCACTAATGTTTCGTTTGAATTGAGTCCACTCCAGGTAAAAACGAGAGAACATCACATCATTGAGAGCAAAACCGGCATCTGTGTATTCTGTATTTTTTACGTTATACCAGTCGTCTGCTACTTCCGGACCAAGAACTTTCCAGGTCGGATCGTCTTCGGTGCGGTACTCGACACGGAAACCATCTCTGGCCAGTTGCAAATCAAAGATTGCCCAGAAGCTGAACTCATAAATACCCGGTTCAGAGAAGTCGTACTTTGGCAGGTACAGGTAGGCTTCTGAGTTGACATCATAACCATCCATATCAATGTTTACTACCCAGGCATTTTCGCCGGAATTTGTACCGGCTTTGCCATCAACACTGGAAGCACCGCGCTCCCAACCGCTACCCGCAACTGTCTGACTGGCAAACTGCTCATTGGAACCTTCAAAGTCCCCCAGATAGCCGTCCTCTCCCGGTTCGTAAGGAAGGGGAGCTTCCGGAAGGATCTTAATCGTATGAGTAGCCTCATCCACCGTATCATTGATAGCAAGGGTTACATCAAAGGTGCCAAGATCTGTAAATTCATAGACTACATCCTTTGTACTGGCAGATCCGCCATCACTGAATTGCCAGTCGTAATAGGAAGGATTGTAAGATTGCTCCCCAGAAAACAACGATTCCCAACCCTCATAACCTGCACCATCTGCAGACAGGCGAGCTACCGGATCTGCCCATACATCTGAAGTCCAGATACCACGACCGTGTGTAAACACAGCCACAATGCGGTCTGACTCCCGAACCTGTAACATATCAGAACGCACCAGTGGCGTTCCTTCACCCGGGATAGGTGGGTACCACTGTGTATTATCGCCATCAAGTTTGTCTGTAATCCAAACACCTACCTCCGTCGCGATCATCGCCTGCTCTGAATTGGCAGGATTGAAGATTCCCCAACGTACCGGAACATTTGGCAAATTGTTGGAAATTGCGTTTCCTTCCACATTGATCCAGGTATCACCACCGTCCTTGGTTTCCATAACACTGTTTGGAGAACCATAATTGGAAACGGTAACCAGGATATGATCCGGATCGCCATTTTCAACGGTAATACTGGAAATCGTACCGGTAAAATTGCTGATGTTTACACCGGCAACGTCAAGACCGTCGTGTGCATCATCAATGCGTACCACACGACCGGTACCATTACTTCCTACATAAATCCGGTTATCGACATTTGGATCGGCAAATACATGCGATACAAAGAAAGTTCCTGCGCCAGTTATATCCAGAACATCTACCTGACCAGTAAGGACATTCCAACGGGCAAGGTCACCGTCATTGGTTTGGGCATACATCAGGTTTGCGTCGTTGTCGTAGTCTGAGGGGCAAACAAAAGAACCATTCAGACTAACTCCTCCTCCAAAACTGCCCCCGCCGTCGGTTGACAAACCGTAGTTACCAAACTGAGAAGAGACCATTTGGATATCTGGCTCATTTTGATCGATGTGTGCAAAAAAGCCATCACCGCCCCTTAAATTCTCACCTGCTGTAATGCCAAATTTATTGATCCGAAGTGAATTATTGTCTTGGGTTCCTCCGAGGATATAGTTGGAGAAAAATTCCGGGTGGATGGCTCCCGCATAAAACTGGGTTACATTATATCCCAGGTTTTTATCGGCAGGCGGCATATCAGTTCCACCCGTTGCGCGGTAAATACCTCCGTCATTTCCCAGATATACAACACCAGGTTGTTCTTTATCAAATACAATGGTATGCTGGTCTACGTGCATGTTTCCACTCCAGCCATCGTAACTAAATCCGCCGGTAACCGAGCGCAAAGAAGGTACTCCGCCTGCAATGGTGTGCTCACAATTGAATGGATCCACCCCAATATCCAGATCATACCAGGCCTGACCGTTGGTAAACTCACCACCGCCATTGCTGGGTAGAGCTCTGGGCTGCCAGGTTTGTCCACCGTCGTTTGTACGGTACACCTTTGTTGCGGCCCCACCTTTTGCACCTATCAAATACATGACATCCGGATCAGCCTCGCAAACAGTTACTTCAATGCGAGAAGTTCCGGCTTCGATCTGACCGCTGGTCAGGTTTTCCCATTCTCCTCCATTTCCGGTTTCTGATTTATATACAGTATTGGTGTTGGAAGCGATCATAAAGCCTCCGGACTCCACATAATCTATGTCAAAGAAAAAATTGCTGCCCCCAAAACCCTGACCGTGCACTTTCTCCCATGTGTTCCCTTCATCCTGGCTGCGGAAAAGCCCGAAGGTGGTGGCTGCATAAACATCGCTGGTAAGCGGATGCACCAACATATCCTGACAGGTTGTAGCATTGACATCCACAGAACCCGGAAGCAATTGCCAGTTTTTACCGCCGTCGGTAGATTTGAAGATTCCGATACCCTGAACAGCATCAAAGTTTGGATATCCTTCTCCGGTACCCATATACATGATATCCGGATTATTGGGATCTTGTGCCAGTCCGCCAACTGCCAAATTATCCAGATAATCATTTACCGGTTCCCAAAACGGCGGGTCTTCGGTAATGTCTTCGCATTTCCACAAGCCACCGGCAACACTACCGGCAAAAATGGTTTTGCGAGATGGATCATTGAGGTCAATATGGATTACCCGGGTACGTCCGCCCCGGTTGTTGGGTCCTCTTTCGCGGAAACGCGGATTGGTAGGATCGCCCAATCGCATATTGGCTAATTCTTCTTGTCGCTTGCGCGTGAAGTTTATGGCTTCCGCTAATGCTCCTTTGGGGACGTGTCCCAACTCAAGGTCCTTGATCATGTCAAGGTTGTATTCAAAAGCGTCTTTGATTCGGGCTTCTTTACTGCCTTTTTCTTCCTCATAAGATTGAGGTCCTTTTTCAAAGGATTCGGTGTCTGGTAGAAGCATCCAGGCTGCCAAAACTGTTACAGCAAAAGCTAAAATCCCGATAGCGTATTTCTTTCTCATCATGGTCCAATAATAATTTATCTGGTTAACCGGCCATAAAAATAGAAAACCTTAGCCATTACAACCGATGAGTTTGTGATGGACGGGGCCGATATTATGTTGTGTTGCTTACAAAGCAGGTGGGTTTCCGGGTAATTTTCGAAAGCCTCACAAAAATAACAGCATAATCACGACAGGGTTTAATCATCTTTGATGGTGGATGACAAATTGTTGGTTCCGTTGGTTCCGTTTGTTCCGTTGGACTGCCCGGCTAAAGCGGGCAGGGTTGAGAATCCGCCTGCGCTCTGGCGAGCTTCGGCGGGTGGTTGAGGCTCCATCGGCTTTGTTGCTTTAAATGTTAATCGTGTATCGTTTAGCGGGATATTTCTATTCCTGAAATGACGGGTTTCCCGATAAACGGTGAACACTTCCCGATCCACGCTAAACAAACTCTGTTAAATTAAAAATTAGCAATTCAAAATGCTTCAATCAGCATTAACCCCTCTCTTCCAATACAAATACCAAAGGGTCAATCCGCGAGCTCCGAGAAACAAGAGCATCGCCAACCACAAACCATGATTGCCCAGGGGCGTTTTCAATATCCAGTAGCTGCCGATAAAAACGATGAAAGACCAAAACATGGCATTCCGCATCGAACGGGAAGCAGTAAGACCGACAAAGACGCCATCCCAAATGTAACAGGGCGTTCCTATGATGGGAAGAATGATCATCCACCACAAATAAATCATGCCATTTTGCACTACATCTGCATCAGCTGTAAAATAACCGAAAAGCGTTTTTCCGAAAAGCAGATAAACCAGCGAAAAAAGGGCAGCCAGGCCCATCCCCCAGTAAAAGGAGACGGAAATAGCCCGACGGGTCCCCGACTCGTCTTTTCGTCCGGCGTATTTTCCAACCAGGCTTTCGGCTGCAAAAGCAAATCCGTCTACTCCATAGGACATCCAGTTTAAGAACTGAAGCAGAATCGTGTTTACTGCCAGGATCATTTCCCCGGAGGCTGCGGAGCGGCTGTACAAAAAACCGAAAGCCACCGTCAAAAAAACGGTGCGGATGAAGATATCCTTGTTGATCGATAAAAAACGAGCAAGCTCCTCCCATTGCAGCATCGTCTTTCGCCGAAAGGCGCTTAAAAAATGCCGGTAACGAGCCAGAAAAAAGACTACAGCCAGGATCAGTCCGACGTATTGTGCCACCACCGTACCCCAGGCAACCCCCTCCACCGACCAGCCCAAAGTACGCACCAGGTAAAAGCTCAGGAGTATGTTGACAATATTAATGACAATCGTAAGCACAAGCGGAATAATGGCATTCTGCATGCCAAAAAACCAGCCAAACATCGCGTACAATGCCAGGGAAGCGGGTGCAGCACAAATTCGTATAAAAAAGTAGCGACTCACCAAATCCGCCTGGCTTCCGCTAACATTCATAAGGTCTATGCCCACCCAGGCCAGTGGATATTGCAGCAATAATAAACCTGCCGCCAGCAAAAGCCCCAGCAAGACAGCCCGGCCAAGCGTATGAATAATTTCTTTCTCCGATCCTTTTCCATAAGCTTGTGCGGTGAGCCCGGTAGTACCCATGCGCAGGAATCCAAAGTTCCAGTAAATGAAATTGAAGATCATAGCTCCGATACCGATGGCGCCCAAATGCTCTTTGGAAAGCTGTCCCATTAATACCGTATCAACCGTACTGAGTAGCGGGGTAGAAATATTACTGAGAATATTCGGAATAGCGAGTCGAAGAATCTCCTTATTCATAGGGTGGTTTTGATCAGCTCGGCAAAGAACGGGATTCTCGCTCAAAAGAGATTTTATAAAAATGCCTTTTTTCTAAAACCGATCTGCATATCTCTCTCGTATATGGAAATAGAGAATCAAAGATCATTGACGATCAGCGCTGAAATTTCTCTAAAAACGATCCAAAATGACTTGAATGACTCAAGCATTTTCAAGGTCGCTAAACCATTGTTAAAAACGGGATTTGCGAGAAACTGCCTGCCAGTCAGGCTACATACCCTTTTATATCCCATTCAAAACTTGCTTCAAATGAAAAACCTGTTTTTTCTCTTTTCAGTCGCTGTATTTGGTTTGATCTTTTCCTCTTGCCAAAAAGAAGAAATCATTTCCTCCCAAATCGATAATCTCCCTGGTAATTTCGCTTCCGCGAATGCTGATGGGAATGCCGGTATAAACGGCGCACTACTCCTCAATCATACCCGTTTACTCGTTTCTTCCAATACATCCGGATCCATCATGGATCTCAGTGTAATAAATGACGAAATGAACGTAACTGATCTCGAATATGGCACTATGTATGCCGATGCAGATGGCATCGTTTACGACATGGAGAATGATGCTGTATATCAGGTGAATCGTTCCGGTAACAATGTGGTTGCTTATGGCGACTTTGATCTGTATGAGGATGGAGACGACCTTAGCTCTACAGCAACAAGTAGTTCAAACTTTATCAACGGACGTGAAGCTACATACTCCCGGAACCGCCTCGTAGTTGCTCAGGATGCAAGTCCGGATAATGGCGATCAAAATGCTTTTGTAGTTTATCGGGTTAGTCCGGATCAGATCCAATATTCTAAAACCATCCAGACCGACATTAATTTGTGGGGCATTCAATTGAGTGGTACAGACATGTGGGCCATCGTTGACAATTCCAATATGCTGGCTCGCTTTGATAAATTTAATCGGGCAATTGATGGCTCTGTACTTTCTCCTACCGAATCTGTAATGATTGAAGGCATTGTACGTACCCACGGCTTGTTTTATGATGCCGATTCTGATGTTATGGTTTTGACCGATGTGGGTGAGGCCGCTTCCGCGAATGATGGAGCCATTCACTACATCTCAGATTTTAGTCAGAAATGGAACGATGCCGTAAACGGATCTGGTGCCATTGCTATCGAAGACCAAATCAGAATTGCCGGACCGATGTCTAAGCTCGGAAATCCTGTAGATGTAACCTACAGCGATGCTGCCGGACAAATCTTTGTAGCTGAGCGCGCAAATTCCGGCGGACGATTCCTCGTATTTGATGTTCCAACTGCTTCCGGTGACATGATGCCTGAGCAGTCTATGATCGTAGCCGGTGCAAGCGCTGTAACAAAAGCTAATTAAAAAATAATAAGAAATAAGCGGTAGAACGCTTACCGTGAGGTTGGATTAGATTCAAGCGCCTCCCCTGCAATCGCAGCGGGAGGCTTTTTTTATATCCGTTTAAAGCGTTTGATGCGTTTAACTCGTTTTATACGGCAAACTGCCCATACACCAGTATACCGAACCGACAAAAAAAACCTCCCCGGAATACACCGAAGGAGGTCTTTTTGTGCCCACGATTGGAGTCGAACCAACACGTCCCTAAGGACACTAGCTCCTGAAGCTAGCGCGTCTACCAATTCCGCCACATGGGCCTGTAGCTCTTTGCTTCTTTTAAAAGCGGATGCAAATTTAATAGTTTTCGCATACTTAGGAAATAGTTTGTGTATTTTTTTCTCATTACAATTTAATGCCCCGGGTATACAATGAAAACCACCAGTGGAGCGGGTCGCACATATCCGGTTCAAAAATTCCATCCGACTTAGCTACCTTTGCAGCAGGAGTACAACTATGATCAGAACAGGTATTTTTTTTGGAGGCCCTTCCCGCGAACGTGAAATTTCCTTTGCAGGCGGCCGCACGGTTTATGACAATCTCGATAAGTCCTTATTTGAGCCGGTCCCGATTTTTATCGACAGCAACCGCCGTATGGTTTTGCTGGAGTGGCCATACATTTACAAAGGTACCATCCGCGACTTTTACCCGCCGGTAGATGTTATTCCCGAAACCAGGCACGCCTTTCAAATCTATATCGAAAGCCTGGGTGCCCTTACTCCCGAAAAACAGGATGAGATTCTTGCACGAATCGGCCGTCCTATTGGTATGGATGAACTGCCGAAATTAATCGACATCGCCTTCCTGGCCCTCCACGGTGAATACGGAGAAGACGGACAACTCCAGGGACAACTCGAAGCTTTACAGATTCCATACACCGGCAGCGGCATACGCGCCTGCGCCATCGGCATGGACAAAGCATTCCAGAAAAAGATTATGGAATCCGGCGGATTTGCCTGTCCGGATGTAGTGGTCCTCGAACGCCAGGACTGGATCGAAGGCGATCAAAAAGCGATCTTCGATTCGGCCGCAAAACGCCTGGGACTTCCCCATGTGGTTCGTCCGGCCAATCAGGGTTCTTCCATCGGAGTAAGCATTCTCGATAAACACGCAGATACAGAGACGGGCATTAAGGCCATTAATCGGGCCTTTTTTCGGGAAAGCCTTTCGGCGAAAGCCTGGAACAGCCTGACAGAAGGCGATAAAGCCGCCTATGTACGAGAGCTGACCGACATCCGCAGCGGGCTGGGATTCCCGATTGACCTCGAGGGCGAAACGCTTCATCATCCGGAAGCATTGATGCTAAAGCTGGATGAGGCCCTTTCAAGCAAAGAAAGTGTCCTGCTCGAAAGTCACCTGAGCGAACAACGAGTTATCCTCGAAGCATTCATCCACGGCAAGGAATTTTCCTGCATTGTTTTGCGCAAAGAGAATGGCGAGTCTCTGGCCCTCCCTCCTACCGAAATCGTAAAGGGCGGCGAGCTTTTTGACTATCAATCGAAATACATGCCGGGCATGTCGCGCAAATTGACCCCCATTGGGCTGCCCGACGAAAAGATCCAGGCCGTCCAGGATGAGTGTGTGCGCCTCTTTGAATATCTGGAATTCCAGACCTATGCCCGGATCGACGGATTTATCACGGAGGATGGCACGATCTATCTAAACGATCCCAATACAACATCCGGGATGTTGCCCTCCTCCTTCTTCTTTCACCAGGCAGCGGAGATCGGCCTTACCCCTTCTCAGTTTTTGACCTATATCCTGCGCTGTTCGGCCTGGGAACGCTGGCGTACCAGTATGAGTCCGCAGCCTTATGAGAAAGTCTATCAGTCGATCGTCAGCCAGATGGAACACGCCCGCAATCAGCGGTCGGAAAAGCAAAAAGTGGCGATTATCCTGGGTGGTTACTCCTTTGAGCGGCACATCTCAGTAGAAAGCGGCCGGAATATTTTTGAGAAACTGGCAAGTTCGGAGAAATATGCCCCCATCCCGGTTTTCCTTTTAGGAGGACCGGAAGGACACCGCCTTTTCCAAATCCCCATAAACCTGCTGTTGAAAGACAATGCGGACGACATCCGCGATAAGATACTGGACTTTAAAAAGCATCCGGTTACCGAACAGATTAAAAAAGATGCGGCAGACATCATCGACACCTATGTAAGCAGCGTACAGGTTTTTGAGCCCCGCGAACTCACCTACGCGCAACTGGCCGAAACAACAGATGCTGTTTTTATTGCGTTGCATGGCCGTCCCGGAGAAGACGGAGAAGTGCAAAAGCAACTGGTGAAAGTCGGGCTGCCCTACAATGGATCCAGCGCCGATTCTTCGAGTATTACCATCAACAAATACAAAACGCTGCGGGAATTGCACGCCAACGGATTTACCGTTACGGATCAGTTTTTGGTATTCAAAGACGATTACGAAAAAGCGGCGGGCAAAGTATTGAGCGAGGCCGAAGAAAAGCTTCAGTATCCGATCATTGCCAAGCCCGTAGATGATGGCTGCAGTTCGGCTGTTTTGCGCATCCGCGACCGGGAGCAACTGAAAGACTATCTGAACATGTTGTTTCGCAGCAGGGATCTGGATGATTCCGCCTTTCGGCGAAAGCTGAATCTGGATCCACGGGAAGAATTTCCGGTAAAAGAGGTGGCCTTGCTGGAGGCTCTTATTTCGCCGGAAGGCGCCAGGCACTTCATGGAAATCACCGGCGGGCTGCTGACACACTACGAAAACGGAAAACTTCGTTACGAAATCTTTGAACCTTCGGAAGCACTGGCAACCGGCGATGTGCTCTCCTTGCAGGAGAAGTTTTTGGCGGGTGAAGGGCAGAACATCACCCCCGCACGCTTTGCCAGCGATCCGGATGATTATGCGTATATTGCGCGGCAGGTTAAAAACGAGCTCGAGCGGGCAGCAAAACTGCTGGATATCAGGGGTTATGCGCGCATTGATGCATTCGTTCGGATTTATGAAGACCTGCGGGCCGAAACGATCATTGTGGAAATAAATTCCCTGCCCGGCATGACACCGGCCACCTGTATATATCATCAGGCGGCGATCAACGGCTACAAACCCTACCATTTCATCGATAAAATTCTCGAATTCGGCTTTCATGAAAGAGAAGCTCAATCAGTGGTGGACTAGCGCCAAAACCAAAACGACAAAGGCAGCCAAAGAATTCTGGTACTTCCTCAGCAGTGCCTTTTTCCTGAAAAATTTTGCAGGAATGATCGGTACGGTCATACTCTTCCTCGCCCTCGTTTTTTGGTGGATGAAGTGTTATACCAAACACGGAGAATCCCTCCAGGTAGCAGACTATACCGGCCTAAAGCTGGAAGAAGTTGTCGAAAAAGCCGAAGACCGAAATCTGCGTATTCAGGTCATGGATTCAACCTGGATTGAAGGTATGGAGCCCGGGGTGGTCCTGGAGCAGGAACCCAAAGCCTTCAGCCGGGTAAAAGAAAACCGGACCATCTATCTCAAGATCACAAAACTCATTCCGGAAGACGTATTGCTGCCGGCACTTCGCAGCAGTTATGATTACGACCAATATGCCCGGCGAATCCGCCTGAAAGGACTAAAGACTACCGTTCGGGAGCGCCGCTTTGACAATAAGCTGGAGCCCAACACCATCCTCCATTTTTTCTACGGCGATACACTAATCTCCGAAAACATGCTAAACGAAGGATTCAAAGTCCCTAAAGGCAGTGTTTTGGAGTTTGTCATCACCGAACGCGGACTCACGACTATTCCTGTTCCGGATCTGGTTTGTCAAACATTTACCGGAGCCGAGTTTCTGTTGAGTAGCAACCAGCTTACGACCGGAACTACTCTGCCGGACCCCGGTGTGACCGATCAGACCACTGCATATGTCTATCGGCAGGATCCGCCGGCTGATGGCAGAAGAGTACCGCTGGGGCAACCCATTACTCTCTACCTAACCCAGGAGCAGCCCGATGGCTGTGGTGAATGATCGCCTTCCAACCGACATAATTTCAGCCCCCTTAAAGGAGCAACAACAAATATTCGGACTTGTCGTTCTGGTATCGAATCTAATCGGAACGCATAACCGTTCCGATTTTTTACTTTTGTGCCGCCTTTATGGTGCTGTTTGAGCACCCCCGGCGAAAGAAAAGACAAAACATGCGCAATCAATACTTTGCAATCCTTTTATTGCTACTGGGCAGCCTTCCCCTTCAGGGGCAAATTGGCTTCCAACCCATTCCTTCTTACGACGAACTCAAAAGGGCCAATCAGCAGGAACTTCAACAACAAGCCGAAGAGCTGGAATTCTTTACAGGCATTCCTGCAGGCAAGTTAAATCTGGAGCCTCCCGCTACTGAGCTTCGTGCTCCCTGCCCTAATTTTGATGAAACGACCTACTATCTCCTGCCCGGAGAGGAAGTCAATATTTTCGTAGACACCTTCGGACTTGGCGGCGGCCCCAATGCTTCTTTAACCTTAATTACCTGCGATCCGGTAGATGCCGGCACCGCTGCTCTGGATACGACCAGTCTTTCTTATACAGCCAATATGGGCATCGACTCGGGAGTGGATACCCTTTGCATTGAGTTTTGTCCCGAAGAAGGAGATTGTTTTACACTGACTTATCCCGTCGTGGTGAGACGGGCGGGCACCTCCTATACCTTAGCAGAAGTTCCGCTGGCAGCCGGAGAGTTTTTGCCTGAATACTGCCTCGACGAGACACTCCTGCCCGGAGACCTGGCATGTAGTCGATTGATTGACTGCGGAGACACTTACGATGGAGACGGCAGACAGACCGTATATTTCACATCTTACATTCCCAATTCTTCCTGTATACGATATAAAGCATCTCAATTTGCCGGGATAGACGAAGTCTGCGTGGTACTCTGTGATGAATTTACGGTTTGCGACACCTTCCACATTCCCTTCCGTATAGTATCCGATACGCTTAGCCTGCCCTTCTTTGACGATTTCTCCTATACCGGTCCTTATCCATCCTTTGACTATTGGCTGGACCGCGATGTGTATGTCAATAATACCATGGCAGCCAATCCGCCATCGGTGGGCATGGCTACTTTCGATGGGGTGGACCGTACCGGTTCGACCTACAATACGGAATTCGGTTTTGGCGACCAGCTGACCTCTAAATACATCGACCTGAGCAATCCATCCGGAGATGTGGTCCTCAAGTTTTTCCTGGCTCCAAAAGGATATGGCCTGTACCCGAATGAAACCGACACCTTATTTTTGGAATTCAGGGATGCTTCCGGCAACTGGGAATCGATTGTTGGATTTCCCGGACTTGAAGAAAACATTCCGCTTGATTCTGTTCCCGCATTTCAGTTTCAGGCCGTTCAGATCAACGAGGCTCAATACCTCTACGACGGTTTCCAGTTTCGGTTTAGGAACCTGGTCAGTCCTGCCGGATTATTTGATCTTTGGCATGTCGATTACGTCTACCTCAATGATGGGGAAGACGACACGTCCAACTTTGAGGATCTGGCCTTTACCGCATCGCCAAGCAGCATACTGGCAAATTACAGCAGCATGCCCTGGCGTCATTTTGAAAACTTTGTCGATAAGGAATTTACAGGCACCGATTTTGAATCCGGCTTTTACAACCATTTTGAAAACACCGTTTCGGTTACAGAATCGGCTATTTTGTTGGAAGAAGACCTGACTGGTTTCGCCTTTGCCGGCGCAGAAAACGTAGTCGACGGGGTGGATGCCAACATTCCGCCCAAGGAGCCGGTTAGTCGGAATAAGACCATTAATGCGCTAATAACCGATGGATACAAAGACGATCTCGAAAGTCAGTTTCCCGATGCCGAAAAAGTGCGTTTGAAGTTGCAGTACGAGTTGACGCAAAATAGTCAGGATCCCTTATTTTTCCGCAACGATACGGTAGTCTCTTACACCAACTTTGATAATTACTTCGCTTACGATGACGGTTCTGCCGAAGGCTATTTGTTTTTAGAAAATCCACAGGGTGTCAACCCTTCATTTGCCCAAAAATTTCACACCAATGTGGAGGATACCTTACGGGCAATACAGTTTCACTTTCCGCATGTAAATGGAAATGTGAGTAATCAATTGTTCAATTTCCGGGTATATGTTGGAGGAGATGAGCCGGGCGATGAACCCGACTTTGAAGCTATTTTTCAAACACCGGTTTATCCGGATATCAAGTTTGATACGCTGCAAGGTTTTACAACTTACCGCCTGCAAAATATCCTGGGCGAATTGACGCCATTATACCTGCCTGCTGATACGGACTTCTATGTAGAATTCCAGCAGGCAACTGTCATTAATGAGGGCATACCAATTGGCTTTGACTTCAACAATGAGAAACAGGCAAACACCCTCTACAATTTAGGAGATGGCTGGTTGTCATTGGATTCGACCAATTTTGAAGGGGCACTGATGATGCGGGCCGTAGTTGGCGATTTCACGCCGCCTAATACTGCCGTGGAGGAAGTAGAATCTGAGACGCAGAAAATTGTATTGTATCCCAATCCGGGAGATGGCATCTTAAACCTGGAAGGTCTGGAAAGACCGGAGGATTGGGAATATCGCCTTTTTGATGCTACCGGACGTGTCTTGCGCCGTGGAACAGCTCAATCGCAATTAAATTTCTACGACATGCTGAACGGTTGGTATATTTTGCAGATCTTCCATCCCGAAAATGGTCAAATGATCAGCAAGAAACTGATTATCCAAAAATAAAGCTAAAGACCCACCAATGGATATCAAGGTAACGGAACTCAAAGAAAAGCTTGACGCCAAAGAGGATTTTGTATTTATCGATGTGCGCGAGCCACACGAATATGAAGAATTTAACCTGGGCGGCAAACTCATTCCACTAGGAGACCTGGTAAAACACATTCCGGAACTCCGGGAACATCAGAATGAAGAAATTGTGGTTTATTGCCGATCCGGTAACCGAAGCGGTATTGCGCAAAAATTACTCCAGCAAAGTGGTTTCACCAATGTGAGAAACCTGTTGGGCGGCGTGCTTGATTGGCAGGAGAAAGGGTATTAATTACTCCCTACTCTTTTTTCATGCACATAAGCTTCCACATTCTGGCCATCCAAACGGGTAACCAGCGCATTGGCATCTGAAAGACCGTCAAAGCGGTCGACAAGCACCGTTGCATATTTCCCCCGGTTAAAGATTACCACTTCCACATCGGTATAACCCAATTCGCGGAGGCGCTTGGCCTGATTGTCGGCATTGTGCCGGTATTCGAAGGAGCCTGCCAGTACGAGGTAATCGCCTACCCCGCCTCCGGCTTTGTAAAGTTCTGAAAATTCACTTTCCCCCTCTTCTTCCGTTTCACCTTTCTCTTCTTTTGCCGCTTGTGTTTCACCTTCCTGCTCAACAGATTCACCGGTTTCCGTATAGGCAGAATCAGAAGCAGCAGACCCCTCCTGATATTCCGGATCATAATCAGCCGGATCGATAACCGTAGTATCCTGTTCTTCCACGGGATCTTCCGGGAGATCAATAGTCTCCGGTGGCACCGGGTTGTCAGAATTAAACAGGTCGGTAGTCCTGTATAAAAGGAATACGATGGCTAGTACACATATGGCTACGATAGCTACGGTAAAAATATCCAGTCTGCTCATGATGTTCTTTTCAGGGTCTAAATGCAACAGAAGTGTAAAATCTGCTGTGTAATTATATATAATTTCTGGATAAAGAACAAAACCAATCTTGATGGGACAGATCTATTCCATTTACGATATCCCGAAAATGGGAGCAACCTTTTAATCCCTCCAGTCTGCGATCCAATAGTTGTGGCACACGACAACAAAGAAGTCAAATGATTGCTTTTGGGATGCATGAATTTCTTAACGACCTGCGGAGCGGGTCTAACATTATTTGCAAAAGGTTTCTCTCATTTTGCCGACCTGCGTAGCGGGTCGCACATTCCTCAAAATCTGTTCAAATATCAAATCCAATCAACCTGGACGGCACGGATCAAAACAGGGCCTGCTGTCCGCCGGAATCAAAACAACCGAGCCTGGCTGCTGAGGGGAAATGAATCCAAATTTCTACCGGATGCTCTTTCGCCGAAAGGCGCCATAAAGCCTGCTCCACCATATGCGCCCAACTTGCCAGTTCCTTTAGCTTTTGAGGGTGCTTCTTTTCATCGCCGGCAAAACCACTGTGCTGAATGACTACCAGCCCATTTTCGGTTTCCAACAGGAGGTCAATCACTGTATCAAAAAGGCGATTATCCTGCTCCCAGGAGATGGGATATTTGCGGATAACCGATTTTATCTCAAACTTCTCCTGTATCCATTCGCGGAAAGCGGAAGATTGGCGGAGTAATACTTTTTCATCCAGATCTTCTTTCATTTCGAAGCGCTGGAGGATAGCGGTGAGCATGTCCTTGCGCTCGGCTTCTGAGTACTCCAGATGATCGGCATTAAAGAATGCTTTGACTGCTTTTGCTGCTCGATAGGTATCTGCACCGACCGGCCAGTTTGCCGCCAGCCCATAAGACTCAAATCGCGCATCGTATTTCTTCTGCGGCCAGTTGTCCTCCTTATAAAGGTCAATCTTATAAGGCAAAATTTCTTTTCGGCCACCCCGCAGAGAAGGTGTCTGCACAACATCTTCCGCGATAGGTCGATATTGAAAATCTGCCGGAAAGAGAAAGACCTCCGTATTTTTATCCAGAAAGCGATCGTTCCAATGCCAGGGAGTATCATCGGTGTGCTTATCGAGCGCCGGAGTGGTCTCCTGCCCGCTGTTACACACCCGATTGAGCCAGATCGTGTCCATATTCCGACTGGGAAAAATGAGGTAGTCGCGTGCCCGTGTCATGCCCACGTACATCAGGCGAGCCTCCTCCTGCATGGCATCTGCGGAAGCTTTGAGCCGGGCTTCGCTCTCCTGTAAGCGATCGTAAAGTACGGTTCCTTTTTGCTGGTCCGCATAGGGATTTACCCAGTAGCGTATCCAGCGATGGCCCAATACATTGTCGAGATCAACTTCTTCCTGCTCCGCCACGATTGCCAGCCCCCAGATGTCTTCCCGCAATTTATTCTCCAGGCTGTGACAGATCACTATCGGCCATTCCAATCCTTTGGAGCGGTGGTAAGTAAGGACATTTACCGCATCGGGGCTTTCGCCGGATGCCTGCCAGTCGTCTTCAGCTGATTCGAGTTGATTGAGCCAAAGGAGCAATCCCCCCAGGCTTGCGGCTGTGTGGAGACGGTTGCACGCTTCCTCATAATTAAGCGCCAACCTGGAGAAAGCTGCCACATTTGACAGGCGTTGGTCGGCCCGGCCCCAAACGCTTATGATGCGTCGCAGGTCCAGCTCTTCCAGCAGCAGGGTCAGAATTTCTGCGCTGGACAATTCGGCCACTTCTTCGCGCAAGCTGTGCAGTTTGCGAATGAGCGGGCGGTCTTCTGCCCAGCTAAAATCTTCATAATCGTATTCGATGGTTTCCAGGTAATCGAGGCGATGCTCAATGATATTTTCCAGCGGCATTTGCTCCGCGAGCAGCAGGACTTCCGCCACGGAAAGGGTATCGTATTTGTTGAGGATAAACTTGAGGCAGGCGAGTAAAAGCCTGGATTCGGCCGTTTTGAGCAGTCCGGCCCGTGAAATGGCGGCCTTTAGTCCGGCTTTGTGCAGTGCTTCAGCCACGACCAGGCATTGCTTATTGGTACGGCAGAGAATGGCGACATCTCCCGGTCTTGCGAGCCTTTCTTCTTTTGCGCCTTTCGGCGAAATCTGAATGCCGCGCTCCAGGTTTACCCGGAGTGCTTCGGCGAGTGCATTTTCCATCCAGGGGATGCCCGGCGGACGGCTACGGCCCGTATCGTGGTCAAAATGCCAGTGGATCACCGCCCGTCCCATTTTCTCAGATTCATCGACTTTATTAGCCGTTTCCGGTCCGGCTTTTGACTGACGTTTTGGGTCCAGTGCCACTTGTTCTTTGGGCCACTGCGGAAATGCTTTGGTGAAAATGGCATTCACCATCCAAACTATTTCCTCTCTGGATCTCCAGGAGAAACGCTGGATGTCTTCTTCCCGTATCCCGCCTGTTTTCTGAATAATGGCCTCCATCAATTGGGGCTCGGCGCCCCGAAAACCATAGATGGATTGTTTGGGATCTCCAACCCATACCGAATGATTGGCAAAGCGGGAAAGCTTGAGGAAAATCTCCAATTGAATCGGCGAAGTGTCCTGAAACTCATCCACCATCAGCAGATCCAGTTCGTCTTCCAACACTTCCCGTATCGGAGCCTGATCCAGCAGTTGATTGACCAGCACCTCCATATCGGTATAGTCGATCAGTCCGCGGCTGTTTTTATAGGAAGCATATTCTTCCAGTGCCGCTTTAGAGATGGAGAAAAGGATGCGAATATAATCTTCAATATCCTGGTGAAAGGCTTTACTCTTGTAATGATCGGTTGCAAACTCGCGAAGATCTGCTACATCATCCCGGCTTTTGGCCCCGACTTTCAGCTTACTGATTTTTGCCCATTGGTACCAGAAAAGTTCGCCGCGAAGCTCCAGTTCCCGGCGCATTGTTTTTAGATCTTTAACCGCAGTAGATGTCACTTTCGTACCATCTTCATTCGCCGAAAGGCGGTCTATGGCTCCATCCAGCTCAGAAGCCAGTCTACTATTCCAATCTGCAGGTTTAATCGGGGACTCCGGACTTAAAAACGGTTTAAAAGATTCGATGGATTTCTCGCAACTTTGGTCCAGCCGACTTGCGTCGAATCCGTTGGAGCGTGCCAGTTCGGAGAGTTGATGTACATCCCTTCGCCAATCGTACTGCCCTTTTTTGTGCATCCCCAGTCGGTCGCACAAGCGTTCCATTTTGCGGACCCGTTCTTCTGTCAAAACGGTAGACAGAGATTGGTTAAAAAGCACCGACTGATCTTCATCGGCCATGATGGTGACCTCCGGAGAAACGCCTGCTTCAAAAGCAAAGCGGTGAAGTAGCCGGACTCCCAGCCCGTGCACCGTACCAATGAGCGCATTTTCGAGCTCATCGGCTGCTTGGGGCATACCCGATTCGAGCAGGCGCACGCGGACACGCTCCTGCAATTCGGCGGCAGCCTTTTTAGTAAAGGTAGTAGCAATGATCCCCGACGGACGTACGCCATCCTTCAGGAGCTGGGTCATTTCGGAGGTAAGTCTGTAGGTCTTACCACTTCCGGCTCCGGCAGAAATTATTCGAAGGTTGGCTAAAGCGGATTTCAAGGATTAGAATGTATTTTTCCACATCATGCTTTCCACGGGACGTACCGTGCGCTCGATGTATTTGGCGTTTTTCTTTCGGTTGTAATAGTTCTCAATATCTCCTTCAACCCGGAAGTAGATCAGCTGCCCGATGGGCATCCCTGGGTAAACACGCACCGGTTGGGTACAGGAAATTTCCAGTGTCCAGGTATTGCAAAAGCCCACATCGCCTTTTCCGGCAGTGGCATGAATATCGATACCGAGCCGGCCAACACTTGATTTCCCTTCGAGGAAAGGTACGGTGGCATGGGTTTCGGTATATTCTTCGGTGACACCGAGGTACAAAATTCCCGGATAAAGGATGTAACCTTCTTCCGGCATTTCTATATGCTCGATCTCGTTGTGTTTTTTGGCATCCAGTACCTGATCTTTATAGCGAGCCAGAAATTTCCCCAGGTGTACATCATAAGAGTTGGTTCCCAGGCAATCGCGGCGAAAAGGCTCTATCACGATTTCGCCATTATTGATCGCTTCCAGAATTTTTTTATCAGTTAGAATCATTCGTAGTTCCTGCTAAATTTTATCCGGTGAAGATAGTGAAACTTTTGTGGGGAGCAGGCTTGCTGCTAGCGTTCCCAAACGATCATCGTTTGATCGTCGCTGGCGGAGATGAGCAGATCCTGATAGGAGGTCCAGAGCAGGCGATTGACAGAATTAATGTGTCCTTTATCCCGGCCGGCTTCCAGCTGTTTGAGCAGGGTCATGGCTTCCAAATCCCAGATGCGAATGTTTCGGTCGCGGCTGCCGGTAGCAAGCATGCGGCCGCCGGGATCGATGGCCAGCATGTTGATGGTATATTGGTGGGCCGGAATTTCATGGGTATTTTTTATGCTGTTTTCCAGCGACCATTTTTTCAGCATGGCATCTCTGCCTCCCGAGACCAGGCCTTTTCCGTTGGGTGTATACACGAGAGTAAAGGCAGATAATTCGTGCGCCTTACCAATGGTATCCCGGAGATTCAGACTTGCCTGATCCAGGAGATAGATATTTCCATCGCTGGCTCCAACAGCCAGTTCGTTTCTTTCTTTGGAATAGTCGATACAGCGGAGTCTTTCCCCACTAAGTTTCAGGCTTTCCAGGGGACGTTTGGATTCCGGATCCCAGGCGGTGAGCAGGCCATCGCCTCCAAGGGTATAGAGGGTATTTTCAAAAAACCGGATATCAAAGATGCCATTCTTGTGAAAGTCGATGCGTTTGGTGTTATCCGGATCATCGAGATCTACCCAATTGAGCAGGCCGTTCATGGTACCTGCCACGATTTCATTTTTACCGGGGAGGTAGCAGAGGCTAAATATTTGTTCGGGAGCTTCGGCGACCAGTCGGCCGAGTTCCGGATCATTAAGGTCCCAATGCACGATCCAGCCATCTCCGGCTGCGGAGTAAAATTCACGAGGGGTTTCGCCCGGGCTAAGGGCATAGATGGAAGCGTTGTGGCCGGTAAGTCGGTGTCTGGCTCTGAAAGAAGGGTTTGTTGATTCCATAATTGATAAACACAAAGTAAGGACAAGACCATCTAATCTATAAGAAATGGCGGATTCTTTTCGACCTGTCAGGTCGCCGACCTGACAGGTCGAATTTGAAAAGCCCTAAATTCCGGGTAAAAAACAGGGGTCGATTGAAAAACATAAAGCCTTGAAATGTAAAAATTTAACAGGCCTTCATCACTAAAACCAGGGCAAATAGCAGCTAAAAAATAAAGCCTGACATGTAAAATCAACCTGACAGGTTGATTTAAACGTTTAAAAAATGTCCTTTTCAATAATTGATCGAAAAATAACCTGCCTTCGTCGGGATTAGCTTCAAAAAAAATTCAGCCAGCATATTTTGGATAAAAATCAAACACATGAAAAAGCAATCAACAGACGTATGGAAAGTAACTCCTGCTTCCATCCTTTTTATGGTAATCATTAGTCTGGCAACGGGATTTTTTGTCGGAAAAGCAATTGCCCTGCTGTTCTAGGATACAAGCATAAAAAAACCGGCATCTGATTGAACAGATGCCGGTTTATAATTTCTTTTTGAAAAATCCTTAGCGGACAAACTTCTTAGTGTCTGAATGGAAACCATCGTTAATCTGAATCAGGAACAAACCTGATGGTAAATCGAGATTATCGAGATACACCTGTGTGTGCCCATCCGGGATACTCAACTGGCGTTGGGCCAATAACTGACCACTCAGGTTGTAGATATTAGCTTCCAACTTTCCCTGACGAGGAGCAAAAAGCTGTACCTGAAGCTGGTCTCCCGAAAAAACAACCCCTTCCAGTTGCAATTGATTGGTTTCGGTGCGAGCCAGTGCAATCACATTGGAGTACACAAAACTTCCGTCGATATCAACCTGGCGCAAGCGGTAATAAACCGATTCTGCGTTTACGTATTCAAAAGGAGTGCGGTCAATAAAGTTGTATTGGATATCAACATTGCTTTCGCCAGCAGAAAGAACAGATCCAACTTCCTTAAAGCTTTTACCATCGTAAGAACGCTCTACCGCAAAATAATCGCTGTTTACTTCTGAAGCTGTTTCCCACTCCAGATGAGATTCACCTTCTTTAAGTCCTCCGGAGAAATAAGTCAGTTCCACCGGCAATCCCATATTGGTACAAATCGGAGAAGAGATAGAACCACAGGCATTAGTATATACTACCTGAAATTGTGCGCCTACATGATTAGCTTGCACGCTTCCAACCTTAAGATTTGAACTTAGATTGTCAGCAGAAGTATTGATATCATAATCTCCTCCATCAAAAATAGCCACGCCATTCCTGTACCACTGAACAGTCACTCCCAATCCATCAGGATCTAAAGCATCAGAAAAAATGTTAATAGCATTTGCAGAACCGGAGGCATTACAGTTAAAGTTATCCAGCTCGGGAGCTGATCCCTGTAAAACATCTACAGAAGCTGAATTAGATCCACAGGAGTTTGTAGCTGTCAGCATGTAAGTACCAGGTGTGCTAGCTGTAATATCCTGTGTGGTTTCTCCATTTGGTGCCCAGCTGTAAGAATCCGCACCGCCAAGTCCCGGATCACCTTCCAGGGCGATCGGCGTGCCATCACAAATATAGATTCCATCCGGAGTAGCTATTGTCACGTCTGGTTCGTCTTCTACAGTAATTGTATAAGAAATACTTACTACATCTTCAGAAAAGTCGGCCAGATTTGATGCCTGTACTTCAAAAGTGTAGGTCCCTGGAGCAACTCCCGTTGCTCCAACAATATTAACCAGCGGAAACGATTGACCATCATTAATAAACCCATCGGGATTTACAAATGAAAGTCCATCATCTGATACATATTGATAATAGGTAGGATCACCATTCATACCAGCATCTGTCAATACAAAGGAAATTGTTGTGCTCAATGGACTACCACTTTCACAAATAGTAGTGTTCGTTTGCATTTGAGCTGAAAAAGAATAATCAATTTGAGCTGTAAGTACAAAATTCAGACTCAAAAAAGCAGTGAGGGTAATAAATGCTTTTTTCATGGGGGTTAAGTTTATTGTGACAATCAGTCGTGCGTTATTTGAGACGCAATAATTACATTCCGGTAACAAAATAACAATAAACGGTAGCAATAAACCAGCTTACGGGGTAACTATTTTCAGTTTACTGTGACATCTTGCTGTAAAACAGCCATTTTTGTGTCTTATCTTTAAGATTTCATGCCAATAGTATTTCACAAACATATACGACCGGAAGGCGAAGTAGGGATCTGGAAGATCACGGAGTCGGAGACTTTTTTCCGAAATAAACTTGAATTGAGCCCTGAAGAAGAGGCTCAAATTGAGGGCATGATCGGAAAGCGGAAGATTGAATGGCTGGCAGGAAGAAAACTCCTACACGTCTTATCCGGACGCGAAACCCGCGGCAAAATCCTCAAAGACGAATTTGGCAAACCGCATCTGGAAAATTCAGACTATCAGATAAGCATCAGTCACTCCCACGAATTGGTCGCCGTTTCCGCTGCACCCGAACCCATCGGAGTAGATGTACAATACCTGGTGGAAAAGATTGGACGAATAGCCCATAAGTTTGTTCGGCCGGAAGAAATGGAAGCCATTGATCCCATAACCAGACTGGAGCATCTACATGTGATTTGGGGCGCCAAAGAATGTTTGTATAAAGCCTACGGAAGGAAGAAGCTCGATTTTCGGGAACACCTGATCACTGATCCTTTCAAGTATAGACCGGAAGGCGGAATCCTCGGTGGCTGGACCATCAAACAATCTCACCAGGCTTATTTTGAGATCCATTATGAAAAGCACGAAGACTATATGCTGGTTTATGCTATTGAAAGAAGATAAGGGAATTCATAATTATTAGTGTTTAGTTTTTAATTATTAATTGAAGGAATAAAAAAAGGCTGCTCCAAGCGGAACAGCCTCCTCATCCTTATGATAGATTAGCTGGCTATAAATAGCCATCAACCAAGTTACTTCGATTTAATGGAACATCCTACTGCTTTGGTAAAATCAGGATCGATTTTCTCTCCTTTTTCCATGGCAGCAATCGCATTCTCTACATACTTCACTTCAACGGCTTCCGGGTCGCGGGCATTGTCGTCGATAGCTCCAATGTAGCGCACAATCTGATTTGCATCTAATAAATATACATGCGGAGTGCGTGTTGCTCCATAGGCAGGATATACAGTCTGACCTTTGTCAAACAGGTATACAAAAGGGAACCCTTTTTCTTCGGCACGCTTTTTCATGTTGTCAAAGCTATCGTCGGGTACAATCTCCGGGTCATTTGGATTGATCGCAATAACCGGATAACCTTTGGGTGCATACTCATTGTGAAGCTCGATAAGACGGTCTTCATAAAGCACAGCAAAAGGACAATGGTTGCAGGTAAAGGTTACGATGAATCCCTTGGCATCCTCAAAATCTGCCAGAGAGACTGTTTCACCATCTACGCCCAATAATTCAAAATCAGGTGCTTTGTCTCCTACACTCAGGCCTTCACCTAAGTTTGTATTGGAGTTGGTGGTGGCAAACAAGGCAAGGCCCAGAATCAGAGCCGGGGCAAAACCGAAAAACTTTTTCATAGTTCAATTATTTGATAAATCCTTTCAATATTTCATCCAGTTCCTCAAAGGAATGGAAAGCGGTATTAATAAAATGTCGTTTGTCTGCTTTGTAAATAAGTGTCACGGGAATAGCTCCGTCCCAGGCATTGTCTACCCGGTCGATCCAGCTGTTGTATTTTCCATCGAGTAGTACTACCACATCCGATTGCAGCTCGTTCTTTTCGATAAAGGGCAACAACTTGCTTTCGATCTGGTTGGGAAAATCCAGACTCACCAAAATCACTTTCACTTTTTCATTCGGATAAGCATCGTGGATCTGCTCGATATAAGGCAGTTCTTCCACACAAGGCTTACACCAGGTCGCCCAAAAATTAATAACATAGGTCGTGTCGTTATCCTTATTAAAAACAGGAGCGAGTTCCTCAAAGGAATCGTATACCGGCACACCGCTTTGGGCTTTCGCCGAAAGGCAAAAAAGAGGGGCGGAAAAGAGAAAAAGAAGGAGACTGTACTTCATATCTATTGTAAAGACATGAAATATCGAAAATGTTTGCTGCTTTAAACCAATTTGCTTGTTAAGGTGGCGTTAAAGTATTTTGGGATGCGGGATTTAATTCAATTTGTAGGGTATTCCCAGGCTTTCCACTTTGCGCACAAAATCTTCGTTGGCATTGACTTTCTTCGTGCGGGCATAGAACATCAGGCTGGTGCGATTGACCCGGTCTACCAGCTTAAAGCGCATCCGGTGTTTGCCTTTGTGTTCTTTACAGACATTCTCCAATGATTCAATAAGATCCTGCGTGATCCGATCTACCGGCATGGTGAGGGTAACGGACTCCGTCATATCCTGACCAATAGACTCCATCATCTTGACCTCCTTTAGCTTGAGCTGATACTCATCGCTGTTGTAGCGTTGCTGATAAAAGCCGTGGATAAACACACACTGGCCTTCCTCCAGCAAATTCTTGAAGTTTTGATAGTCTTCCCGGAACAATGGAAACTCCAGGGCCCCTTCAAAATCCTGAATAGTAAACAGGCCCCAACCGGTTCCCTTTTTACTGATTCGATGGCGTACAGCGGTCACAATCCCGGCCAGTTTTATATCCTTGCCTTTAAAACGCTCGAGGTCGTTGAGGCTGGCATTGGTGAAATTGTCGATCTCCAGCTGATAATCGTCCAGCGGGTGGCCACTAATGTAAATTCCGGTAACGGCCTTTTCTTTGGTTAGCTTTTCCAGCAGGCTCCATTCCGGGCTTTCGGGTACAGCGGGTTCGGGGATCAGGACCTCATCGCTATCGCCAAACAGGGAAGTCGCTGCTTCCGCTTTCTGGTTTTGATAGGCGGCCCCATACTTCAACAAATGCCCGATAAAGGTTTCATACTTTTCGGAGGGAGAGAAGTAGGTAGCACGGTGCACATCATCAAACAGATCAAAGGCACCTCCCAGTGCCAGGCTTTCCATTACTTTTTTGTTGATTGCCCGCAAATTCATTCGGCGCACAAAATCAAAGATGTTCAGGAAAGGTCCGTTGGCGTTCCGCTCTTCCAGGATTTCGCCGACAGGCCCCTCACCTACTCCTTTCAAAGCCGAGAGGCCAAATCGAATTTGTCCTTCCTTGTTTACAGCAAAGTCTGATGCACTCTCATTAAGCTGAGGCCCCAATACATCCAGTCCCATTCGTTTGCATTCCCGCAGAAAGAACGTGAGCTTGGTGATATCATTCTTGTTGTGCGTGAGCACCGAAGCCATAAACTCCGCCGGATAATGCGCTTTCAGGTAAGCCGTCTGAAAGGCAACAAATGCATAACAAGTGGAGTGCGACTTATTAAAGGCATAGGAAGCAAAGGCCTCCCAGTCTTTCCATATCTTATCCAGTGTTTCTTTCGGGTGGCCATTTTCTTCACCGCCTTCGATAAACTTCGGATACAGGGCATCAATGAGGTCCTTTTTCTTCTTACCCATTGCCTTCCGCAGCATATCTGCCTGGCCTTTGGTAAAGCCTGCCAGTTTCTGCGAAAGCAACATCACCTGCTCCTGATAGACGGTAATACCGTAAGTTTCCTTCAGGTATTCCTCCATGGCAGGCAGATCATAGGTAATCTCCTCCCGGCCATGCTTACGGGCAATAAAGTTGGGGATATACTCGAGTGGTCCCGGGCGATAAAGGGCATTCATGGCAATGAGATCCTCAAATGCCGTAGGCACCAACTCCTTCATATACTTTTGCATACCAGCACTCTCGTACTGGAAAATGCCTACTGTCTCCCCACGCTGGAAAAGTTTATACGTTTCTTCGTCATCGAGCGGAACTTCTTCCGGATCGATCTTGATATCGTTATTTTCTTCGGCCATGCGCACCGCATCGCGGATGATGGTCAGGGTTTTGAGTCCCAGGAAGTCCATCTTCAACAAACCGGCATCTTCAGCTACGGAATTATCAAACTGACTTACGAGCAAGTCGTTGTCTTTGGCTGTTGAAACGGGCACATAGCGGGTGATATCGTCGGGGGTGATCACCACGCCACAAGCGTGAATGCCTGTATTCCGAACCGAGCCTTCCAGCTTCTTGGCCAGGAGGATCATCTCCCCGATTTTATCGGGTGTTTCTGCCAACTTTCTAAACTGATAGGCTTTTTCCAGTTCTTCTGAATTGAGGGCCCCTTTCAATTTTGGATCCACATCTCCTTCAGCCAGCACTTTTTTCAAACTCGCTTTCAGGTGCGCCGGGAAAATTTTGGCCACCCGGTCCACTTCAGCAAGCGGCACATCCATTACCCGCCCCACATCCCGCAAGGATGATTTGGCGGCCATGGTACCATAAGTAATAATCTGAGCCACCTGATTCTGGCCGTATTTATCGACTACATAATCGATCACTTTCTGCCTGCCTTCATCGTCAAAATCGATATCGATATCGGGCATAGACACCCGCTCCGGATTCAGGAATCTCTCAAACAGGAGATCGTATTTGATGGGATCTACATTGGTGATCCCCGTACAATAGGCTACGGCTGACCCGGCGGCTGATCCCCGTCCGGGACCTACGGCAACGCCCATGTCACGGGCAGTCGTGGTGAAGTCCTGTACGATGAGGAAGTAACCCGGATATCCGGAATTGCGTATTACCTCCAACTCAAAATTGAGGCGTTCCTCAATTTCCGGCGTAATGGTTCCGTATCGTTTTCGGGCACCTTCAAAAGTCAGGTGGCGCAGGAAATCATCCTGTGATTTGAATTTATCCGGAATGGGGAAAGCCGGCAACAATACATCGCGAGCCAACTGCAGATTGTCGATCTTACTATAGATCTCCATCGTATTATCGATACTCTGCGGTACGTCCCCGAAAAGCTTATTCATTTCATCGCGCGACTTAAAATAAAAGTCGTTGGAAGGAAATTTAAAGCGGGAAGTTTCTTCCAGTAAAGAGTTGGTGTTGATACACAACAAAATATCGTGTGGATCGGCATCCTCTTCTTCCACATAATGGGAATCATTGGTAGCGATAACTTTGACATTGTGCTTTGCTGCAAAAAGCAGAAGTTGTTGGTTTATATCTTCCTGGCTTACGCCTAATCCGTCAATATTTTCGAGTCCGGAATGCCGTTGGAGCTCGATGTAAAAATCTTCCCCAAACAGATCGAGCCACCACTTTAGCTTTTTTTCTGCTCCCTCTATATCCCCGTGTAATATGGCTTGCGGAATCTCGGCTCCCAGGCAGCAGGAGGTTGCAATAACCCCTTCGTGGTATTGCAGCAGAAGCTCCTTGTCAATCCGGGGGAACTTACTATACAAGCCCTGGATGTACCCCAGAGAACAAAGCTTGCAGAGGTTTTCATAACCTTTTTGATTCTTAGCCAGCAGCAGCTGGTGGAAGCGTTTGTCCTTCTCTCCTTTTGCCCGGGAAAAACTCTTTTGGTGTCGATCTTCTACAAGGTAAAACTCACAACCTACGATCGGCTTGATTCCCCGTTTGTTGGCTTCTGCCACAAATTTAAAAGCACCAAACATATTCCCGTGATCGGTAAGTGCCACGCCTTTCTGTCCGTCGGCGGCTGCCTTATCCATCATAACGGCAATATCGCTGGCTCCATCGAGCAGTGAATACTGAGTGTGGCAATGCAGGTGAACGAAATCAGGCATGAGCTATGGGAATTATCAACTTAGAAAACAAGATTAACCCGGGTTGGGTTGATGTGAAATTAACCAAAAGGCGAGAGAAGGCGAAAGATAAAACGGCTCGTTTTTCCACATTTTACAGACTACTCTTTAAACATAAGATAACCAGCCCTTTACGAATAGTTAACAATACACATTGACCTTTGCATTCATAACCCGAACCTTCGCCTGGCGGGAAGGACGAAAGCAAAAATCCGCTGATGCAGAAACGCAAATTAGACATCGCTGTTATATCAGATGTACACCTTGGAACCTACGGTTGCCATGCCCGTGAATTACTGAACTATCTGAAATCTATTGAACCATCAACGCTGATACTCAATGGGGATTTTATTGATATCTGGCAATTTCGCAAACGCTACTTTCCGAAAGATCATTTGAAGGTCATTCAGCGAATCCTCAAAATGTCGAGCAAAGGCACTAAGGTCTATTACATCACCGGCAATCACGATGATGCTTTGCGTCGCTATTCTGATTTTTCATCGGGCAATATCCACCTGCGCGATAAACTGGTTCTACAACTACAGGATAAAAAGTACTGGATCTTTCACGGCGATGTGTTTGATCTGTTTATTCAGTATTCACCATTTTTGGCACGTCTTGGCGGAAAAGGCTATGATTGGCTAATACGCATTAATCGTTTTATCAATCGCTTGCGCGAACGCATGGGCAAACCGCATATGTCTTTTGCCAAACGGGTAAAATACAGCGTCAAAGAAGCGGTTAAGTTTATCTCCAATTTTGAAGAAACGGCTATACGATTGGCTGCAGAACAAGAGTACGATTATGTGCTTTGCGGACACATCCATCGTCCAGGCATGAAAAGTGTGGATGTCGACGGACACAAAGTGACTTACCTCAATTCCGGCGACTGGGTAGAGAGCCTGACAGCCCTGGAATACAACTGGGGCAAATGGACCCTCTATGAGTACGACGAAACCGACTATTCCTTTGTCAATCCAAAACTGCAGGTAAAAGAAGAAGCCGTACCAGGCGATGACATCGAATTGTCAGACCCGGCTTCTCCACAAGCTATAGTCAATGCCATTCTGAATAAGTCGGAGAGCATGACACAGGAGTAACGCAGGTGTTGTTTTTCCTTAATTCATGAGTTCAAGTACGGCTGCCGTCATAGCCGCCACACCCGTCTGCATCGTCTTCTCATAATCGGGATAAAACTCGGCTGAATGCAGGGAAGGCAAATTGATCTCTCCGCGCCCGGCCGCTTGCATCCGCTCCGCAGGAACAGCGCCCAGCCAAAAAAACAGGATCGGAATATTCTCTTCCGTAAGGCCATATCGGCCAAAATCTTCTCCGCCCATTACCGGCGAAAGGGTCTGGACACGGTCTTCGCCAAATTGCCCCTTGAATACCTTCGCGATCCGATCTGTCAGGTCCGGATCATTGTATACTGCCGGGGTGTACTCATCGCGCAAATGCACATTGGGATATTTATCTTCCGGCAGGCCGGCAGACATAGCTACCCCCTTACAGATGCGTTCGATCTTTTCGATAATAGCATCGCGGACTTCATCCGAATAAGAGCGCATGGTAAGTTGAAGTTTCACCTCTCCCGGAATGATATTGCCTTTGGTCCCGCCATTGATCGCTCCTACTGTAACCACAGCCGGTTCGAGGGGAGAAATTTCCCGACTGACGATTGTTTGCAGCGCCATCACAATTCGGGATGCCAGCACTACCGGATCCTGGGTTGTATGTGGGTAAGCGCCATGGCCTCCTTCTCCATAAACCGTAATATCCATCATATCCACATTGGCCATCATGTAACCCGGGCAATACCCTATCGTTCCCGCTTCTGTGCTGGCATTCACATGCAACCCCAGCGCGAAATCAATCTCGCCATAGTCTTCAAAAAGCCCGTCGGCAATCATGGCTTTGGCTCCTCCCGCTCTTTCCTCTGCAGGCTGAGCATTTAAGATAATAGTTCCACTCCATTGATCCCGAATATTGTGCAGCACCCGGGCGGAACCGATCAACACACTCATATGAATATCGTGGCCACAGGCATGCATGACACTTACGGTATTTCCTGCTTCATCTGTTGTCGTCACGGTACTGGCATAAGGCAGACCTGTTTCCTCTTTTACAGGCAGACCGTCCATGTCTCCGCGCAACATGATGGTAGGGCCATCGCCGTTACGCATGATGCCGACCACTCCATTGCCACCCACTCCGGTGTGTACTTCGAGGCCCAGGGCTTCCATTTCTGCTGCCATGCGTTTTGCCGTTTCAACCTCATAAAAGGAGAGTTCCGGTGATTGGTGCAGATCCAGGTAAAGCTTTTCCAGATACTGCCTTTCGGCGAAAGCCAAATCAGAAACAGCCTTGAAATTTCCCTGCCCAGACAAGGAAGGAAAGAAGGCAAAAATCAGCAGGAGGGGGAGAAATATTCGCATAGGAGATTCTAATTCATTTCGAAAAGTGAAGATACACAATTGCGAAATTCCATTATTTTGTGCCACACTGAAGCCCTACAGGACTATGGAAAGCATCGATCTGGTCAGGATAAATTTTAATGAAGGACAGCTGTTGTTTCTCAACTTATGCCTGGCTTTCCTGATGTTTGGGGTCGCCCTCGATATCAAGCTGGAAGACTTTCGTCGAATTTTCCAGAAGCCCAAAGCACCTATTGTTGGGCTCATTAGCGAGTATTTGTTGTTGCCCATTCTCACCTTACTTCTGATCTTCATTTTAAAACCCCTGCCCAGTTTGGCCATGGGGATGATTTTGATTTCAGTTTGTCCGGGTGGCAGCGTTTCCAATTTTATGGTGCACATGTCGAAGGGCAATTCGGCCCTATCGGTCATGCTTACCTCAATCACCACGCTGGCGGCCATCGTAATCACTCCGATTGCTTTCGGTTTTTGGTCGGGCCTGAGCGAGGTAACGGCTCCCCTGCGATCCGAGATATTTGTGGAACCACAGCGGATGGTTTCGACGATCATACAGTTGGTTTTTATACCTGTGGCACTGGGAATGGCTGTTAATCACTACTTCCCAAAATTTACGCGTAAGGTCGAACGTCCGGTACGCTGGCTATCGATTGCTATATTCCTGGGATTTGTCGTTTTTGCGGTAGCCGGCAATTATGAGAATATTAAGTCCTACCTCTCGGTGGTCTTCTTTCTGGTTTTGATCCACAATGGTTTATCCCTGGGCATGGGCTACTATTTTGCCCGGGCCAACCGGCTGTCGGAGGAAGATTCCAGGGCTGTAAGTATAGAAACGGGCATCCAAAATACCGGACTGGGCCTCATCCTGGTTTTCAACTTTTTTGACGGAATCGGAGGTATGGCCATGATCCTGGCCTGGTGGGGTGTCTGGCACCTGATTAGCGGTTTTCTGCTGAGTCTGATTTGGCGATAGGGGTTTTCAACCCTCCAAAAATCAACCTGTCAGGTTGGTTTTTCACTCCCGATGTTTTTCCAGAAAAGCAATATTTCGTTTCAGGCCTTCATACTTGGTTCTCTTTACGGGCGATTTCCGGAAAAGCTCCCGAAAGGTTTCTTCGGTCAGTTCCAGCCAATCTCTTCGGGTCATATCCAGCAGATCGGGATGCGGCTCAAATTCAGGCTCCTCATGAGGTTTTGAAAAGCGGTTCCACGGACAAACCTCCTGACAGATATCACACCCAAACATCCAGTTTTCCATTTGGCTGCCAAACTTGTCTTCAATGGCTTCCCGCAATTCAATGGTCAGGTAGGAAATGCATTTGCTGCCATCCATTTCGTAGCCTTCTTCGGCAATGGCATTTGTCGGACAAGCATCAATACAGCGTGTACAGGTTCCGCAATAATCCTTGACAGGGCCGTCGGGCTCCAATTCCAGATCAATGATCAACTCCGCCAGGAAAAAATAAGACCCTGCTTTCGGATGAATCAACATGGTGTTTTTCCCAATCCAGCCCAATCCGCTGCGGCCGGCCCAATCGCGTTCCAAAACGGGGGCACTGTCTACAAACACCCGTCCATTTACTTCACCAATTTCCTCCTGTAGATAGTACAGCAGACTTTTGAGTTTATGCTTGAGTACGAAGTGGTAGTCTTTACCGTAGGCGTATCTGGCCAATTTTGGCGCTTCGGGATCGCGCTGTGTTTCTGCCGGATAATAATTGTACATCAGTGATACCACCGACCTGGCTCCGGGGACCAGCTTTGTTGGGTCCACTCGTTTGTCGAAGTGATTTTCCAAATACCCCATCTTCCCCTGATATCCCTGATTGAGCCAGGCTTCGAGGCGTCTTGCCTCCGGCTCCATAAAACCGGCCCTGGATATACCAACAAAAGCAAAACCTAATCTGGCAGCTTCTTCCTTCAGTAATTGAGTATGTCTTTCCGTATTTGACATGGCGTGAAGATAATTGGAATACGGCATTCTTGCTTATTCTCCAGATTTATGCATTTTTTTGGCTTTCGCCGAATGTCGGAAAAGTGACATTTTCAGCGAAAGTTTATCTTTAATATAAATTTTAGAAAAATGCCTGTACAAATTAAACCCCACCTGGCCTTTTTCGGCCTTTGCATCTTCTTCCTGTTGGCTTGCAACAGTTCGGAACAATCCGATACTCCCTCCCCTGCTTCCGGCAGCGATGAAGCTTTATTTCAGCTTCGGGATGCCCGGGAGACCGGCCTCACATTCGAAAACTCCATCCAGGAAAACGATACGATAAATTACTACCGGTTCATGCACCTGTACACCGGCGCAGGCGTTGCTTCCGGCGACCTTAACAACGACGGACTGGCCGATCTTTTCTTCGTCTCCAACCTCGGTGCCAACGCCTGTTACCTAAACAAAGGAGACCTAAAGTTTGAGGACATCAGTCAGGCAGCGGGCATCGATGATTCACAAGGATTTTCTACGGGTGTAAGCATGGCAGATGTAAACAACGATGGCTGGCTCGATATTTATGTGTGTAAGTCGGGTTGGTTTAATGATCCGAATATGAAGCGTAATCTGCTTTACATCAATCAGCAGAACGGAACATTCCGCGAAAGCGGTCAACAATACGGGCTGGCAGACATGAGCAATTCCATTCAGGCAAGTTTTTTCGACTACGACAAAGACGGTGACCTGGATATGTATCTGGTTAATACCCCGGTGGATTTCAAGTTTACAGGTCAGTTGTCACCACTGGATATAATACATGCCAGTAAGGACCTGCGCCAGTTTAACGGCTATGACAAACTATTCAGAAACGACGACAACCAGTTTACGGAGGTGACTCGTGAAGCGGGCATTCTCTCCGATTTTGCTTTTGGCCTCAGTGTCTTGACTTTCGACATGAATGAAGACGGTTGGACAGATATTTACATCGCCAACGATTTCATGACTCCCGATTACATTTACATCAACCAGCAGGATGGCACATTCGCCGAAAGGCGGAATGAGTATTTCAAGCACACTTCCTTCTACAGCATGGGTTCTGACGCCGGAGACATCAACAACGACGGCTTGCAAGACCTCTTTGTGCTGGATATGCTGCCCGAAGATTACAAACGCAGCAAAACCACGATGGAAATGGTCGACCCCGGCGCTTTTTTTCAATCCGTCGAATGGGGCTACAATCGCCAGTATATGCACAATATGCTGCACATAAACAACGGCAACAACAGCTTCCGCGAAATTGGCCAAATGGCTGGCGTTACCAAAACCGACTGGAGTTGGAGCCCGATTTTAGCAGATTTTGACAATGACGGCCATCGCGACTTATTCGTAACCAATGGCATCAAAAGAGATGTGACCGAACGAGATCACAAAGCGCGTATCGACAGCTTGCGCCGGACCATCCAGGGCCCTGTGCGTTTCTCCGATATTGTCGATCTCATTCCTTCGCAGAAGATCCCCAACTACGTATTTCACAATAATGGAGACCTGACTTTCACTGATAAATCAGCCAATTGGGGGGTAGATCAACCTTCCTTCTCAAATGGCAGCACAGTGGCTGACTTTGACCTCGACGGTGACCTTGATCTCGTCACCAACAACGTGAATGACAAAGCCTTTTTTTACGAAAACAAAGCAAACGAAAGCGGCAACAACTGGCTTCAAATTAGCCTAAAAGCAGATACCAATTCGAAGACGGAAAATGCCAAAGTGCGTCTCAAAGACGAAAACGGCAACATCCTACAGTCTGCAGAATTACTGACCACCCGGGGCTATCATTCCCGTTCGGAGGAAGTGCTGCACTTTGGACTGGGCAGTAACTCGCAAGTTGCCACCATTGAAGTGATTTGGCCCAACCAAACCCTATCGACACTAAATAACATTCAGGCAAATCAGCGCCTGGAAATTGACCGCCAGGCAGCACAGCCCTACCAATATCCCTCCCGTACCATAAACGGCATGTTCAGTGAGCAAAGTCAAATGTTTAATCCGCCCTTTGCACACAAGGAAAACGACTTTGATGATTTTGCTGTTCAGATTCTTCTCCCACACAGACAATCGATGAACGGACCGGCTATGGCCAGCGGTGATGTCAATGGCGATGGCCTCGAAGATGTCTTTTTTGGAGGAGCGCATCAGCAATCGGCAGCGCTTTACATTCAAAATACTAATTCAGGCTTTGACCTTAAATCTGTTTCCGCTTTCGCGAATGATAAAGACTATGAAGACACCGGCGCCCTTTTATTCGATGCAGACGGAGATGGCGACCAGGACCTGTATGTGGTAAGCGGAGGCATGGAATTCCCACAGGAAGATTCCAGGTATCAGGATCGATTATACCTCAACAATGGCAGTGGAAACTTCACAAAATCTACGGACAAGCTGCCGGAACTAACGGCCAGCGGAAGTTGTGTCAGGGCCGTCGATTATGACGGCGATGGTGATCAGGATTTATTTGTAGGCGGGCGAATACTCCCCAACAAATATCCCTATCCGGCAAGATCCTATTTATTGATCAACGAGGGAGGCCGCTTTAAGGATCAAACCGACGAACTGGCACCGGCTATCTCCACATTGGGACTTGTAACAGATGCTGTTTGGACAGACTTCAACGGCGATGAGCAGATGGACCTGATTGTAACCGGGGAATGGCTTGGCATGGAGCTGTTTGAAAATCAAAATGGGCGACTTGCCTGGGTAAGTCCGAATTACGGTTTGGAATACAGCCGTGGCTGGTGGAACACCATCCAGGTGATTGACCTGGATCAGGACGGGGACAAGGACATTGTTGCCGGCAACCTCGGACGGAACTACAAATTTACAGCCTCCGAGAAAAAGCCCTTCCAGGTTTATTGCGATGATTTTGACGGCAATGGCACCTTTGATGTTGTTTTGGCCAAAGAAATTGACGGCGTTTATTTCCCGGTACGGGGACGCACCTGTTCCTCAGAACAAATGCCTTTTATAAAAAGCAAGTTTCCCACCTTCGAAGCCTGGGCGGATGCCGATTTGGAAGATATTTATGGCAAACAACAGCTCGAATCTGCCCTGCATTATGAGGCCCAGATTCTGGAGAGCGCCATATTCTGGAATGAAGGCGATTCCTATCGGGTAGAAGTGCTGCCGAAAGAAGCCCAAATGGCTCCTGTAAACGGGATTGTGGTAGAAGATTTTGATCAGGATGGAGAGGCAGATCTCTTATTGGTCGGCAATCATTTTGGCGCTGAAGTGGAAACCACCCGGGCAGATGCCGGAATCGGACTTCTGTTAAAAGGAACTGACACTGGCTTTAATCCAGTAGATCTGGCTGCAAGCGGATTCTTTGCAGACAGGGATGCCAAGCATATGCAAGTCATTCAATTGGCAAATGGCAGTAAAGCCATTTTGGTAGCCAACAACAACGATCAGGTACAGGCATTTACGCTGACAAGTGCGAAGGTGCAGTAATACTTTTGCATTTGAAAAGGCTTAAAGGGGGCAATCGGTCTAAACGGGTTGGCCTCTTTTAACTTTCTTTATTTGAGGGATTTCTAAAGCGTCTCCAATACCACAGATATACAATAGCCATAAGGCTTATTCCGGCAGTAATGAAAAAGGCTCTGTCGAAATTTTCATAGTCATTTCCATAAGCCCAGGCACTCATCACAGCACCAAATCCGATGCCCACTTCCAGGGCGATATAAGCGGTGGCCATTGCTCGTCCGCGGCGCTGGTCGTTTGAGCGGTCAATCACCCAGGCAAAAACGGCCGGAGATGCGATCCCGTGCGAAAAGCCAAAAGCACCGGCACTAACCATCAACATGAGCGGGGTGGATGCAATTCCCATTAAAATAAGAGATATAAAGATCAACACCACCGAAATCCGGATCATCGGAACCCTGCCAACCCGGTCGGAAATTCGTCCGGCCACCAGACGAGAGAGGATTGAAAAGATGGTTAGCGACACAAAAAACATCCCCTTATTTGTCATCCCTACATACACACTCTGATCCGGTACGATAGTCAGAATCACACCAAATCCAACATAGATCATGCTAATAACTACAGCCGGGGCAATAGCGCTTGGTTCAATGATTTCTTTGGGAGAAATCTTTAATAATTTCGGACTAAACTTCTGCTTATCCTCCAGCGTTTCGGGCAACTTCCACAACATTACAATAGAGATCAGCGCGATGGCCGAGGAAGCAAAAAACATATAATCCATTCCCAGGCTGAGGGTTATCCAGCTACCGACTGGAGGAAACATGGTCGCTCCCAGATTCATACTCACTCCGAGAATACCCATTGCTTCACCACGTCGGGCAACCGGTATGATATCTGCCGCAAATGCAGTCGCAGCGGTTGGCTTGAAGCCGGTAGAAAAACCGTGAAAAAAGCGCAATAATAAAAATCCGGCAACTCCGCTAATTAGGGGATAAAGCAAGCTACACACCACACAAACGAGGGTACCGATCACCATCACAGGTACCCGGCCAATGGTATCGGTTAGCTTCCCGCTAAAAGGTCTGGAAAGGCCGGCGGCAAGGGTGAAAAGAAAGATGATCATGCCTTTGTAGGAGGCCCCGCCAAGTGATGTCAGATAGTCTGGCAACTCCGGAATAATCATATTGAAACTACCACTAAACAGGACATGGCTAGCACATAAAAGGATAAAAGGGGTGGTATATAAACGGGGCGAGGAAGTGGCCATCCGCAAAAGTACAGTTTATTGGTATAAATAGTTTAGATGCGAGTTTGGGGAATTAGATTGCGGGGTTTCACGCAGTGGGCGCAGGTCCGCTCAACAGGATATTCCGTTTTTGCCTCACACAGAGAATGGGAGAAAGGGCGCTAAATATTATTATCAATTAAATGTAGAAAGAAATGAGGACGAATGATATTACAGGAAAAATTATTGACATCGCTTTTTCAATTCACAAAGGACTGGGACCGGGACTTTTAGAATCTGTTTATGAAAAAATCATGTTTGAGGAACTTCTCCAGTCCGGGCTTGATGTAGAAAGGCAAAAACCATATCCTATATTTTGGAATCAGAAAAAAATCGATCTTGGTTTTCGAGCTGATCTGGTTGTTGAAAACAAGGTGATTGTAGAATTAAAATCCGTTGAGGCGCTGGCAAAAGTACACTTCAAACAGCTTCAAACTTATTTGAAGATTGCAAATATCAAAACAGGATTATTGATAAATTTCAATGAAGCTTTATTGAAGACAGGACTAAGGAGAGTGATCAACAAACACTATGTATAATGCCCCCCTTCTCCCATTCTCTGTGTGAGACATCCATTCTACCTCCTCTCCAAATAACAGACCAGGCCCAAATAAGACAACAGAATCAAATCCTCCCGAAGCAAATACAAAGTTGCTCCTGCCTCCTCATCCATGCAACTCACAGAAAGCACCTGAATTTTATCCGGTGCACTTCGATCAAAAATAGCAATGGGATCCCCGCTAAAACGCAAAAACTGAGCAGCCGTTTGCCACTCCAGCTCATAATCAAACTCCTTACATTTTACACGCTCCAACGTAAAAGGCTTATTCCCTTCCCGGCTGAAAAAGGACTTAAACTTCCCTTCTTTAATCACCAGCTTTTTCCCCAAATAAGGTTGTACGGAACGCACAATCTCCGGAGAAGCCATGCTGTCGGGAGCAGCAACCACCTCCCATTTCCCATACCACTTATCAACTTGTGCTGGCAAGAGGAAAGGGAAGGTCAAAAAAATCAAGAATAGAAATCGGATCAAAGCACGTTGGATTTTGGGACTGTAATTGCCTAGTGATGCAAGGTATATTTACTGTGCAGGAACATATCCAGTTCTTCCCGTCGGCGCTTTTCAAATCCGGCTACAAACTCCCACTGGCCCGTATTTCGATTAAACCAATAGGCATATTTCATGAAGCAATCTTTGATTCGGTTGGCGCTGTAATTTCCATCCGAAATGCTGTTCATATATCCTTCCAGGCCGGAATCACGTAAAGCACCTCCGCCCCGATGGAAAGCCAGGTCTACCAAAGCATCGTATTCGCCTTGTGTGAGTTTTACGTGAAAGCGTTTGTGTACCTCCACTTCCGCCAGCCGTTTTACATCGTCTTTAAAGAGTTGAATCATTTGGTCCATACTCATCGAGCGCGTCCCCCCTTGTCGCGGATCATAGGCTGCCCATTTAGACAGTTCGTGATCCTTGATCCAGTGGCCGTAGCCAATCGTTGCACTTCCTTTGGTATCGCGAAATACCTGCCCGGATATCCGACCATTAACAATCGGCGGACGTTCCCAGCTTTTCATATAATCGATCAGGGGTTGTGAAGCACTTAGCTCCCGCGGCTTTTTTCGAAAATTAACCTGAACCACCGGAGGAGGAACCGGTTTTGGTTTTGGAAGTGGAACCGGTTGCGGACGAGGTGTGGGAGTAGTATTTGAAGAAGTCGAATCTGTACTCCAAATAACAACAGGCATTTTCCGATAACCAACAATGTATTTGTGCCCCACCCGAATGGTAATATTCGGACTTTGACTTCGGGAGGGCAGATTGTTCAGGTTTCTAAAACGGTCGTAGGTAATACCGTGCTTGTGGCAGATCGCCCATTCCGTATCCCCTACCCTTGTGCCCGGTTCTTCCAGTTGTCGGGTAGCTCTATCGCGAGCAATGTGGTAGATCGGAACCAGTTTTTCGTTACCAAAGTTTGGATTATCATCGATTGGTGGAGCCATGTCTTCTCGTTTGTGGCCCCTAATTTACAGAATATTTCCGTTGGTTTCGCTAAATCGGGTATCGTTGATCGGGTATCGTTTAGCGAATTTTCCTGTTGTTTCCGTTGTTTCCGTTGGTTCCGTTGTTTCCGTTGGTTCCGTTGTTTCCGTTGTTTCCGTTCTTTCCGTTGGTTCCGTTGGTTCCGTTGGTTCCGTTGTTTCCGTTCTTTCCGTTGGTTCCGTTCAATTAAGAATTATTCAATCACTTGCAGCGGAGCAAACTTCACCATAATCCGTCGTTGTGGATTGTCGATGCCCTGGAAGAAAATCGTTGCCACCGGATTGTCCTTTGCCCCATCAAGAGAAAGCACTTTGCCTTCCCCAAAATTCAGGTGCAGAACCTTTTTGCCTGCTTGAATCTCAGACATCGGACTGCGGCTAAAATTTTTAGGGTCAACTACAGGTCTTGCTGGCTTCCGGGGCTTCTTAAAATTGCCCTTTACGCTGGCTCCCTGAGAACTGCCTCCTCCCATACGAGACTCAATCCGAGTCGAGGCACCTTTCGCGCCAAGCGGACCAGCCACATCTAAATGCTGCTCGTCAATCTCCTCCAGAAAACGACTGGCCTGATTGTAGCGCATTTGCCCGTAGCGATAGCGACTGTCGGCATAAGACAGGGTCAGAAAACTCTCTGCCCGGGTGATTGCCACGTAAAATAAACGCCGCTCCTCGTCCAGTCCGTCAATAGTATCCATCGACATGAAAGACGGAAATAATTTTTCTTCCAATCCAACCACAAATACGGCCGGAAACTCAAGTCCTTTGGCAGCATGGACGGACATCAGCGTCACATGATCTCCATTGGTCGACTTTTGATCCATATCGGTGAGCAAGGCAATGCTCTGTATATAACTGGCAAGCGTTTTATCAGTAGATTGTACGCCATCGGGACCAAGGTCATCATCGCTTTCTGCAAAATCCTTCACTCCGTCGAGCAGGGAATTAAAGTTGTCGAGTCGCCCGATCCCTTCGATGCTGGTATCCTTCCGGAGCAGGTCCATTAAACCGGAGCGCCGGGCAATGTGATCCGCTGCGGCATAAGCATCCGGATCCAGGGCAATTTTTTGAAAGTCTCTGATCATATTGGCAAAGCCTTTCAAAGAAGTAGCAGCCCGATTACTGAGCGGCACTTGCGGAATAGCTTCCCACATAGTAATATCCTGTTGCCCGGCAAACTGGCTGAGTTTATCCACTGTCGTTTTTCCGATTGCCCGCTTCGGGAAATTGATCACCCGACGAAGGGCTTCCTCATCTTTCGGGTTGATCGCCAGGCGGAAATAAGCCAGCAAATCCTTGACTTCCTTGCGTTGGTAAAAGGATAAACCACCAAATACTTTGTAGTTGATGTTATACCGACGCAGATATTCCTCAAAGACCCGGGATTGAGAATTTGTCCGATACAGAATCGCAAAATCTTTATTGGACAAATGATTGCGGTTCTTCCGTTCCACAATCGTATCTGCAATGCGCTTTCCTTCTTCATTGTCTGTCCGGGCGCGAATCACTTTAATTTTGGTACCTCCTCCCTTATAGGACCATATCTTTTTCTGAATTTGCCGGCGGTTGTGGGTAATTACCTGATTGGCAGCCTGCACAATATGATCGGTGGAGCGGTAGTTTTGCTCCAGCTTAAACACCTGAATTCCGAAGGGCTTAAAGTCTTTCTCAAAGTCCAGAATATTCTGAATCGTCGCTCCCCGAAAAGCGTAAATACTTTGCGCATCATCCCCTACCACACAAATGTTGCGATTGCTCCCTTCAAAATTGACCAGCTTTTTAACGATGGAATACTGCAGGTGGTTGTATCCTGAAACTCGTCTACCAATACGTATTTAAAACCGCTGTTGGTACTTTTCCCGCACCCCTTCCGGATTTCGGTGCAGCAATTCGTAAAGTCGATACAAGAGATCGTCAAAATCCATCGCGCCGGCTCGCTTGCAACGCGCAACATAGCGCTTATACACCTCGTGCATGTGCGGACGCTTGGCTATGCTGTCCTGTTCGCGCAGCTCTTTATCTTTTACGTATAAAGCAGGTGGAATGAGATTGCTTTTAGCCGATGAAATCCGGGCACGCACCGAATTGGGGTTATACACATCGGTCGACAGATTCATCTCTGTCAAAACGGCTTTGATCACATTTTTACTGTCTTCCGTATCGTAAATGGTAAAATTGGAAGGATACCCGATTTTCTCCGCCTCCTGCCGAAGGATACGGGCAAAGATGGAGTGAAAGGTACCGGCCCACACTTTTTCGGCCGATCCGCCTACCACCTTTCCGATCCGGGCTTTCATTTCCCGGGCGGCTTTATTGGTAAAAGTTAGCGCAAGGACTTCCCAGGGCTTAGCCCCTTTTTGGAGTATATGTGCAATACGGTAAGTGAGTACACGGGTTTTTCCGGAGCCTGGTCCGGCTACTACGAGGACGGGGCCTTCCGTAGCTTCCACAGCGGCTCGCTGCACCTTATTCAATTCATCCAAATACGATGAGCCGGTATTCGACATAGATCGATAAAATTTACAGAAATGCAATCGGGGCAAAGCCCTTTTACATTAAACATTAAAAAGCTGTCTTAGGGAAACCTGCTGTTTTTGAAAAGCAAGCCTAAATTACAAAGTGTAAACTTTCTGCGCAAATCAGGCAGCAGCTTCTGCTTCCAATTCTTCCCAATATTCAACAGCGCGGCGGGTATGCGGAATACAGATGGACCCACCGACAAGATTAGCAATTGAAAAAACCTCAAATGCCTGTTCCTTGGTCACTCCCATTTCAAAACAAGTGCCGAGATGGTAGCGAATACAATCATCGCAGCGCAACACCATGGAAGCTACTAATCCCAATAATTCTTTCGTCTTTTTATCCAGGGCACCATCTGCATATGCATTGGTATCGAGGTTGAAAAAGCGCTTTAATACTTTATTATCCTGTGCGAGGATTTTCTCGTTCATCTTCGCACGGTATTCATTAAATTCTCCTACCTGTGACATAAGCTTGCCATTTTTAGAGCGTGTTTGGGAATTTGGTCTTTGAGACGAAAGTATCAATAATTTGCATAGACGCGGCGCAGGTTCGGGATCGTAGCCAAAGCTACGAAGCCCGGTTCTGTAACAAAGTATAAGCACATTATTGCTGCTTGCAGGCCGATTACTAAATCCCAAACACGCTCTTAATATTGAAGTTGTTTGAAACCCCTTCACTCAAAACCATACAGCACGCAAAGTGGTTTGGGACATTCCCAAATTATTTTGAGCGCTGTATTATGCACGCAAAGTTAGCCGAATCGACTTTGCTCCCCGCATAAAAAACTTATTTTTCTGAAAACATTCACGAATGAACCAACTCCAACGAAAGCTCACGCTCTACGGGCTTACCATGATCGCTGTAGGTTCCTGCATCGGATCCGGTATCTTCATCACGCCAAATGAGATCGCCGGCATCCTCGATCATCCCAGCTGGATCACCCTCGTTTGGGCACTCGGCGGACTCATCGCCCTGACCGGTGCTCTCACTTTTGCCGAACTGGGTGGTTTATTCCCAAAAGCGGGTGGCGTGTATGTTTTTCTCAAGGAAGCCTATGGACCGCTTGCCGGTTTCCTCTACGGCTGGGTTACATTGTTGGTCATCAACACGGGTGCGCTGGCTGCACTGGGTGTGGCTTTCGCCGAATATCTCAAATTTTTTATTCCGGGCCTTTCGGCGAATGACACCATACTGGTAGCCGGGGGGACCGTCATTGTGCTTACCGCCATCAATTGCCTGGGTGTCAACATCAGCCAGTGGATGTCCAATATTTTTACGGGCGGAAAACTGCTGGCCATTCTGGTTATCATTGCTATTGGCTTTTTCTTTATTCAACCCCACACCGCAGAATTGCAATGGAGCCTGACGGAAAGCACGCCGCCTACTCTCCACAAAGCCCTGCTTATAGCCCTGATCGGGGTGCTCTGGTCTTTCGGAGGCTGGCATCACACCTCCTATCTGGCCGGTGAAGCCATCAATCCGCAAAAAACGATACCACGCGCCATGATACTGGGTACCGGCATAGTGACCATTACCTATGTGCTGGTAAATCTGTCTTATATGTTTCTGCTCCCCCTTCCGGCTATTGCAGGAACGGAGCGGGTGGCCGGAGATGCTCTGGCGGTTGTCATTCCCTGGGGAGGCAAACTGGTAGCCTTTTTCATTGCTGTCTCCATTTTTGGAACCGTAGCTATTTACACCATGTCCGCTCCGAGGATTTACTATGCCATGGCAAAGGATGCATTGTTTTTTTCCGCTTTGGCGAAGGTTCATCCGACTTATAAAACACCCGTCAATGCCATGATCATACAGGCTGTTTGGGCGCTGGTGCTTCTGATGGCCTGGGGAACCTTCTCCAGCCTGATTACCTACGTTACTTTTATGGACATCATTTTTATGGCCCTGGCAGGTTTTAGCATATTCATTTTCCGGAGAAAAAGACCGGAAGCAGATCGTCCGTACCGCACACATGCTTATCCGGTGGTTCCTATCATTTTTGTTTTCATTTGTACGGCTTTTGTGATCAATACGCTGATTGAGCGCCCGATGCAAGCCGGTGCCGGACTGGCACTATTGGGATCCGGGGTGGTTTTTTATTATGGCTACAGATGGTGGAATGCTTAGTTTTTAATGTTGAATGGAGAATGCGGAATTTTGAATTATTAATTTTTAATTGGGGAGAGGTCGGCTTTGCCTTCGGGGGTGGTCGAAGACTCGCTTTGCTCCCCTTCTCCGGGAGAGTCGCCTGCGCTTTCGCTTGGCGGTGGGGAGAGGGATGGAGTAATGCGGAATTTTTAATTGACTGCAAACGAGGAGCCTGTAACCTAGGAATGACTAATTTGCTCTGAATAGTAAATCCTCAACCACTCGTCGAAGCTCGCCAGAGCGCAGGTGGATTCTCAACCCTGCCCGCTTTAGCCGGGCAGTCTCAACCAATTGAGGGAAAGGGGAAAATGTAAAATGTAGAATTACACTGGTACACCATTTCACTCCCATACGGAGGCAACAGAACCAGCGGAAAAAGCATTAATCAAAACATTTCCGTAAATTCCCGTTCCCGACCAGACAAAACCATCCAAACCAACTATTCCAAGATGAACGCCCCAATCTCTCCTGAGACCTTATCTCAACTTGGGCAACAGGCCCGAGATGTATTACTTTCTAACTGGACAGGTCAATTTACCAAACCCGCCCCGAATTTATACCCACACCAATGGAATTGGGATGCCGGCTTTATCGCTTTGGGTTACAGCCATTTTGATATGTCGAAGGCGGAAGCAGAACTCAGGCATCTCTTTCAGGGCCAATGGTCAAATGGCATGCTTCCCCAGATCGTTTTTGGAGAAGAAAAAGACGCCCGCTATTTTCCCGGACCGGATTTCTGGCAAACAGCCGACGTACCGCATTCGCCGAAAGGCAAAAAAACTTCAGGCATCACCATGCCACCCGTCCATGGATTTGCCTTACTGGAGATGTACAAAAATTCTGATGATCCGGAGCGGAGTATGCAGTTTCTGAAGGAAATGTATCCCAAGGTGCTCGCCAATCACCGATACTTATATTCCCATCGCGATCCCAATGAAGAAGGGCTGGTGTATGTACGCCATCCCTGGGAGCCGGGCACAGACAACTCCCCTACCTGGGACCCTGTGCTTGAAAGTTTGGATACGGCAAAGCTGGATATTCCGCCTTATCAGCGGCAGGACCTGAGCCACGATTCGGCGGAAGCCCACCGACCCACACAAACAGATTATGACCGCTATGTGTATTTGGTGGATCTATTCCGGAAAAATAAGTACGACGACGAAGCCATTTATAAAGAATGTCCCTTCCTGATACAGGATCCTCTGTTTAATGGCATTCTGGCATGGTCTAATGAGTCTCTGATTGAGATCGGCGGCATGCTGGGTGAAGATGTCAGCGACCTGGTGGCCTGGAATGAATTGACCGTCTACTCCATGAACGACAAACTCTGGAATGAAGAAACCGGCAATTACGATGCCTGGGATCTGGCCAATGACCAGCGCCTGGCCTGCAATACTTCATCCGGCATTCTGCCAATGTGCGGACTTGTACCTACGCAGGAACAAGCTGAAATGATTCTGCTAAAACTGGAAAGTTCCCTCTACAGCGGCACTGCGGAAAATCCGACTTTTTGGTGCCCTACCTACCAACTAGACCAAAAAAACCTCGACTACGAAAAATACTGGCGCGGACCCATTTGGATCAATATGAACTGGCTATTGTATCGGGGCTTGTTGCGCTACGATATGGTGGAAGCTGCTGAACGGGTTCGTACAGACAGTCTTCAACTACTGGCAAATCACGGATTCTTTGAATATTTTGATCCGAGAAGAAACCAGCAGGGACCAGCGGCTTATGGTACCAAGCAGTTTTCGTGGTCTGCGGCACTTTGCCTGGACTTTTTGAAGGAGGAATGATTATTAGTTCTTAATTTTTAATGAATAATTTTTAATTAAAAGGCTACATCTTTTCACTTTTCACCACTTAATTGAATAAGCGGGACCAACGATTTCACCAGCACACTATTGACTTTTCACCAATACACATAATACCATGAATTGGTTAGACTACCTCATTATTATAATCTACTCGGGGGGCTTGCTCGGGCTCGGTTATTTTTTTAAGAACAACAAAGACAAGAATGACTTTTTTCTGGGCGGACGAAGCTTTGGCTGGTTTTCGATGGGGATGTCTACGATGGCCTCCCAATTATCTGCCATCAGCTTTATTTCAGCAGCCGCCTTCGTGGGGATGAAAGCCAATGGAGGCATGCAATGGCTGACCTTTGAATTGGCGGTACCCTTGGCTATGATATTTCTGATTGTAGTCCTCATTCCGCCGCTCTACAAAGCCGGGATCGTTAGTATTTATGCCTATCTCGAAAAGCGATTTGATGCTTCCACCCGTACGTTGATAAGTAGTGTTTTTCAATTCAGCCGGGCATTTGCAACCGGTATCATGATTTACACGGTTGCCCTGGTATTATCGGCAGTTATGGGTATTCCCGAATGGCAGACCATTCTTGTTTCCGGGATCATTACCATCATTTACTCTTTTCAGGGTGGAATGAAAGCGGTTGTCTGGGGGGATGTAATTCAGATGAGTATACTGGTGGTGGGCATTGTTATTTGCACCTTCTACGGCTTAAAGTTGCTCGGTGGCTGGGATGCTTTCCTCGCTGCTGCTGACACCTCTCGTACTAAAGTGATTGATTTTAACTGGGGCGTTGGCGAAGGACAGGAATTTGGATTTTGGCCAATGATCATTGGCGGTTTTTTCCTTTATGCTTCCTATTATGGTTGCGATCAGAGTCAGGCGCAGCGCTCCCTTTCGGGAAAAAGCCTGAAACAGACCCAGCGGGCCTTGTTGTTTAACGGACTATTCCGTTTTCCGGTAACACTTTGCTACTGTTTGATGGGGCTTATACTCGGTACTTTCGCTATGACCAATCCGGAGTTTATGGGCATGATCCCACAAGATAAACCCGATCAGATGGTGCCGATTTTCATCATCAATTATCTGCCAAATGGCATTATCGGATTATTGCTGGTAGCGATTCTGGCAGCGGCCATGTCCTCTTTAAGTTCGGCGATCAACTCCCTCAGTGCTGCATCTCTGGAAGACATCATCGGACGATTCCGCAAAGAGCCTCTTTCAGATGACCAACAACTGGCCTACTCCAAATGGCTTACGCTGGCCTGGGGAACTGTTTGTATCATTCTGGCCTTTTCAGCCGGTCAAATTGCCGATACGGTGATTGAAGCCATCAACAAAGTAGGCTCCGCTTTTTATGGTCCGATTGTAGCCACGTTCATACTGGCGATCCTGACCAAAAAAGCACATACAAGAGCTGTAAATATTGGTTTGTTGGTTGGTGTCGGATTGAATATTTATATCTGGCTGGCCGGAGTACCTATTTTTTGGATCTGGTGGAATTTCATTGGAGCAGCTGTCACCCTCTTTGTAGGCTACGGTCTAAGTTTGGTCATTCCGGCAAAAGGCGAAATCAAAAAACTACTGGACCTTCCGGAATTCCGTTTTGCAAGGGTAGAGAATTACGTCCTCCTCGTTTTCTTCGGATTTATGGTGTGGTTTAGTCTGTCTCTGCCGGGATGGTTAGGTTAGTGGAATAGTGTAGCGTTGAAACGTTGAGCGTGTATCGTGGATCGGAAATATCACGCTCAACGATTTCCGTTTAATTAAAAATTCCTAATCAACATTCGACTCCCGAATAATATAGAGGGGTCGGTTGCGCACATTATTATTCATCCGGCTGAGGTATTCGCCAATAATGCCAATGGCGATCATCTGAACCCCGCCAATAAACAGGAGGCTGATCATGAGAGAAGACCATCCCTGTACGTAATTACCACTCACGAAACGGGAATACAATACATATACTGCTACCAAAAATGCGAAAGCAGTGACCATAAACCCAAAATAAGTGACGATTTTTAGGGGAAAATCGGAGAAGCCGGTGATCCCATCCAGTGCAAAGCGCAACATTTTCCGAAAGGTATAACCCGTCTCCCCCGCATGTCTTTCCTGACGCTCGTATTCGATATAAGTTTGTCGAAAACCGATCCAGGCGATTTGGCCACGGAGGTATTTGTTTTTCTCGGGCATGTCTTTGAGTACATCCAGTACTTTGCGGTCGATAATCCGAAAATCTCCCGTATCTACCGGAATTTCCACGCTGGTGATACGAGCCAAAATGCGGTAAAACCATTTGGCGGTAGCCAGTTTAAGCCAGCTTTCGCCCTTGCGCTTTTTACGGCGGGCGTAAACGACCTCAAACCCAGCTTTCATCCGGGCATACATATCGGGAATGAGTTCCGGCGGATCCTGGAGGTCGGCATCAATAATAACCACGGCATCACCAACCACCCGATCCAAACCGGCTGTTACGGCGATTTGGTGGCCAAAGTTGCGGCTAAAATCAATGTATTTCACTTCGGGTTTTACGGCTGCAAGATCCTTGATAAGCGCCAGGGACTTATCCTTGCTGCCGTCGTTTACAAACATAAATTCATACGATACGCCCATGCCTTGCATTACAGCAGACAGGCGGTCGTACAATAGTTGAATATTCTCTTCTTCGTTGTATATGGGGATGACCACAGAAAGATCCATGGCGTAAAGATAATTAATGTGGGAGGATGTGCATTTTCATTTTACATTCCACATTTTACAATTTACATCCCACAAAACCTATCTTTACCTTCGACCTGAGCATGAATGTTTTCAGCCGCTATACCGCCCTGATAGTCAGCCTGCTGATTATTGCCGCACTTTGCTATTTCTTTAGCAACATAGTGGGATACATTATCATTGCGTGGGTACTGTCCATGATTGGGCAGCCCCTGATGCGTTTTTTTCAGAATCGTATAAGAATAGGCAAGTGGAACCCGGGCCCTAATCTGGCTTCGGCGCTTACGCTGGTTTGTTATCTTCTTGTGATTGGACTATTGGTTTCTCTTTTTGTTCCCATGTTTATCCAACAAGCGAACAACCTCACGGAAGCCAATTATGAAAACCTGGCATCCGCTCTCGACGAACCCATACAGCACATCAATGCCTGGCTCGCTCAATATGGCATCACCGAGCCTGGCACCATCGACACCGAAGAACAACTCCGGCAGGCATTCAAACTGGAGGAGTGGTTTAATCCCGGATTCATAGGCGAAATGTTCTCTTCCCTCCTGGCAGCTGCCGGAAACCTGGTCATCGGATTGTTCTCTGTCATTTTTATCACCTTTTTCTTCCTGAAAGAACAAGGTCTGTTTACCAATGCTGTAGCAGTACTTGTACCTTCAAAGTACGAGCAACATGTACGAAATGCTATTGAAACCATTTCGCGCCTGCTGACTCGTTACTTTGTCGGCATCCTCGGCCAGATCACCATCATTACGCTTTTTGTATCCATCGGACTAACACTCCTGGGTGTACAAAATGCTTTGCTGATTGGGTTCTTTGCCGCTTTAATCAATGTAATCCCGTATGTCGGACCCATTATCGGGGCAGCTTTCGGTGTATTCGTCACCATCTCCTCCAACCTCGATCTCGAATTTTACACCGAAATGTTTCCGATGCTGATCAAGGTCGTGGTCGTGTTTGGATTGATGCAAATGCTGGACAACTTCGTGCTTCAGCCCTTTATCTTTTCCACCAGCGTTCTTGCCCATCCACTCGAAATCTTCATCGTCATTCTGATGGGGGCAAAACTGGGTGGCATTGTAGGCATGATACTCGCCATTCCATCTTATACCGTTCTCCGGGTTGTTGCCAGAGCTTTCCTCAGTGAGTTCCGCATCGTTCAAAAGATGACGGGTAGTATTAAGAGCCTTGATAAATAAGTGCCCGGACAAATATAACCTTCACATTTTATGACGGCACCTTTTCCGTTCATACTGTGTTAAAAAGCCTCGCTTTAGCTATGGCTAAAGCTGCATTTTTTGCCTGGTCTGAACGAAAAATTTGCTCGGTCAAAAATGGAGCTTATTTATGTCCGGGCACTTAGAGCTTGTTCGGGTTTTACACTTTGGGCTGCACTTGCCAAATTTTGCACTGCACTTTGTTATTCTTCAGTCGCTTAGCTTTGGCTAGGCTCCTTCATCATGCCTCGTTCAGTACAAAATTTTGAGGCGTTCGCTCCAAAAGCAAATCCCGAACAAGCTCTTAATTCTTAATTTTTAATGTTGCATTAAGAATTTTCAGGTCTTAATAAAATGAACCTTCCACATTTCCACCAATACACCAGTACACCATTCCACCAGTACACCAGTACACCAACAAACCTTACACCAACAAACCTTACACCAGTCCCCCCTACTCCACATAATACGCCCCGGCCACAACCATACGGGCATCTGCAGGCGCTTCAAAACTGATAAAGTCGGGAAAAACACGAACCTGTTCCAATTTGCGTTTTTGCAGTTCTTCTCCTTCCACGAAATAGGCATAATAGCTTTCTCCCTCTTTGATCACTGCCTCTGTTGGCAAACCACTTAGCGCACCAGCTTCTTTTTTTATTACGGCATTAATAAACATGCCCGGTCTGGCTTTCTCCTGCCCCGTATCCAAATGGCAATGAAGCATCAGGGTTTGGGTTTCCGGTTCTACCATCGGATTGATTTTTACAATACTGGCTTCATAAGCTGTTGCATCCCCCGGAAGGGTATATGTTACTTTCATGCCTTTCTCCAGGCCTGGCAGATCCCGCGACAAGACCTGAAGTTCCAGATGGAGATGATCCGTTCCGGCAAGATCCATCAATTTATCGCTGGGTTCAATGTGCTGGCCGGCATTGACCAGTACCTCATGCAACCAGGCATTTTTTGGAGCATACACGGAAATACGGGACTGAAACGCCTGTTCTTTTTCTACGCGATCTACATCTACTCCGATCAGCGAAAGTTCTGATCGCAATCCTTTATAGCGAGCCGATAACATTTCTTTTTTTGCCAGACTTTCGTCGAATAGACGTCCGGAAGTAGCATCCGCTTCCTTTAGCTGCAAGCGACGTTGATAGTCTTTTTCAGCCAGCGAAAGCTCTGCTTTGGTTTCCAGCAACAGCCGCTGCTTCTCCACCAACTGTGGATTGTGGATCCGGGCCAGTATGCTTCCCTTTTTGATGTAATCACCCGGCAGAAATCGTATTTCCTCCACAAATCCTTCCATCCGGCTGTGGATGGACATGAGTTCGGTTGGCGGCAGTTCCATGCGCCCGGTACAACTGACTTCTTCCTGCAGCCTTTGGGTTTGGATGGGTCCAATCTCTATCGACGGATTTGAATTCAACACAGCTGATAAATCCTGCTTTTCCGAAACAACTTCCACACTGGCTTCGGCTACGGGAGCTTCATTACTTTGACAAGCCGCGAAGGGCAAAAACAATAAGAGATATTTATACATTGAGTTCATGACTATTATTTAATGCGGGTTAGATAAAGGAATTCGAGCAGTTGCAGATTGTAGCGATTGATCCGATCCAATTGACCGAGAGTGCTATTAATCACCCGTTCGCGAATCTGACTAAATCGCAGAAAATCAATTTCACCCTGCTCGTATTGAAGGCTGGCTTTTTCAAGAATCAGTTCTTGTCCGGGTTGGATGTTTTCCGCATAGCGGTTTATACTTTCCGCGAGTTGATCCAGGCTGGCCCGCAAGCTCTTGATCCGGGTTTCAAATTCGCGGAAGCGTAAAAATTGCTCATTGGAAATTTTCGCCTTCTCCAATGCCAGTTTTTCCTGCTCCACACGAGCCATCCGACGATCAATAGGAACCTGGACACCCAGTGACACGCCCTGAAAATAAAAGTCTGCTTCCAGCGATTGCGCGAAATAGCCTACTTTCAAGTCAATTTGAGCGGCTTGCTTTTCACTAAGCCGGATCTGCTGATCCAGTACTGCCCGACGCGCTTCATACCATTGCATATATTGATCCTCCGCAGGCGAAAAGGTCACAGCCGGGGGTTCCATCCGTACAATAGAATCAGCCTGCAAGAGCATGCTGTCAGGCAACATGGCTGTGGCCCGGATTTCCTGCTCCCGGCGAAGGGTTTCCCGACGAGCAGCTTCCAGTTGACGAGCCACGTCCTCCCGATCTGTCAGAAACCAATTGTAGGCCAACAGGTCCGTCTCCCCGGCTTCGTATTGCAAGCGTTGTCGATTTGCCAGAGAGTCGTATAGCGTTTTCAATTCCTCAAAAACCAGCTGCCGACTATAGGCATGCTGCCAATTGCTCAAGGCAGAACGAATGTCATAGGCCAGCTCTTGCAGCAAGAAATTTTGCTCTGCATCCAGCAATCCGAGCCGGGCATTGATCAGGGCTTTTTTGGTCTTTCGCTCTCCGCCACGGATCAGCGGACTGACATCCTGATTCAGGTTAATCATATGATCAAACCCCTGATAGTTGATCTGCCCTCCCTGATAGTCCAGACTAAGGGGCGACCAGGGCACCAGGGCTTTTCCATCCAGTGATATACTTTCCCGACTCAAAGCCACATTTTGAAGCATCGGATGATGGACCACTGCATATTCATAGATCGACTCAAAGTCGGAAATGGGTTGTTGCGCCTGGAGTGCAAACTGACTGCCAAATACCATTAGCAAAATGCCTAGTCCTTTTTTCAACCAGCTTCTGCGATTCACCAAATAATATAAAGTTGGCATCAAAACCAGCGTCAACAAAGTTGAGGTGATCAATCCGCCAATCACTACTGTAGCCAGCGGTCGTTGTACCTCTGCCCCGCTACCGGTAGAAATCGCCATAGGCAAAAAGCCAAGAGCGGCAACCAGTGCGGTCATCAATACCGGACGCAAGCGAGAAAGGCAAGCCGAAGAAATGAGACTTTTGAAACTGGTAAAATCGGCGTTCTTCAATTCCCGAATCGCCGATAAGAGCACAATCCCATTGAGTACCGAAACCCCAAACAGCGCAATAAATCCTATGCCGGACGAAATACTAAATGGCATATCCCGAATCCAAAGAGCCAGGATTCCTCCCACAGCCGAAAGCGGAACTGCCATAAAAATGATCAGGGTATCGGAAAGCGAATTAAAGGCCATATACAGGAGCACCAAAATGAGTGCAAGAGCAGCCGGCACTGCAAGGCCCAGGCGTTTGCGCGCATGTTCCAGGTTTTCAAACTGGCCGCCGTATTGGATCTCATAACCGGGAGGCAGGGAAAGTTCCTCCCCCAGTTTCCCCTGAATTTCTTCCACGAGGCTGGCTACATCCCGATCCCGCACATTGACGCCAATATTGATGAATCGACGGGCCTGCTCTCTGGAAATCAACATCGGCCCTTCCAGCGAAACAACTTCTGCTACTTCCTGCATGGGCAATTGCCGGCCCGTGCTCGTTCGAATCGTGAGCTTCTCCAAATCGAGATCCTGCCGGAACTCCGGTGCCAGGCGAACGACCAGATCAAACTTTCGCTCTTCCTCAAAGATATCGCCCACCTGTTCGCCCGCATAAGCGGATCGGATTACCTGATTGGCCTCCGAAACCGGAATACCATATTGAGCCAAACGGTTTCGATCGTATTGAACCGACAGCTGCTGCAGCCCGTCTGTCTGATCCACCTTTACATCGCCTGCTCCTTGTATTTGACGAATGATTTCTGCTGCTTCATCGGCCTGGGATTTCAGCACCTCTACTTCCTCTCCAAAGATCTTTACGGAAATATCCGATTTTGAACCCGTCATTAATTCATTAAAGCGGAGTTGGATGGGTTGGGTAAATTCAAAGGTAGCCCAGCTGATTGGTGCCAACTTTTCTTTCATCAGCGCCATAAGATCCTCCCGGTTATCAGCACTTACCCAGTCTTCTTTGTCTTTGAGGATGATCATCACATCGGCATCCTCAATAGCCATCGGATCTGTGGGCACCTCGGCGGTCCCAATCTTAGATACCACGTGCTTAACTTCGGGGAAGTTTTCCAGCAAAATCTTTTCGGCCCTGGTGGAGGTATGGATACTCTCCTGCAGCGAACTGCCGGGTTTTATCGATTGCTGCATGGCAATATCTCCTTCCTCCAGCGTAGGCACAAATTCGGCGCCCAGCCGGTTAAATAATACAATAGAGAAAAGAAAAACGATCAGGGTGGAGCCTATGGTAAGCAGGGGTTTATTCAGCGAAAGCTGCAAAACAGGATTATACAACTTCCGCAAATTATTCATCAGCCTGTCGGCGAAGGTGTTTTTTGCTTTGATGGTCCGGCTCAAAAACAGAGAAGCCATGACCGGTACATAGGTCAGCGAAAGGATCATCGAGCCCAGTATGGCAAAGGCTACTGTTTGAGCCATGGGGCGAAATGTCTTACCCTCCGTACCATCGAGCGTGAGGATCGGAATAAAAACGACGAGGATGATCAACACCCCAAAAGCGGCTGAGCGGTAAATACTGGAGGTTGACTTTTGTACAACCTGATCCATCCCCCGTTTGCTGAGTTTTTGTCCGACATAACCAATGGCCAGGGTGTGCAACAGGCTTTCCACAATGATCACGGCACCATCGATAACGATACCAAAATCAATCGCTCCCAGGGACATCAAATTTGCCGAGATTCCAAAGTAGCGCATCATGGTCAGGGCAAACAACATGGAAAGTGGAATCACTGAAGCCACGATCAGCCCGGCTCGCAGATTGCCGAGTAAAAGAAGCAGCACAAAGACCACGATCAAACCGCCTTCGATCAGGTTCTTCTTGACGGTATCAATGGTTTTACCGATCAGTTTGGAGCGATCCAGGTAGGGATAAATACTAACGCCTTCCGGCAAAGAGGCGGTAACTTTCTCCATGCGATCCTCAACATGCTGAAGCACTTCCGACGAATTGGCCCCTTTGAGCATGAGCGTAATGCCGCCCACTACTTCGCCTTTTCCGTCCATGGTCATGGCACCGTAGCGCTTAGCACTCCCGATGCGCACCTGAGCAATATCGCCAACCGTTACCGGAACGCCATTGACATTGCGAACCAGAACTTTTTCAATTTCTGAAATGGCTTCCAGTCGGCCTTCGGTACGGATGTAAAAAGAGTAAGGGCCTTTTTCGATATAACTGCCCCCACTGTTTTCGTTGTTGGTTTCCAGGGCCCCGATCACTTCATTCAGGCTCAATCCGTGTACCTTGAGCAAATCGGGATTGACAGCTACTTCGTATTGTTTGAGATAACCGCCAAAGCTACTCACCTCGATCACTCCCTTCGTTCCGTTTAGTTGTCGTTTGACAATCCATTCTTGGATGCTTCGGAGCCGGGTAGCATCGTACTGATGGGCAAACTCGGGTTCGACGGTAAGGACATACTGGTATATTTCCCCCAGGCCGGTAGTGATCGGCATCAATTCGGGTTCTGTGCCAGCCGGAAGTGCGGAGACAGCCACATTGAGTTGTTCCTGCACATATTGACGGGCCAGCATGGTTTCAATATCCTCCTCAAAAACGATGGTAATAACCGAGAGTCCGTATCGGGAAATAGACCGTACTTCGATTACGCCCGGAATATTGGTCATGGAAGACTCCAGCGGATAGGTAATGAGTTGCTCCACTTCCTGCGGAGCCAGTGTTGGTGCGGTACTCACCACCTGCACCTGATTATTGGTAATATCGGGTACGGCATCCAGCGGAATCCGCGCTGCCGAAAACAAGCCCAAAACAATCAGGGCCAGCACACCGATCAGTACCAGCAATTTGTTCTCTAACGAGAAGCTAATAATCTTATCAAACATGTTATCATTTGCATAAATCAATGAGTTAATTACTGATGAAATAATCCATCAGCATTCAATCCGCTACTACTTGAGCAGCAATGATTTTATGCAAATACAGGAGGTCCGCGAAGAGATATACCAGAATCGGGCGATTCAGGTGGATATAAAGGCTGGTAGTAAAAGTCAATTAAATTCTGAGCTCTTGGGGCTTTCGCCGAAAGGCAAAAATCAGGGTCGGGAACCAGTCCGAAAAAAGCAAATATATCGCTTGCTCCATCCAGATCAGCATCCGTTTGGGTAAACCATTCTAAATGTCCTTCACCCAGATCGTTGTGAAAACCCAGTCGAATCCAGTCCAGCAGGGTATCAGCATCTTTGTGATCTTCCTCATGCATTGCCTCACTCAGCTCTCCGTGGTGGAAGTGCGGCGTTATATTATGCAAAACGAGCAACAAGCCCGCCAGAAAAAACAATATGTGACCTGCCTTTTTGATAGAATTCATTTTGTTGGAGCAATACAAAAGTAATAATCTTTAATCAGATTAAAAGTGATCTGGTTCACCAACAAAAAAGCAGCTCTGATTTCGGGGCTTCGATCTCAACAGACCCCGAACTGAGCTGCCTTATTTACTCTAAAAACCGGTGGCAATGCTTATTCCATCCGTGAATTTGAGTGATTACTCATGATGTTGCGTTTACAAACACATCAAAAATGCCACAAGGGCGTCTTTTTCTTCTGCTGTTAGTTTCAACTCCAGTATTAGATTGAAAAACTCTACCGTATCATCCAGTGTCGGCAAGCGATCGTCGTGCAGGTACGGCGGGGAGTCTTTGATTCCCCTAAGCGGGAATGTTTTTATCGGTCCTTCAGGACGGCCGGTATAAAATCGTTCTACTTTCAGATCGTGCATATAATCATCTACGAAAGCGGGTCCGTAGTGACAAGTACCACATTGTGCTTTCCCCCAGAATAATTGCTCTCCCAGCAATTCCTGATCGGTCGCTTTGGAAGCGATCAGTTTGCCCATGGGTCCGAGTTTAGGTGCCGGCGGAAAATCCAGAATAGCATTAAAATCCCCCATCCGGTTAGACACAGATTTTTGGTGTGCCCGCGGTCCGATGTGTTGCATCATACCCGGGTCTCCGTCAAAGTATTCTTCGATCTCTGCAAAGTGATCCATGCTTCGAATGGAGCGCTTGGAGGAGAGTTGCATCAAATTGTAGTTTCCTCGCATACTGGGTGTACCCACACGCAAGCGGGCGAGGTGCGGACGACTATCGGGACCCAGCTCGAAAGCGCCGTTGGTATGGCCATTGACATGGCAGGAGAAACAGGATACGCCTGCGCTTGGAGCCAAAGTGACCCGGTGCGGCGTTTGGTTAAACCAGGTAGTAGGAGTCGTTCGCAGCAATTCCTTTAAACCTTCCATTTGCTCCGGAGTGAGCAATCCATTAAATATTTCGTAGTAATTGCTGATGGTTATTTCTTTCCCTTTGGTAACATCTCCCATTTCCCGGTGTGTAGTCAGGAACATCGGTGGCGGAAACTCAGGCAGGTATTCATCGGGATAATCGTGATCTACATCGATCCGCACATGCTCCGGATGTACTTCATTCCAATTATCCGGAAAGACCATGTGTGCCGTTGATGCTAAGGGATGCGCCAGGGGTTTAAAGGGAAATAGATCCCGGGCTTTGATTTCTTCGGGCGATAATGCACTCAAGGCTTCAAAAGATGCAATCCCCCGGGGGAGTCTGACCACAGGTCCTTTCATGATGGCTTTGCGGCCGCCAGACATAAACTGCCCTTCGTAAACTTCGCCGGAAAAATCGTAGCGTGCATTCATGTACTCCCGGATATCTGCCATGAGCTTTGGCTTCTGCTTTTGATGGTAAGCCAGCCATTCGTCCCACTCCATAGGCAGATTGGGATCCATAAAAGAGCTTTTGCCTTTACCACCGTAGCGCCAGAGATCAAAAGGAGTTCTTTCGCCTTTTTTAATATCGGGAAATGCAATGAGGGAATCTATATGTCCGTCGCCCAATCCATAATCGGGCTCTTGGAAGTCTTCCACTTCGGCTCCGGGAGATTGCAGCAGGTGCAGGCCAATGTCGTCTGGCAGGTTTGTTGCCAACAGGAAACAGCTACCTAAAAGGATAGCAAAGAGGTAAATTTTTTTCATGGTTTATAATTCATTCACCCATTTTTCAGGGTGTTTATTAGGATTGGTTGGGAGGTTTTTCCTCCATCATTTATTTAAAAATATTACCTATGGTCGATTCTCTGCCGAATCTTATGTAAACAGCTATTCCTGCTATGCAAAACCATAAAATTGATTGGTCGCATTTTCTTTGAATCCCGGGCAATACCTCCAAATGGCTGTGCATTAACTAGTTGGGATGCGGATTTATAGGGATATCCACTTACATTTGTATATAAACAGAGCCAATTCCATGCTTAAATGCCTGATCATTGACGACGACCCACTGATTACTGATTTGATCCAACATTATTGCAGCAAAGTACCTGAGATAGAATACTGCATCTCCTGCAACAATCCGCTGGACGGCCTGCGGCTGTTGAGTAATCAGTCTTTCGACCTTCTGTTTTTGGATTATAACATGCCGGATCTCGACGGTAAAGGCGTGCTCGAGCTTAAACAGGATGACAGCAAAGTGGTCATGATTACCTCCCACCCTGATTTTGCAGTAGACTCCTACAATTATCCGGATGTTGTTGACTACCTGCTAAAACCCATTTCCTTTGAGCGTTTTTACAAAGCACTTGAAAAGCCCCCCGGCTCTCCTTTGAATGTATCTGGCGAACAAAACCCCAAAGGGGAAACGACAAAATCAGAAAAGGAAACCTTTTTTGTAAAAGATGGCGTGAAGTGGATTCAGGTGCAGATTCGCGACCTGCTTTATATTAAATCCGAATCCAATTATGTGATCCTTCACAAAAAGGACAAGCAAATCATGTCGCTGATGAATCTAAAGGATTTGGACAAGGATCTGCCGGATAATTTTATTCGGGTACATCGCTCATATATAGTCAACACCCATTTTATCGATTATCTGACCACCGACGAACTCAGCATCAATGGGAAACTGATTCCCGTAGGGGCTAAGTATAAAACTGCGCTAAAAGAACTGGTAAAAAAAGGTTAGTGGTGGGGCTGATCGAAGGGTTCTGCCTCCAATTCTGATTCAATACTTTGAATATAGAATGCCATGGCCTGTCGGATACGCCGTCCAAGTCCCTTTTCGGATGCGTGCTCAAACTCTTGTTTTGTTAGCTGGAGCATTTCCTCAAAACGGGGCAGGTCGAGCCGCCTGATGCTGGTGATGATCTTATGAGACAGATCGTCAAATTGCTTGCGGTTTTTCTGCCCTACTGCCTGCTGCAACTGACGGCTTACTTCCTTCCACTCCGTAACCAGCAATTGAAGTGCCCGGGCATATTTTTCCCGCACCTGATCATAATCCTTTTTAATAGAACTGGTATTAGGAACTCCAAATTGAGTCAATGCAAAATCCCGGCTGATTCGATTCAACAATAACTCCGGCTCAACCGGTTTTTGAAAACAGTCCTGTACGGGGAAGGGCGCATCCAGATCATCCGGCTCCGCTTGACGGGCGGAAACCAGATAGAACAAGCCTTCTGGTGCCAATAATCGAGCTACTGCCTCGTAAGCGCTTTTCAGCGAAAGCTCTTTCAATCGAAAATCTGATAGAATCAGGTCAAACTTCTGATCGGGTAGCTTTTTTAGTGCTCCAATGGATTGCACACAGTGTAAGGATTGAGTGCGTTCATCGAATATATGCTGATACAGGCTTAACAATTGCTGGTCATCATCAATCACCAGCACCCGAAGGCTGTTCAGGATTTTGTATTTATCCTTAACGGAATCCGCCGCTTCACGCTCTTCATCAAAACGAATTGCCGCATGCAAAACAAAATTAAAGTTGCTGCCCACTCCCTGTTCTGACTCTATATCCAAACGGGTTCCCATCTTTTCCAACAACTGGGAGACGATGCTCAGTCCGAGTCCGAAGCTCGTACTAAATGCTTTTGGCTGATGGAGACTTATATACCGCCCCTGAATGTCGCGGAGTTTATCCGGAGCAATTCCGATACCTGAATCGGAAACGCCAAAGATCAGTTCGGCACTGGCATCCTCTTCTTTCCGTACCGAGGCATAAAGTGAAACCTTTCCGCCTGGCTCTGTAAATTTTATGGCATTGACGATCAGATTGTTTAGGACCTGCCCCAGACGGAGTTTATCTCCTTTGATCAGCAAGTCTTCCATATCTGAGTCTTGCTCCAGGGTGAAGCTCACCTTTCGCGTAAGCGCAAAATACCTGTTGCTGACCAGCAATTCTTCGAGTAATGTTTCGGGCGAAAACCATTCTTGCTGCAATCTGATATCGCCCAAAAGCAACTTTTTGTAGTCCAGCACATCATTTACCAGGCTTTGCAAATTGGAAGCATTGAAGCGCAAACTCCGTATGATCTGTCCCTGATGGGGTGCCGGGTTATTCCGCTCCAACACACTACACATACCGATGATAGATTGCAGGGGATTTCGGATTTCATGGCTCATGTTTTCCAAAAATTCCTCTTTTTCGCGAACGGCTGATTCTGCTTCTTCTCTCGCCAGGCGGAGCGAGTTGAGGTTTTCGAGAATCAGGGTAGACATTTCATTAAACGACTGGGCCAATTCTCCGATCTCATCTTTCCGGTTGGTTGGCAGATTACTCGCTTCCAGCGTTTTGGGGAAGGCTCGCATTTGCCGGGTTATGTCGGAGAGTTCGTGGGTTTGCCCGCGGAGATAAAAAAAGGCCAGCGCCATAAAAAGCGCCCCCAGGCCAAGAATGATCAAAAAGCTGTTGCGACGCCACACAAAGTAGGATTGGAGTAAAACCTCGCGGTCGGCAGAAACCAGCACAAACAATTCGTAATCCGTGCGCGGAAAGGGAATCTCATCCAGTACTCTAATCTGATCTTTCTGTCTGAAATACTCCTGTCGAATATCCAGTACTTCATGCGGCTTTAAGCCGAATTCTTCAACAAAGGAAGGCGGGAAATTAAATTCAAACCCAAAGATTTGGGTAGAATCTTCATGCATCAGATAATAGCCTTCATCATTGATCACATACAATTGTGTGGTGCGGTCGGTGATTTGCTCCAACAACTCAAACAGCAATGATAAATCGGCATTAATCACCACAATCCCTTTAATTCCGGAATCGTCATACACCGGACTTGCAACACGCAAGGTGGGCGTATAGGGGAGGCTCAACTGGCCGTACTCTTTGTTTAAATCGATTGGTGAAATGTAGATGGAATCGGCAGGCAGACGGATCGTTTCCACAAAGTAGTCCCGTTGACCTTTTTGTTGGAGGTTTTCAGGAGCAACGGCAATTAGGCTATCTGATTTTCGCTCTACACGTATCCATTCCCGGCCGTCTTCTTCCAAACCAATAAACCGGATCTGAAAAAAATCGGTATTGGATTCCAGCAAGCTGAGGTACTCCCGGGTGAGCAATTCCCGGTCTGCCTCCTCCCGGTTTTCTATATAGCTTTTTAGAAAAGGGCTCTGGGAAAGGTGGCTGACATCCTGTTTGATCTCTTCCAGATAGCCGGAAAATTTCAGGCTGATCAATTCGGAAGTATGGGTGAGTTGTTTTTCGGAGGAGACCAGAATTTCCCGGGAGCTGTATTGCAGCAACAACAGGCCGATTGCGCCTATCCCGAGCAGGAAGATCACAAAGTATATAATGGCGTTTTTTACCGCCAGCGAGTTGTAGTTTATTATCCGAATGACTTTCAGCTTTAATCCATGTCAAAATTAGGATTATGCACTGAAAGTCACCCGGATAATGTCGTTTTTCTGTTTAACCCCTCCTCCAATCACCCATTCGTTCCATTTTGCCACTTCAAAAGCGGGAATTCTGGCTGTGGTTTTAGAGCATAAAACGCGCTAGTACTTAATGAATTTAAGGTCAGAAATATATCCATTCTGTTCAATACTCAAAAAGTAAATACCGGGTGGAAGCATGGAAACATCCAACTGGAATTCCTGCCGGGCATTTACCAGTTGTTTCTCTTGTGCCATCTGCTTGCCCTCCGCATTAAATACTTTCAATTGAATAGTTCCGGACAGGATTTCAACGGATTGTATAGTGAGGTTTCCATCGGTGGGGTTTGGATATATCTTATATTTTTCCTCAAAATCTATATCAGACGGAACTTCCTTGACCCCGGTTATATCACTATCTCTTATGTACAGATAAAACATCTGGCTTTCCAATCCATTAAATTCGACTTTGAAGGAATCAACTCCTGCTTGTTGGGGTAAGATCAGACCTCCTTCGAGTTGTGTGGCAAAGTTGTTTTGGAATTCGATCTCCAGGGATTCATCGTAAGAAATATCAAGGACTTCATCCTGAAAATGCCCCATTATCGGCAAACGCATCTTCTTTCCTATAAAAGCAGCGCCATGACCGGAGGAAAAACCAACAGGTGTTTCAGAAGTAGAAATTTTCACAAACATGGAATCTACCCCCAGTGTATTATTACTTCCGTTAAATGCATAGGCTCTGACAGGGATACGTCCTAATCGGGAACTGCTAATATTTCGCTGAACAGATATATCCCCGCTAAAAAAGTACTCAACAGTATCTGCCTGGCTCATGAGACTATTTCCATTAAATATCAATAAAATAGTATCAGAGGCGGAAGCTGCCGTTACCGAAACATCAATTTGTGTTCCCTGGGTTATGGTTTGATCTTCAAAAGTGGACGAAAGAGAAATACTTTCTAAAGTAGGAGGAGGGGGAATATCTCCTGGCGGATCCAGAGGCTCCGGAAAAAAGCCATTTTGCTCAAAGCTTAATGCTAATGGGTCCGCCGATATTAATTCTTTGACTTTGGTTTTAACACCCGATACATTATAGCTTCCCCAGTGTGGCCCTTCGAAGCCGCTGCTTACACCGCCTTCCAGTCCGCCGGTCTGACTGCTTGCGGATACTATGTAATCATGATTATCAAATCCAAACAAAAACAACCTTAGGGGAGGCATTAAGTTTAACCAGTTTAATATTGGATCAACTGTTGTAATTATGGCATGGGAAGGAACCACCTTATTGTTTAAGTAAGCCCCATTTAAGTCTTGAGTAATCGCATTGCTGGTCGGAGTCAGGTTTTCTATCGCATCAAAATTACATCCGGGCACATCAAATAAAGTTTCAAGTACAGAACAGTATGTGGAAGTGCCTGCCCATACATAGCCCCAGTTCGATCCTGAATGAGGTGTATTTAAAGTAATAAGTTTATGAATGTCGTCTGCATAATTTGCCCCCTGCAGGTACAGCCTGCTTAGGATCCCCCCCATACTATGACCGACAATATCAATTTTGCCAGTAACGATCCCATTAAAATTGGCATTGCTGATTGCATCATCACGATTAACAATTAAAACATAGCTGTTTTCATTAAACCCAACAGTATTACTAGCCTCATAGTCAGCCTGAATGATCATTCCATCCGGATAGCCCAACGCAGTTTCCAGATACAATCTCATCCCGTTAAAGATGGAAGGATCAGAATTTAATCCGTGAATCAACAGAAGCGGAGGCTGGTATAATTCGATAGGAACGGACATTTCGACTTCATCGGAAGCGTTTACTAATTCCAAATTTATAATGGCCGGAGCGTTGCCACCATTAATATAACCTGGATGGGTATATTGGATATCAATGATATTAGATTGGGTTGGTTCCAGGAGTTCGAAGCTCCCGTACCTTGCTGGATTTTGTCCGGTTGGATCCTCTTTTATTCGCAGCGAAAATTCATTTTGAGATAATGGAGCTCCAAGCGAATAGTTTATTTGGAATACGCTGGCAGAAGACCCGTCTGCTGTTAACTTAAAAATGTCAACACCTCCGGGAAGATTATTAGCACCACTTATTTTTTTATACGAATCATAGCGCGGGTTTAGAGGTAAGTACTGATTGTGAGATAAAACAAGATGTTGATCTGCAAATACCGGTGCCGGGTCAATTGCCCAGGAATCCAAGGCATCTAAATTTACTTGTAAGAGGGTTTCCACTTCTGTACTATCGGGGAAGGACCGTTTTAAGAAAGTTTCTGAATCTTCGGAAAAAAGATCTGTTTGCGTTTCCATGAAATACAATTTCCCGGAAAATTCATCTATGACTGGAGCTGAGTATATAGTCCCGTTATAAAAATCAGTTGGATGGAAAACGGTGTCAATATTACTACCATTTACGGATGCTCCAAACAGTGTGGTGTTGATAAACAATGAATTAAGGTATTCAATCCAATAGATTTTATCACTGGTTTCGGCAACCGAAAAATCTGCTATTCCAATTCCAAATAGCAATTCTGGAAAATATTCGAGGGTTTCGAGGTCACTACCGTCCGTATTCATTCGCTGCGGCTTTTTCGCATACTCCTGAAAATAAACCTTCCCACTACCCGGGTCGAGATTCACATTTGCACAAATCATGCACTCATAAATCAATTCCTTATTTCCACTAAGGTCAATTTTACTGACCCCTACATCTCCTACCGTTCCACCTCCTTCAGTAAAGTAGATTTTATATTCTTGCGGATGATAATCCATACTTGAAATGGATAAACCTGTTTTTATTAATAATCCATTTCCTCCAGTGTAATCGATCCGTCTTAATTCTTTAGTAAGGTTGTTATTCCGATGCAAATCAAAATAAATCCGGCCATTCACACGATCGAGTGTCATGTGAGCTATTCTATCTGTTGGATTGTAATTATCTGGTGTAAAGAGGAGTGACTCCTGCCCGGACGGGATATCATAGGCAAAAATTTGCCCTCCGTCAGAACTGTAAAAAAAGACTTGTGCAAAAAGGGAATTTAACCCCAATAGCAATAGCACTGGGAGAATGGAAAGGGTTTTCATGGTGCTGGTATTTTTCTTAATTGGCAACGGAAATAAATATACAAAAAACGGTCCTTTAAATTTCTCAAAGGACCGTTTCTATTTCTCTTTATTCCACCAAAAGATTCATTCCATTCTTCGAATAATCCTTCAGCTTAAGCGCATAAACCGATTTATAACTTTCCGGTTTTTCGAAAAAGGCATCCAGTTCGGTACGGGTGTTTGGATCGAGGAAAGGCAATAAGGGTTGTTCGACTTCAAACAATTTCCCGATCGACTTTTGGATACGTTGGTCCCACTCGCGGTAGTAATTGTCAAAGTCGGAAGGGCGAATTTGTTTTCGACAGCTGCTTTCTCCACACACCAGGCTCATTTCTTTATCCAGATTGAAGATTCCGTATTCATCTGTAATCTGTTCGCCCTTTTTAATGTCGCGGATAGCCATTTCAAATCCGTAACCGGTGCTGATGGTGTTGCAGTTACAACAATGGTTTACATACTTGGCAAAGTCCCAACTCACGATTCGGTTGCCTTCCGGATCGAGATACGAGTATTTGTCGATCATATCGCGCATTTCAGCCGAATGGATCAGGTAATCGGTTGGACTAACCACCATCTCCAGGCTGTCTTTGACGTAGACAATTGTTCCCTCCGGGATATCCTCTGCTGCGAAAACGCCATAACCTACAGTATCATTGACATATTGTAATGATGTTTTAGGATGGATCATTGATTTTTCAATTTAGTACATATATACCAATGGCAATGACCCCGGGCCATTGCCAGTAAGATCCCGGCTGCTTTCAGTCGGGAAATTCTGTACGAAATTAGGGGAATTTCAGATAGGATGCATCAATTATTTTTGGAATTATTCATGCAATGCACATAGCCTTCGACCTGACATGTCGAAATATAAACCTCCATTCTTCAAAGATGTCTCTTTCCAGCATAAACACCTGTAAAACAACGAATTAATAAAAAAAAGGCTGTTTAGGCGCTGGAAAAAGCCAGGAACAAAGTTTGACTCGACATGACATGTCGGGTTGGGGTGGCTATATGCAATGCACCATCGCGTCGACCTGTCAGGTTGCCGACCTGTCAGGTCGGCAACCTGACAGGTCGAAAAATTTGAACATCAACCTCTAGACAGACGTTTTCCGACTCCGCTTCCAAATCGCCTGTAGCGAAACCAGCATCCAGAATACATTGATCATCACGAAATGCCAGGAACCTGTTGCCCAGGAATTGAAGGTGAGCAGCGCTGCTGCAAATAAATTGAGGTAAATATAGGCGGGCGACTGACTGCTCCACTTGCCGGAAGCATTCATGTAAAAACACAACAGCAACCCAAATGCACCGATCCAGCCGGCCAGTTCAACGATCCATTCCATAGACGGGAATTAAAGGATGAACACCTAAAATGGTTTCTTCATCCCCTTAAAAATATCGAAAGCGGCTTCAGCCAGCTTGTTGGTCAATTGCTCCAGAAAATAACTCCCGGCAGCAGGATCCAATACCTGATCCAAATGCGCTTCCATCGATAATATATGTTGCAAATTGCGTGCGACACGACGGGTAAAAGCAGTAGGTGCTTCTTTTGTAGCATTTGCCGGAAGTACTTCCAGGCGGTTGGCTCCTCCGAGAACGGCAGACATCGCCATGGTCGTGGCACGGATCATATTGGTATGTTGATCATCGTCCTGACTCTCCGGCGCAAATTGAACGCTTACAAAAGGTGGCTCCACAATCGAATCCATACCCGCAGCCTGAAGAAGGTTGGCCCACAACAAACGGAATGCCCGCAATTTGGCCAGCGATTTGAAGAAGCTGTTGCCAACTGATAACACGACTTGCAAATTGGCGTGTGCTTCCTGAAGACTCATACCGCTGTCGATAGCCTGCTGCATGCGGTAAAAAGCCATATAGGCTGCCAAAGCCAGCTCTTCTTCCGGATTATCCGGACGGTAATTTCCACTGTTGTCAATGTAAAACAGCCGCATATTGGGCAGTCTGTCCTGAAAAATTTGGTGGTTTTTTAGGAGGCTTTCTACGGCCTCTTCTCCAATCCGCAATGCCCCGGTAACTTTGTTAAGATCAACGCCTTTTTTTAGCAATGCAGCGATAAAAGGATCCACCCATACTGCCGGTTCGGCTTCCTGAAATCCCGGATAAACTTCCAGACTGATCCAGGCTGGTTCCACTTCTTTCAACAAGTTTTCCCAGGCTTTCGCCGAAAGGCTTTCCGTCAGCAACAGGCGAGGGGCATTTACGCCATGAAGCAATTCGTCCAGCAAAACTTTATTGGCTGATACCTCCTCTTCCACCCGGATCATCGACCCAATCTGCCAGCTTCCGGAACTTCCGGAAGACAGCGGCGCGCGCTCGTCTACATCCTCTCGATGAAAAAAAGGAGACAATCGAATTTTTTCTGTCCATTGATGATCCAACTCTGCCAGGGATTTCCCCTTCAGATCCCGAATGACTTTATCCAGCCAGTCAGACTTTGTACTTGGAGTAAATTCGTCGAAATGTGAAGCCATAGGTGCAAATTAAAATAAAAATGCAGACCGGAAAATCCGATCTGCATTTTATCACTACCAGAACTCAACAGCCTGGTTTAATAACGGTAGTATTCCGGCTTATACGGACCTTCTTTTTCTACGCCAATGTATTCTGCCTGATCCTGACGCAGTTCTTCCAGCTCTACTCCAATTTTTGAAAGGTGCAGGCGGGCTACTTTCTCGTCCAGATGCTTTGGCAGCATATAAACCTGGTTTTCGTATTCTCCGTGGTTATTCCAAAGCTCAAGTTGTGCCAATGTCTGATTGGTAAATGAGTTGGACATCACAAAAGACGGGTGACCCGTTGCACAACCGAGGTTTACCAGACGGCCTTCTGCAAGAATAATCACGTCTTTTCCATCGATGGTATACTTGTCAACCTGTGGTTTGATCTCAACATGAGTATCACCGTAGGCACCTTTCAACCAGGCCATATCGATCTCATTGTCGAAGTGACCAATATTGGCAACGATGGTTTTGTCGCGCATCGCACGGAAGTGCTCTTCCTGAATGATATCTTTATTACCAGTAGCCGTAACAACAATGTCGGCCCGAGGAGCGGCATTGATCATTTTCTGAACTTCAAATCCGTCCATTGCTGCCTGAAGCGCACAGATCGGATCAATCTCCGTAACGATTACCCGACATCCGGCACCGCGCAAAGAAGCAGCAGAACCTTTTCCTACGTCTCCATAACCGGCTACAACTGCTACTTTACCAGCAAGCATGATATCTGTAGCCCGGCGGATCGCATCTACACAAGATTCCTTACAGCCATACTTGTTGTCAAACTTAGACTTGGTTACCGAGTCGTTGACATTGATAGCAGGCATCGGAAGCGTGCCGTTTTTCTGACGCTCATACAGTCGGTGTACGCCGGTAGTAGTTTCTTCACTCAAACCACGGATCCCCTCCACCAATTCAGGGTGCTTGTCGAGCACTACATTGGTCAGGTCTCCACCGTCATCAAGGATCATATTTAGTGGCTCTCCACTTTCGAAAGCAAACAAGGTCTGCTCGATCGCCCACCAGAATTCTTCGTCGCTCATGCCTTTCCAGGCAAAAACCGGTACTCCGGCAGCTGCGATAGCTGCAGCAGCGTGGTCCTGTGTGGAGAAAATATTACAGGAAGACCAGGTTACTTCAGCGCCCAGCTCTACCAGTGTTTCGATCAATACAGCTGTTTGAATCGTCATGTGCAGACAGCCGGCAATGCGCGCGCCTTTGAGAGGTTTGCTTTCACCGAATTCTTCACGAAGTGACATCAAACCCGGCATTTCTGCTTCGGCGAGCTCAATTTCTTTGCGCCCCCATTCGGCCAGGGAAATATCCTTAACCTTGTACTTCAAGGTATCTTTGGTTGATTGCATGCAATTAGCTTTTGGCAATTATTTTCTTTAAAATCGGTGCAAAGGTAAGGTTTTTCGGGGATTCTTAATGATTCATCCCGTCTAAGATATACCAAACACTTCATAGTAACACCAGATTTGTAAGAGGGTTTAGAGTCTGTTGTGCGGTCCCCTAATGATGATTACCTTATTATAATTTTGCTTCAAACACGCTATCCGCAATAAATACTAAGAATGGGTGACTCGCCAGCGTGAGTAATTGCTGCCTGTACAATCAAATGATTGAAATAAAATCGCATTCAACGCAATTAACTCCACTTTTTGATAAACGCTCCTTCCCCTTCAGTCATCTTGGAAAGCAAATCTTCCATACCCTCTGAAATAGAAAAGAGGGTGGTATTCTCTGTACGTAAAAAACCGGCTTCCACCATTTGACTTACGTGTGCAGCAAGGTGGGTATAATAACCATTCCAATTTAAGAGACCAATGGGTTTGTTGTGGAGATGGAGTTGTTTCCAGGTAAGGATTTCGAAGAATTCGTCCAGCGTACCAAAACCGCCGGGAAGCACGATAAAGCCATCGGCACGGTCTGCCATAATCGCTTTGCGTTCGTGCATATTATCGGTTACGACCAATTCGCTGAGGCCGGTATGGCAGACTTCCCATCCTTTCAAAAATTCAGGGATTACACCGAAGACTTTGCCGTTGGCTTCGAGTGCAGCATCGGCCAATTCGCCCATGAGACCAACATTTCCGGCACCGTAAACGATTTCGATGTTTTTAGATGCGAGGAAAGTACCCAGCTGTCGGGTTTTGGCAGCATAGTCCGGGTCATTCCCGGTGGAGGAGCCGCAGAAAACGGCAATAGATTTCAACATGGCGGATGGATTTGTCGCAAAGATAGTATCCATCCTGAAGAATCAGGCCATTCCCTTTTTGTACAACTTGCTTTCCAGTGCCAGCAATCGGGGAGTATCGACATAAACACCTCTGCGACGCAATGCTTCTATAGGGTTTTCCAATGCCTTTCGGCGAAAGGTGCTATCGGATTTCAGCGCAGCCACGATCTGCGTTGTCTGGCTCTTTAATTGCTCCACGGAATGTTTAGCTTGAAAGGTCATCATTAGTATAATTGGTAATTGGGATAATTGTTTTTTTATACCCCGGCAATGTAAAAGGTTACCAGCCCACCCGGATATTTTCAGGTTTTCATCCTGCTTCCTCTATCAGGAGAAACCATTCGCGAAAGCGCAAAAAAAAAGCGGGTAGATCACACTGGACCTGCCCGCTGTATATGAACGTTGTACGTTATTCTTATGTAGTTGATCCATGGACAAACGGGTAAATGAATGCCAGAAACAAAAGAGGTAAAAAACCCGGACCTGACACTGGTGAGTCCGGGCGGAATTGACAAAACACGATAAACTTACACCGACATCGGCAGGGTTTATATCAAAGATTGCTACTGTATCGTCTATTATAAGATCGGCAAGAATGCCGGCTCTTACCTTGATCCTGTAACCAGTGGTTCATTATCTGTAACCAACTCCTGCTGTCTGGACTTCTCCCCTTCGTGTAGGCAAATCACCTTATTACAAAGGGCCCTACGAAATGAATCTCTGTATTTCTTACCCACCGAAACAAAGCAATAGCCGCCTACTTTTCGGTTTAAATACAGGAAATCCCAGGATTGGTCCACGCCTTTTACATAACGCAGATTGATCAGTTCGCCGCGGGAGACACGGACCAGATCCGGATGTTTCTCCAGTTGCCGGGCCGTTTTATTTATGCCGTGATATTTCTGCAATAGCTCGGTACCGTCATCGAGGAAAAAGCGGCAATGGCGCATTTCTGCCCGCACAGAAATCAACCTTCGCACCGGAATGATTCGCCAGCGATCTGCTTCTGCATCAAAGAGCAGGAATTGATTTCGTTTTGGTTCTTGATAATGGTCTAGGGGAATGACTTCCCTTTTCTGTTTTAAATTGCTACTAAACATGACTCTGGATTTGGGGCAAAGTCTGATGAAGCTTCCATAATTGGTCGCATGACCAGGCCTTGGTGTTATAACTAAATGTCCTTTATCAGCTGAAGGGGCTCTGTCAGGTATACGGTTGTTCCTTTATCGGGAACCGATTCCCAATTTATTGCGCCCCCTTCCGGATGGACTCTTTTTCTAATATTTTGCAAGCCGTTTGCGTCGGGCCTAACGGGGCTTTCAGACATGCCTATTCCATTGTCTGAAATGGTAATGGTAAAGGCATCCGGATTTAAATCAACCTGTACCCGGACCTTCGTTGCCTGGGCGTGTTTCACGACATTGTGTAAAACCTCCTTGAAGACCAACAATACATTGCGCCTTCTTTCACCATTGATCCTGACAGCCGGAATATCTTTAGGCAACTCAAATTCACATTCCAGTTTGTTATCACCTAAAAAGCTAACGGCATATCTCCTGAGAAAACGGAGCAGGTTGTCCAACTCATCGTTTTCAGTATTTAATGCCCAGATGATGTCGCGCATACGCTCTACCAGACCGGATGACAGACTGGCAATCCTTTTAATTTGTTCTTTCTTTTCCTGATCGGATTCATCAACGCCCATCTCATCACTCAAAAACCGGATTACGGATAATCCGCCGCCCAAATCATCGTGCAATTCGCCCGCAATGCGATTCCGCTCGCTCTGGAGAGCAGCTTGTCTTTGGATGATCACTTCTTTTTCTCGCAGCTTTCGCTGAAGGATGGACCGAATGACAGCGAAGATGGTCCCCAGGACAACAACTACGCTTAACAGCTTAAACCACCAGGTTTTGTAAAACGGAGGTTTGATGAGAATATTCAGACTGCGCAGGTCACTTTCAATACCGCCGGCACTAATGGCCTGATACTCGAGATGGAAAGTCCCCGGAGGAATTTTGGTAAACCGGGCAATTCCGCCGTTTTGAACGTGAACCCAGTTATCATCATAGCCCTTTAAACGGTATTTGACCTGAGAATCAACTGCCAGATAGTTGGTGATTGCCCGGATATCAAAGGTCAGGGTATTCTGATGGTACGGAAGTTCGATGCCTGCAACTTCACCAATAACAGTATCTCCTCTGTACAGCCCTTGTGGCAATTCCAAATCCAAAATTGTTGGAATTGGTGCAAAAGGATAGGGTTTTAGGTCCGGGGGATTAAATACGTGCAGGCCGCGGGAGGTACCCAGCCACATCTCATCTTTTTCATCATCGTAATAAGCCGCAAAAAAACTGTATTGCTCGCCGGGCAGTCCGTCTTCTTTCCAAAACCGCAACAGCTTCTCCTCTGATGTTTTGTACAACCACAAGCCTTTATTGGAGGTCATCCAGATATCTCCTCTTTTGTCGGGAACCATGGAGTAAACCGCAACGCCAATCAATGGATCAAATACCGCCGGAGCTGATCGCAAAACAAAGGAATCAACGCCGATCTCATATTCAACGACCTTTACCCCCTCGGAAGTTGCCAGCCAGGCTTTTCGTGTACCCGGTACTTCTCTGACTCCAAACAACTGCGCATCAATTTTTAGGATTTGGTCAATATGTATATCAGGTTTATTGGCGTTACATACCAATACTTCACGGCCATTTCTGGCGATATAAATTCGACCGGATAGTCCGCTAAATAAATGCGTAAGTTGTAAGCCTTCAAAACCTTCAAATGTTTGATGGCTTTTTAACTCCGGTTGACCAGAGGTAAATACAACCTTAAATATGCCTGCACTACTCGTAACCAGAATTTCGCCGGAAGGCGCTTCAAGACCATGTAAAAAGTAGAGACTGGAAGGCTCCTTCACTTTGATCCAGGATTTCCCACCATCCATTGAGTAATAAACCGCTGCGCGGCAAATTGCCCAAACTCGATTTTGAGAATCCAAAAAGCTGTGCATCAGATCCCCTGAAGTAATCGGCAATTTTTTTACATCTGCCAAAGTAGTTCCTGAAGCTGTTCGTTCATACCGATACAGACCAAACTTATCAGTACCAACCAACAGGCTGCCTGTATCTTTTTCCTCCACTATCGAGCTTACCCCCGATGAAGCCGCCAGTCCGGGAAGTTGCGGACCAGGATTGGATTTTGGGATTAAGCGTTTGTAGTATACTCCTTTTGAGGCAGTGGTCATCCAAAAGATCTCATCGTCATTCAGCAGACTTGTTTTTGAAAAAAACGTTCCCTTTTCACTCCCGGTAATCTTTTTAAACTCCTCGGTACGGGTATCGAAAAGGAATACGCCGTCTCCTTCAGCCGAGCATAATATATTCCCATCTGAAACCTGACTTATTTGAAACAGGCTGAATCGTTCTGTTCCTTCCGGTAAATATGTCCCTGTGATCGAATCCTGTTTTAAATTAAACCGGAGCAACTTTGCGCCTGCTGCCAGCCAGGCAACAGAATCATTCTCTAAGACAGCCGCACTGATGCTTTGTCCCAAAAGCTCATTGCTTGTTTTGACCCATTTTTTCTTCTTATCAGCTTCTATTAATTCAAAGTAATCAATACCCGCTCCATACATCCACTTGCAGGACACGAACGCCTGTATGCTGCCCGGCTCATCCAATTTGCAACCAAAACGAGCGCCATCGGTCTTATCCAAAAACGTTTGTTCTCCGGAAAAGAGGTCATACTCATAAACACGATCACCTGCCAGCAGATACATCAGGTTTTTATTCCTTTCCAGGTGAATGATATTATATCCGTCGGTTAATTCTTTACCATTTTCAATCAATCGGTACTTTTCAAAACGACCACTTTTATGGTTATAGCAAACCAACCAGCTCAGGGTACCAAACCAAACATTCCCTTCTCCATCCTCAAAAAAGGGAGATTGAACGGCTTGTTCGGGCAATTGGCCCTCCAGCGGTCCGGGAGTAAAATTTTTTACTTCCAACCCGTCAAAGCGATACAGTCCGAAATACGAACCAATCCAGATGAAGCCCCGACTGTCCTTAAACACAAAGGAATTGTGTTCCTCGGTCAGGCCCTGTTCTTCCCCCAGGTGCTCGAATCCGGAAAGAGGAGACTGTGCTGAGACTCCAAAATGCAGCAGCATTCCGAAGAGTACACACAGTCTCATCACCGATTTTACAGTTCGATATGTATTAAGGAGAAACATATGGTTTAGCCTTCGCTTATATCAACCGATACGACAAATGCATTCGGAGGCAATTTTCCTCCATTCAATTCGGTAAGCAGCGCCTTATCCGGATCGATCTTATTGATAAATCTCCGAAGATCTTCAGCCGCTCTGTTTTCCCGAAGATCTTCCCGAAGTACATTCAGGGACTCTGCGGTTTTTAGGATTTGCTTGAGGTTGTGCCTTTCCGGTTCATCCTTAAACATATCTTTGATTAGATTTTCGACAGAATCCTTTTCATTTGTTAATTGCTTTAGTGCATTCAGGCTGTGATCAGAAGACAACGCGGCTCGAAGTTCCATGAGCAATGCATTCTGTTCGAGAATTTCACTGATCGCTTTCACTACATTCTGCGATTGCAGTTGATCCTCCAACTTACCCAGAAGGTTTAGGTCTTTCAGGATTTTCCTCAATTTTCTCTCTCCCCCTTCTTCCCGAATCAACGCCAGCATTTTCTGATTTACATCTGAATTTTGGATAGTGTCCTGAAGCTTTTTGGTCCCTAATAGAGCAGCGCGGATCTTGTTCTGTTTTTTGATCTTCAAATATTTTTCCCGCTCCTCAATCGTGGCATCGCGCAAAACGGTAGCCCGGAAATACGTCTTCATCGTACGTACAAAAAGCGATTTCCCCCTTCTGCTACCATCCGGACGTTTAGCAAACAGAAAATCAACTGCCTCGGCAATACCCAGGGCAATCTTATACAATCCGGTAAGTATGCCGCCTTTATATTTGAGGAATCCTCCCAGAGATGTTTCCCCGGTACTTTCTTCAATCGCTAAAGAGTCAGGCTCCTCAGGTACTACGCCCCAAAACGGCGGACAAGGAACTCCAAGAAGTACATGAGGCGGATTGTCTGCAATCGCTGCTCCTGAGCGGGTGCTCATTCGGCCCGAGCCGTCAATTTCGGCGTCCACATAATCATCAATACAAGCTCCTGTGCGGGCTCCTGCTATGCCCATTTCAGCCTTAAGCGTAAGGGCATTATTGTAAACAGCTGAGCTAAAATGTATCCGGCCGAGATTTGCCAGGGCACCGGAAATGTAGATCCCTTCATTATCCTGACACTGCATGGATAAGGTACTGGCCTCGAAAAAGGCAAAATCCATCGTATCTCCTATATCGTAAAACAGATCGCTAAGAAGGGTGGTATCAGGCATTTCATCCAATTGCAAACAAGCAACACCATCCCGGGCAGGGTACAGGCTCCTATACCATTTTATGACTCCTGAAGTTTCAGCAGCATTAATAAAAGCAGGAGGGCGCACTTCCACATAAAGCAGGTCAACCCGATAATCGAGCGTAAATGTGTCAGGCGGAATTTTTGCGAAGGCTTTCCAAATCGTAAAATGACTTGGGTATTCGGGGTTTTGGCAAAACAACAGGCCGATGATATCATAATCATCAATATCCGTATCTGCCGGTAGTATGCTGAAAGTTGGGTCGACAGCTTGAAAATCAGGAACATGAATCAGTTGCCGGATGTAGTTGGAGCGGTGAAATAATAGTAAATCATTCATGGTAGCTGAATTAAGGTTTAGGTAATCTGGATTCAGGGCATACGTCTATCCGGTCCTTCCGGACTTTCTTGTTTATTATTGGCTGGTAAGCGGGTAATTTTTCTGTGTTCTGATGGGATTAGTTGCGACCTAAATACTTATTGACCGCCTCAACAGCATTGTTAACCTGCAACTTTTTATATATCCGGTGAATGGTCTGACGCACGGTACCTACCACGACCGGTGGCTGCAAGGAATCTGCGATTTCCTTATACAACAAGCCTTTTGATAGCAACTGGAGAATCTCGTTTTCGCGCTCACTTAATTTTTCAACCAGCTTATCTTTTTTTCGCTCATGGCGAAAACTCTGAAGTACTTTACGGGCAATTTCCATTGTCATGGGAGATCCCCCGTTTCGTACTTCCCGGATGGCATCCAGAATATCCAGATGAGAATCATTTTTTAAGACATAGCCGCTGGCTCCGGCCTGAAGGGCCTCGAATATTTTCCCGTCTTCCATGAAGACCGTAAACATGACAAATTCAATATCCGGTGATTGCTGCAGAATACGGACCATCGCTTCGATGCCAGACATTCCCGGCAGGCCAATATCCATTAAAACTACATCCGGTTGGGATTCAATGATGCCGGAAACGGCCTTCTCCCCGCTTTCATAAGCATTGAGACAGAGAAGGTCGTCGGCAGCATTGATCCGTCGTTCTTGAATTTCCCGAATCTCCTTTTGGTCTTCTACAACTACTACTCGGATCATGACGGGTTTTTTGGGGTTATTAATACCGGAAGATTATTAGGCTTCCGCTCTTGTATCCAAAAATACAAAACCCCAATAGGCTTAACAATATAACTATTGTTGACAAAATGTGCTTTTCAGCGAATTTTCGCTAAAAATCCGGGCAAATACTTTACTTTTTGATCAAAGGCGGTTATTTTTGTTAGCGAAAATTCGCTAATACCTTCAAACAGTTCCAGATATGTCCGATACAATTGTCAAAACCAAGCCCCTGAAAGGCGGGGAATTCCTGGTAAAAGAGACCACTCCCGAGGCCACATTTATTCCGGAGGAGATGCATGAAGAGCAACGCATGATCCACTCCATGGTGCAGGATTTCATGCAAAACGTCATTTTCCCCAATGCCGAAAAGATCGAAAAGCAGGAAAATGATATTGCTGCCACGATCCTGGAACAGTCTGCCGAACTGGGACTCCTGGGCACCCACATGCCCGAAGCGTACGGAGGTATGGCTCTCGACACCAACACGAATACCATCATTTGTGATGTGCTCGGTCCTGCAGGAGCCTGGACGGTTACCTATGCGGCACACACAGGTATTGGCATGCTCCCCATCCTCTATTTCGGAACCGATGAACAAAAACAAAAATACCTCCCAAGGCTTATCAGCGGCGAACTAAAAGCCTGCTACTGCCTGACAGAACCATCCAGTGGTTCGGATGCCCTGGCTGCCAAATCACGGGCAGACCTGAGTGAAGATGGCAAACACTACATCCTCAACGGACAAAAAATGTGGATCACCAATTCCGGATTCGCAGATATCTTTATCGTTTTTGCCCAGGTCGATGGAGATAAGTTTACCGGATTTATTGTCGAGGGACCGGCCGAGGGGCTCAGTCTAGGTGCTGAAGAGCACAAACTTGGTATCAAGGGTTCTTCAACCCGACAGGTGTTTTTTGAGAATCTCAAAGTACCTAAGGAAAATGTACTGGGAGAAATTGGAAAAGGGCACCTCATCGCCTTTAATGCTTTAAACACAGGTCGATTCAAACTTTGTGCCCTTTGCGTCGGCGGAGCAAAAGAAAGCCACAATACGGCTGTTGCTTATGCCAAAGAGCGTATACAGTTTAATGTACCCATCGCAAAATTTGGCGCCATTCAGCACAAGCTGGCAGAACAGGCCATTCAAATTTTTGCTTCTGAAAGTGCTTTGTACCGAACCAGCCAATTGATTCAACAGAAAGCCCAAAGTCTCAAAGAAGAAGGCGTATCATTCGCGGAAGCGAAATTAAAAGCGGCTGAAGAGTATGCCATCGAATGCGCTATACTGAAAGTAGTGGGATCGGAAGCCCTCGATTTTGTTGTAGACGAAACCTTACAGGTGCATGGCGGGATGGGGTATTCTGAAGAAGGAACAGCTGCCAGAGCGTACCGGGATGCTCGGATAAATAGAATTTACGAAGGCACCAACGAGATTAACCGTCTGCTCACCATAGACATGCTGTTTAAACGCGCCCTGAAAGGTGCCATCGATATCACGGGACCAGCCTGGGAAGTGCAGAAAGAATTGGCATCCATGCCTTCCTTCGACAAACCCGAAGGACCGTTTGCTGAGGAATACAAAGCTGTGAAAGAGTTTAAAAAAGCCGTCTTGATGACTGCAGGTGCTGCAGCAAAAATGCAAATGGAAGGGCAGTTAAATCTGAAAGAAGAGCAAATGATCGTGATGAATGTAGCCGACATGTTGATCGACTGCTTCGTTGCCGAATCGACATTGCTACGTGTGCACAAGCTTCAGGAAATGGATACAAAAGCTCCGAAAGAAATTTATGAGGCCATACTGAAAGTGGTGATCAGTGATGCCACTGCCAAGATCCATAAAAATGGTACCGATGCACTCGCCTCCTTTGCCGAAGGCGATTTGCTGCGCACTATGCTGATGGGACTTAAACGATTCACGAAATATCCGGCAGTCAATGTGCGTAATGCTCGCCGCAACATTGCAGCATACGTCATCGAAAACGACGGTTATAAGTTTTGAGAAATAGTATTTGAAACGAATAATACCAGAGAGCCGTCTGATTCATTTCAGGCGGCTTTTTCTATCCTCTTAGCGCTTCTTTCGCAAGGCTGCTTCAAATGACTTTTGGGCCCATTCGGCCAATTTTTCCGAATCACTATATACTTCTTCCGGCACTTCCCAATAAGGCATTGTTCCCATCTTGATCGTAAAGGGCGTCATTCCGGCTGCGACAAAATCGGGTTCATTGACTTCATCTGCCCGTAGCCGGAAGGTCTCACTGCTATCCAGCATGGCAAACATGATATCCTGGTGGAAAAATCCAACCCCTCCAAACATCCTTTTTGAACGCACCGGACCAAATGTGGCCAACTGGTCCTTATAGTACTGTATGCTATCGTCTGAAATGGCCATGCTGCACTTTTTGATTTGCCTTGCGGCGAATGTTATGGAAAGGTACGGGAAAATACTCTTATCTTAAGGAAGTCTCATCGACTTGAGCCCAATAAAACCAAGGGCTTACAGCTTATGCGACAATCTTTACAGCTTCTGCAACATATGTGGAAGCCCTGCCGGCAAGCTTATCCTAATTTTGATTGACAACAAAAAACATTCGAGTTCCATTGACTCGTCATTCCGAACACAAACCCAATTTATTATGAAAAAAGTGCTAAAGTATGTCGGCATTGCGCTGGGAGGTATTCTCTTACTTCTCCTATGTTTCGGGCTTTACATCAACATCAAAGGAATCCCCACTTATGAAGTGCATGCACCAGAAGTCGCCATTGAAATGGATAGTTCCAGCATTGCCAATGGTAAAAGGCTAACCACTATGATTTGTGCAGGTTGCCACATGGCAGAAGATCGAAAGCTAACCGGGCGCCTCCTGCATGACATTCCGGCTTCTTTTGGAAAAACCTGGTCTCAAAACATCACCCGCCACGAAACGGAAGGCTTAGGCAGGTATACAGATGGAGAGTTGATCTATTTGCTCCGCACTGGTATCAAGCGCGATGGCAATTATTGTCCGCCCTGGATGCCCTCCTATCCACTTATGGCCGATGATGATCTGGAAGATATTGTTGCCTTTCTGCGCTCAGATGATCCGATGACAGAACCATCCGACAAAGTCCAGCCTGCTCCTCAACCCTCCTTTTTGGTGAAGATGTTGTCGAATTTTGCCTTCAAGCCTACTCCAATGCCGAAACAGGAAATTAAAACTCCTTCTGTTTCTGATAAACTGGCTTATGGAGAATATGTCATGAATGGCATGCTTGGATGCTTTCAGTGTCACTCTTCTGACTTTGCCACAAACAATGCGATGGATCCGCCAAAATCGGAAGGATATTATGCCGGAGGAAACCCGATTGTTGGGCCGGATGGTGAAATTGTCCCCGCGGCAAACTTAACTCCGCACGAAACGGGGATACAAGACTGGACAAAAGAGGAATTTGCCGCAGCGGTATTAAACGGGCAAAGACGAGGTGGCGGATCACTTAATCCAGCCATGCCTCCACACCCGCAGTTAACCTCCGAAGAAATTGATGCCATGTGGGCATTCGTACAAACCCTGCCCCCAACAGAAAATCAGGTAGAAAGACTTATGCCTGAGTAAAATCATTTATCGGCAAACCCTGATTCATCCCGGATCGGGGTTTGCGGGTATTTATCGGGCACAACGCACACAGTTCTGGCTTTGAGGCATGAGGATCAAGCGCTTCAAAGGAATAGGCTGTTTGCAACGGGCACACAACCCAAAGCCAGGTTCTCCCACCTGCTTCTCCATGTATTTCAATCCGCTTAATTTCTCTTTTGCTTTGCGCAAAGCAGCTTCAGCAACACTCTTGTTATTGATCGCATCCATTCGGGAAATCCGACCTATTGAGTTTTCCGGTGAAATGGGCTGACTCATATCTTCATAGCCAATAATCGCTTTTTTCGTCTTCTCGATCTCCAGTTTGATCGCCTCTTTTATTTCATTGAGTTCCTGCTCTGTCATTATTAACTATTTAACTAATCCGGCTCCAGCCCTTGAGTTGTGGACCATGTTGATCCAAAAATCTTTTGGTATTAGCATTGGCCGGATGAGTAAGATCGGGATCTTTTTCCAGAATCCGTGCAGCCAGTTCGCGAGCAGTTTGTAAAATGCGTCCATCGAGGGCCAAATCTGCCAGCCGGAGATTTAGGATCCCGCTTTGCTGGGTACCGTCAATATTGCCGGGTCCGCGCAGGCGAAGGTCGGCTTCTGCAATCTCAAAACCATTGTTGGTCTTCACCATGGTTTGAATGCGTTCCCTTCCCTCATTGCTGAGTTTATTTCCGGTGAGCAGGATACAATAGGATTGCTCTGCACCTCGACCAACCCGTCCCCGAAGCTGGTGTAATTGAGACAGACCAAATCGCTCCGTATTCTCTATGACCATAACCGAGGCATTGGGCACGTTTACTCCTACCTCAATGACTGTAGTAGCAACCATGATTTGGGTTTCTCCTTTTACAAACCGCTGCATCTCAAACTCCTTATCGGCTGTCTTCATCCGACCATGGACGATGCTTATTTGATATTCCGGACGGGGAAACTCCCGACTCAATGCCTCATAGCCCTCATCCAGATTTTGAAGATCGAGCTTTTCAGATTCTTCGATCAAAGGGTATACTACATAAACCTGCCTTCCTTTGGCTATTTCCTCCCGCATAAATCCAATTACCCGCATCCGGTGCGCCTCGGTACGATGCTGAGTAGTAACCGGCTTTCGGCCCGGAGGCAGTTCGTCGATGACCGATACATCCAGATCGCCATAGAGTGTCATGGCCAGGGTGCGCGGAATTGGAGTGGCCGTCATCACCAGTACGTGAGGCGGATAAGGTTTGCTCTTTTTCCAGAGTTTGGCCCGTTGCTTCACTCCAAAACGATGCTGCTCATCGGTAATGGCCAAACCGAGATTCTTAAATACGACGGGATCTTCGATGAGCGCGTGGGTACCAATTAGAATATCAATTTTTCCTGCAGCGAGATCTTCCAACAACTCCCGACGCTTTTTTCCTTTTACACTGCCCGACAAAAATCCGGTGCGGAGATCCATGTCTTCCAGATATTCGCTTATGGATTGAAAATGCTGTTGGGCCAAAATTTCTGTCGGGGCCATCATCGCTGTTTGGTAACCATTGTCTATGGCAATCAACATACACATGAGGCCTACCATGGTTTTTCCGCTCCCAACATCTCCTTGCAACAGGCGATTCATTTGTCGCCCGCTTCCCATATCGTAACGAATCTCTTTGATTACCCGTTTTTGAGCGCCGGTTAATTCAAAGGGAATCTTTTCTTTGTAGTACTGATGAAAAGAATCGCCAACCTTTTCAAAGGTATATCCGGCAACCGCCCTTTGTCGGCGGGACTTTAGTTGCAGCAAACGCAATTGCAGGAAAAACAGCTCTTCAAACTTCAGACGATTTATGGCTTTATCCAATTCAGCCTGGTTGCGCGGGAAATGGATGGCACGCATGGCATCAAAGCGCTTGGGCAATCGCATGCGTTCCACCAGATATTCAGGCAGGTTTTCCGGAATATCCGTTGGTTTTACCTTCTGAAAGAGGGCTTGCATCATGCGGCGGCGCACCTTTACATCCAGTCCCTTTGCATTCAGTTTTTCCGTACTCGGATATACCGGAGCGAAAGTAGCAGCCGGTGCCTGCTTTTCTTTTTTGGGTTCTTCAATTTCCGGATGCGGGATACTCAGCTTATGGCCAAAGGCATTAACGCGGCCATAGATAATGTACTCTTTGCCTACCTGCAAACTGTTCTGAATCCAGTGTGCCCCTTTAAACCAGATCAATTCGATCACACCACTGTCATCGCGAAAGCGACCCACCAGCCTCTTTTTTCGACCGCCGCCAAGGGTTTCCAGCCTGCGCAGAATTCCATGCAGCTGTACCTCACCGCTATCGGGAGTCAGATCCCGGATGCGATGAAAAACCGTCTTATCCACATATCGAAAAGGATACTGCAACAGCAGATCCCGAAAGGTATGAATGGCCAGTTCCTCCTTGAGCAGTTTAGCTCGGGAGGGGCCTACACCTTTCAGGTATTCGATGGAACTATCCAAAATTGGTTTATCCATTGGAACTTTGTTGTTTGCTGCTGTGTTTGATGCGTTTGTGTGTGGGGTAAAAATAGAAGTTTTTGCGGAGAGGTCGGTCTCCGCCTTCGGCGATTCCCTCCGGGGGTGGTTAGTCGGGAATCGAAGATTCCTTCCTGCCGGGAGAGTCGCGCGCCTTTGGCTCGCGGTGGGGAGAGGTTGGGTTTTCACGCCTTTAGCCTGGAGGCAACAGCCTTTTTGTACCGATATATTTGCAGGCTCAAAGTGTAATAGGCCTTTTTTAGTTTATAAAACTCAGATTCCGACAGAAACCCCAAATCCTTTGAAAAATCTAATTGGCTAACGACTTCCAACAAACTGCCATAGGCTATTTCAATATACCTTAGTTTCTCTTTATTAGATTCCCGAGCAGAACCTTCAGCCAGATTATTAGCAATAGATGCTGCAGCTCTTTTAATTTGAGCCGACAGGATAAATCGCTCTTCTCGAGGGAATTCGGCTGTTATTTTGTACACCAGTAAAGAGAGTTTTTTAGCTTCTCTCCAAACAAACAATTTTTCATAGGGGAACTCTACATTTTCCATCTGCCACATTTTTAATTTCCTTGAAAGAAGCAAATGTATTCGCCCAAACTCGCATTTCAGGAACCATTTACCGAAAAAAAAGATTAATATATTTTCCATTGAAAAGTACAAGAACAATAAGCACCCAAACTCTCCCCCACCGTCCGCCAAAGGCGGACGACTCTCCCGGCGGAAAAAGCAAAGCTTTTTCCAACCACCCCCGGAGACGAAGACGACCTCTCCCAACAGGAGAAACATTCGGCGAAAGCCACAACAACTAAATCAACGGAAGCAATTATCTTTGCAATATGGAAAGTAAAAGACAGAAGCAGGTAGGAGAGCTGATCAAGCGAAACATGAGCATAGTCCTGCAACAAGAAGGCGGATATATCTATGGCACCGAGCCACTGGTAACCGTAACAAACGTAAAAATGTCGCCGGATCTTGGTATCGCCAAGGTCTACCTTAGCGTATATAATATCGAAGACAAGCAGAACGTCATTCTCGAAGTAGAGGAGCAAAACGCACGGGTGCGGCAATCACTGGCCACCCGGGTGCGCAGACATGTACGTCGGGTACCGGAAGTTAGTTTTTACCTCGACGATACACTGGATGAAATGTATAGATTGAATGCCCTCTTTGATCACATCAATGAAGAAGAATAAAAACTAGGTGGTGGCTTCCTGTTCGCGGGAGGCCACACTTACTTTACCTGCCAGCGATTTGGAAATGCGGATATGGCGATCTTCCTGTTCGATTTCCACAAAATCACTGTCCAGTTGACGCATCACAAACTCCGTATCAGGCAGCACGCCCAATTGCCACAGCTGGGCGGTAATGTGCTCATCAATTTGCTTCAAGGCAATACGCCCGTGATCATTTTTCGCCAGAGATAACAGGGATCTTTCCGGTCTGACAGCCTTACGGGGAATGGGAGAACCATGTGGGTCTATAGTCGGGTATCCCAACTCGGCTTCTACTTCGTCCAACAAGTCTTCCGTGAGTAAATGCTCATAACGCTCTGCCTCTTCGTGGATGTTTTCTGCCGAAAGGCCCATTTGATCTACCAGATAAGTCTCCCACAATCGGTGAGCCCTAACGAGGCGGTTGGCTTCCTTGCGGCCTTCGGTGGTTAAGTGATAGCCGTCATTATCCAGGAGCCCTTTGCGACGAAGCAGACTTTGAATGCGGCCAAAAACCCTTCTTGAAAAGCCCAGGTTCTCCTGAAGATTACTTTTGTTAAGCTGTTCCCGTTGTTCCAGCTTCAGGCTTTGCTTTAAAAAGTCTTCCGCCTGAATGCGTTGTTGTAAGCGCCTTTTTCGGATGGTTTGGCCGAGCAATCCCTTTTTGGGTGAAAAGAAAACAGCCATTAAATAAAAAAGGGTTGCCACCACAGCCATAGCCGGCCCGGGAGTTGTTTCAAACTCTATCGCCAGGTACAGGCCCAGCACAGCAGACAATAAACCTATCAGGCCGGCGATACCCAATACCCAGGGCAATCGCTCCGCCAGCAAAAGGGCGGTGGCAGCAGGTGTAATGAGCATCGCAACAACCAGAATAACCCCAACCGTTTGCAAGGCTGCAACCACAGCAAAAGATAAAAGCAGCATTAGAAAATAATGCATACGCTCCACCTTAAAGCCCATGGTTTGGGCAATAATTGGCTGGAAAGTGGTGACAAAAAGCGGACGGTAAAGTAAAACGATGCTGTACAGCACGAATACGGTGACAAGTCCCGACAGAATCAGATCCTGATTGGCCACACCCAATACATTCCCAAACAAAAAGTCTTTCAGATCCAGGTGAACCCCTTCATTGCGGCTGATCCAGGAAATGCCCATGACACCTATCGAAAACATGGCGGTAAAAACGATCCCGATAGCCGCATCATTCTTGGTTTTTACCCGCTGCTGGATCCAGGTGATAATTACAGCTGCCAATAAGCCCGCAATGACGGAACCTGTAAAAAAACCAACGACTGAATACCCTACAATCATAAAAGCAAAGACCACTCCCGGCAAGATCGCATGCGAGAGGGCATCTCCGATCAATGCCATATTGCGCAAAACAATGAAGCAACCCAATACCCCACAGGTCAGGCCGACCATCGTTGAGGCAATTAATGCCCGTAGCGCCCATTCCTGTTGAAATACCTGCAAGATTGTATCCATAATCTGTCGATTTTCGACAAAGTTAATTAAATTTTTAGATCAATCTAAATCTAATTCGTTTAATGTTCTTATCTGCTAGCCGAGAGCCCTAAGTACTGTATCTTTTTTACATTTGGTTATTAATGATTTCTGTCGAAATATGAATCTACAAAAAAAAGAAAAGCTCACCATTTTCGAAAGTGCCCTTTTCCGCACAACTTCTACCCTCTTTGTCAATGACGACCTCCTTTTACTGGTCGATCCAAACTGGCTGCCGGGAGAAATTGGGAAGATTCAGGAAGCGATTGATCGCATTGAAGGAGATCGCCCCCTTTATTTGTTGTTCACCCACTCAGATTACGACCACATCATTGGCTGGAAAGCTTTTCCGGATGCAACAACCATTGCCAGTCAGGCCTTAATAGACAACCCCAACAAGGAAGATCAACTCGAGGAGATCCGGAAATTTGATGACGCCAATTACATCCAACGAGATTATCCAATCCTGTATCCCGAAATAAATATACCGGTCACCCAAAACGGACAGCAGCTTAAAATCGGGAATACGACTCTCACCTTTTACCTGACTCCCGGCCACAACCCGGATGGAATTTTCACCATCATTGAACCGGCGGGGATTTGGATCGCCGGAGATTATCTGAGCAATATCGAGTTCCCGTACATCTACCATTCCAGTCGGATGTATGAGGATGTGTTAAAACGAGCCGAAAAAATCCTGGAGGAACACGACATCAGGCAACTTATTCCCGGGCACGGAGACCCGACTGATTCCCGGAAGGAAATCCTGCGCCGCATAGAAAATGACCGAAAATATATACAATCCCTCCGAGAAACAGTTCGGGAAGAGGATATCCCCGGTCCGGAGCATTTTTACCAGCCGGTTTTATTTCCGGGCATCATGGGTGACTTTCACCAAAAAAACATTGCACTAATGAGAAAAGAGGAAAGAGAACGCTAAGCACTTACAAACGAGCCAACACACTAATCAACCTCCCCCATTTCTGCAATCATCCCCTCTTTCATTGCGTATTCGGAGATGACAATTTGTTGAATATTCAGTTGGTTTAAGACTTCTCGAATAAGGAGAATGGCTACTACAATCATATCTGCCCGACTGGCTGGCACACCGTCCATTTCCAATCTGTCGGCCTGAGTAGACTGGATCAGTTGATCAGCCAGCGGATAAAAAGGAGCAACATCCACTTTTGCATGATTGGGATGTGTCTTGCCCTCTGCCAGAATAGCTTCTATGACATCGAAGGTTCCCGAAGCACCAATCAGGCGGGCCGGTAGATATTTAAGGGCCATTTGCCAGACCGGCTTGAGGGTTTCGCGGAGGTAGGCTTCTAAATCCTGGATGGATTGCTTCGGAATGGGATCGTTTTTGTGAAAATTCCGGTATAATACTGCTACACCTACCGGAAAACTTCGCGCCCAGAAAACTTCTGATTGATTTGCCAGAATAAATTCGACACTCCCGCCACCAATATCCATGATCAGATCGGTTTCAGGCTTTAGCGGAACAGCTTGAGCCACGCCCTTATGGATCAATTCGGCTTCCCGATCACCGGAAATGAGTTCAATATCCAGCCCGGTCCCGGCCTTCACAGCCGAAACAAATTCAGCTCCATTGGAAGCGGTGCGCAAAGCAGCCGTGCCAAAAGCACGTACCTGATCTACTTCTTTTTCTTCCAAAATTCGCCGAAAGGCAATCATAGCATCCAGTCCACGCTGAAAAGGTGCCTCCGCAATGGTTTCAATGCCCCCTTCTGCCATTTTTATAAAACGGCGTTCCCGGTGGATTTCCCGAAAGGGATGTCCGTCCTTCAATTCGACGATCAGCAGATGAAAGGTGTTGGTACCGAGATCAATAACCCCGACTCGTTTTATTGCTGCCATTTATTTCTTGCCTATTGCGCCTGCTGCTGCATTTGCAGCACTTGCTGGATATTGTTGTTGAAGTATTGTACGCCCTGCGGAATCATTTTATTGGCATAAACCGGTTTTTCGTTTTCGAGGAAAACGAAATAATTGCAACCATCCCCGAGGTAAATATCGGCAACGAGAATGTCCACTCCCTGTTTTTGATAAAACACCCGGCCTCGTGGCTTACAGTTTGGGTTGAGCGTAGCCGGTTGAGCAGCGATCAAAGCCAATACCTGCTGAATACTTGCCTTTTCGTCCTGGCTCATGGAGAAGCTCGGTTGGTAAAAAATAAAGTCGGCATAGTCGGCATTCGCAAAAACTTCTTCCAACTTGCTTACAGGCAGGCTTTCCATGGTGGTGCCAGCCGCAGATGTCGGCTGAGTTTCCTGTGTTTCAGCTTGACTGTCTGTCTGGTCGCCCGATTCATTCTGCTGGCAGGAAATCAACGAAAGGCCCAGGATCAGGGTAAAAAAGTAAAATGGAATTTTCATCAAAAAGTATATTTCGTCTGGAAGCTGAGAAAATATCCCGTCAGAGTATATTTTAATCCCAGGTGCTTCCGATTATTATAAAGCGGAATAATTGATCTGCTATACAAAAGCGTAAAGCCAAAATGCGGGCCTAAATAATAGGAAATTCCAGCCACCAGGCTCACATCATTGTCGCTAAAATTTTCAGCTTCCGTGAGAATATCCCCCACATTTCCAAAGTTTTCGATCCGGTAATTGATTAAACGACCGTAGGAAAGTCCTGCCGAAGCACTCACCTTGTAAAAGTCGTCAAATTCATCCAGCCAATCGCGGTAGGTAAATAATACCGGCACCTCAATATAGTTTAGGTGGATAACATTACGCACCGGCACCGTTGGAGAAGCGCCTTCCAAACTGCCTCGCTGGCTAAATAACATCCCGATTGAAAGATCGGCTTTTGGTCCGAAGTAAATCTGTCCTTCAATCCCGCCACGCAAGCCGAGCTTGTTATAGCTGGCCGATTCATCGCCATTGATCTGACACGCATTCACTCCGGCAATCAGGCCGGCTCCAAAAGTGTTTTGGGCTTTCGCCGAATGCAATCCTGCCAACAGGCAAAAGATTGCCAAAGAAAATAGTTTTATTGCTTTCATAGAATTAATTCTTCCGGTTAAAGCGAAGTGTTTACAGACACTCCGTTGTTGGTATAGAGAAAATCACCCGTCGAATCCAAAGCTGCCGGGTATCCTCCTAATAACGGCAATTTTGCTGATGCGAATATAAAACGAATTACCTTCATGTCGGCCGCCCAACCAACTCGGGCGGCTCACTTGCATTTGGTATATTTGCCCTTCAATCAGCCCACATATGTTTAAGTACACAAAATACACCCTGAAAAAGCTGGAAACCCTCTTCGAAGAGCAGGAGTATACCATACGTTATGAAAAGGGCAATTTCCAATCGGGCTACTGTATCGTAGAAAACCGGAAGATTGCGATTATCAATAAGTTTTTCGATCCGGAAGCGCGAATCAATGTACTGCTGGAAATTCTGAGCAACATGGAAGAAGTAGATACCCAAAAAATGAGCGATCCTTCTCAAAAGCTCTATAAAGACATCCTGAAATTGCAGAAAGCCAATCAGGAAGAAATCCAAAGCGAAGAAGAGTGAAAGCAAGCATTACCTTTCTCGGCACAGGCACTTCTCAGGGTATTCCGGTCATTGGCTGCAAATGCAAGGTTTGCCAATCGGAGGATACCCGCGACAATCGCCTGCGTTGTGCCCTGCTTATTCGCACCCCCAAAACCCATATCGCCATAGATACCGGACCTGATTTTCGCATTCAGATGCTTCGGGCAAAAAACGAAAGACTCGACGCTGTGCTTATGACGCATGAGCACAACGACCATATTGCCGGGCTGGACGATGTGCGTCCCTATAATTTCATGCAGTGGAGCGATATGCCGGTATATGCCCAAGACCGGGTTTGTAATATGCTCCGCACCCGGTTTCCCTACATCTTTGAAGCGGAAAAATACCCGGGAGCCCCCATGGTTGAGTTGCATTCGATTGATAAAACCAACCAACTGGAAATTGGAGATTTGGAGGTAATCCCGGTCGAGATTCTCCACGGCAAGCTCCCGATCCTGGGGTTTCGCATCCGAAACATGGCCTACCTAACAGATATGAAAACCATCCCGGATCTGGAGATGGCAAAATTAAAAGATCTGGACACCCTGATCGTCAATGCCCTGCATCATCAGGAGCATCACTCCCACCTGAATCTGAAACAGGCTTTGGCTTTCGCCGAAAAGGCTGGTGCCCGGCAAACCTGGTTTATCCATATGTCACACAACATGGGTCTCCATGCCGAAATTGATGCGCAACTGCCGGATGGTATTAATCTCGCATACGATGGTTTGGAGATAGCCCTCCGCTAACAAGAGGGAATTTTCCTATTTTTAGCCCGGTAGAAAGCTTTTGATCGGGCTTTCAACTATTTATTTGATTATCAAAACAGACTTAACTATATGAAATTGCTCGAAGGGAAAACGGCATTAGTAACCGGTGGCAGCCGGGGTATTGGAGCGGCTATTGCCCGGGCTTTCGCCGAAAACGGAGCTTCCGTTGCATTTACCTATGTTTCATCAGCAGAAAAAGCCAATGCGGTAGCTGACGAACTTAGCCAACTCGGTGTAAATGCCAAAGCGTACCAATCTGATGCCAGTTCTTACGAACAATCTGAGAACCTGATTAAAGATGTTCTGGAAGAATTTGGCCAGATCGACATCCTGGTCAATAATGCAGGAATCACCCGCGACAATTTGATGCTCCGCATGTCGGAAGAACAGTGGGACAAGGTGATCCAAACAAACCTGAAATCTACCTTCAACCTGACAAAACACGTTTTACGTCCAATGATGAAAAACAGAGGCGGATCTATTATCAATATTTCTTCCGTTGTTGGCGTTTTTGGTAATGCGGGGCAGGCAAACTACGCGGCATCCAAAGCGGGGATGATCGGATTCAGTAAGTCTATTGCCAAAGAAGTAGGTTCCCGAAATATCCGTTGCAACGCGATTGCTCCCGGATTTATCGAAACAGAAATGACAGAAGAACTGGATGACAAGACCAAAGAAGGCTACCTCACCAACATCCCGATGAAACGTTTGGGTAAGGGAGAAGAAATTGCCGGTGCCTGTGTATTCCTGGCTTCTGATCTCGGCGCTTATGTTACCGGGCAGGTACTTAGCGTTTGTGGAGGGTTGAATACTTGATTAGTGTGAGTTTGAGTTTGAGTGTGGGTGTGGGTGTGGGTGTGTCCCGATAGCTATCGGGATGAGTGTGGGTTAGTTGAATTAAGTTACTATGTATAAATATCTGATTGGTCTGTTATTGTTGGGACTTGCCTGTTACAAGCCCATTTCTTCCCGGATGGTAGAGCGTGCCGAAGTGCCCGAGCCGGAATCCAACACCCAAATGCCAAAAGGTTTGCGGGGACAGGATTGCTGTACCGACTATCTGTCTTATGCGCCGGACACCAATTACCTGGATCACACGCCTATGAAATGGGTGCGGGTAAATGTGCATTTCACCAATTCGGAAGACGGATTGAATAACTTTGATGAGGAAGCCGGTGTCGAATATGCCAAAGGACTCATCAAAGCTGCCAATTACGATGTCGAAACCAACGATAAACTCTTTCTGCCCTACGGGAATGACCTTCCTAACTTACCTCCGCGATATCGCTATGTATTGACACCAAGAGCAGATGATCCCGATGATGACGGCATCTATTTTCATTACGATGATGATTTGTACTACTACATTGTTCGCGGTCCCAATAGAAATCGGCATAAGCGGGAAGTCATTAATAAGTATGGGGTACAGCTTGATACTGTTCTAAACGTATTTATCATGCCGCATCATCCGGATAGCACAGCTTCTCCAACTTACAAACCCTCCCGCTGCGGTATTGCCCTTGGGAATGCGGTAAAAATTGCCGGTGCCTGGGAAGCCGGTGATGACTTCTGGAAATTGCGGATGGTTTTCAACCATGAGCTCGGCCACATTTACGGGCTTTCGCATACCTGGGCTTATAACGACGGTTGTGATGACACACCCCGACATCCCCAGTGCTGGAACCGAAACGAAGAACCACCCTGCGATACGGCTGCCTCCAACAACCTGATGGACTACAACGCTTACCAGCGAGCCTGGTCTCCCTGCCAGATTGGTAAAGTACACTACAACATGGCACACCTGAATTCCAAGTCGCGCCGGTATCTGCGCCCCGACTGGTGTACGCTCCAGGAAGATAAACACATTTACATTCAGGACTCCATTCACTGGAAAGGTATGAAAGACCTGGAAGGCAACCTAAGTATCATGGAAGGTGGTGTCCTTCAGATCAGCTGCCGCGTGGCCATTCCGCCGAAAGGTAAAATAGTGGTACAACCCGGTGGAAAACTTATTCTGGACAACTGCCATTTGCACAACTCCTGCGGAGAATTGTGGCAGGGGATAGAAGTTCAAACCCAGGGTAAACGCCAGGGTTCAGTTGAGTTTGTGGGAGAACCCGTCCTACAGGATGTCATCTGGCCCGAACCAACAACCAATCCGGTGCCAACCAGCAATTAAACGATGCTTCCTTTTCGGATTTATGGTTTTTTTTGGCTGATGAGCATGCTGTGCCTGTCATGCCAGGAAAGGCAGTCCAAAAAACTACCTCGTTTATTCATTCACAGTGACACCCCCATTGATAAAAAGGAAAAACAGGATGCCCGACTCGAATACCAAAGCGCTTCGGATCGATTTCGAATGCCGGCAACGATAAAAAGACGGGGCGGCTGGTCCATGCGCTGTCCCAAACATTCCTACACCCTGGAACTCGGCCAGGATTATCCCCTGGCAGGCCTGCCCATAGAAGATGACTGGATACTCAATGCCAGTTATATCGACAAAACCTTTTTGAGAAACAGCCTGAGTTATTCCCTTTTCAGGGACATGCATCCGGAAAACTATGCCCCCGGAAGCGAATACGTGCGCGTTTACCTCAACAACGACTTTAAAGGGCTTTACATCCTGACAGAGCGGGTTGACCGAAAGCGACTCGGCATCAAAAAACATTCGGGAGGTTTGCTGTATAAAGATCCGCCCATCTTTCACTTTCCGGAACGCGTACCCTTTCCGGAAAACTATTTCCATCAAAAATATCCCAAGCCTGAAGAAGACAAGCGGGAGGCAGAAATCGCCGCATTCAGAACTTTTTTATTTGAGGCTCCCGACTCCCTATTTAAGGATCCGGAAAATGGCATTGGTCGGTGGATTGACCTTAGAAATGTAATTGACTGGCACTTATTGATCCTGCTGAGCAATAACAATGATGGCATCCGGAAAAACTTCTACCTCTATCGGCTTTCAGCTGCTGACCGATTCCAAATAACACCCTGGGATTACGATCACTCTTTTGGTCGGGATGGGGATGGCGAACTGAATCTCATACGCAAAGAGGCAATGCCATCCAGGTCGGTATTGATTCGAAGATTGTTGGAGACCGGGGCTGATGACTACCCGCAGCAATTACAGCAGCGATGGCACAACCTCCGCAAAGGTCTTTTCAGCGAAGCCTCACTACAGGCGCGAATTGATTCCCTCACCCTTTTATTCCGGGAGGAAATTCCCGACAATGCTGAAAGATGGCCTTACGATGGCCCTCTTTATTACGACGACAACGAATTCCGGAAGGAAATCAAAATTATGGAAGCGTTTATTCGACTTCGACTCGGCCAACTGGATCGATACTTTTCAGAGCCAGAATACCCGCTTACAGAAACCGATCAGGATTCTTTAGCCTCCGGTCTGGCCCAATAAGTGGATTCCGGGGTAGCCAATCCCAGTTTATATTCTTCTTTCATGGTATTCAAAATGCCGGGCCTCATCATACCTGGCAGCACCTGAACATCGTAGATTTCTTCGACGGAAGTCTGATATCTGATCTCACCAACATATGCTCCCGTTGGCAGGTGCAGCACAACAATACCTGCTTGCTGCGCTTTATTGGCAATTTCCAGTTTGGCGAAAGTAGAAGAGTTTTTGCGCAAACGAGACAGGCCAATAAACACATAATCTCCATGCTTTGCCAATCCCCGCACAAATCCATCGAGTTTTCGGATTACTTCATACTTACCGGTTTCGATATCGACGCGTACGAACTCGCCTGTTGCAGATAACAGCAAATACAACTTGTCATCAAAAATGCGGGGGGAGTGCGGCATGGGTATATTGCGGGCAACGATCTCATTGCTCGGAACATCCATGACCAAACCTCCGGTGGTAACCACATCTCTCCAGCTTTGCGGACTATCGCCGTCATTAAAGGAAGTGACATATTTTGGGAGTCCGTCCTTGAGTGCCATTCCATTTAAATGGCAGCGGTCTTCGGAAGCGAGTTTGCTGATGAAAGGCGGTTTCCAGATCGGAGTAAAGCTGTAATTATCATCGATTTCTATCAAACAGGAAAAGGAAGTATTTACGCCAAAAAGCCGCCCGTCTTTTCCATAATCGATATCATGTACATCAATCTGGCCGGTATAATAGGACGCCCTGGGCATAAATAGGGCGTCATAGGTTTTCGGTTGACGGGGATAATGAGAAGCCAGGTGAGGCGAGTTTTTCAGGACTAAAACATCATCCATTTTAGCAACTGCCATTTTATCTCCATGTAGCGCTATACCCATTGCTTTTTTGAATGTACGGGGCAATTGAATCAAGCTTTCGTCATTTTTCGGACTCAGAAAAACGACTTTTCCAGCCTGGTAGGTACTGATTGCCAGACTGCACTGAAGCTGTTGGAGTAATTCCGGGATGTTTGGAGAATATTGACAGGAAAACGGAGGTAGTGGTCCCTTGGGTTTGGCCATGATTTATATTTTAGCTGCTCAAAATACAGACTTCGAGCAGGCCATGCAAATCCGAATATTGACTTAATTCATTTTCAGCGCCCTTCGAAAAAATTGAACGAAATAGATTATGTTAGCCCTATGATAGCGAATGACAAAAGAGTATTACTCACCGGGGCAGATGGCCTTTTAGGAAGTAACCTCTGCCGAATTCTTTTAAAAAGAGGGTATAAGATCAGAGCCTTTCTGCTGGAAGGGGTTCGGGCAAAAACCCTTGACGATCTGGCCATTGAAAAGATTTACGGCAACCTTCTAAACAAAGACAGTGTAATCCGGGCCGCGGCTGACTGCGATATTATCATACATGCGGCGGCAAACACCAATATGTGGCCGGAACGCTGCGAAACCATTCGCAAAGTTAATATTGAAGGGACCCGAAATGTGCTGGCAGCCTATAAGGCCAATAACATTAAGCGGCTCATTCACGTAAGTTCTGCCTCTTCTTTCCACTTTGGCACAAAAGATAGTCCGGGCACAGAGGAAACCCATTACAGCGGAGGCATGTACCGCCTGGATTATATCGACTCTAAGTACCAGGCACAGCTCGAAGTTCAAAAGGCCGTAGCGGCCGAAGGAGTTCAAGCCATTATAATCAATCCGACCTTTATGTTTGGACCTTTTGATTCCAAGCCGAGTTCCGGAAAAATGATTCTGGGGATATACAGCAAGAAAGTACCGGGCTATGCTGTAGGGGGCAAAAACTTTGTCGATGCGCGAGATGTAGCCACAGCCATGGCTAATGCAATAAGCATGGGCCGTATAGGAGAATGTTATATCGCCGGACACCAAAACTTATCCTATCGGGAGCTCTTTGAGATCATTGGTAAGGCAGTAGGCGTAACCCCTCCAAAAATGAAAATGGCGCCAGGCATCATGAAATTGTATGGCCGCCTGAGTAACTTTGGGGGCAAGTTGTTTAAAGTCACCCCAGCCATTAGTTATGCCTTGGCAAGGATATCCTGTGACGGCCAGTATTTTAGTCCGGCGAAAGCCGTAAAAGAACTAAAGATGCCTCAAACGCCTCTGGAAACTTCCATCACGGATGCTTTTAACTGGCTTCTGGAAAATGGATATGCCAAAGACGCAAAGCCCGTTAAATCCAGTTCGACAGTATGAAAGAAAAGGTAGTTATTGTGACTGGTTCCAGCCAGGGAATCGGCAAAACGGCAGCCATTCAACTGGGGCAAAAAGGTGCACGCGTTGTACTAAACGGCAGGAACCCGGAAAAGCTGGAAAAAACCCGCAGGGAGTTGACCGAGTTGGGTCTGGAAGTATTGGCTGTGGCTGGTGATGTATCCCAAACAGCAGATTGCCAGAAGCTGATCGACACTACTATTCGGGAGTTTGGCCAGCTGGATGTACTGATCAACAATGCAGGTATTTCGGTAGATGCTTACCCTGTGGAGGAGATTGATCCAGAAGTGTTTGCCAGTATTGTTTCTGTAAATCTTTTCGGCTCGGTGTACCCCACTCAAATAGCTATACCTCACCTAAAAAAGACCAGAGGCTCCGTGTTATTTATTGGCAGTGCTGCGGGAATTCACGGTCTGCCCCTGCATGCGGCCTACTCGGCATCTAAGATGTCTTTAACCGCTGTCGCGGAATCCCTGCGGAAAGAAATGAAACCATTTGGTGTCCATGTTGGCCTGGCCTATGTAGGTTTCACACAAAACGATCCCAATAAAACGGTGCTTGATGAGCACGGAAATATTATCCCCCTCGTTTCGCGATCTCCCCTCAAACCCGAACCGGTTGAAAAAGTAGCAGCCCGGCTAATCCGGATGATAGAAAAAAGGCAGTTCAAACGGGTGTTTTCGGGACTCGGGAAGCTCAATTATTTTATGAACCGCTTGTTTCCAGGCTTAGTAGACCGCATCCTCTACAAGAACCACTTAAAGGAGATGCGCAAATAAACCACAAAAGTGGTGGGTTTTGTATTTTGAGTGCTTCCAGCGTATATTGATCAGTAGTAAACCCCATCGAAAACAGCCTAGTTTACAACCTATGAACCAAGCCCTGCAACAAAGAGTCCTGGATCTGGTTCTCGATCATTATAAAAATCGGGCCGATGCAGTAGAAGCCTTGACAGAACTCTTCGGATTGGGAAAAGACGCCATATACCGAAGGCTGCGAGGCGACACCATCCTGACACCGGATGAATTGAGTCAGCTGGCTGTTCATTACAATCTCTCTTTAGATTCATTGCTGTTTGAAGGCGGGGACAAAGTGTTTTTCTCTTTCAATGCCTTCCGGAAAAAGCCTAAAAAAATTGAGGATTTCCTGGATGATATCCACCAGCAAATAGAGATGGCATCGGCATTGCCAAACGGCCATTTTTATTATGCCAGCATGGAAGTACCCCTATTCCACTATTTGTACTTTCATGAAATTGTTGCCTTCAAACTATACCTGTGGGGCAAACTTACCTGGAACCTGGAATTCCTGCAAGATCGTCCGTTTTCCATGGATCTGGTGCCCTGGCCGGTACTTAAAAAGTCTGATGCCGTTCTTGACCTTTACAATCAGTTGCCCAGTACTGAATTGTGGACGCTCAGTCTGATTGACAACACCTTAAACCAGTTGGAATACATTGCTACTATTGGCCAATTTGCCGATCCGGAGATGCCGCTATTGCTTTGCGAAAAACTATTTGCTCTCCTTCAGCACATGACGAAGATGGCCGAAGTGGGACATAAATTTTCTGTCCAGGCAGGACCTGAGGGCCCTGGTGCCTCTTTTGATTTGTACCACAATGAAATGTTGAGTACCAATAACACCATTTTAGTAACCAGTGATTCCGGGAAATACCTCTACACTACTTTTGCCAACCCTAACTTTCTCGTAAGTACTGACCCCAAATTATGCAGTTATTCTGAAGATTGGTTAAAAACAACCATTAGTAAATCGGTACCCATCGGGCAAAACACCAGCAAAAATCGCTTGTGGTTTTTCAGACAGTTGCAACGAAAACTCGATCAGGTCAGGTCGCGCCTGCTGGCAGAACAGGAACACTAGCATTGCTCACTGACCAGCATTGCACCACCATAAGATACATGCTTTCTTTTTTCAGGTAAAATTGCTGAACCAAAGATCAAAATCTCCGTTTTAAACAGTATACTTACGTACTGCTCATGAGAATTTCATGTTTCCTGTTTTGTTTTTTTTCTCTGTCATTCAATCTGAATGCTCAACAGCTGTTGGTAGAGATTGAAGGCTTTGATACATTGGGCGGAGACATCCACCTTGGCCTTTATAACGGCCATGAAGGTTTTGGAGATCCTGACAACGCTTTCGATGGGAAAATATTAAAGATTTCTCCAGATCAGCAAGCCATCGCCATTTTCGATAAAATTCCGGAAGGAGAGTATGCTCTGGCTATTTTTCAGGATCTTAATGGCAACGGAATTCTCGACAAGGGAACGTTTGGCATTCCGCTGGAACCCTACGGATTCTCAAACATTACTACCGTTAAATGGAAAAAACCCACCTTTGACCAGGTTCGATTTTATTTCTCCGGACTTCCCCTCAAAATATCTGTTCTTCTGTCCAAATGGAGTGATCAATAGCAAAAAAGAAGGCTTTTTTAAAAAAATACCCTGTTTAGGGGGTTTCGTCGCGTTGGTTTAAAGCCTATATTTGTCGTGTTTCTTACAAGTTTAATACAATTCCAGCCGGTCTAAATTCACCTTATCCAGCCCGTTTAGTTTTTTTTAACCCAATAACCACTTACTATGGAATCTGTCCCCCCAAAACAGGTAAAAGGAGATACAGTGCTGGCGATTTTGCTATTCATTCTTTGCTGCATTCTTGCATTTCTGGATGATTCTAACGCCGCTATTGAGATTGTTGGAGCTTCCCTCCCATAAAAAACCCGAAAGTAGTTTATACTTCCGGGCTATAATGGTGTGTTCTGAAATAGTCTATGGTCATTCAGATCGTATTACTTTTTCAGTCAGGACTTTGCTCCCTTGAATTACACTCACAAAGTAGGTACCTCGTTCCCCTTCAATTTCCAGTTGCCGATTATACTGGCCACTGAAACTGGATAGGTTTTCTTCATACACACTTCTACCAATTACATCTGTAATCAAAATTTTAGTAGGAACTGCTTCTCCTTCAAATTGAAGTTGAATAGCTCCCGAGCTAGGATTGGGAAAAACCGTAAAGCCCGTTAATGATAATGGCTGGTTATACTGTTCATCTGACCATTCAACTTCTGGTTTATTGTCTCTGGAAAATGCTTCGCCTTTCTGTTTCCGGATAATGATTTCGCGGTGGACCTCTCCTTCCGCATCAATCTCCACCTCCACTTCATATTCCTGTTCTCCATGCTCATCCCCGATCCAGAGAAATTCATGCTCGCCTGCCCCTTTAACATCCACATTAATTTCCTCGCCTACTTTCCGAATAAAAATGAGATTTTGTTCGTCCTCCTCGCCCGATTGAATTTCAACGATCTTAATGTGTTTTACATCGTCGGGATGATTAGCGGGCATTTCTTCCTTCCATTCAAAGTTTTCAGCATCTTCACCTTTGATCACTTTTTTCTCAACGACCTCCACTCCGTTTTCATCAATATGTTTTTTGATGATCACGATTTCTTTTTCGGCGGAAGCCGGTTCCTGAGCCTGTACAGCCGGAACCAATATCAGGCTTGCCAGCAGGGAAATGATTAGCTTTTTCATATTAGTCGTCTTTTGTTATTACGATCTGGCAATCTTCGCACATGGAATCTCCAGTGGTAGCTTCATAGATATCCAGGTATTTTTCATGGATATTGTCTGCTTGCTTTTTGCCATTGATTTTCAATCGCTTTGTATTCATGTCAAAACTATAATTGCCGTCTTCTGTGAATCCGTCGCGCCGCAACTCTTCCTCCATTCGGCTGGTAAATCCGGCCGTGCTGCTTCTGTAATGGCCACTTGCAATCGCTTGTTCTTCGTGGATTCGTTGACGCATTTCTTCGTGCTCCTCTCGCATTTCGCGTTGACGCTCCAGGCGTTCTTCGGCATATTCCTGATGCCTTTCCCCCATTTCTTCTGCCATTTCCCGACGAACTTCCATCATTTCTTCCTGGGCTTCCCGGCGGGATTCCATAAGAGCGATGCGTTCTTCAGCTGCAAGTTCAAGTGCTTCTTCCCGCATCTCGAAAGCATCTTCGCGCATCTGCTCCAATTCGTCGCGTTGCATTTCCATAAACTCCTCGTATTCTTCTTCGCTCATCTCTTCGCGCATGCGTGCTGCTTCCTCTTCAATTTCGCGTGATCTTTCGCTCAGGTCCCGGGCAGCGCGTTCCATTTCCTCCATCATCAACCGCATTTCCCGTTCCTGGTCTTCAGCGGCCCGGCGGAACTCTATTTCCATTTCGCGATGCATCTCTTCCATTTCGCGCTGATGGTTTTCCATTTCTCTCTCTAATTCCCGGAGTTCTTCTTCGGGAATGGAATCGTTGAAAAAGAAGAGAAAATTATCAGAATCCACATCCTGAAAGAAAACGTGATTGTCATTTTCATCGAACCAGTTCATTTCGTTTTCATCAAAATGGAACACAAAAGGTTCTCCATCATCGCCACGTACTTCGAATACGAGGCCTCCTTCGGAGTTCGCGTTTGTCCATACGAAGTCTCCTTTTCCGCCTTTCGGCGAAATGAAAACATTATTGCTTCCCAGGGCCATCTGTATATCGGAGTCACCTTTGATCTCTTCAACGAGCGCTGCATGATCAGACGGATTAACTTTTTCTCCGTCGATACTCATACCGGTGACCGTTTCGTCTTCCATTTCCAATTCGACGACCTGACCTTCCTCTTCTACAACCACCCGTCGCTTAACCTTCGGATCGATGGTATCTGCGGCGGGGAAGAATTCTTCTTCTACGAGATCAAGTTCTACTTCAATGGTGTTTCCAGAATCTGTTTCTACGAGATCCGGGCTTGGATTTTTTGTAAAGGACAGCAAAGTCAGGGCTGCTGCCAAAAGACATACAACAGTGATTTTTTCCATAACAGTCGAGGATTTTCTAGGTTGGTGAAGGATGCGTTTGATGCGATCCATCAGGTGATTTTTATTGCCGGAGAATGCCAGAGTCAGGGCGGGAGTTTGCTTTCGGAATTCCTCCAGGTTTACCAGTGCTTTAGCATAAGTCAAAGAATCGCCGGTTAGAGAGACAGCCATATCATCGCAGCAATTTTCGCGTTCCTGGCGAATTCGGGCCGACATCCACCAGACAGCCGGGTGGAAGTAATAAAGCACTTCCAACATGCTTTGTATGAGATTAAGCAAGAAGTCGTGACGGGCGATGTGTGATAGTTCGTGGGCCAGCACGGCTTCTACTTCCTGCGGACTGAGTTGGTTTAAGGCGCCAATGGGAAAGAGGATCAGGGGTTTGATGTGCCCGAGTGCCATAGGTGCACTAATCAATGCAGATTCCAGCAAGCCTACTTTCTTTTGGATTTTTAAACGGGAAGCAAGGTTCTCTGTCAGTATCGTCCAGCGTGAATCTGTGGCATAGGTCCTGTGATGGCGCAACCGCCAGAGCCAGGCCCAACCTCCCAATAATCGCAGCATTAAAACAAAGGCTCCTGTTAGCCAAAATGCTACAACTATGGGTAGATATCGGTCCATTACGGGAGTTGAATCAGATGCTATGCCGGCTTCCGCCCATGCATCCTCCCCAATGGGTATCAGTCGGGTGATCTCTGCCCCATTAGTTGTAGCTGGTAATTCGTAAAGACATAGAAAGCTTATTACGCTTGAGAGGAACAGGCTGCTTAGTACGATCCAGCCGGCCCGATACCTCCAGGTAGCGGAGCGTTTTCGGCCGAGGTTCATAAACAGGCTGAAAATTCCTGCAGCGAGAACTCCTTGCCAGAGTGAGTGAATAACGGTCCAGCCCAGTGCCTGCACCATTTCTTCAGATAGAAATTCGTAGATCAGATCCATGGTACTTGCTTTAGGCGTTTTTGCGGTCGTTTTCCAACTTCTCGATCATGGCTTTGAGTTCGTCGAGGTCAGCAGAGCTTGTTTGGTGTGAATCCAGGGCTTGCATGACCAGTTTCATCGCTGAGCCTTTAAAAGCTTTGTCTACCAGTTGGTCGAGCAGCTTTGCACGTGTTTCTTCTTCTGCTACGGCAGCGGAGTAGATATGGGTTCGGCTACTGGTATTGCGCTTGACCAGTTCCTTTTCGGCCATAATCTGCATAATTTTCAGGGTGGTGGTATAACCAACTTCCCTTTTTTCATTGAGCCGATCATTTATCTGGCGTACAGAACTGGGGCCTAACTCCCAGAGGAGCTGTAGGATTTCCAGCTCTGATTCAGTAGGTTTCTGTTTTTTCGACTTACTCATAATGTATCGCTTTCTAATCTTCGCAACAATTATATACGAATCTTTTCGTATTTCAAAACGAAACTACGACAACTTTCGTATTTAGAGGAGATTTTAACATTTCAACCTGACGGGTCGGCAACCTGACGGGTCGGCAACCTGACGGGTCGGCAACCTG